>NZ_JAJFZL010000001.1:3809925-4444912 GCF_020733635.1 Nocardia spumae | reverse complement strand
CACCCGCGACCGTGTCTCCTACGAGGCGAGCTGGGCCGGACGCCGATTCCTGGTGCAGGACACGGGCGGCTGGGAGCCTGATGCCAAGGGGCTACAGCAATCGGTGGCGCGCCAAGCCGAACTGGCGATGCATACCGCGGACGCGATCCTGCTGGTGGTGGATGCCACCGTCGGCGCGACCGCGACCGACGAGGCGGTGGCGAAGACGTTGCGCCGCTCCAAGACTCCGGTGATCCTGGTCGCCAACAAGGTCGACGGCGAGAAGGCCGAGGCCGATGCCGCCGTGTTGTGGTCGCTGGGCCTGGGCGAGCCGCGGATGGTCTCGGCGGCACACGGCCGCGGCACCGGCGATCTGCTCGACGACGTGCTGGCCGTCCTGCCGGAAACCCCGCGCGAGGGGGTCGGCGGCGGGGGACCGCGTCGTGTCGCGCTGGTCGGTAAACCCAATGTGGGTAAGTCGAGTCTGTTGAACAAGCTGTCCGGTGACGAACGCTCGGTGGTGCACGATGTCGCCGGCACCACCGTCGACCCGGTCGATTCGCTGGTCGAACTGGGCGGTAAGACATGGCGTTTCGTCGACACCGCGGGATTGCGCCGCAAGGTCGGCAATGCCGACGGGACCGAGTTCTACGCCTCGCTGCGAACCAAGGCCGCGATCGAGGCGGCCGAGGTAGCGATCATGCTGATCGACGCGTCGGAACCGATCACCGAGCAGGATCTGCGGGTGATCGGCATGGTGGCCGACACCGGCCGCGCCCTGGTGCTGGCATTCAACAAGTGGGATCTGGTCGACGAGGACCGCCGCTATCAGCTCGAGCGTGAGGTGGAGCGGGAACTGGTGCGGGTGCCGTGGGCACAGCGGGTCAACATCTCCGCTCACACCGGCCGCGCCGTCCAGAAGCTCGTCCCGGCAATGGAAACCGCACTGGACTCCTGGGATCAGCGCATTCCGACGGGCCGCCTCAACACCTGGCTCAAGGAGGTCATCGCCGCCACGCCGCCGCCGATGCGGGGCGGGCGGTTGCCGCGAGTACTGTTCGCTACCCAGGCGACCACCCGGCCGCCGACCTTCGTGTTGTTCACCACCGGATTCCTGGAGGCCGGCTATCGCCGCTTCCTGGAGCGCCGCCTGCGCGAGGAATTCGGTTTCGCCGGTTCTCCGGTGCGTATCTCGGTGCGTGTGCGCGAGAAGCGGGATCGCTCCAAGCGATAGCGACGGTGACGGTGCGGGCCGATCACGGCCCGCACCGACCACTATCCGCAGGACACACTATCTCACGGACATATAAGCATCTATGCATGAATGATCGGCGAGGCGGGCAGGCCCGGCATTCGCGTCGCCGCCCGGTTTCGACAGGCAGCGACGCGGCGCGGGGAGGTCAGTCCGGACGGGAGGCGCGGTAGTAGGTGATGCGGCCGATGCGCCGCAGCTTCCGGGAGGCGATCTCGGCGCAGTCCAGGCCCGCGGCCGCCAATCGTGCCGGGATTCCGTCACCCAGATTGTCGGCCACGTAGGGGTTGTGCAGGGCGCGGCGCGCGTTGAACCCGTCGGCGGCGGTGATGTGGCCGCCGACATCGACCAGATACAGGCTGCCACCCGGCTGCAGTACGCGCCGGATCTCCTGCGCTGCCGCTGTTTTGACATCGTCGGGCAGGTGATGCCACATCAGCGACGACAGTACTCGGTCGAACGTCCCGTCCGGGAACGGCAGGCGCTGGGCATATCCGCGCTCGAAGCGGATTCCAATCAGTCCGCGTGCTTTTCGCTGCGCGCGTGCCAAGGCCAGTGGGTCCGGATCCGAGCCCACCGCCACGATGGTGGGCTGGGCTCGCTTCGCGCGCACGATGAGATTGCCGGTACCGCACCCTATTTCGAGGACCTGGTCTCCGGGCCGGAGCGCCGCGTAGTCGAGGAGGGTGTCGTAGATCTTGGGCATACCGACCAGGTGGGTGAGTAGATCGTAGAACGGGAGTAGGGAGTCCCGGCCCGCGGCGGGCAGATAGTCGTGGCTGTCGTCCGCGGTCCGAGTCGCCCGGCGTGGATTATTTTCGGTCATGAATCGATGGTGCCGGTGCCGAGGCCAGTATTGTCGGGGGATATTCGGCAAAAGTAGGACTATTATCGGCGCATGAGCGGGGACCTGTTCGAGATGGCCCGGGCGGTGCGACATCGCGACGGAGTGCCGGTCTACGGCTACCGCGGCGATCCGGCCGTGGCCCCGGTATCGGTGGTGCACATCGACGTACCGGTGGCGTCCACGACCGGTCACCGCCATATTCACGAATTTCCGGCGCTGCTGCGCAATCCGGGGACGGACGCGGTGTATGTCGTGGCCGCGGGGGAGGTCATCGACGCGGCGGGAACGCCGGTGCTCGACGGTTGTGTGGTCGTGACCTTCGATCCGCTGGCGCTCGACGGCGCGGGACGGGCGCCGTGGCCGGCCTGGCGTGCGCATCCTCTGCTGTTCCCGTTTCTACACGGCCGGCGCGGTGGCCTGTTGCGGCTCGAACTTCCCGCCGAGCGGGCAGCGATGTGGGACAGCATGATCGAGTCCCTGGAGTCGGAATTGGCGCGTCGCGAGGACGGATATCGGGAAGCGGCGCTGGCCTATGTGACGTTGTTGCTCATCGATCTGGCCCGGATCGCGGTCGACTCGGTGGGCGATCTGCGGCGCAACGGGGAACCGTTGCTGGCGGCGGTATTCGATGTCATCGGTGCGCGGTTCGGTGCGGAACTGTCGTTACGCGATGTGGCCGAAGCGGTCGGTATGTCGGCGGGCCATCTGACCACCGTCGTGCGCCGCAGAACGGGGCGGACGGTTCAGGATTGGATCATCGAGCGGCGGATGGCGGAGGCGCGCCGCCTGCTGGCGGTCACGGATCTGCCTATCGGTGAGATCGCCCGCCGGGTAGGGATTTCCGATCCGGGATACTTCGCGAGGGTATTTCGGACCACCGCCGGAGTGTCGCCGCGGCGCTGGCGCGCAATGGGTTCCGAATGATTCCGTTCCGGTCGTTCTGTGACCTCGCTCACGCTATGGTGAATCCGCTTGGCCCACAATCGAAGAGGTCCGCCATGTGGAGCATCGCCATTCTGTCCGTGATCGCCGCCGCGCTCATCGCCGTCGGATTCTCGGTGTCTTTCCCGGACAAGTAGGTCCGGCGCGGGGAGTGCCGGGATCATCTCTATTCCGGCTCGTTCTCACTATCGATCCGTGCGGCGAGGAAGCGGATCGCGCGGGCGAGATCGCGCCCGCGGGGTGTGCTCTGGGCGTCGATGAGTTGATGGGCGGCCAGGCCGGTGAGCAACACCTGGCACAGGGCGCCGACCGCATCGGCGTCCGAAGACGGCGCGGTCGCGCGGCCGGACACCGCGGTGTCCGGCTCGTCGATGTCCTCGAGCAGGTGTGCCAGGCCGGTGCGGGCCTCGCCGAGATTGTCCGCCAGTCGCCGGCGAATATCCGGCCGGGCCAGCGCGTCGAAGGTGGCCGACCACAGACCGTGATGTGCGGCGATGCTGTCGATCACCGCGTCCCAGCGAGCCTCGAACCGGGGGGCGCCATGATCGGCGGCCGCGGGTGAATTCGCGACGGCTCCGGCGAGGTCGTCACCCCACTCGCGAGTCGCCTGTGCCAGCGCCTCGCCCAGCAGGGCCTCCTTCGTGCCGAAGTGATAGCCGATCGCGGCCATGCTCACCCCCGCCGCTGTCGCGATATCGCGCACGGTGGTTCGGTCGTACCCCTTGTCGAACAGGCAGCGCTGCGCGCCCGCCAGCAGATCCTCGCGATTACCCATGCCGAACAGAGTAGCGCATCCGCATTAGACGGACGTCTTGCGCAGTTGCGCAATTTTGTCGTACCGTCGTGCCATGCAGCAGATGAGCAACCGCAGAGTCCTGATTTCCGGTGCGAGCATCGCGGGGCCGGCCCTCGCGTTCTGGCTCGCGCGCCACGGCTTCGAACCGACGATCGTGGAGAAGTCCGGTTCCCTGCGAGCCGGCGGCCAAGCCATCGACGTCCTGGGTACGGCCACCGAGGTGGTGCGCCGCATGGGGCTGCTGGAGCACGTGCACGAACGCAGCACCGGGAAGCGGGGGACGTCGTATGTGGATGCGGCCGGGCGGGTGCGGGCGAGTATCGACAGTGAGACCTTCAACGGCGTCGGTGCGGACGGCGATACCGAAATCCAGCGCGGTGATCTGGCCGAAGTGCTCTACGAGGCGACCCGCGACGACGTGGAATACCTGTTCGGCGACTCGATCGCCGCGCTGAGCCAGGACGACGAGGGTGTGCGCGTGGTCTTCGAACAGGCCGGGCCGCGGACCTTCGACCTGGTTGTCGGGGCCGACGGAGTGCACTCGAACACCCGGAAACTGGTTTTCGGGCCGGAGTCGGACTTCCTGCGGCACATGGGCTACTACATCTCGATCTACACCATCCCCAATGTGCTCGGCCTCGACCATTGGGAACTGGATTACAACTCGCCCGGAAAGATCGCCGGCAGCTACAGCGCGCGGTCGAACTCCGAGGCCAAGGCGATTTTCGCGTGGGCGTCGGAACCGCTCGACTACGACTACCGTGATACCGCGCGCCAGCGCGAGATTCTGACCGAAACCTTCGCCGGGGAGGGATGGGAGGTGCCGGCGTTGCTCGAAGAGTTGCCCGCGGCACCGGACTTCTACTTCGACGCCATGGCGCAGATCCGGATGCAGACCTGGTCGTCGGGTCGGGTGGCGCTGGTCGGCGACGCCGGGTACTGCGCCTCACCGCTGTCGGGGCAGGGTGCGGACCTGTCGCTGGTCGGCGCCTATGTGCTGGCCGCCGAACTGGCCGCGGCCACCGGTGATCACCGCATCGCCTTCGCGCGGTACGAACAGCGCATGCGTCCGATGGTCGACGCCTGTCAGAAGTTCGCCGAAGGGGTGGGTGCGTGGTACGCGCCGAACAGCAGAGTGATGATCGCCTTCCGCAATCTGAACGTGCGGATGCTGCCCTATCTGCCGTGGCGCGGGCTCATCGGCGGGGCTCCGCAGAAGGTGGCTCGCACGATCGCGCTGGACGATGCCGGGGTGCGGGCGTCCGATCCGTCCGCCGCCTAGGTTCGGTCGGTATGTCTGTTATGCGGAAACGGCCGCCTCGGAAGTAAACATCACATTTCAGTAACGGTGCCGGTCGAACGGTCGATACGAGCGTGACACGCGCAGTGCGGCGACTCCGCCGAGGCCGGAGTCGGGCGGTGGTACTGCGCACCGTCTCGATGCGTCAGGGGGTCGCGGATCGCGGCGTTCGATCACGAAAGGTGCTTTTACATGCGAAGATTGCGTCGTCGGCCGAGATCCGGCCGCACCGGCACGACGCTCGGGCGGACCGTGCTCACCCTGGCGCTGGCAGTGTTCGTGCCGCTGACCGCCGCGGTGTCGGGCCAGGTACCGCGGGCGGCCGCGGCCTTCGATCCGTCCGGGTTCGACTTCTGGGTCGATTCGAATATGGGCCCGGTCAAGTCCCGGATCTTCCGGGCGGCCGACGGCAACACCGATCGCGTGGTCTACGCCCTCGACGGGATGCGCGCCCGCGACGACCTCAACGGGTGGGAGATCGAAACCGATATCGCCCGCCTGCTGACCTCGTGGAATATCAACGTCGTGATGCCGGTCGGCGGCCAGTCCAGCTTCTACGCGGACTGGAACGCGCCCTCGAGCTTCCTGGGGGTACCGCCCGGATCCGGGTCGGCGGCCGGCTCCTCTTCGGGATCGGGTGCACTGGACGCGTTCTCCGGCGGTCCGGGTAAGTCCTACACCTACAAGTGGGAGAGCTTCCTGACCGGCAACCTGCGCAGCGCGCTGCGTGACCGGCTGGGTTTCCGGGCCGACCGCAACGGTGTCTTCGGGCTGTCGATGGGTGGTAGCGCCGCGTTGACGCTGGCTGCCTATCATCCGGATCAGTTCAGTTTCGCCGGGTCCTTCTCCGGTTACCTCAACATCTCCGCGCCCGGTATGCGGGAGGCGATCAGGGTCGCGATGCTCGATGCCGGCGGCTACAACGTCGATTCGATGGCTCCGCCGTGGGGGCCGCAGTGGTTGCGGATGGACCCGTTCGTCTTCGCGCCCCGGCTGATTCAGAACAACACCCGGCTGTGGATCTCGGCGGGTAGCGGTCTGCCGACCGCGGCCGACGGGCCGAACGCCGGAACTGTCAACGGGATGGGTCTCGAGGCGCTGGCGCTGGCCAATACCCGGTCGTTCCAGGTGCGCATGGGGTCGCTGGGGGCGCGCAATGTCGCCTACGACTTCCCGGCCTACGGAATCCACGCCTGGAACAACTGGCGGGACGAGGTGTACCGGATGGCCCCGGACCTGTCGGCGAATATCGGCTGACCCGCCCTCGCAGCACCGGAAAGCTGCGGTGGCAGTTCACAATCCGAGGATGTGACTCAGCCGTTCTCCCTCGAGCAGTAGGTAGAACAAGCCGTAGTACAAGTTGAGCATCACAGCATTGTGCCCTGCACCGGTCGCCGCCGGTACCGGGTTCGGTGAGACGGGTAATCGAGAGGTGTATCAGTGAGACCGGTCCCACTGACCGGGCTCGCTGATACTCCGGGCTTCAGGAATGTGACACGGTTCACGCCATCTTGTTCACCTGTCACCTGGAGGACGCCAATGTCCACCTCCCTCGAAGCCACGACACCGCCGGAGCCGGCCGATACGAGCGGCCGGCTCGACGGTGCGTCGCCGCTGCGCATCTTCACGGTGCTCGCGGTCATCGTGCTTTTCACCGAAGTCGCGCCGATGCAGTTCGTCATGGTGTCGGCGGCGTTGCGTCAGATCGCGCCGACGTTCCCCGATCAGGGCGCCAACATCAACTGGGCGATCATCATCTTCGGTGTGATCGGCGCCGCGGCCTCACCGCTGATCGGCAAGATGAGCGATATCTGGGGTAAGAAGCGCATGTTCCTGCTCTGCGGGGTGCTCTTCCTGATCGGTTGCGCACTGTGCGCGACCACCAGCAACTGGATGTTGTTCCTGCTCGGGCGCGGTCTGCAGGCCACCGCGATCGCCACGGCGATCATCTCCTACGGCCTGATCCGGGATCTGATGCCGCGCAAGTACGTGCCGATCGGATTGGGTGTCGCGTCCACCGGTCTGGGCGTCTCCGCGGTGGCGGGGCCACTGATCGGCGGCTACATCGTCGATCACCACACCTGGCGGGCGATCTTCTGGTTCCTGTTCGTGTTCACCCTGATCATGCTTCCGCTGGTGGCGCTGATCGTGCCGGAATCGAAGCTGCGCACACCGCAGCGACTGGATGTGGTGGGTGCGGTCCTGCTGGCCGCGGGCGCGACGCTGACGCTGATCTACCTGGACAAGGGGCAGGACTGGGGTTGGTCGAAGCCGTCCACCCTCGTATGGCTGATCGCCGGACTGGTGTTGCTGGCCGCCTTTCCGCTCGTCGAGCTTCGGGTGCGCCAGCCGATCATGGATATGAAACTGCTGTTCAACCCGCGGGTGAGCGTCGTGCTGTTCATCGCGCTACTGGCCTCGTTCATGATCGGTTATCAGGGCTACGCGGTGGGATACATGACCCAGTCGCCGCCGGCCTCGGAGGTCACCGCCGGTGTCGTGCAGGGCACGATCGCCGAGATCCAGGCGCAGACCGGGCAGACCTTGCCGGCGCAGGCCGTCCAGGTGAGCCTCGATCCGGGCTACACCTACGGCGACGATCTGAGCCTGCTGGGATTCGCCGTGAACGTGACGCTGGCGCAGGCGATCGTCGGCATGATCGCCGGCCTGATCGGCGGATTCTGGATCCGTCGCTCGGGTGCGCGGTTGCCGCTGATCGTGGCCCTGGGCGTGATGGCGGTGACCGCGACGGCCCTGGGCGTCTTCGAACACAGCTGGCCGGTCATCGCGGTGATCAGCGCCGTCTACGGTCTCGCCTTCGGCCTGTACTACGCCTCGACACCGAACCTCATCGTGGAGGGAGTGCCCGCTGAACAGCAGGGCATCAGCGCGGGCATGCTGGGAGTGATGAACTCGATGGGTGCCGCGATCGGTATCGCGGTGGCCACCGCGTTCCTGAACGCCAATCCGGTACGCGCCGAGATCTCGGTGGCCGGTAATCACGTGGCCACCAAGGATATTCCGCTGCTGTTCGCCGATCGCGGGTACGAGCTGGGCTTCTACTTCGTCGCTGCCGCGGCGGCGGTCGCACTGGTCGGCGCGGTGATCATGAAGCACGGTCGCAGCGCGGCCACCGGCGGAACCGCGTTCTGATCCGGTAAGGGTGCACACCGGTGGTGAGGTGCTCACCGCACCTCACCACCGGGGGCCGGAAGCCTCAGGGAGCGTGCGGATCCGGAAGCACCGCCGGCAGATCGATCGGTGGAGATCCGGGTGCGGTGAGCTCACGCTCGAGCAGGTCCGCGATCACATCGGCGTGGACCGGGTGGTGGAAGTACCAGCCCTGGGCGGTATCGCAGCGCAATCCCAGCAGCCGGTCGGCCTGATGCCGGGTCTCCACACATTCGGCGGTGACACTCAATCCCAGATCGTGGCTGAGATCGATGATCGTCTCCAGGATCAGCAGATCGCTGCGGCCGACCGTTCCGGCGTTGCGGATGCGGTGGATGAACGGTCCGGCGAGTTTCACCACATGCAACGGAAGCTGGCCCAGATAGGCCAGATTGGAGTAGCCGGTACCGAAATCATCGATGGCGATGCGGATTCCGGACTCGGCGAGGGTATGCAACGCCTGCAGCGGGCGGCCGATCGCATGCATGAACGTGCGTTCGGTGAGCTCCAGTTGCAGACGATCGGGTGCGATTCCGGTGTCGGCCACCACCTTCTGCACCCGCTCGAGCCACGCCGGATCGGCGACCTCCTCGGCGGAGACGTTCACGCTCACCACCGGGGCCTGCTCACCGAACCGATCGCACCAGCGCCGACCCTCCCGGCACGCCTGTTCCAGCACCACCGTGCCCAGCGCGATGATGTGACCGCCGTTCTCGGCGAGATCGATGAACCGGGCGGGACTCAGAATGCCCAGTTGCGGATGATGCCAGCGCACAAGCGCTTCCACCGCGACCGGGCGATGATCGGCCAGCGAGACGATCGGCTGGTAGTCGAGGAAGAATTCACCGCGCGCCAGCGCTCCGGGCAGGTCCGCGAGTAGTTCGGCCCGGGTGTGCTCGCGCCGCCGGCGACTGGGATCGAAGACCGCGTAGCGGCCGCGGCCGTCGGTCTTGGCCCAGTACATCGTGGAATCGGCGGCCTGCAGCAGTTCCTCGGTGGTGGTCTCGGCGGCCTGTTCGGAGATGACGCCGATACTCACCCCGATCCGCAGCCGATGGCCGTCGATGTCGAACGGCACGGTGAACGCGTCGAGCACGGTGCGGGCCAGATCGATCAATTCGCGCCGGCGGCGGGTGCGGGGGACCAGGATGACGAATTCGTCGCCGCCCATGCGGGCCACGAGATTGTTCTCCCCGACCGCGCACGCGCACAGCCGGGCCGCGGCGCGGGTGAGCAACTCGTCGCCGATGGAGTGGCCGAAGGTGTCGTTGACGGCCTTGAAGTGATCGAGGTCGACGTAGCAGAGTCCCACCCGCGCATCGGGATCGGCGAAGGCCTCGGTGAGCGCGTCGAAGAACCGGGATCGGTTGGCCAGGCCGGTCAGCGGATCGTGATGGGCGCGGTAGCTGAGCCGCTCGCGCAGTTCCCGTTGTTCGGAGATGTCCTCGACCAGCACCAGCGTGTACTGGGGTCGGCCGTGATCGTCGCGGATCAGTGAGACGTTGATATTGGTCCAGACCGTGTGCCCGTCGCGATGACGGTAGGCCTTCTCCATCTGGGCGTGCTCGTGTTCGCCCCGCAGCACGCCGGCGTACAACTCCCACATGCCCGGCGGATCGTCGGGATGGGTGAGGTCGGTGACCTCGAGTTCGTACATCTGCTCCGGTTCGTAGCCGAGCATCGCGGCGAACGCGTTGTTGACCTCGATGATCCGGCCGGACATATCCGACAGCCCCGTGCCGATACCGGCCTGGGAGAACACGGCCCGCAAACGGGCCTCACTGGCGCGCAACTGTTCCTCCACCACACTGCGCGCCGCGATTTCGGCGGTGCGCACACTTTCCTGTTCGCTGAGCAGCCATGCCCGGAACGCGCGTACGTAGCCGACGGCGAAGGCGCCGATCAGTTCGGCGGCCCGACCCGAGGCCATGTCGAGTTCGGCGAAATAGGTTGCCAGAACGGTCATGGTACGTCCCAGCACCTCGTCGCCGACGAAATGTGCGCGGGCGAGCTCGCCGCCGAGTTCGGTGGCGCGTGCGGTTCCGCCGGATTCGGCGGCGTCGAGCAAACCCCGGGCAAGGGTCAGTAGCAGGTGGCGTGCCTCGGACACACTCATCGGAACGATGTGATCGCGGACCCCGCCGCCGAGCGCCGTCGCCCATCGATGCGCCAGGTCGGCGTGCGGACCGTCGTGTTCGGACCCATCCCACGCCATGTCGATGATCGTAGCCGGGGCATGGACTTCATGTGAACTGCGGGAGTTTCGCAAGCGTGTCGAATACGATTGCGAGGCTTCGTCTTCCGGCGGGGCCGAGTTCGGAAGAGGTTGCGATGACCAGACCTGGTTGGGCGCCCGAAGGCATCGACCTGGATCGTCCCAGCGCATCCCGGGTTTACGACTATTTCGTCGGCGGGATGCACAATTTCGAGATCGATCGCACATTGGCGCGTCAGATCGAGGCGTTCACGCCCGATGTCGCCGAAACCATGCGCGCCAATCGAGATCTGTTGCGGCGCTGTGTGCGTTATCTGGTGGATGCGGGTATCACCCAATTCCTGGATCTGGGCTCCGGAATTCCGACCGTCGGCAATGTGCACGAGGTGGCCCAGGCGCGCCATCCGGGGGCGCGGGTGGTCTATGTCGATATCGACCCGGTGGCGGTGGCGCACAGCCGCGCGATCCTGGACGGTAATCCGCATGCCGCGGTGATCCAGGCCGATATGGCCGATACCGCGCGCATCCTGTCCGATCCGCTGGTGCGTGAGGTACTCGATTTCGACCGTCCGATCGCCGTATTGCTGCTGGGTGTCCTGCATTTCGTGCCCGACGAGGCCGATCCGGCCGGCTGTGTGGCGCGGTTGCAGCAGGCCGTCGTCCCGGGCAGTTATCTGGCGATCACCCATGCCACCGCCGACGGCCAGCCGGCCGAGGTGCTGGAGGCGCAGAAGTTGTCGGGGCGCACCTCGACCGAGATCGTGCTGCGCGACAAGGACCATATCGCCGGATTCTTCCACGACTGGCCGCTGCTGGAACCGGGCCTGGTCCAGTTGCCGCTGTGGCGGCCGGACCATCCCGTGGAGGGAGGCGGGCATCCCGAATTCTCCGGTGCCTATGGTGGTTTGGCATTACTGAGCTGACCGCGACTGTAGGGTGTGAGCGCCGTTCGAATATGGAAGGAATGCGGTGCGTACACCTTTGCTGATGGTTGTTTTCGGTTTGGCGGTGGCTGCCGGTGGGGCGGATGCGGTTGCCGGGGCCGACCCGATTCCCGCTGTGCCCGGCGTCGTGCAGGCGGTCTCGGAGCCGATCATCGTCGGAACCGATGGCGATGGCGGGAACACGGATCTGTCGGTCGGTCAGGAACTGGCGGTCGCTCTGCCGGACAACCCGTCGACCGGATATGTCTGGCAGATCGGCGAGGTCGATCGCGGCGTGCTCGCCCAGGAGGGTGACCCGGTGTTCCGGCCGGGCAGTGTGATGCCGGGAGCGCCCGGGACCAGCGTCTGGACCTTCACCGCCGCCCGCGCGGGCAGCACCCGGTTGAGCCTGGTGTCGGTGCGGCCGTGGGATCAGGGCAACCCGGGACAGCGGTTCTCCATGACGGTGACCGTGAAATAGCTCGGCCCGAACCGAACGGCCCACCCCCTCGGGGGTGGGCCGTCGTCGTATCCGGCAACGACGGCGGCGCGGTTCACGCGGCCGGTGACAGGCCTCGCTCCACCGCGCGGCTCGCCGACTGCCGCATCCGGTCCGGATCGGCGCCCATCCCGATCATGATGTTCACCATCGAGGGCAGCAGCACCTCACCCACCCCTCGGTCACCGTAGAGCCCGGCCAGGTCGAGCTGCGCGAATCCGTAGAGCCCGGTCCAGAACTGGGCCGCGGCCGCGCGCGCGTTGCCCGTGCGGACCAGTCCGGCGTCCACCGCGCGCTGGGTCGCGCACACCATGTGGTCGAAACTTTCGGCGAAGTTGTCGAAGTCGCAATCGCCGGTCCCGGACAGGATGTTGCCGCGATGCAACTCGACCTCGACCTTCGGCGGTTCGGTCGCGAACATCACTCGGAACAGTTCCGGTTTGCGTAAGGCCTCGTCGTGGAAGGCGAAGCCCAGCACCAGAATGTCGGTCAGCGGGTCGTCGGACCGGCCGCATCCGGCCAGCCGGGCCGACAGCTGAGCGAAGCCCGCCGAGCCGACGGCGCGGAGCAGTCCGGGCATTCCCGTGAAGTTGGAGTAGATCGCCATCGTCGAGACGTCGCAGATCTGCGAGACGCGGCGCACGGTCAGCGAGCCGAGGCCCTCGGTGGACAAGAGGTGAATGGTGGCCTGGATCAACCGATCTCGCAGCGTCACCGGGATGGTCATCGGAGCCTCATCTACTTCCACGTCATCGGCCGCGACCCCGCGGGCCGTCGAATCACAACCGCAAGAAACTCTACCCACGAAATCCTCGTATCGACGCCTCATTCTGCGATCTCGAATGTGAAATACTCTGTACCGGAACGACTTTCGATTCGACCGCCCTGTCGGCGGACACGCAAGGATCGCCGAATCCGCCGATATGGTCTGTGGCGGCGGCGTTTCGATCGATCGAATGGTGAGTGACGTGTCCTGGCCGGAGTGCGGGAGATGCACCCGGTCGCGATGCCCGGGGAGTGGGGCGGACCGCGTCGCGGAGGTGACGGCGAGCGCCGGTGCGTCATGGATCGGTGGGTCAGGTCTCGCTTCCGGCTACGGGCAGGTCATGCGGTGTGCACACGATCCGCGCCTACGCTCGATCCGAGTGACACCGGATGCTGGTGTTCCCCGCGCGCCGCTGTCCGAAACACATTCTTTCGGTGCCCGGTGTCCCGGCTCGTCACCCGCCGTGAGCCGGCTCGTTCGGGATGCCGGATGCGGAGAATCCCTATGGTGCACCCGAAACGAGTCGGCAGGCGGCGGGACCGGGCCGGACCTAGTCCGGAGTGGTGAGTGCCGACCCCGACGTGCTGTCCGAGAGCCGGCCTTGCTCGAGCAACAGCCGGCGTCCGACGTTCACCTCGTCGAGGAAGCGTTCGTCGTGACTGACGACCACGATCGCACCCCGATACGAATCCAGCGCGTTGACCAGTTGTCCGACACTCACCAGATCGAGGTTGTTGGTCGGCTCGTCGAGCAGCAGCAATTGCGGTGCCGGTTCGGCGAACAGCACACAGGCCAGGGTGGCGCGCAGCCGCTCGCCGCCCGACAGCACGCCGACCGGCAGATGCACCCGGGGACCGCGGAACAGGAAGCGTGCCAACAGGTTCATCCGCTGCGCCGCCGGCAGATGCGGGGCGAAGTCGGTCAGATTCTCGTTCACCGTGCGGTCGAGGTCGAGCAGATCCAGCCGCTGCGACAGGTAGGCCATCCGCCCGTCGGCGCGGGTGAGGGTCCCACTGTCGGGAGTGAGCTCGCCGCCGATGATGCGCAGCAGTGTCGATTTGCCCGCGCCGTTGGCACCGGTCAGGGCGATCCGTTCCGGCCCGCGGATGGTGAGATCGACACCGTCGCCGGCGAACAGATCACGATCGCCGAGCCGGAACCGGAGGTGTTCGGCGGTCACGAGTGTCCGCCCGGCCGGGACTTCGGTATCCGGCAGTTCGAGTGCGAGGCGGTGATCGGTGCGCAGTGCCCGCCCGGCTTCGTCGAGGCGGCTCTTCGCCGCGTCCAGGCGCGCACTGTGGGTCTGGCTCGCGCGCCCGGCCGACTCCTGGGCGTTGCGTTTCATGGTGCCCGCGAAGATCTTCGGCAGCCCGGCGTTGCCGAGATTGCGCTGTGCGGTCCCGGCTCGCCGGGCGGCGCGTTCACGGGCCTGCTGCAATTCGCGCTTCTCCCGCTTGACCTCCTGTTCGGCATTGCGGATGTTCTTCTCCGCGACCTCGCGCTCGGCCGCGACCGCGGCTTCGTAATCGGTGAAATTGCCTCCGTGGAAACGGATGTCACCGCCGTGCAGTTCGGCGATGCGATCGGTGCGGTCGAGCAGGGCGCGATCGTGGCTGACCAGCAACAGGCAGCCGTTCCATTCGGCGAGCACGTCGTAGAGCCGCAGGCGCGCATCCAGATCGAGGTTGTTGGTGGGCTCGTCGAGCAACAGGACATCGGGGCGGCGCAGTAGCTGCGCCGCCAGTCCCAGTGTGACGATCTGCCCGCCGCTGAGGGTGTGCAGCCGGCGGTCCAGCGGCAGTTCGCCGAGCCCCAAGCGGTCCAGCTGGGCCCGGGTGCGCTCCTCGATATCCCAGTCGGTGCCGATCACGGTGAAGTGTTCCTCGTCGGTGTCGCCGGATTCGACGGCCGCCAGCGCCGCCAGCACCGGTGCGACGCCGAGTACCTCGGCGACGGTGAGACCCCCGGTCAGCGGCAGATTCTGGGGCAGATAGCCCAGCACCCCGTCCACCGAGACGCTACCGGCGGTGGGAGTGAGGTCCGCGGCGATCAATCGCAGCAGCGTGGTCTTGCCGGCGCCGTTGGGTGCGACCAGTCCGGTCCGCCCACCGGGGACGCTGAACGACAGGTTCTCGAAGACGGGAGTGTCATCGGGCCAGGTGAACGACAGGTTCGAACAAACGATGCGAGCATCGGACATGTGTATATGACCTCGGAAGTCGGTGTGAGTGAACGACGACATGGCCACCGCGGCGGCGCCGCTCGCGCCCGCCGGTGGCCGCATTTCCGGATTTATCCGGAGATGACGAGTTCACCAACCATGTCCGGTCTCCTCGATTCCGATTCCGATTCCGCCCGACCTTAACAGTGCCAACGCCTCCGAGGCAGCCGAGTATTTCCCCGCTCGGGCGCGGCCGTTGACCGATCCGGCGATCCGAGCTAATCTAGCCACTGTCAAGATTGCATCGCGGCCCCGGGAGTCCTCATGGCACCGCTCATCGTTCTCGTCGTCGTCACCGGACTCGCCCGGCTGGCCGGTTGGGTGGATATCGTCGACTGGCTCGACTCGTGGCCACACGCGCTGCGCATCGGCCTGGCCGCGATGTTCCTGCTCACCGCCTCGGCCCATTTCCTGCAGCCGCGTCGTGACGGCCTGATCGCGATGGTGCCGCCGCGGCTGCCGTCGCCCGCGGGGCTGGTCACCCTCACCGGTGTGCTGGAGGCGGCCGGTGCGATCGGGTTGCTGATCCCGCCCGTGGCACCGATCGCGGCCGGCGCGCTGGTGGCGCTGCTGGTGGTGATGTTCCCGGCGAACGTGCGCGCGGCGCGCGCCGATCTGGGGATCAAGACGATGCCGCTGCCGCTGCGCACCCTCGTGCAGGTGCTGTTCATCGCCGCCGCTGTCGTCGCGGCGTTCTGAGCGCGCGGGTGCCGGTAGGCTCGATTGCCGGTGATACCGCCTTGCGGTGATCGGCGTCGGCCGGTCCCGGAATCGGACAGGAGTGCGAGCGGATGGCGCTGGTCGGGCGGGAATCGGAGCTCAAATATCTCGACGAGATGATCGCCGGGATCTCCGAACGTGGCGGTGCGGTCCTGATCGAGGGCGAAGCGGGTATCGGCAAGTCCGCGTTGCTGCGGGAGCTGCTGGCCATGGCATCGGTCGCGGGCGTGCGGGCGGTGAGCGCGACAGGCGTTCCGGCCGAACAGGATCTGCCCTACGCCGGACTGCATCAGATCGTGTTCCCGCTGCGCGCGGGCATTCCGGCGCTGCCCGCCCCCCAGGCAGCGGCCCTCGACGCGGCCCTCGGGTTCGCGGAAGCGCCTGCGCCGACCGAGTACCTGATCGGCTCGGCGGTGCTGACCCTGCTGTCGGACCGGGCGGCCGACCAACCCCTGCTGGTCGTGGTCGAGGATCTGCACTGGCTCGATCGTCCGAGTGCGGCGGTGCTGGCCTTCCTGGCGCGGCGACTGGAATCCGAACCGATCGTGCTGGCCGCGACCGCACGTGACGGTGCCGGCACCCCGCTGTCGGACGCCGGACTCGCGGTGCTGTCGCTGTCGCGGCTGAGCGAGGACGAGGCAGCGCAATTGCTCGACAGCGACGTCCCCGGACTGGAGCGGGGCATCCGCGCGCGGGTGTTGCGCGCCGCGGACGGAAATCCGCTGGCGCTGAGGGAATTACGCGCGGATGTCGATGCCGCGGCGGCGGAACTTCCCCTCACCGACCGGCTGGAACGCGCCTTCGGTCTGCGCGCCGACCAACTGCCCGCGCCGACGCGCGCGGCGTTGCTGGTCGCGGCCCTCGACGAACTGTCGGTGGCGCAGACGCTGACGGCCGCGGCCCTGCTGCAGGGCGACCCGGTCGACGCCGGCGTTCTCACGCCCGCGCTCGACGCCCGCCTCATCGATATCGATTCCGGCGCGGTGCGATTTCGGCATCCGCTGATGTGCTCGGCGATCCCGGCGGCCGCCGAACCGGAGCTGCGGCGCCGGGCCCACGCGGCGGTGGCGGACACTCTGGTCGATCGGCCGGATCGCGCGGCGCGCCACCGCGCCGCCGCCGTCACCGGACCCGACGACACCACCGCCGACGACCTGGAAGCCACCGCCGAACGCGCTCTGCGACGCGGCGGTGTCGCGGCGGCCGTCACGGCCCTGGAGCAAGCGGCGTATCTGAGCGAGGCGGCACCGCGGCGCGCCGAGCGGCTGCTGCGTGCCGCCGAACTGGCGGTCGAGACCGGCGATCGCGACACGGTGACCAGGCTGCTCGACGCCGCCGGCGATCTCACACCCCGGCAGCGCGCCCTGGCGACCTGGCTGCTGAGCGGTTTCGACGACGGTGTCGGCGAGGATCCGGCCCGGGTGACCGAACTCGCGCGGCTGGCCGAATCCGTTGCCGCCGAAGGTGATCGGGAGTCGGCGATGCGGATCCTGTGGGCCACCGCGATGCGATGCTTCTGGTCCGAGCCGGGCCCCGAGGCGCGCCGGGTGCTGCTCGAGGTCGCCGACGCGATGTCGCTGCCCGCCGACGATCCCCGGATCGTCGCGATCACCGCGTACGTGGCGCCCTTCGAACGTGGTGCGCGGGTATGGGCCGCGCTGCGCGCGCTGGCCGGTACGACCGGCGCCGACCCGGAGGTGGACCGCTACCTCGGCAGTGCGTCCCTGCAGATCGGCGCCTTCGATCTCGCGTCGCGCTTCTCCGCCGCGGCCATCCCCGGCCTGCGTGCGCAAGGCCGGCTCGGCCTGCTGACTCGTGCGCTGGCGGTGCGGGCCTGGAGTTGCGCGCGCACCGGAGATCTGAGCGGCGCCGCCACCGCCGCCGCCGAAGCCGAGCGTCTCGGCCCGGAAACCGGCCAGCACTACATGTACGGGCTGGCGGTCGCGGTCACCGCCGAAATCGCCGCGCTGCGTGGCGATTTCGATGCCGCCGCCGATGCCGCCGACCGGGCGCGACGCATCGGGCTGGCCGTCGCCGCACGTCCGGTGCTGGCCACCGTGCAACGCGCCCGCGCTCTCATCGCACTCGGCCAGGGCCGGTACGAGGACGCGCTGGCCGATCTGCAACGCATCCTCGATCCCGCCGATCCGGCATATCAACCCGCGCTGCGCGGCTACATCCTGGGTGACCTCGCCGAGGCCGCCGTGCGATCGGGCCGCGCCGGCGAGGTCGAGTCGATCGTGGCCGAACTCGGCGACCTCGGCCGGCGCACACCGTCCCCGGCGCTGTGGATCGGAGTGCGGTGCGCGCGAGCGCTACTGGATCCCGCCGAGAACCGGTTCACCGCCGCGCTCGACGCCGATCTCACCGCCTGGCCGCTCGAACGGGCCCGGATACAGCTGGCCTTCGGTGAATGGCTACGGCGGCAGCGGCGCATCGTCGAATCCCGCGCGCATCTGCGGGCGGCCCGCGACACCTTCGACGCCCTGGGCGCGGGGCCGTGGGCCGATCGGGCCCGTCGTGAACTGCGCGGTGCGGGCGAGACCAGTCCGCGCCGCGATCCCGACGCCCGCGACACGCTGACCGCACACGAACTGGGTATCGCGCAATTGGCCGCCGAAGGGCTGACCAACCGCGAGATCGGGCAGCGACTGTATCTGTCGCATCGCACGGTGAGTACCCATCTGCACCGCATCTTCCCGAAACTCGGCATCACCTCGCGCGCCGAATTGGCCGGAGTACTCGCGACGGCCGGGGACTGACCGGGGGCGGGCGGTTCAGGATGTGCCCGCGTGTTCCTCGAAGAACCCAGCGATCAGCGAGTTGACCTGTTCGGGTACCTCCGCCGCGGCCAGATGCGCGGCATCGTCGAGGACGACCAGCCGTGCCGTGGGCACGGCGCGTGCCATGGCCTCCACCTCCGCGAGCGGAAAGGTGGGATCCTCGCGCCCCGCGATCACCAGCACCGGACAGGTGATGGAGGCGAACAGGGCGCGCTGGTCGGGCCGGCGCATCACCACCGACCGCACCGCCCAGGACACCGACGCGACGTCATGGGCCGCGGCGGCGGTCCGGACCCGGCCCACCACCTGCGGTCGTGTTCGCCTGCTGGTCGGGCCCAGGAAAGCCCGCACCACCGCCGGGGTCAGTGGCGGTCGCACGCCGCCGAGCAGTCGCGCGCACGTCAGCAGGAACGAGTATTCGAGTCGCTGGCGTCGTGGCGCCGGCGACGCGGTCCCGTTGAGCAGCACCGCGGTTCGCACCCGATCCGGGAAGGTCGCGGCGAAGGTGCCGCCGATCATCGCGCCCCACGAATTGCCGACGATATGCGCCCGGTCCACGCCGAGATGGTCGAGAACGGCGACCACGCATCGGGCGCATTCGCCGAAGTCGAAGACCCGGGTCAGCGGTGCGGACCGGCCGTGCCCGGGTGGATCGATCGCGACGGTGCGGTAGCGGCGGGAGAAATGGTCGACCTGGGCCTGCCACAGACTCGCGTCCATCAGCAGACTCGGCCACAGCACGATGGTCTCGCCGGTGCCCGCGACCGTGGCGTGCAGATCACCGAGCGGTGTGGTGACGATGATGTCGGAACCGGGCACGTGAACCATCCTCGCAGTGATTCGGACAACGGAGCGGTGTCGATTGTGCTCGCCGGGAGCGGGGCGCAGTTCACCAACCACGGGACGGCCGCCGCCGCACGGAAACCGTCTGCCCGGCAGTGGATTTCGCGAGCGCTCTTTCGGTGGGTGACAGCGCTCTTTCGGTGGGAGGCTGAGTGCGCCCGAGTGCGCGGTGGCCGGACGCGGTGGGCGTGATACTCGTCGGCGAATGCCGGGGCAGGGCCCGGCAAGGTGAAAGGAATGCCCGTGACCACCGCACTGCCCGCCTTTCCTGCCGCGAACGAGGCTCCGCTCGATACCTGCCTGCGGCTACGCGATATCGCCCCCGTCGTCGAGGTCGAGTTCCCCGGCGGGGTGGCGGGCTACCTCGCCCTGACCCACGACGCCGTGCGCGAAATCCTGGCGGGCGACAACGCCACCTTCGCCCGCGATCCGAAACATTGGCCCGATCTGCACAACGGAGTGATTCCACCGGACTGGCCGCTGCGCGCGGTCGTGCAGGGTGAGCATCTGTCGACCATGGACGGACAGGATCACCGGCGGCTGCGCGGCATGATCGGCAAGGCGTTCACCCCGGCCCGGGTGCAGGCGATGCAGTCGCGCATCCAGCAGATCATCGACGAACTGCTCGACGAGGTGGTGGCCGCCGGCGACGGGGTCGATCTGGTTCCGGCGTTCACCGAGGCGCTGCCGATGGCGGTGATCTGCGAGCTGTTCGGTATCCCGCCGGAAGATCGGAAGCGGCTGCGGAACTGGACCGCGGTGCTGTTGTCCCACAACACTTCTCCGGAGGAGGCGTTCGCCGCGCAGAACGGGCTGCTGACCTATCTGCGGGATCTGGCCGAGAGCAAGCGCCGCGAACCCGGCGACGATCTCACCACCGGACTGGTACAGGCCCGCGATCGCGACGACAAGCTGACCACCGAGGAACTGGTCGCGGTGCTGTGGATCATGCTGGTCGCGGGCCACGAGACGACGGTGCACATGCTCGGCTACGCGATCATCGCGCTGTCGCAACATCCCGAACAGCTCGCCGCCGCCAAGGCGGGGGACCGCTGGGCCGAGGTCGTGGAGGAGACGGTGCGCTACCGGCATTCGGTCATGATGACCAGCTGGCGGTTCACGCTCACCGATGTGACCATCGCGGGCGTCACGATACCGAAGGGCAATGCCGTCGGCGTGGTCTACCAGGCCTGCGGTCTGGATCCGCAGCGCTACGGCGACACCGCCGACAGCTTCGACATCGACCGCGAACAGCGCAGTGATCACCTCGGATTCGGGCACGGCCCCCGCTACTGCATCGGCGCCGGGCTGGCCCGGCTGGAGGGCCGGCTCGCACTGGCCTCGCTGTATCGGCGGCTGCCCGATCTCGAACTCGTCGTCGATCCGGCCGATATCGCCTATTCGCCGTCGTTCTTCACCATCGGACCGCTGTCGATTCCGATCCGGCTGGGCGCGGTGCCGCCGTCGGATCCGGCGCCGGCGGGTCACCAGGACCGGTGAGTGGCCGCGGTTGACCCGGTGGGGAAATCTGCCATGCTCGGCACCTGACACCTCGACGGATGGAGGGTCGCAGTGAGGCACTACCAGGTGACCGCGCGGAACTCACGAGCATGGACCACTATCGCCGACGGGTTCGTGCCCATGGATCACGACTACCGCGAAGAAGGGCACTGGGGCGCCACGCTGACCGTGCAGGAGTCCGTGGACCACCGGCTCCTGCACTGGGACCAGCGCGGCACCCGCACCTCCCATCGCACCGGTTTCCACATCCAGCGCGTGCCCGGGGACGATTTCTACTGGATCGTGTTCCCGCAGCAGGGCGGCTATACCGTGCGCTACCGCGATCAGGAGGTCGGAGTCGGGCCCGGCGGCGGTGTGGTGACCACCGTCGACGAGGTCTGCAGTATCCACATCCCGCAGTCGAAGGCCTACGCGTTTCAGGTGCCGCGCACCGAAATCGACAGTCGCATAGGGTCTCTCGCCGACCGCGCCCGGGTACTGACCCTCGATTCCGGCCTCGGTCGCATCACCCACGGCCTCATCCGCAGCACTCATGCCGAGGCGGGGGCGTTGACGGGCCGGGAGTTCGACGCCGTCTGCGGCCGGATCGCGGAACTACTGTGCATGCTGGCCCAGGGCGATACGACACCGCAGCGCAGCCATCACGGTCGGGTGGTCGACCAGGTCCGTCGGTACGTCCGCGCCAATCTCGGCTATCGCGATGTCCGGCTGCCCGCCGTGGCGGAGGCACTGGGCTGGTCGCCGCGGCAGGTGCGGACGCTCCTGCAACGGTCCGGCACCACATTTCGTGACATCCGGCGCGAGGAGGCATTACGCGCTGCCCGCAGCTCCCTGGAGGATCCGGCGTTCCTGAGCGTGCCGGTCCATCAGCTGGCGAGCCGGGTCGGCCTCACCCCGGCATGGTTCTCCACCGCGTTCAAGGAGGCGTTCGGTGAGACCCCGCGCGAATTCCGGCAGCGCCGCCACCGCGAGCTCTACTCGATATCGGCTCGTGACCCGGATCGCGCCGGGCCGCGGTGATCCGGCCCGGATGACGTACGTCGATACCGTCATCCGACGGGCGCGCCGGGGGGTTCGCGACTCATAACGTAGTGCTCATCCCAGCCGTGGCAGTGGGCGCGGCGGATGAGGACACGGGAGACGAGCGGATGTTCACCAGGAAACGATGGGCACAACTGGCCGCGGTAGCGGCGATCACGGCGTCGCTGGCGGCGTGCGCGCCGGGCGCCGAGGCGCCGTCGACCCCGACCCCGGCCTCGGTTCTGGGTGTGGGCGCCGGTGAACACACCGCTCTCGGGCCGATCGAACATATCCGCGCCGGGGTGCTCGATACCGCCTATGTCGAATACGGTCCGCAGAACGGGCCGGTGGTGGTGCTGTTGCACGGCTGGCCCTACGATCCGGCGAGCTACATCGACGTCGGCCCGCGGCTGGCCGCCCAGGGGTATCGGGTGATCGTCCCGTATCTGCGCGGATTCGGCCCGACCCGGTTCCTGTTCCCGGATACCGTCCGCAACGGTGAGCAGGCCGCGATCGCGCACGATGTCATCGCGTTGATGGATGCCCTGCACATCGACAAGGCGGTGCTCGGCGGCTACGACTGGGGTGCGCGCACCGCGGATGTGGTCGCCGCACTGTGGCCGCAGCGAGTGAAGGCGCTGGTCGCGGTGAGCGGATATCTGATCACCGATGTGGCCGCGCAGCAGCAGCCGCTCGCGCCCGCCGCCGAGGCCGGCTGGTGGTACCAGTACTACTTCGCCACCGAACGCGGCCGGCTCGGCTATCAGCGCAACGTGCACGATTTCGGCAAGTACATCTGGAAGACGGCCTCGCCGAAGTGGAACTTCGACGACGCCACCTACGCGCGTAGCGCCGGCTCGTTCGACAACCCCGACCATGTCGCCGTCGTCGTCCACAACTACCGGTGGCGGCTGGGGCTGGCACCCGGCGAACCCCAATTCGACGCCGAGGAGCGCACTTTGGCCGCGGGGCCCGTGATCTCCGTTCCAGCGATCACCATCGGCAGTGATTTCGACGGCGCCAATGCCGACGGGAAGGCCTATCGCGCCAAGTTCACCGGGGCCTACGACCACCGCGTCTTCGCCGGTGTCGGACACGACGTTCCACAGGAGGCGCCTGCGGCGTTCGCTCAGGCCGTGGTGGACGCCGATCACCTCTGACCGGCCCGAAGCCCGGCGCCCGCGTCGCGAGACCAGCGCGACGGGGGCGCCGGGCTCCCACTACGCCGAACCCGCGGCGCGCGTCCGGAATTCATTCACGCCGCGGTACTTCACCGGTGGCCCACCGGGCGTAGGTGTGTTCCGGCGACACCGTGATGACGTCGGTGATCTCGATGAGTTCGGCCGGTACGAGGTGACCGTCGAAATGGTCGGCGGTGGGGACGATGACCGCTTCGGCGTTGAGCTCGATCACGGTATCCATCAGCCGCTGGATCGGTTCGTGGGTGCCCGCGAGGATGATCTCGCTCAACTCGTAGCCCAGTCTTCGTGCCAGCGAACGTATCTGCGCCTCGTCCCATCGGCGTTGCCGCTGTGACACATCCGTGCGGAGATATCCGAGAGCCAGGAAGGTCATCTCAGTCCATCCTCGAGGTCGACCGTCCGCGCTGGCCGAGGCCGGACGGGTGAAACCGTCAGCATCTTTCTAGCAAATCCGACTGTAGTGGCGAATTTCGAGTTGCGACAACCCTTTGTCCTGAGGTCTGCCCGGGGGTGTCCTGTCGCGTTTGCTGATCGGGGTGCGTCGTTCGGCCAGGTGAGCCCGGTGGATTCGAGTTCGCCGTCGAGAAATGAATGGGTTGTGGTGCGCGGGAGGTCATTCCCATCGCCGCTCGGTGTCCGCTCCGCGGCCGGCTCCAATCCGGTCGCGGCGGGCGGATGTCGCCGCATACAGTCAGCAAACTATCGGTGGTCGATGCGGGCGTGGAATCGGAGGTGCGCGATCGACGAGCGGCGATGGCCTCGCGGTCGCCGAATTCAGTGCGGCAGTACGGTTCCGGCGATCAACGGCAGATCCAGTGAGGTGCGGATGCCCGGAGGCGCCGCGACCACGGCGGGGATGGCGTTGACGATGCGGCCCGCCGCCGCCACGATCGCGGCGTGGTTGTGGTCGCCGTGGCGACTGGTCGGGCAGATGTCGACGGTGTAGGACGGTTCACCGACGATCTCCACCCGATAGGAGCCGCCGGGTTGCGCGGGCCGGGGCCAGTCGGGACGCAGATCCTCGCGCAGCCGTGTGGTGTGCTCGATGACGATCAGGGGGCGTCCCTGTACCCGGCCCTGAATCTCGAACCGGATCGCCGCGACCGAACCCTTCGGGACCTGGCCGGCCGCGATCTCGAAAGTCTCCGGAGCCGGTTCGCGCTCATAGGATTCGGTGATCTCGTCGACGGTGACGTCCAGCCCGGCGGCGAGTTGCCGGATGGTGGTACCCCAGGCCAGTCTCAGCACACCGGGCTGCAGCAGCATCGGCACCTCGTCGAGCGGTTTGCCGAATCCCATGACGTCGAACATGACCGTCGCACCGTCGTAGGTCGCGTAGTCGGCGATCTCCGAGCACCGTATCTGCTCGATATCGCGGCAGGTGCCCGAAAAGGCCAGCGGGATCAGGTCGTTGGCGAATCCGGGATCGATGCCGGTGACGAAGACGCTCTTGCCGCTCGCCCGCGCGGCGTCCTCGATGGGCGCGAAGTACTTGTCCGGCAACACCTGCCAGGGATATTGGAGCATGCCGGGAGCGGAGCCGACCAGATCGACACCGGCCGCCAGAATGCTGCGGCAGTCGTCGAGCGCCTCGAGCGGCCGGGTGTCGCCCATCGCGCAATACACCGCGCAATCGGGTGCGAGCGCGAGTACGGCATCCAGGCTGTCGGTGGCGCGCACACCCGTGCTGACGTCCAGCCCGGCCAGTTCACCGGCGTCCCTGCCGACCTTCTCCGCGGACGAGACGCACACTCCGACCACCTCGAACCGCGGATCGGTGATGAGGCCGGCCAGTGCGAGCCGCCCGACATTGCCGGTGCCGATGTGAACGACACGAATGGGCATATTCTCTCCTCTGTCCATGGGCGCAGCCGACTGGCCCCGGGCGGCCGCGACCATGTCGGCCACGCGGGGGTTGTGTGCCGGAGCCGGTCGGCGGCCTTCTCGGCGGCGTCGATCGCGTGCGATCCGTCGCGGTCGACGAGACGTATGCCATGACTCTCCGATCGAGCCGTGCGGGATTAACCGGACAGAGTGCTGGACATGTGTCTGGACGTTACTGGCTCGATTGCGCCGGGGCAACCGCTCGCTCGGGGGCCGACCGGGGTGCTGGAAAGGTGTCTGGATTGTTGTCCAGAGTTCGGGTAGCGTCCCGGGTATGGGACGTGTAGACGGTAAAGTTGCGCTGGTCAGTGGGGGTTCGCGAGGTATGGGCGCGGCTCATGCCCGGCTGCTCGTGGCGGAGGGGGCCGCGGTGGTGATCGGCGACATTCTCGACGACGAGGGCAAGGCGCTGGCGGTCGAGCTGGGGTCGTCGGCGCGGTATGCGCACCTCGATGTCACCGAGCCCGAGCAGTGGAACGCGGCGGTGGCCACCGCGGTCGGAGAGTTCGGCAAACTCGATGTGCTGGTCAACAACGCCGGCATCGTCAACGGCAATTCGTTGCGCAGGTTCGAATTGGAGCAGTGGCGGCGGATTCTGGATGTGAATCTGACCGGGACGTTCCTGGGTATGCAGGCGGTGGTCGATCCGATGATCGCCGCGGGGGGTGGCTCGATCGTGAACGTCTCCTCGATCGAGGGGTTGCGCGGTGCGCCGTGGGCGCACGGTTATGTCGCCACCAAGTGGGGTGTGCGCGGCCTGGCGAAGTCGGCCGCACTGGAACTGGCGCATCACAACATCCGGGTGAATTCGCTGCATCCGGGTCTGATCCGGACCCCGATGACCGCCGATATTCCCGATGATCTGGTCACGATCCCGCTGGGTCGTCCGGCGCAGCCGGAGGAGGTGGCGACGTTCGTGTTGTTCCTGGCCAGTGACGAGTCGTCGTACGCCACCGGATCGGAGTTCGTGGTCGACGGCGGGCTGGTGGCGGCGGTGCCGCACAAGACCTCCTAGTCCGGGCGTCGGGCCCGTCGCGCCGTGTGGGAAATTTAGAACAGGTTCTCGCCAAGGGTAGACAGATTTGATAAGTTGTCTACAAGTCCGTGGGGATGTCCTGGTGCGCGATGGGCTCGACCGCGACATCCCTTGTGTTACACAGCAATCACGAGGGGAAGACGATGGCCATCGTGCACGCACTGCCGACGACCGACAGCGACCGGCGCAAGCTGGCCCTGGAGAGTCCGGTGGACCGCCGGCACATCGGTGAACTCGAGGTGCAGACCGCCGCCGAGGTGCAGGAGGCGGTGGCGCGTGCGCGTGCGGCGCAGCCCGCGTGGGCGGCGCGCGGTATCGCCGAACGCGTCGAGATCCTGCGAGCCGCGATCGGTGTGATCGTGGCCCGGCGCGCGGAGATCGTGGAGACCATCCGCGCCGAGACCGGTAAGCCCGAGGCCGAGGCGCTCGGCGTCGAGATCGTGCCGGCCTGCGATTTCCTCAACTACTGGACCGCTCGGGCGCGCCGCGATCTGCGAGCGCATCCGCAGAAGATCCACGGCTACCTCAAGCCGTTCAAGAAGCTCTACATGCAGTATCAGCCGCTGGGTGTGATCGGTGTCGTCACGCCGTGGAACGCGCCCTTCGTGCTGTCGCTCAATCCGGTCGTGCAGGCGCTGGTCGCCGGAAATACGGTCGTGTTCAAGCCGTCGGAGGTGACCCCTCGCTCCGGTGAGTGGGTGGCGCGGGTACTGCACGAGGCCGGAGTGCCCGCCGATGTCGTGCAGGTGCTGCACGGTGACGGTGAGACCGGCGCGGCGCTGGTGGATGCCGATATCGACAAGGTGTGTTTCACCGGCAGTGTCGGTACCGGACGCAAGATCGCCGCCGCGTGCGCGCCCCGATTGCTGCCCTACACACTGGAATTGGGCGGTAAGGACGCGATGATCGTGTGCGCCGACGCCGACCTCGAGCGCGCCGCCTCCGGCGCGGTGTACCTGTCGATGTTCAACACCGGGCAGGTCTGTATGAGTGTCGAGCGCATCTACGTCGTCGACAGCGTCGCCGACGAGTTCATCCGGCTGGTGACCGAGAAGGCGGCGGCGATCACCCACGGCCCCGGTGAGACCGATATGGGTCCGCTGTTCTGGGATCGCCAGCGCGACATCGTGGTCCGGCATATCGACGAAGCGCGGGACAAGGGCGCCGATATCGTCGTCGGCGGTGCGGCCGATGCGGGCGAGGGCCTGTACTTCCAGCCCACGGTGGTGATCGGTGTCCATCACGATATGCAGTTGATGACCGAGGAGACCTTCGGGCCCGTCGCGGCGATCATGCGGGTGCGAGACGAGGACGAAGCGGTCCGGCTGGCCAACGACTGCAAATACGGTCTGAGTGGTTCGGTGTTCACCAAGGATGCCGCCAAGGCTCGGCGCATCGCGGCCCGGCTGACCACCGGATCGGTGGTGCACAACGACGCGGCCGTGATCTACGGCGTGCCCGAAGCGCCGTTCGGCGGCCGCAAGGACAGCGGTGTGGGGCAGGTCAACGGCACCGGCGCGCTGCGTGGATTCACCCATGCGCAGCCGGTCCTGATCGATCGGTGGCAGCCGAAGCGGGAGAGCATCTGGTACCCGTACTCGGAGAAGACGATTCAGAGTCTCGACGGCCTCATCCGCTACGGATTCGGTAACCGGATCGTGCGGCGGCTGCTGTCGTGAGGTCGCTCCGGGTGGCGGGCGATATCTAGAACAGGTTCCAGTTTTCGTGATAGCGTCCCCGGCATGGGACGCGTAAGCGGCAAGTCGCACTCATCAGCGGAGGTTCGCGCCGGATGGGTGCCGCCCATGCGCGGTTGCCGGTGGTCGACGGCGGCCTGGTGACCGCGGTCCCGCACAAGTCCTGGGCCGGGCGAGGTGATCGGCGCGTCGGTATCCGATGATCCGGCGCGATACGAGGCGGTAGGTGTTGATTGATCCACGGACCCCGGTGATCGTCGGTGTCGGGCAGATTTCCGACAGTATCGACGGACCGGACTATCGGCGGATGTCGTCGGTGGAGCTCGCGGCCGAGGCGTCGCGGCGGGCCATCGCCGACACCGCGGCCGACCTCTCGCGGGTGGCCGCATCGATCGAGCTCATCGCCGGTGTGCGGCAGTTCGAGATCTCGGGGCCGATGCCCGCTCCGCTGGGCCGGTCGGACAACTATCCGCGCTCGGTCGCCGGGCGGCTGGGAATCGCCCCCGCCCGCGCGGTCCTCGACGTCGTGGGCGGTCAGGGGCCGCAGCGCCTGGTCACCGAATTCGCCGCCGCGATCGCCGCGGGGCGGCTGGAGACGGCCCTGATCATGGGGTCGGACGCGATATCGACCGAACGCTTCTACGCTCGCCGCGACGACAAACCCGACTTCACCGAAACCGCCATCGGATCACTCGAGGACCGCGGCTTCGGATACGAGATGTTCATCGACGAGAACCTGATCGAGCATTCGGTCATAGGTGCGCCGACCCAGTACGGGCTGCTCGAGAACGCCCGCCGCGCCCGGCTCGGAGCAGGTCCGGCCGAGTACCGGCGGCAGATGGCGGAGGTGTTCGCGCCGTTCACCTCCGTCGCCGCGAAGAATCCGCTGGCCGCCTCGCCGGTCGTGCGCACCGCCGACGAACTGGCCACGGTCGGTGCGGACAATCGGATGATCTGCGACCCGTTTCCGCGGCTGATGGTCGCGCGCGATCTGGTCAACATGGGTGCGGCGGCGCTGGTGATGTCGGTGTCGCGGGCACGCGAGCTCGGCGTGCCGCCGGAACGGATGGTCTATCTTCGCGGCCACGCGGATCTCGAAGAGCAGTCACTGCTCGAACGCGCGGACCTCGGTACCGCGCCGACGGCGTGGACGGCGGCCCGAGAAGCCTTGCGGGTGGCGAATATCGGGCTCGACGAGGTGTCGACCTTCGATCTGTACAGCTGTTTCCCGGTCGCGGTGTTCAACTTCTGCGACGGCATCGGCCTGTCCACCACCGATCCCCGTGGTTTGACCGTCACCGGCGGGCTGCCGTTCTTCGGCGGTCCCGGCAACAACTACTCGATGCACGCCATCGCCGAAACCGTCGGCCGGATGCGGGAACATCCGGGCGCTTTCGGACTGGTCGGCGCCAACGGCGGCATCATGAGCAAATACTCCGTCGGCGTGTACTCGACCGCGCCGGCGGACTGGGCCGCCGATCGCAGCGCACAACTGCAGCAGGAGGTCGCGCTCACCCCCGCCGTCACGGTGCGTCGCCGGGCCGACGGCCCGGCGCGGATCGAAACCTACACCGTGCGCCACGCATTCGAGCCACGCACCGGAGTGGTCGTCGGGCGATCGCAGGCCGACGGCAGCCGGTTCCTGGCGACGATGGCGCCCGAGAGTCTCGGCGCGGTCGATGACCCGATCGGCCGCGACATCATCGTCACGTCGAGTGCGAAGGGCAATACCGCGGTCATGGTGTCGTGAACGCAACAGCAACACCGGATTCGCCGAGGATCGGAGAGAAATGATCGAAACTGCACCAACCACAATGGATCCCGCGACCCGCCTGCGGCTGCCGCTGCACAACGGCCACGCTCTGCTCGCCGGGCTGCGGCGGCACCGCCGCGAGCCGGTCATGACGCTCGGCGACACGATCCTCACCGGCGCCGATGTGCTCGATGCCATCAGCCGCTACGTGTCCGCCTTCGCCGAGCACGGCGTCGTCACCGGCACGCCCAGTGCGCTCCTGGCGCTCAACCGCCCGGAGGTGCTGTTCATCCTCGGCGCCGGACAGGTGGCCGGGCATCGGCGTACCGCGCTGCATCCGATGGGCGGGCTCGACGATCACGTCCATGTCCTCAACGATGCCGCGATCACGAGCCTGGTCATCGACCCGCAGCCGGCGTTCGTGCAGCGGGCCCGGGAACTGGTCGATCGAGTGCCCGCGCTGAACAAGGTCCTCGTCCTCGGCCCGGTGCCGCCGGAACTGTCCGATGTGGGTATCGACCTGATCGCCACCGCGGCGCAATTCGAGCCGCGGCCGATCGAAGCGGTGGATCTGGAACCGGACGCGGTCATCTCGATCAGCTACACCGGCGGCACCACCGGAAAGCCCAAGGGCGTGATCGGCACCGCCGCCACGATGGCCACCATGACCCAGATCCAGCTGTCGGAATGGGAATGGCCCAAGCGCCCGCGCTTTTTGATCTGCACCCCGCTGTCACATGCCGGCGCTGCCTTCTTCCTGCCCGTCGTCGTGCTCGGCGGCCAATGCGTGGTGCTGCCCCGCTTCGACGCCGGAGACGTGTTGCGCGCCATCGAGGAACACCGCATCAGCGCGACGATGCTGGTGCCGTCGATGCTCTACGCACTGCTCGACCACCCCGATATCGACAAGCGTGATCTGTCGTCGCTGGAGACGGTCTACTACGGGGCTTCCTCCATCGATCCCGCCCGCCTGACCGAGGCGATCGAGCGTTTCGGCCCGATCTTCGCCCAGTACTACGGCCAGTCCGAGGCGCCGATGGCCATCAGCTACCTCGGTAAGAGTGAACACGATCAGGCCCGCCTGACCTCCTGTGGCCGGCCGTCGGTCGCACTGCGCACCGCACTGCTCGGATCCGACGGGCGCGCGGTGGAGCGTGGTGAGGCCGGCGAGATCTGTGTATCCGGCCCGCTGCTGGCCGGTGGCTACCTCAATCTGCCGGAGGTGACCGCGGAGACGTTCCACGAGGGCTGGCTGCATACCGGCGATCTGGCCCGCGAGGACGAGGACGGCTTCTGGCATATCGTCGGCCGCAGCAAGGACATGATCGTCACCGGCGGCTTCAACGTGTTCCCGCGTGAGGTCGAAGACGTCGTCGGCGCGCATCCGCGGGTATCCGGTGTCGCGGTGGTCGGTGTCGCGGATGCGCGCTGGGGCGAGGCGGTCACGGCCGTCGTGGTCCTCACGCCCGGCACCTCGGACGACCCCGCCGCCGTCGCGACCGTGATCGAGGAGATCGGTGCGGAGGTCAAGCGCCGCAAGGGTTCGGTGCAGGCGCCCAAACATGTGCTGATCGTCGACGAGCTGCCCTTGACCGGGCTGGGCAAAATCGACAAGAAGGCGGTGCGCGCCCACGCCGAAGCCCAACTCGCCTGAGTTCGTCGCCCGCGCATCGATACCCACCGGGGGCGAGGTGATCTCCGCCCCGGTGGGCATCGGGACGGCCTGACGGACGCGACCGCTCGGCCGGGCGAATCTTTGCGGATTCCATACCGGCGCCCGCCGGATCCGGTCGGAGTTCACACAGTGAGTCGAGCCTGCGCGCATCGATATCCGGGCAATCGCGACCTGCCGGTGTGGGGAGGTCCGCCACGGTATGAGATGCTGAGTACCGGGCACGAGCTGTTGACATGATCGCTCGGCTCGCAACAGGAAGTAAAAGATAAAGTGTCGCAAGGCAGTGTGAAGTGGTTCAACGGCGAAAAGGGCTTTGGATTCATCGCCCAGGACGGGGGAGGCCCCGACGTTTTCGTCCATTACTCGGAGATTTCCGGCTCCGGCTTCAAGTCCCTCGATGAGGGACAGCGTGTCGAGTTCGAGGTCACCCAGGGCCAGAAGGGTCCGCAGGCCCAGAGCGTCCGCGCCATCTAGGAGCTGACTCCCACCGAAACCCGCGCCCCGGCGCGGGTTTCGTGCTTTTCGCGGGGGTTCGTGTTCACGGCGCCGGCGGCACCGCCTGCACCCCGGTCGGGGTGGGTAGTGCGGCGTCGGCGCCCAGGCCCTTCGCCGCCGCGGCGGTCCGGATCGCGTCCACGACGAGCAGCAGCGCCGCCCGCCGCGCCGTCGTGGTGCGGTAGGCGAGCGAGACGGTCCGGGTGAGCACGTCACTGAGCGCGAGGATGTCGACGCCCGGCGGGCGCAGCGCCAGGCCCAGGTCGGATACCAGCGTCACACCCAGACCGGACGCGGCCATGGCCATCGCCGTGGGCTGCTCCTCTACTTCGTGGTCGATCCGCGGTGACATCCCCGCCGATTGGAAGGCGAGCCGGGCGGCGTGGCCGAAGTGCGACCGGGCCGGCGCGAGGATCCACGGGTGGTCGACCAGTTCGGCCAGCGACACACTGGCCGAGGGCACCGCACCGGCCGGGACGGCGGCATAGATCCGCTCGACCGCGATGACCGCTCGTTCCAGGCCGGCATCCCAGGTCATCGGATAATTCGAGTAGTCGAGTACGAACGACAGATCCAATGCGCCGTCGCGGACCGCCGCGGCGGTCGCTTCCGGAGCGAGCTCTCGGGTTCGCACCAGGATGTTCGGATGGGTGCGGGCGAGGGTGTTCAGCGCGTCGGGCAGCAGACCGGAGGCCACCGACGCCCATACACCGGCGGTGAGCTTGGCCGATACCGATTCGCCGGCCTCCTCGAGGGCCTGGGTCGCGCGCTCGACCGCGTCGAGGATCTCCTCGGCGTGTTCGGCGAGCAGGACGCCCAGATCGGTGAGCTGCACCCGGCGCCCGCGGCGCTCGAACAGCCGGCTGCCGACATCCCGTTCCAGCTGGGCGAGCTGCTGGGAGACCGCCGAGGCGGTGTAGTGCAGCGCCGTCGCGGCGGCGGTGATCGTGCCGCGCCGATGCAACTCGCGCAGCATTCGCAGTCGGGCCAGCGACAGGTCCATACGAACGAGCCTAAAGGGCCGACGAGCGGGGCAACTCCCGGAGTCGGGGGGAGCCGGGCGGAGCGGCGCGCGAACCCGCTGTGCAGGAACGCTGAACACAGCCGTGAACAAACCGTAAATAGACGGGGGGTGTAGTCCGGCCGCACGCTGGTGGCACCGGATGTGAGCCATCGGCGAGACGACGGAGTCCGCACGGGATGTGACGCCAGCCAGCGTCTCCCGATGGGTGGTGGTTACCGGCACTGAGCCCGACGAGGAGGTAATTCGCCGTGACGACGATGCAGAACCCAGTCGAGGGCAACCCGCAGACAGGGAATACCCCGCAGGTGACCGCCCAAACAATTCCGACCGTCCCGGTCGCGCCCGCACCCGCCATCGGCCGTTCCGAACCGTATATGCGCCTGCAGTGGACGGATTCGCCGACCGGTGCGGTCGGCTACCTCGTCGTGCACACCCTGCGCGCCGGCCTGGCCACCGGTGGCACCCGGATGCGGGCGGGCTGCACCGTGGGCGAGGTCGAGGATCTGGCACGCGGAATGGCCAACAAGACCGCCACTTTCGACCTCCCCGTCGGGGGCGCCAAGGGCGGGATCGACTTCGACCCCAAGGATCCGCGCGCGCTGGGCGTGCTGGAACGCTTCTGCGAAGCCATGCGCCCGTGGATCGACGCGCACTGGGTGACGGCGGAGGATCTCGGCGTTCCGCAACATCTGATCGACGAGGTCTTCGAGAAGCTCGGCCTGGGGCAGAGCTATCACGCCGCCATCAGTCGCGCCGTCGACCCGTCCGCCACCCTCGAACGGGTCCGGAAGGGGCTGAACGCGGCAGTCGACGGCGGCTTCCTGCTGGGCGATGTGATCGGCGGCTACGGGGTCGCACACGCCTGCCTGGCCGCCGCGGTCTCGTGGGGGCAGGGACCCGCCGAGACGACCGTCGCGATCCAGGGCGTCGGCACGATGGGTGGGTCCGCGGCCTACTACCTGCACGAGGCCGGAATGAAGGTCACCACTGTGGCGGATGCCGCCGGCACGCTGTACTGCGCCGATGGGCTGGACATCCCCGCGCTGCTGGACCTGCGTGACGGCTTCGGCGAGATCGACCGCGCACGTCTGCCCCAGGGAATCGATCAGCTGCCCCGCACCGCGATCCTGTCCGCCGACGTCGACATCCTCGTGCCGGCGGCGATCTCCTACGCCATCACGCCGGACAACTCCTTCGATGTCCGGGCCCGCATCATCGTCGAGGCCGCGAACGCCGCGACCACGCCGGAGGCGGAGGCCATGCTCGCCGCGCGCGGCGTCCCGGTGGTTCCGGACTTCGTCGCGAACGCCGGTGCGGTGGCCTGGGCCTGGTGGCTGCTGCTGGGCCAGGTCGACGACGTGCCGGAGAACTCGTTCGACCGGCTGCGCACCATCATGCACAGCAAGGTCGCGCAGCTGCTCACCGCGTGGACCGACGAGAAGGTGACACCGCGCGAGTCCGGCCATCGCTGGGCCGACGACCCGGCACCCGTGGCCGGTCCGGTCGTCATTCCCTGACCGCCTCGCCAGGTGCGGGCGGGGAGTGGTCGACGGGGATGCCCGCCGGTCGGCACGCTCCTCACCCGCGCCGGTGCTTCGCCGGCGGCACCTGCCTCGCGTAACACGCCGACTCTCGCGGCCGTATCCGTGGCCGGTCCGCTCGTCGACGCACCGGACTCCTTGTCGCACAGCCGTATCGCCGCACCGGCGGGCCGGGGTCACCCACGCGACGGCGTACGGATACTTCTCGGCCAAACAGCATCTGGTGACCGAGGCGTACTGGCACCGAATCCGGCAATGGTGTGCGACACCGGTTTCCGGTGACAGCGCGTTGCGGCGCCTGGCGGAAGTGTTCACCGAGATGGGTGAACTGATGGCGACCGAACCCGAACTGAGCACCGCGGCCTCGGCCGCGGTCCTGAGCCGCGATCCCGATGTGGCGCAGTTGCGTACCCGCATCGGCGCGGCGATCAACGACCGATTGCGCGCGGCGGTGGGGCCGCAGTGCCCGGGCCCGGTGCTGGAGGCGCTCGACATCGCGGTCAGCGGTGCGATGGTCCAGGCGGGCATGGGCTATTCGACCTACTCCGAGATGGCGGTGCGACTGACCCGGATCGCGCGCCTGCTCATCGACGAATAGACCTGGGCGCCTGAGGATTGCCGCGCGCGGCGTGGCGCGAGCGGGTGAGAGAGGAACAGGTGCAATAGTTCGATCGTGCCGAGAGGGAGTCGTTGCGGCCGAGCCGGCTGGAGATCGACCGGCGCGCCCGGGAGCAGCCCGCCGTGGCCGGAGCCCGAGGTCTCGGAGTAGCCCGGAAGATGATCAACGACAGTACGATCGGGCCGCGCTGGACGATGTCCGACGCGGGCGATCAGACCGGCCGGGTCGCTGTGATCACCGGCGCCGATACCGGCATCGGACTCGAAACCGCGCGGGCCCTCGCCCGTGCGGGTGCCACCGTGGTGCTGGCCTGCCGCACGCCGGCCCGGGCCGAGACCGCACGAGCCGACATCCTGACCACCGCACCGGCCGCCGACGTGCACACCGTGCGGATCGACACCGTCGATCTGAGCTCGGTCACCGGGTGCGCGGCGCGGGTGCGCGAGCGATGGCCGGTCTCGACCTGCTGATCAACAACGCCGGTGTGATGGCCAGTGCGCCCGGCCGCACCGTCGACGGATTCGACATCGATTTCGGGACCAACTTTCTCGGCCATTTCGCGCTGACGGGCCACCTGATCCAGGCACTGACCGCCGCGCCGGCCGCCCGGGTCGTGACCGTCAGCAGCATCACCCACCGCAGTCGCCGCGCAAGCCTGGACGCTGGTGCAGCTCGTCTACCGCCCCCGATCCGGCCGCTCTCACCGGATGGTTCACCCAGAGCCCGGCCGGTGGCGCGCAGCCGATCCTGCGGGCGGCGCTGGATCCGGCCGTTCGCGGTGGCGACTTCTACGGTCCCGGTGGACGTTTCGAACTCATCGGCCCACCTGTGCCGGTCCGGATCTCCGCCCGCGCCAGCGACCCCGAACACGGCGCACGGCTGTGGGCCGTGGCAGAAGAACTCACCGGCGTCCATTTTCTCGACGATCGGGCCGGGGCCGGGAGGTAGCCCCGTACAGCGGTCGGCTGAATCCGCCGATGACGTACGTCGACATATACGTCGGTCGACGGATGCCGGGCGAGTTGTTCCAGCGCGACAGTGGGAGCCGGTCACAACGATTGAACGGAGTACTCCCATGAACAGTCGAACGCCCTCGGTTGCCGCGTCCGGCCGCTCGTCGCTCATCCGGTTGTTCGCCATTCGCGGTGTGCTGGCGGTGATCTGGGCCCTGGTGTTCGCCTCCGCCCACCAGACGCTCGGCGCGATCGCGGTGATCCTGCTCGTGAGCTATCCGCTGATCGATGCGGTGTCGTCCGTCGTCGACCACGCGGCGACCGCCGACCCTTCGGCACGACGCGTCACCGCCGTCAACGGAATCGTCAGCGCCCTCGCCGCCGTGGCGGTCGGGATCGCCGGGGTGACCGGTGGCGTGCCCGCCGTGCTGGGTGTCTTCGGCGGCTGGGCGGTGGTGTCCGGTGCGGCGCAACTGGTCGTCGGCCTGCGCCGCCGGAGCGCGGCATCGGGTCGGCAGTGGCCGACCTTGATCTCGGGCGGGCTGTCCGTCCTGGTCGGTGCGTTCTACATCGTCCAAGCCACCGGCGCGGATCCCAGTCTGGACGTGCTTTCGGTCTACGCGACCGGTGGCGGCGTGTTCTTCCTGCTGCAGGCGTTGCTGCTGGTGGTCGAGAGTCGCCGGCAGCGCACCGTCGCGGCGGTGAGCGAGGCAGACCGGACCCTCGACCAGCAGCACGCCGCGGGCTAGACGACCTTGGCGGCGATGAGCAGATCCCAGATCTCGCCCTGATCGACGACCTCGACGCCGAGCTTCTCCGCCTTGGTCAGTTTGCTGTCGCCGACTCCGGCGCCGGTGATGAGCAGGTCGGTGTTCGCCGACACCGACGACGCGGCGGTCGCACCGGCCTTCTCGCACAGGCGCTGAAAGGTCGGGCGAGCGACCTTCTCCCCGGAGCGCGGGTCGCTGATCGCGCCGGTGATCACCACCGTCTTACCGGCCAGCGGGGCGCCGGCCGCGACGACCGGCGGGAGGTCCTCCTCCCGGACGTCCAGGTTCACGCCCGCGGCGCGCAGCCGTTCGAGTTCGGGGCGCAGCCGGGTGAGGTGCTCGACCAGGGATGCGGCGACCTTCGGGCCGATGTCCTCGACCGCCACGAGCCGTTCCTCACCCGCGTCGGCGACCTCCTCCAGTGATCCGAAGCCCGACCGGGCCAGGCGGGCGGCGGTGCCGTCGGAGGCCATCGGGATCGCCAGGCCGATCAGCGCGCGGCGCAGGCCGACACCGCGACTCGTGTCGATCGAATCGATCATGCGCGCGGCCGATACCTCGCCGACCCGGTCGAATTCGAGCAGCCGCTCCTTGGTGAGCGTGTAGAAGTCCGACGGGCGCTCGAGGATGCCCGCCTCGGCCAGCCGCTCGATCCACACCGGCCCGATGGCCTCGATGTCGGCCGCCGCCCGCGACGCCCAGTGGATCAGCCGGCGCACCGTCTGCGCGGGGCAGGAGACGTTGGTGCAGAACAGTTCCCGGCTGTTGCCCTGTTCGGTGACCGGATGCCCGCACGAGGGGCAGGCGGTGGGCGCGACGATCTCGCGTTCCTCGCCGGTGCGCGCGGACGCGTCGAGCACACCCGCCACGAACGGGATCACATCGCCCGCACGCCGCACCAACACCGTGTCCCCGATCTTGATATCGCGGGCCCGGATCACCTCCTGATTCGCCAGCGTCGCCTTCGTGACCGTGGTGCCGCCCACGAAGACCGGCTCCAGCCACGCGACCGGGACGATCTTGCCGGTCTTGCCGACATCCCAGACCACGTCGGCGAGCAGGGTGGTCTTCTCCTCGGCGGCGAACTTGAACGCCAGCGCGCCACGCGGGGAGCTCGATCGAGTTCCGGCGGCCGCGTAGGCGTCGCGGTCGGCCAGGCGAAGCACCGCGCCGTCGATGTCGTAGTCGAGCTCGTTGCGGCCCTGTTCGATCGCGCCGATCGCGGCTTGGGCCTGCCCGGCGTCGGCGCAGAGCCGCATCTGCGCACCCGCGACCCCCAGCGCCCGCAAACCTTCCTCCAGATCGACCGCGGCGCCGCCGGAATCGGTGTCGAGGTCGAAGCCGAAGAACCGCAAGCGTCGTTCGGCGACAGTGGCGGGATCCTTCGCGCGCAGCGTGCCCGCCGCCGCGTTGCGCGGATTGATCAGCGGCTTGTCCGGATGCGCGGCGTTGTAGGCGACGAAGGTCGACCGCAGCATCACCGCCTCGCCGCGGACCTCCACCCGTCCCGGCACATCGATCCGTTCGGGAACGCCGTCGACCAGGGCGCGGACCAGCATCGTCACATCGTCACCGGTGGTGCCGTCGCCTCGGGTGACCGCTCGCACCAGTTGCCCGTCCTCGTAGACCAGCGCCAGCGACAGCCCGTCGAGCTTCGGCATCACCACCACCGGCTGGCCGGGGAAGCGATCGAAGAACGCCGCGACCTGTTCGGGTTTGGTCGCCTTCTCGAGCGACAGCATCGGACGCGAGTGCCGGATCGGGGCGTGTAACACCGCGGGCGCGCCGACCTGCTCGAGCGGATTCGGGTCCGGCGTGAGTTCCGGATGCGCCTCGATCAGGCCGCGCAGCTCGTCCTCGATCGCATCGAACTCGGCGTCGGCGACCAGCGGCGAGCCCTGATAGTAGGCATCGCGCAGCACCACGATCCGATCCGCGAGCTGTTGAATACGTTCCCCAGTGTCCACAGCACCAGACGCTACCGAGACCCACCGACACCCGGTGGCGCTCGGGTGTCGGTGGTCCTGCCCGTGGTGATACCGCCACGCCGGGCGTGCGTTATCCGGTCGCGGGGTGGTGGTGGTCCGGCGGTGGGGTGAGGTGTTCGACCACCACCAGATTTCCGCCGGATTGTTTGGCCCGGTACATGGCGGCGTCGGCGGACTGCAGCAGGCGGTCCGGTGTCGGGCGGGGACAGCGAGGACAGATGGTCGCGTCGTAGACGGCGACGCCGACGCTCGCGGTGACCTCGACCGCGGTCTCCGGAGGTTCGGCGACCGCGCGGCGCATGCGTTCGGCCTCGGTGTGCGCGGCGGCGGCGATCGGCGCGGCCACCACGAACTCCTCTCCGCCCGTGCGCGCCACGACCGCGCTCTCGCCCGCGGCTGCGTGCAGTCGCCGGGCGGTTCGGACCAGCACGGTGTCACCGACGCGGTGCCCCCAGGTGTCGTTGACGTTTTTGAACCGGTCGAGATCGAGAGTCATCACGGCGAACGCGGGGTACCGGTCGACCAGGCGCGGCAGGCGGATCTCGAGGCCGCGCCGGTTGAGCAGTCCGGTCAGCGGATCCGACAGCGATTCGGTGCGCAGCAGCCAATACAGGATCTGCAACGCGGGTAACGCGCTGACCACCGAGACGAACAACAGCAAGGCGACCGCGAGGGCCAGCCGGATATCGCCGCCCCCGGTCACGATGCGCACCGAGAACACGATCACCGACAGCAGCGACCATGCCGAATGCGCCGCCAAAGCGCGCGCACTGTGAAAAAAGCCCAGGTAACTGCCGGTCACCACGAGCAGTACCGTTCCCATCGCCGCGAACAACCGATCCGGCACCTGAAGAAACTCCAGGATGAACAGCACATCGGCGCAACCGATCAGCACCAGCGATTCGACCCTGCCCGGCCAGCGCAGCAACCACCAGCGCACGGCCCACAGCGTCCCGCACAGCACCCCGACCGTCGAGGCGATGCCCGGGTGTCCGGGCGGTCCCACCGGTGAGCCCGTGATCACCGCGCCCATCACCGCGATCACGGCGCCCGCGACGCCGACCAGCACCTTCAGCGGGCCCAGCGCCGATCTGGCGGTCAGGGTGTGCACCAGCCAGCGGTAGTCGACCGGATCGTTCCACCAGGCCCGCAGTGTGTTGCTGTCATTCATCGACTCACCCTTGGTCCCGACCGCGTTGCCTCACCGCCGCTCGCACGAATGCGAGAACTCCAGGAAATCTCTCCGGCTGATCCGGAGCAGTCTAGACCGGGCATTCCGGCCCGATGGGCGAATATGGGCCGCGGGCAGACGGCTCAGGCTCCGGACGAATCCGGCCCGGCGAATCTGATAGCGGTGCGGGGGAGCTGTCGAATCCGTCGTCGCGAGTGCCGGCTCGCGATGACGGCCGGTCGCGCGGCACACGCATGGAGCTATCGCGCGGCATGCGCCGGAGCTATCGTGCGGCAACAAGTGCTGGGTGCCGGGGCCGCTGTCCTGGGCGCACCGCGCGGCCGGCGCCTCCGGCGAGGTCGGCATACCGCGGCGAGCGGAAAGGGCGCCCGCCCGTGAATCGCTCGCGGTGACACCGCGACAGCCGACCGTGACGGACGGCGGCCGGCCTATCGAAATATATTGCGGCCCTGTGCTTTCGGTGCTCGGTTCGGCGCCGATCCGTGGGTGCGGAGGGCCAGGGCGCGCGGGCCGGCTCGTCGACGGCTGCCCTCCGCACTCCGACAGTCCCCGGACCCGAGAGGAGCTCACGGCGTGGCTGCCGGCGGAAGACCGGCGACGGATTATTGTGTCGCGCAGGCCATCCCCGAGAATCTCGTCTACCATTGGCTGTGAGGTAGCTGGCCGCCGTTGGGCGGCTTGCGCTTGCGTTCGCAGATCGGGAGAGTTGTTGTGGCACAGAAATACACGCCGCAGGTCCAAGCCGAACTCACCGAGATGTACGAGCAATATCGGGCGCTACTCGACCAGGGGCAGCGCTGGTCGTTGCGCAGACTGTTCAGCACCGCGGACTGTGATATCGCCGAGTACTGCGGTGACTTCACGCCGAACCGCTTCGGCGAGCAGGCCTGCGCGGCGGTCGAGGACTTCTGCCGCGGCCACGACATCTGGCTGGAGAACGGTGGCGCGCAGTACAACAGCATGACGCCCTATCTGCACCCGAGGGCCACGACCGCCGAGCGGATGACGACCATCGGGATCTACAACGCGATCCTGTTCTGGCTCAACGACACCGTGGGCCGCGAGAAGTTCGGCCATCTGTCGCCCGCGCAGCAGGCGCGAGCGCTGCACGAGGTCGACCGGCTGTGCCGATTATTCGAGGCGGACCACACTCCGCCGCATTCCGCTCCGCCAGGATCCGCCCCCATCGAAGCCGCGGCCACGGAATTTCTGTCGATCATCGCCGAACAGTCCGATCCGGTCTGGTTACGACGCTTCCGGGAATTGACCGTCGCCCATCTGCAGCCGGCCATCCGCGATCAGAACGCCAGTGCGCGCCGCGATCTGCTCGGCGTCGGCGAGTACATCGAACTCCGCAATCAGATCTCCGGTATGTACCCCGCGATCGCGCTCTGCGATTTCGCGCGCGGGGTGGTCCTGCCGTGGGAGCGGATCCGCGACGCCGGGCTCGATGACGAGGTGCGTGTCCTCATCCGGTTGACCGCCGAGATCGGGGCCTTGATGAACGACGTCTTCTCCTTCGAGAAGGAGTGCATCGTCGATCGTTCCGATTTCAATCTTGTTCCGATACTGCTGCTCAACACACCCGGCGCGACGCTGACCGATGCCGTGGCCGCCGCCGCTACCGTCGTACGCGACCGGCTGACCCACTTCCGCAGGTTGCGGGCGCGAGTGCTGCGGCACTGTGTGAGCAGCGGAAACGGCGAGCTCACCGACACGATCGCCGACTATCTCGAGGATCTGGACCAGTGTGTGCAGGCGAGCTGGGTGTGGCAATGCACGACCGCCCGGTACAAAGGTAGGTCGATCTTCATGGAAGATCACGACGCCTAGAGGTGTTCCCTGTCGTGAGGATTCCGGCGTGCAGTACTTTTGCAGCAGCGACGTTTAGCGTTGCGTACAGAGCGGTACCAGCCGGAGGAGGCACTACCGGACGCCCGACCTCGACGGGCTCCCGAACCGGGCAGGGGAGTTGTAGTGGACGACCTGGAGTACACCGCGTTCGCCCAGCAGTGGCGACGCGCTTTGGCCTCGCTCGCGGATTCCAGTCCCTACACTGATGTAGAAATATCGCTGCTCCGTGAGTTGCTGCGCGATCTTCTGGCCGGACTGAACGCCGCGACCTTCGATCCCGCTGTCGGCTCGCGAGTGGGCGCCGCCTTGGCGCACGCGCGGCTGACCGACCCCGGGGTACCCGTCGTCTCGGCGCCGGTGCTGTACGGGCTGATCGATTACTGCGACCATCCCGAATCCGGTCCGCGGCTGGCGGCGGTACTCGCCGCCCTCGGCCAGGGGCACCATGACGCCTCGGTGGCCGAACGCGCGGCCCAGTCGGAGTACGACAAGCGTTTCCGGATCGTGTTCGACCACGCGTCCATCGCCATCGCGGTCGGTGATACCGACGGCGCCCTGCTGGAGGCCAATCCACATCTGGCGGCGATGATCGGTGTGCCACAGGAGGCGTTGTACGGGATCTCGGTCTACGACTTCGCGCATCCGGACGATCAGAACGAGATCCGACGGATGGTCTACGACAAGCTCGTCCCGGCCAAGGAGGGCACCGCGCGGATCGAGCGGCGATTGCTGCGCGCGGACGGGAGCGTCGGCTGGGCCGCCTTCGCCATCACCTACGTCAAGGGGGCCGGTGACGAGCCGGACTATCTGCTGGCGATCGGTGAGGATGTGACCGAGCGCCATCAACTCCAGGAGCAGCTGCACTACCAGGCCCGCCACGACGCGCTCACCGGCCTGCCCAACCGCCGGCATCTGCTCGAACAGCTCAGCCAGGTCATCGCGGCGGCCGGCGATTGCGATCGGATGGGACTGTGCTTCACCGACCTCGACCATTTCAAGGAGGTCAACGACCGCTACGGGCACGGAACCGGTGATCAGGTCCTGGCGACGGTCGGCCGGCGGCTGCACGACAGCCTGGACGGGCAGGGGTGTCTGGTCACGCGTATCGGCGGCGACGAGTTCGTGGTCATGGTGTTTCCTCCGGCGGACAACGAGCGGGTCACCGCCGTCGCCGATCGGCTGCGCGGTGCCCTGTCGGAGCCGATCATCGTCGGCGGTCATCGGTTGCATATCTCGGCGAGCATCGGCGCCGTGGTCACCCCGATCGCCGGCACCGATCCGGAATGGCTGCTCGATGCCGCCGATACGACCCTCTACCACGCCAAATCCGATGCCAAGGGCGATTGGATCCTGCACACCGTGCACCCGGTGGACGGTAGCGACGACCATCGCGTCGGATCCCGCTGACCGGAGAGTGGGTCCCTGCCCGAGGGCCCCGAATTCCGCAATCCAGCGCTTTCGCGCGGTGAGGCGTCCACGATTGATCGATGACCGATACGCCGGACAGCGGACCGTACCGCCAGTTGACGACGCTGCGTGCCGCGGCCGTCGCCGGCATCGTCTTCGCCGTGCTGTTCGCGACCAGCCTGGTGTTGATGCGACTGACACTGCCCAGCGATCCGTTCACGCCCTGGGCGACGCGCAACGATGCGAGGATCACCATCGCGGTCCTCATGATGCCGTTCGCCGGTATCGCGTTCCTGTGGTTCCTGGGCGTGGTGCGCGACCGGCTCGGGCACCTCGAGGACCGGTTCTTCTCGACGGTGGTACTCGGCAGCGGAGTGCTGTTCCTGGCGATGGTGTTCGTCGCGACGGCGACCGCCGGCGCCACACTCGCGCTCTCCCGGCATTCGCACAGTCCGCATGACGAGGTGATCTCCTTCGGTCGTGAGTTCATGTTGCACATCAGCAACGTCTACGGTGTGCGCATGGCCGCGGTCTTCATGATCTCGCTGGCCACGATCTGGTTCCGCACCGCGCTGGTGCCCCGCCTGCTGGTGCTCGTCACCTACCTGCTCGCCCTGGTTCTGTTGATAGTGGTCAGCCACAGCCTCTGGGTGACCCTCGTCTTTCCCTCGTGGGTGCTGGTGATCAGTGTCTATCTCCTGGCCACCGGCCGGCGCGAATCGAGTCACAGCCCCTGAACGACTGGGGCGACCACCGGCGTCGAGCCGGTATTCGCGGTGGTATCCGGACTGTTCGCCCGTTCCCTCCCCCTAATCTGAAAAACGCTGTAACCCAACCGAATACCGCAGGGATACCTGGATGACCTGTCCAATCCGATGAGGGGAACAACCGAACAGCATGAGTCTCGAACGGCTCACCGCCACCGCGATCATCCTCGCCGGCGTCGCCACCATCCCGCTGCTGGGCGCCCCACCGGCCGACGCCCACGACACCGACGTCGTCCGCGGCCACGAGCGCTGCGACCTCACCCACGACCAGCGGCACTACACGCACGGCGAGAGACCGCATCCCGGCCGGAGGCTGTCCACCGGTAGTGCGGGGCGTTAGTCATGGGTGAGAGGAAACCAGCGTTGTCGGCCGAGGATCTCGCGCACATCGAAAAGGTTGTCCACGAACGGCTCCCGTCCCCGGATCGGTCGCTTGTCGAGATCGCGCGGACGATCGTCGACTACTACCAGCAACACCCGGACCGAATCCCGAAATGATCCTGTCTCGGCGGTCCGACCCGCCGAGCCGATATCCGGATTGCGCCCCGGAGGTTCCCGTCGCCCGGGGCGCGACCGCTTCGAGGCATCACGACATGGCGGCCGGGACGTCGTCGGCGAATCGTTCGATCGGCGCCGGTCGGCGATCTCGTCTCGCTACTGTGTGACCGAGAGCACATAGTCCGCAGCGGCTCAGAGTGACCGGGTCGCGCGTACGACGGGAGCGAGCATGACCGCCACCACCGAGTCGACGAACGAATCGATCACCGAGCCGATGCGCTCGCGACGTAACCACTGGAACAACCAGGTGCAGCGGCATTCGTTCATGACGCCGGACCGGACCGCAATCACCTACCTCGACCGATCGACGTCGTGGCGCGCGCTCGACGAACGCTCCCGCGCGTTCGCCGCCGCCCTGCATCGGCGCGGAGTCCGGTTCGGCGACCGCGTCCTGATGGCGCTGCTCAATCGCACCGAGTACATCGAGGCCGTATTGGGAGCCAATCTGATCGGCGCGATTCCGGTGCCGGTCAATATCCGGATGAGCCCGGCCGAGGTGTCGTTCCTGGCGACCGACAGCGGCGCCCGGCTCATCGTGACCGAGAAACCGCTCGCGCCGCTGATGGATGCTGTGAGCGTGGCCACCGGCGCGATCGATACGATCATCGTGGTCGACGGCGGTGACGATCCGGCCCATCTCGATTACGAGGCGTTGCTCGCCGAGGAGTCGGCCGATCCGCCCGAGATCGATGTTCCCGAGGACACCGTCGCGGTCATCATGTACACCTCGGGCACCACCGGAAAACCCAAGGGCGCCATGCTCACTCACACTAATCTGCAGGCGCAGGCGGTGACCACGATCAACGCGAGCGACGGCGGCACGGACGACGATGTCGCCTCGGTCGTACCGCCCCTCTTCCACATCGCCGGTCTGGCGGCGTTCGCACCGGTCTTCTACCGGGGCGTACGGGCGGTGATTCATCCACTCGGCGCGTTCGACGCCGACGCCATGCTCGACATCATGGAACGCGAGGGCACGACCTCGGTGTTCATGGTGCCCGCCCAATGGCAGGCCATCTGCGCGGCGCAACAGGCCAGGCCGCGTGCACTCGCGCTGCGCACCATCAGCTGGGGCGCGGCCCCGGCCTCCGATACCGTGCTCACGGCGATGAACGAGACCTTCCCGCGGGCGCTCAACATGACCGCGTTCGGCCAGACCGAGATGTCTCCGGTCACCTGTGTGCTCGAGGGCAAGGACGCATTGCGCAAGATCGGCTCCATCGGCAAGGTGGTGCCGGCGGTCACCGCTCGCATCGTCGACCCGATGATGAACGACGTCAAACCGGGTGAGGTCGGCGAAATCGTCTACCGCGGACCGAATTTGATGAAGGGCTACTGGCAGAATCCGGAGGGCACCGCGGAGGCGTTCCGCGGGGGGTGGTTCCACTCCGGTGACCTGGTCCGCCAGGACGAGGAAGGATTTCTCTACGTCGTCGACCGGGCCAAGGACATGATCATCTCCGGCGGCGAGAACATCTATTGCGCCGAAGTCGAGAACGTCTTGTACGGGCATCCCGCGATCGCCGAGGCCGCGGTCATCGGTCGGGCGCACGAGAAGTGGGGCGAGGTGCCGGTGGCCGTCGTCGTACTCGTCGACGGTGTCGACGGGTTGACACTCGCCGAACTCGAGTCCCATCTCGACGACAATCTCGCTCGCTTCAAGCATCCGAAGGATCTCGTGATCGTCGAGGAACTGCCGCGCAATGCCAGCGGCAAGGTCGTCAAGCCGGAACTGCGCAAGGCCTACGGGAGCAAGGATGCGGGGTTGGCCCACTGAGCGCTGCCGCGCACCGAGCTGTCCGATGAGTTTCGGTGGTCCGCGGTGTCTATCTCTTCGAGGCCGTCGCGGTCTCGCAGAGATGGGAGGGCCCGATGTCGGTAATGGACCAGGAGCCAACGGGGTCGAAGCGTTCGGCGCAGCATCCGACCGTGAAGCGGATGGCCGAGAAGGCGCGAAGGAGACCGGATCCGGTGGTGACCGCTGCCCGGCTGCGCGACATCTGCCTCGCTGCCGGGGCGGACGATGTGGGCTTCGTCGCCGTCGACGATTCACGGGTGGCAGCGGAACTCGAGCATGCGCGGGCAATCCTGCCCTCGGCGCGCACGTTCGTGGCGTTCTGTGTTCGGATGAATCGCGACAATCTGCGCAGTCCCATGCGCAGTCTCGCCAATACCGAGTTCAACCACGCCGATGACGACACCAACGAGGTCTCGCGTCGTATCACCAGAGCGCTTCAGGATGCCGGCTATCGCGCCGTGTATCCCGCACCGGGATATCCGATGGAGGTCGATCGGTTTCCGGGGCGGGTCTGGGTGATCGCGCACAAGGTGGTGGCGCAGGCTGCCGGCCTGGGCGTCATGGGAATTCACCGCAACGTCATCCACCCGAAGTTCGGCAATTTCATTCTGCTCGGCACCGTGGTCACCGATGCCGAGATCGACGAGCCGAGCGCTTCGCTGGAGTTCAATCCCTGTCTCGAATGCAAGCTGTGCGTCTCGGCGTGCCCGGTCGGCGCTATCACCGATGGCGGTGGTTTCGATTTCCAGGCCTGCTACACCCACAACTATCGAGAGTTCATGGGCGGCTTCACCGATTGGGCCGAAACCATCGCCGACAGCGCAGACCGCGAGGACTATCGCGCGCGGGTGAGCACCGGCGAATCCTTTTCGATGTGGCAGAGCCTGTCCTTCAAACCGAACTACAAGGCGGGATACTGCATGGCCGTGTGCCCAGCGGGCGAGGATGTGATCGGCGCCTTCCTCGACGACCGCAGAGGACACCTCGACGAGGTCGTGCGCCCGTTGCAGAACAAGTCCGAATCCGTCTACGTGCTGCCGGGATCGGCCGCCGAAGAGCATGTCACGCGCCGGTTTCCGAACAAGACCCCGAAGCCGGTGGGCAATGGCTTCGGCGACGAGATCAACGCCCTGCTCGATCAGATCGGGCCACGACCCCGCCCGCGCGACGTGCCGGATCGACGAGGTCTTCGATGAGCACCCGAGCTGGTGGCAGCGATTCGTCGAAAGCCGGGGTCGTGCTCACGATGGGCGTGGAGCGACCTGGGACGGATGCATGTCCCGCAGTCCGCGCCACACCGGGTGGCGCAGAATCCCGTCGCGGGTCCATTCGGTGAACGCCACTTCGCCGACCAGCACCGGGTCGACCCAGAACAGGTCCGCGTCTGTGACCGCGTTGACGACGGGCGGTGTATCTCGTTGCAGTACAGACAGTCTCGCGTACAGGTCGGCCAATGCCCGGCGGGTGAACCCGGTTCCGACGTTGCCGGCCCACACCAGATTCCCGCTGCCGTCGGGAATCGCGACCAGCAGTGATCCGATCCAGCCGCCGCGGTTGCCGCTGCCGCGGCGCCAGCCCACCACGATCACATCGACCGTGGCGACGTTCTTGATTTTGGTCCACAGCGGACTCCGTTGCCCGGGCAGGTAGCGGCCGTCCAGACGTTTGGCCACCAATCCCTCCAATCCGAGCTCCCGGGATTGGGCGAGCAGATCGGCACCGCGCCCGGCCAGCCGGGGCGAGAGCCGCCAGTGCGCGCCCCGGAGGCCGATCTGCTCGAGCAGTTCGCGCCTGCGCAGGTAGGGAAGGTCGATCAGCGACCGGCTGCCGATGTGGAGGAGGTCGAATACGACGAATACCGCCGGTGTCGTCTCCGTCAGCGCGGCGATCGCGCGCGGATCGCGCTGGTGCATACGTGGTTGTAGCGCCTCGAACGAGGGCCGGCCGTCGACGAACGCGACGATCTCACCGTCGACGACATAGGGCGGGTCCGCGGGGGCGAGGCCGGTCAGCTCCGGCCAGGCCGCGGTGATGTCGTTGCCGTTGCGGGAGATCAGCCGCAAACTCTCGGTGACATATGCCGCGGCGCGGATGCCGTCGTACTTCAGTTCATAGGCCCAGCCGGTATCAGTGCTGGGCAGCCGCCCTGGGGCCGCCAGCATAGCCGCGTATCGCGGCAGTCTCACCACCGCTGGTCCACCGGTCATTACCGGCTCCTTCGCCGATATCTGCCACTTATAGCTAACTTACGGCATTCGGGTGGTCGGCCGGTAGGTGAGGCGCAACGGAGGTCCGCGCGACCTACGGCGAACTGTTCGGCACCGCCGCGAGATCCTTGGCTCCTTCCTGCGACGAGCTCAGCTGGTCACCGCCGTTGTCGGTGCGGGTCAGGCGTGACCAGTACGCGCGGGTCAGGCCGCGCAATCCGACGACCGCGCGGCGTGGAACGCCGACGCGGGCGCGGTGGGCGAAGATGTCGAAGTCGAGGTCTTCGATGCGGTCGAGAATCTCGGAGTAGAGGGTGAGGGCGGCATGGACGCACGGCCGTGAGTGCGGTGGCAACAGGGCGATGCCGGCCCGGGCGAAGGCGTAGATCTCGCGGGTGAGTGCGTGCTGGGCGGTGAGAGCGCGCCGGACCCGAGCGTCGGTGCGGCGGTGGGCCTGGCACCACTGCAGCAAGTCGCGATCCACGTCGTCGGCGGCCAGTTCATCGGCCGGCAGATACACCCGATCTCGGGCCAGATCTTCGTTCACGTCGCGGAGAAAGTTGGTCAGCTGGAACGCTTTTCCGAGCGCGGCCGCGTACGGCGCGGCTTCCTCCAGCGATGCGACGGTGCCCAGCACCGGAAGCACTTGCAGCCCGATGACTTCCGCTGAGCCGTATACGTAACGGTCGAGTGCGCGGCGATCGGGATAGTCGGTGATCGACAGGTCCATGCGCATCGAGGTCAGGAATGCCTCGAACAGGGAGTCGGGGATCTCGTAGGTGGCCACGGTGTGCAACACCGCGGGCATGACCGGCTCACTGCTGGTGTCCGCTGTGCGGAACTGTTCGGCGAGCCGGTTCAGCTGCGCTGTCCGATCGGCCGTGGTGCGGGTCGGGTCGATATCGTCGCAGATATCGTCGGCGCGGCGGGCGAAGCCGTAGAGAGCGTGAATCGCGGGTCGCTGCACGGGGGTGAGGAGCCCGGTCGCGAGGAAGAAGGTGCGACCGTGCCGGGCATTGAGTTCACGGCAGGCTCGGTAGGAGTGACGCAGGGCTGGATCGTGGGCATCGGTGCGGGACAAGGTGATGGGATACATGGGCTTCCCCGGTCAGCGGGCGAGTGGACGTCGGGCGGCGGTGACCTCGATGAGGCGAGCGGGTGACCGCGGGCGTGACGGCAGACCGGTGATGCGGTCCGCCGCCAAGCGGCCGGAAATCAGAACCGGAGGAATTCCGACGCCCGGTATGGTCGATCCACCGGCCAGGACGACATTGTCGAGACCGCGAATCATGTTGGCGGGCCGGAAGGGCCCGGTTTGGGACAGGGTGTGGGCGAGCGCGAACGGACTTCCGTCCGCCAGGCCCTGACGCGCCCAGTCCGCGGGTGTCGTCGAATGCAGCAGTTGCGCGTCGGAGATCGGCATCGGCAGGCGGTCTCGAACCGTCGACAGGATCTCGTGGGCGTAGGTGGGCGCGAACCGATCCCAATTGATCGGCCCCCGAACGAGGTTGGGTACCGGCACGAGAATGTAGATGAGGTCTCGACCGGGAGGCGCCAGCGTGGGATCGGAAGCAGTCGGTCGGGTGACCAGCAGAGAGGGATCGTCCATGACCCGACCGTGGGTGATGATGTCGCGGAAGGACTCCTTCCACGCATGGCCGAACAGCAAAGAGTGGTGGGCCAGTTCGGGGGTGGCGGCGCAGCCGATGTGCAGGATCACCGCGGAGGGCGCGACGGCCGGCCGTATCGGTCGATGTGACCGGTGCGTCAGAAGCCGGTAGGAATCGGCGAGTTCCGTGGTGAGTACCAGGGCATCGCAGGGTATGCGCTCACCCGTGTCGGTGATGACCGCGCGGATGCGAGATCCGCTGCGGTCGAGGGAGGTGACAGTCCTGCCGTAGTGCACGCGCACTCCGGCGGTCCGCGCCGCGGCGGCCAATGCCTCGGGTAGAGCACGCATTCCGCCCTCGGGAAAATAGACACCGGCCACGGTATCCATGTAGGCGATCACCGCGTAGGCCGCCAGCGCTCGGGTAGGTGCGACCCCGGCGTACAGCGATTGGAAGGTGAACACGCGGCGCAGGTCCGGATCGCTGATGTGATTGGCGATCGCGCGGTCCCAGCGCCGAAATCCGCCCAGTGCGGCAAGCCGGGCCAACGACACCGGCGACAGCGACATCGGGGAATCGATATTGGCGGAGATGAAGCTGTCGAACTCGGCGCGATAAAGGCGCTGAAGCCACTGCCGCAACCGGAGGTAGCCGGCCGCTTGATCGGGACCGGCGAAGTCGGTGATCGCCTCGGCCATTCGGTAGCGGTCACTGTGTACCTCGAGTTGCCGGCCGTCGGCGAAATGGGCCCGGTAGGCCGGACTGACGGGGTGCAGTACCAGGCGATCACGCGTGTGTTCGCCGACCGCGGCGAACACGTCGTCGATCACCTCCGGCATCGTCAAGACGGTCGGGCCGGTATCGAGGTGATAGCCGTCGATATCGGCCCGCCCCGCGCGTCCGCCGGGCAGCCGCTCCCGTTCCACGATCGTGACGGCCCTGCCTCGGCCGGCCAGGTGCAGGGCGGTGGACAGTCCGGCCAATCCGGCTCCCACCACGACCACGTGGTCGGTACGACCGATAACCGTGCGCATGCGGGACTCCTCTCACTCAGCTGTGACGGGCGGTGCAGATCAGCGCCATGCCGTAGAGCAGGTGACGCTGTGTGTCGGGAAGCGAGGTGGTGTCCAGAACGCGGCGTGCCTCGGCTATCCGGTTGGTGATCATCGACTCGATGCACTCGGGTGCGCCGGTGTCGGCGATGAGTGTGCGGAGCCGGGCGAGTGTGGTCGGGTCGGCGGACGGCGCGGCCAGCAGCTCGGTCAATTCGCGCCGAGCGCGGGGGTCGGCAAGTTGCGCGGCGGCGACGACCACGGTGGTGGCTTTGCGCTGTCCGAGGTCGGTGTCGCAGGGTTTACCGGTGATCTCGGCGGTGCCGAAAACCCCCAGCAGATCGTCGCGTAGCTGGAATGCCTCACCGACGGCGTCGCCGTAACGTCCCAGGGCGGCCAGTGTGCGATCGTCGCAACCGGCCATGGCGGCGCCCATCTCCACGGGCCGTCGCACCGTGTAGTTGCCCGACTTGGCCCGCGCGATGGCGAGCACCGAGCTCAAGGTCGGCTCCGAGCGGGCATCGTTGAGCAGATCGGCGAATTGCCCGAGCGCCAATTCGATGCGCATGCTGTCGTAGCGTGGCCACAACCGGTCGAGCGCCTGTTGGTCGATGCCACTGTCGCGCAACATCTTCTCCGACCACACCAGGCAGATGTCACCGAGCAACGTCGCCGCCGACTCGCCGAATCGCGATGCCGAACCGGGAAGGGCGTGGTCGCGATGACGCTCGGCGAACCGTCGGTGGGCGGCGGGGCGGCCGCGACGTAGGTCGGCTTGGTCCATGACATCGTCCTGGATCAGCGCGAAGGCGTGCACCAGCTCCAGCGCCGCAGCGGCCCGCACGGCGGCGGCGCTCGGCGCGGCCCCGCACAGCCACCCCAGATACATGAACGACGAGCGCAGGCATTTGCCTCCGCTCAGATAGTGACGGGCGATGTCGTCGACGGCGATACCGCAGATCGGGTCGACGCCGTTGTGGTCGAGGAATGTCTCCAGCTCCGACACCACCCGCGTCCGCACGGCGGTTCGCCACCGGTCGACCAGTGCGTCGGACCCCTTCGGGGTGCGGGTGAGATCGAGTTCGGGACCCGATGATCGATCGGATGCGGCGACGCTCACAGGTACTCCTCGAATCGTGAAACAGTGGGTCATACAAGGAAAGTCGGATATCCCGGTGCTACCGGGACCGAGCCGGGCTCGACGTGCGCGGTCACGTCTCGGAGGGGCGCAGCGGGCTCACCCCCACCGGCGCCGCGGCGTGGCCCCGCCGCCGACAACTCGACGTGCCGCGGCGACGGGATGGATCCGCTCCGAGGCGCGGCATCGTCTGCATACGTCCGGGTAGCGGGCTCTCGGCGATCGGGTGTGTGCCCATGCGGGCCTCTTCCTTCCTCGATGACTTCCCCAGGGTACCCCATTCGATGCAGAATCGATGCAACAATGTGCAGGCGGGATGGAACGAGAGGACATGAGATGACCGATCAATTCGCGCACAACCGCCCCGGCCTCGCGGACGCGATCGGTCTCGAGTCCTCCGCGGGTGCGGCGGTGGCGCTGTTTCCGGTCGCCGAAGCCGCCCGGCAGGTGGGTATTCCCGTTGCCACATTGCGAAGTTGGAACACGCGGTACGGACTGGGGCCGGCCGAACATCGCGCCGGTCGGCACCGCGTCTACACCGCCGCCGACGTCGAGGTGCTGCGTCGGATGGTGGAGCTGGTGCACTCCGGGGTCGCCCCGAGTGTCGCGGCCGCCATCGTGCGCGGTCCGGTGGTCGTAGCCGACGTGGATTCGCTGCTCGCGGCGGCTTTCGCGCTCGACACCCGGGCGACGATCGCGCAACTGTCCGGTCATCTGCGCACCGAAGGTGTGGTGGCGACGTGGGAGCATCTGTGCCGGCCCGCGCTACAGCGTGTCGCCGATCAGCAGGACGCGGGTCGTTCGTGTATCGAGGTCGAGCATTTCCTGTCGTGGTGCATCACGGCCGCTCTGCACCGGATCGGCGCCGCCGGTGCCACGCGAGCGGATGTCGTGCTCGCGTGTACGCCGGGTGAAACCCATACCCTCCCACTGGAAGCGATCCGCGCCGCCCTCGCCGCCCGTGACGTCGCGACCGAAATGCTGGGTGCCGACGTGCCGGTCGGCGCACTCTCCGACGCCGTGGCTCGTCACGCCGGGACCGTTGCGGTACTGCTGTGGTCGCAGCGCGAATCGACAGGCTCGGCCGCTGCGGTCCGAGCCTGCGCACAGGCGGGTGCCACCGTGTGTGTCGCCGGTCCGGGATGGGCCGATGTGCGCCTGCCGGACGGGGTCACCGTCGTCGGCGATCTGGCCGAGGCGCAGACATTGCTGACAGCAGGTCGAAGCCCTCGCAAATGACGCATCGCTAACGCATCGATTGCGCGTATAGTCGGAAGTCTGATCGACCTCGCTATGAAGACCGCTGTTCGGAGGAGGACTCGGATGTCTCATTCATTCACTCGTCGCGCCGCACTCGTCTTCGCGGCCGGCCCAGGGGCCGTGCTGACATCTGCCGTGCTGATGGCAGTGCCCGCACAGGCCGCCTCGACGTCATGCCCCGCACCGGGCGCAACCTCGGTCGCCGCCGCACAGGACGAGGCTCAATGCTCTGCCACCAGCGTCGGCGGCAGCGCGGCCGCCGCTTACGGCGTCGGGGGCGCCGCTTCCGCGAACGCCGGTCCCACCAGCCTGTCGCTCGCTATCGGCGAGAACGGCGGTACGGCCGTGTCGCGCTCGGACGCGCTGTCGGGCCCGGCGGCCCTGGCGATCGGGCCTGGAGCCAAGGCCGATGTGCAAGGCGTGCGTCCGGGCCTCTCGATCGGCATCGCGGGTCCCGGTGCGACCGTCACGGTGACCGGAGCCACTACCCCTTCCTGCTCGGGCGGCATGGCGTTCGCCGGAGATTTCCAGACCCTGCAAGGGTGCATGTCCATGGGATAACCGCGCGAGCCTGAACGGCCGCCGCGTCGACGGCCGGCTCGCGCGACCGTCCCGGGCTGGCCGGGACGGCGATCATGGACGACTCCCCGCACCTGCTCGAGCACGGGCAGTGCGGGCCGGTGCGCGGGGGCGTCTGCTAGCGCCCGGCCGGCCGGGCGTTGGCCCGGGCCCCCGTCGCGACCTCGCATCAGGTATCCGAGCGGCGACACGCATGAGGCCCCGGCCGCGGTGGCGGGGACGAATCAACGGCCGGTGCTGCTGCGGATACCGCCACTCGATTCCACTGTTCGACAAGTCTCGCGGTCGACGCACCCGCGATCGGAAGATGACGCCGAGTGATCGAAAGGCCCGAGGCCGCGCAGCGATCGACGGGACAGACGCGAATGCGATGTCGTCGTCGAGTCCGCCCCGTACATTCGCAAAACGGTCGAACCGTGCGCGGTGAACCGTCATGGGCGATACGGCGCGCATTCGAGGCGTATGGATTCCGATGGCGCCATGAAAGAGACTCCCCCTAATCCACAACGGGGTATGAGCGTGCGTCCGGTCCGTTTGCTTGCTGCAAATGTGCTTGCATTTGTAAGGGTGGTCAACACACGTTGCCTTTTCGCCGCGGAAAAGTGGTGATCTTGCTGGATCGGGATCGTGGCTGTTATGCTCGGAGGCCGCTGAGCATCAGATTTGTGCTGACCTAATTGCATTGGTTGTCAGCGGTTTTGGATCACGTGACCGGCTTCTCGTCGAATTTTGCAAGAGAGTGAATCCCGGCATATCTTCTGGAATGCAGTCGGGAATTCCGTAGGTCGAGTGCATCGCGGACGGGTCCGTGACAGGCGTTCTGCAAGTTAGCTGTAGTGCCAATTTCTGTGTTGCGTTACCAGATGTTCTAAACGTCCGATTTCTAATAATTCGAGATGCTGGGAGACATCGATACATGGGTGCTGCGAGGTGGACCGCGCTACACCGTGGCGTCGGGGTTGGGTTCCGGGGGATTCGGAACGGTGAGTTCTTCCTGATTCGCGTATTCGCGCGGGAGATAGGCATCGCTTCATAGGCGAAGCGCTCACACAGGCACATTTCGGGCACGAAGAGGTTCATTCGCCGTGCTCCGGTGTTTCCGAATCTTAGCGAGGGGTGCAGATGAATCCGAGTTCAGTCGAACCTGCCGTCGGTCAGTCGGATCTGATTCCGCTGTCGCGAGCGCAACACGGGATGTGGCTCGCCGACCACCTTCCCGGTGGGCAGCCCATGAACATCGCGCACTACGTCGAGATCGACGGGCCGATCGACGCCGACGCCTTCGCCGAGGCGGTCAACACGGCCGGGCACGAAACCGAATCCCTCATCGTTCGAGTCGTCGAGATCGACGGCGTCCCATATCAATTCGTCGACCACAGCATCTTCTACGACGAGACCGTACTCGATCTCAGCGGAAGCGACGATCCGTTCGCCGCGGCGATGGAATGGATGCGCCGTGACTACAACACCAAGGCTGTCGACCTGAGTCGCGAACGCCTGGCTGCCACCCGGTTGATCCGGATCGCCGACAACCGTCATCTGTGGTACGCGCGCGCCCACCATCTCATCATCGACGGCTACGGTGCCTTCAACGCCCTGACCAGGGTCGCCGAGCATTACAACGCACTACTCGAGGGCAGACCGCCGGCGCCCATGGCCGGCGCGAAACTGCGCGACATCATCGAGGCCGAGCACACCTACCGCGACAGTTCCCGCTTCGCCGACGACAAGGCGTACTGGCTCGCCAAGGTGGCCGATCTTCCCGCGCCGACGAGCCTCTCCGGCCGCGCCGCGCGCCTTCACGACGTGGATCGGGTTGCCGGACTGGAGCTTTTATCTCGATTGTCCGGAACTCTCGACCGCGTCGCCGCCGGCCTGAACGCATCGCCCGCCCAGGTGGTCGTCGGCGCCTTCGCGGCGTTCCTGGCGCGGATGACCGGATGCGACGACGTGGTCCTCTCGATGCCGGTGACCGCGCGCGTGACCAAGCGGCTGCGCAACGCGGCCGCGATGCTGGCCAATATGGTGCCGATCCGATTCACCGTGTCCGCCACGACCACGGTGGAGCAGCTCATCCGCGCCTCGATGTCCGAACTGGTTCTCGCCATGCGCCATCAGCTCTACCGATTCGAGGATCTGCGCCGCGACTCGAATGCCGTGGACGCCTCCGCGAATTCGTTCGGCCCGATCGTCAACATCCTCTTCTTCGATTCGGAGATTCGCCTCGGCGGCGCCACCGGCCGCTATCGCGCCTTGACCTCGGGCGCCCTCGACGATCTGCAATTGAACATGTATCGCTCGGGGCCCGACGCGCCACTGCTGATCGAACTGCACGGCAACGCGAATCTCTACGGCCAGGACGAACTCGACGCACATGCCCACCGGTTCGTCGAGTTTCTGCGGCGCCTGCTGGAGACGCCGCTGGATGCGCCGGTGACCGGTGTACCGCTCACCGCCCCCGCCGAGCGAGCCCGCATCATCGAAGAGCTGGCCGGGCGCGATGGCAGAACGAGTACGGCGACGCTCGTGGATCTGCTGGAGTGGCAGGCCGCGATGACACCGGACGCTGTCGCCGTCACCGCGAATGCGAACGCTCTCACCTATCGCGAGCTGGACGAGCGGGCCAATCGGCTGGCCCGCACCCTGATCGCCCGCGGCGCCGGACCGGACACCCTGGTCGCGATCGCGATGCCACGCGACGCCGCTCTCGTCGTCGTCGCGCTCGCGGTGCTGAAGTCCGGCGCGGGATACCTGCCGTTGGACTTCGCCCATCCGCCCGAGCGGCTGGCCTATGTGCTGGGCGACGCCGACCCGATCGCCGTCGTGACGACTCCTGCTGTGCGCGCGCATATTCCGGCGGATCCGAGCCGGGTCGTGCTTGTCGGCAAGGAGGCCGACGCGGGCGGCGAGGCTGCCGCCGCACCGATCACCGATGCCTGCCGGACCCGTCCGCTGCGGCTCACGAATATCGCCTACGTCATCTACACCTCCGGCTCCACAGGTCGTCCCAAGGGCGTTGCCGTCACCCACCGCGCGGTGGCCACCTATCTGGCGAACGCCTGCGACGAGATCGGCGTGCGGCCGGGCGACGTGTGGATGCTGTTCCATTCGTTCGCCTTCGACTACTCGGTGTGGGAGATCTTCGGCGCGCTGGTCAGCGGTGGCCGCCTCGTCGTCGTGGACGGTCCCACCACCCGTGCACCCGACGACGTCGTGCGCGTGGCCGCCCGGGAGAAGGTCACCGTCCTCAGTCAGACCCCCTCGGCGTTCCAGCAGTTCGGAGTCGCGAAGCGGCGGTACGACGATTCCGGTGCGGCCGACGGGCAGCTGTCGCTGCGACTGGTCGTACTCTCCGGGGAACGTCTCGATCCCGCGGGGCTGACGGATTGGTACGAACACAATCCGACGCTGCCGGTGCTGGTGAACAGTTACGGCATCACCGAGACCACCGTCTTCGTGACCCACCGTGGTTTGACTCCGAGCGTCGCGGTGCCGGGTGCGCCGAGCACGATCGGATCGGCGCTGCCGGGGCTGCGCACGTACGTTCTCGACGAGCAGCTGCGGCCGGCTCCGGTGGGCGCCTGGGGCGAGATCTACGTCGCCGGAACCCAGCTCGCTCGCGGGTACCTCGGCCGGCCCGCATTGACTGCGGCGCGATTCGTCGCCGGGCCCTTCGGGCCGCCGGGCGAACGGCTGTATCGCAGCGGTGACGTCGCGCGCTGGAATCACAAGGGCGAGTTGGAATATCGCGGCCGTGCCGACCAGCAGGTGCAGCTGCGCGGGTTCCGCATCGAGCTGGACGAAATCCGCAATGCGTTGCTGAGCCACCCGGCGGTCGCCGCGGCAGTGGTCAGCGTGCACCTGCCCGGTACGGAGGCCGCCCGGCTGGTGGCCCACGTCGTGCTCGACGGCGCCGACGCGCCGGCGGAGGACGGCTTGCGCACCCATGTCGCGACCTCGCTGCCCGAGTACATGGTTCCGGCTGTCGTCGTCACCGTGCCGCGCATCCCGCTGACGGTCAACGGCAAAGTGGACCATCGCGCGCTGCCGGAACCGGTCTTCGACTCCTCGGCAGGCTACGTCGCGCCGAGTTCGGCCGTCGAGGAGGCGATCGCGGATGTCTTCGCCGAAGTACTGGGCCTGGAGCGGGTCGGCGTCCTGGACAACTTCTTCGAACGAGGCGGCAACTCGCTCACCGCGACCGGTGCGGCGGCACGTATCGCCGAACTGACCCGTTCCACCGTGTCGGTGCGCGATCTGTTCGGCCGGCCGACGGTCGCCGAACTGGCGGCGGGCATCGGCACCGGTGACGGCTCCGGACGGCTCGCGCTGCGGCCACAACCGCGGGTGGGGCCGATTCCGCTGTCACCGGCGCAGAACAGAATGTGGCTGATCAATCAGCTCGATCCGGCCTCCGCCGCGTACAACATTCCACTGGTGGTGCGGTTGACCGGCCGCCTCGACGTCGGCGCGCTGCGCGCCGCCATGGCCGACGTGATCGATCGGCACGAATCCCTGCGGACGGTCTATCCGGACGTCAAAGGTGAAGGCACACAGGTCGTTCTGCCCGCCGATCAGGTGCTCGCGGAACTCGATCCGACGCCCGTGGTGATCGACCCGGCCGATCTCGCACATCGCATCGAGGAGCTGACCACGGCCGGATTCGACGTGCGCACGGCTGCCCCGATCCGGGTCGCTCTGCTGGCCTGCGCCCCCTTGGACCAGCATGTGCTGGTGCTGGTGCTGCACCATATCTGCTGCGACGGATCGTCGCTGGCGCCGCTTGCCGCCGATATCGCCACCGCCTACGAAGCCCGATCGCAGGACAAGGCCCCGGACTGGCTGCCGCTCACGGTGCAGTATGCCGACTACAGCATCTGGCATCGCGCTCTGCTCGGCGACGAGCACGATCCCGAGTCGAGGGCCGCACGTCGATTGCGCTTCTGGACAGCGCAACTGGCCGGGATGCCGCCGGTGCTGGACCTGCCCGCGGACCGCCCACGCCCAGCACACCGCTCCCTGGCCGGAGATGTCGCGGACAGTGTGATCCCGGCCGGGACCTTCGCCGGCATCGAACGCCTCGCGCGCTCTGCCGATGTGACGACCTTCATCGTCGTCCACGCCGCGCTGGCGGCTCTGCTGGCCCGGCTGGCGGGTTCGAGGGATATCACCGTCGGGACGCCGGTCGCCGGTCGTGGCGAGACCGCACTGGAGTCACTGGTCGGGATGTTCGTCAATACCGTGGCGCTGCGTACCGAGGTGCGGTCCGGTGAATCGTTCCTCGCCTTCCTGGCCCGGGTCAAGGACATCGACGTCGACGCCTTCAGCAACGCCGACCTGCCCTACGAGCGGGTGGTCGAGGAGGTGGTTCCCCACCGTTCGACCGCGCACGCCCCGGTATGCCAGGTTTATCTCGCCTTCGAGAATATGGTCCTGCCGAGTCTGGCGCTGCCCGAACTCACGGTCGAGCCGCTGGACCCGGGCCCGCAGCCGGCGAAGGTGGACCTCATCGTCACCATCGCCGAAAACGCCGCCGCGGGTGGTGATGTCGCCATGCGGATCAACTACGCCACCGATCTGTTCGATCGCGAGACGGTCCGGGAACTGGCCGGGCGATTGAATCGGGTCCTCGCCGAGATCGTGGCGAACCCGAGCGTGCGGGTGGGCGATCTGGATGTGTTGACCGGCGCCGAACGGGCACGACTGGTGCCGGCGTCGGGAGGGCCTGCCGAGGCCCCGCGAGTGCTGGCGGATCTGCTGACGGTCGCGGACCCCGACGCTGTCGCGGTGGTCGCGCACGAACGCACGGTGACCTACGCCGAGTTGGACGGCTGGTCGAATCGCATTGCGCGCCAGCTGATCGCATGGGGTGTGGGCCCTGGTGATCAGGTCGCGCTGGCGATGGGACGGTCGGTGGAGTTCGTGACCGCGATCTGGGCGGTCGCCAGGGCGGGCGCCGCGTTCGTACCGATCGATCCACGCAATCCGGCCGAACGCGTGGCACTCATGCTCGCCGACGCCGGCGTGCGCGCGGCGATCACCGTCGCGGCGTCGCGGAATCTGCTCCCGGGTTCGGTCCGGCGGCTGGTGCTCGACGACCCGGATGCGGCGGAGGGGATCGCATCGTGGTCGTCGGCCACGGTGACCGATGGCGAGCGAGTGCGGTCCTGCCACCCCGCGGCAACGGCCTACGTGCTGTACACCTCCGGTTCGACCGGGACGCCGAAGGGGGTCGCGGTCACCCATGAGGGATTGGCGAATTTCGCTGCCGAACAACGGGATCGCTACCGCGTCGACAGCTCGGCGCGGGTACTGCAGCTGGCCGCACCGGGTTTCGACGCGGTCGTCCTGGAGTTGCTGATGGCGCACGGCTGCGGTGCGGCGCTGGTCGTGGCGCCGCCCGACGTCTTCGCCGGCGCCGCGCTGGCGGAATTGATCGCCGTGCACCAGGTATCGCACGCCTTCGTGACGCCCAGCGTGCTGGCGACGATGCGGCCGGCCGGATCGGATTCGCTGCGGGTGCTGGTGGCCGGTGGCGAGGCCGTATCGGCGGAAACGGTCGCGGCGTGGGCGCCGGGGCGTCGCCTGTTCAACGGTTACGGGCCGACCGAGACGACGATCATGGTCGCGATCAGCGATCCGCTGCGCACCGAGGATCGTCTCACGATCGGTGGCCCGATTCGCGGTGTCGAGGCCATCGTCCTGGATACGGATCTGCGGCCGGTCCCGGTCGGAGTGCCGGGGGAGCTGTACGTCTCCGGGGTTCAATTGGCGCGCGGCTACCACACTCGTCCGGCCGCGACAGCCGCCGCGTTCGTGGCGAATCCATACGGCGATCCGGGCGCGCGCATGTATCGCACGGGCGATCTGGTGCGCTGGACCTCAGCGGGAACCCTCGAATATCTCGGCCGCGCCGACTTTCAGATCAAGATTCGCGGGCAGCGCATAGAACTCGGCGAGATCGAGGCCGTGCTCGCCTCGCACCCCGCGGTGACGGTCGCGGTGGTGGTCGGCGCCGAACACGCCGGTGAGTCGCGGCTCGCCGCCTACGTCGTGCCGGTCGACGACACCTCGGACACCGACGGCCTGCTGGGGTACGCGGCGCAACGGCTGCCCGCGCATATGGTTCCCGACGCGCTGACGGTGCTCGACGCGCTGCCGCTGTCACCGGTGGGTAAGGTCGACCGGTCGGCGTTGCCGGAGCCGGTGTTCGTCACCGCGGCAAAGGAATTCGTGGCGCCGCGGGACGCGTTCGAACAGTTGGTGGCCGACGTATGTGCCGCGGTGCTGGACCTGGAGCGCGTCGGCGCCTCGGACAACTTCTTCGAGCTGGGTGGCAATTCGCTGTCGGCGACCAGGGCAGCAGCACAGCTGAGCGCGGCATTCGGCGTCGATGTCTCGTTGCGCGCGCTCTTCGACGCGCCGACCGTCGCCGCACTGGCGCGAGGTATCCGGGCCGCGAACGCGATCGGCCGGGAGCCGCTGGTCCCGCAGGAGCGTCCGGACCGGATTCCGCTGTCGCCCGCACAGACGCGCATGTGGTTTCTCGCCCGGCTCGACCGGCACTCGTCCCTGTACAACATTCCGATGGTCGTGCACATGGCGGGCGAACTGGACGTGCCGGCCCTGCGCGCGGCGATCACCGATGTGCTCGACCGGCACGAGTCGCTGCGCACGATGTACCCCGACAGCGACAGCGGACCGCACCAGGTGATCGTGTCCGCCCCGGCGGCGCTACCCACGCTGGCGACGATCCCGATTGCCGCCGGCGAGATCGACGGGCACGTGGCGGCGGCGGCGAGTATCGGATTCGATGTCACCGCCGAGGTTCCCTGCCGAATCACCCTGCTGCGCAGTGCGCCCGATGACCACACGCTGGTTCTCGTCGTCCATCACATCAGCTTCGACGGGTCGTCGCTGGCTCCGCTGGCCGCCGACCTCGCGGCTGCCTACCAAGCTCGCGTCGACCGGCAGCGGCCGTCGTGGGCCCCGCTACCGGTGCAGTACGCGGATTACGCGGTGTGGCAACGAAAGATGCTCGGTACCGACCGAGATCCGGACAGCGTCACCACCGCCCAGATCGAATACTGGCGTTCGGCCCTGGCGGAGCTGCCGGAGGTGCTCGACCTGCCGACCGACCGGCCGCGGCCGGCCAGGCAGTCCTTCCGCGGCGCGACGGTATCGGCGACGGTGCCCGCGCACCTGCATTCCGAGCTGGTGGAGTTGGCGCGTCACCACGACGTGACGGTCTTCATGGTCATGCAGGCGGCGTACGCCGTCCTGCTGGCCCGGCTGTCGGGAACCGGCGATATCGCGGTGGGCACCCCGATCGCCGGCCGCGGCGAGCGCGGTCTCGAGGGCCTGATCGGCATGTTCGTCAATACCTTGGTGCTGCGCACACCGGTCGACCTCCGCGCGAGCTTCGCGGAGGTCCTCGAGCAGGTCCGGCGCACCGATCTGAGTGCCTTCGAGAACGCCGACATCCCGTTCGAGCGCCTCGTCGAGGTACTGAATCCGCCGCGCTCGACCGCACACGCGCCGTTGACACAGGTCGGATTCTCGTTCCAGAACATCGAGATACCTGTGGTGGAATTGGCGGGCCTGACGGTATCGGCCAGGATGATCGATCCGAACATCGCCAAATACGACCTGCACCTCAACATCGTCGACGCGCCGGGAAGGGACGGTCGGCACGGTGAGATGTCCGTCGAATTGAACTATGCCACAGATCTTTTCGACGACAGCACCGTCACCACGCTCTTCGAGCGCTACCTGCTGTTGCTGCGGGCGGTCGTGGCCGATCCGACCGGTGTCGTCGGCGATGTCGATCTGTTGATCACGGGCGAGTGGAACGACGTGGCGACCCGTTCGGCGGGGGAGACGACAAGTCGGTCGTCCGCGACCGTCCCGTCCGTGTTCGCCGCACAGGCGGACCTGTGCCCGGACGCGCCCGCGGTGGTCGATGCCGTGGGTGGTGGCCGGTACGGCTATGGCGAATTCGCGGCGCGGGTCAACGCGATGGCCCGGGTCCTGATCGGGCGCGGAGTCGGCCCCGGGACCGTCGTCGGCGTCGCGATGCGCCGCGGCGTCGATCTGCTGACCACGCTGTACGCGATTCATGCGGCCGGTGCGGCCTATCTGCCACTGGATCCGGATCATCCGGTCGAACGCGTGCGCGCGGTCGTCGCCGATGCACGGCCGATCGCAGTGGTGACCCGCCCGGCCGATGCGGCGAAATTGCCCGCCGAGGTCGTCCAGTGGTGGTTCGAACAACTCGGAGCCGAGTACGCCGACGCGTCCCCGGTCACCGACGCCGATCGAATCCGGCCCCTGCACCCGGACGATCTGGCCTACGTCGTCTACACCTCGGGCTCCACCGGCACACCGAAGGGGGTGGCGGTCGCACATCGCGCGGTGGTGAACCAACTGCGCTGGCTGCGTGATCATTACGGCCTCAGTGGTGAGGACGTCATGGTGTGGCGCACGCCGGTCACCTTCGATCTGTCGGTCTGGGAGTTGTTCTCCGCTCTGACCTGTGGCGCGTCGCTCGTCGTCGCGGGTCCGGACGCACACGCCGACCCCGGGGCGCTGGCCGGTCTGCTGGCCGAATACCGGGTGACCACCGTGGATTTCGTGCCATCGCTGCTGTCGGCATTCCTCGACGTGGCCGGTGCGCGCGAGCTTCCGGCCCTGCGGCGGGTGCTGTGCATCGGTGAGGCGTTGCCGGCCGACACCGTCCGGCGTTTCCGGCAGCTCGGCACGGCCCGTATCGACAATCTGTACGGGCCGACCGAGGCCGCGGTGAGCGTGACCGCTCACCGGATCGACGAACTCGACGGCGGCACGGTGCCCATCGGCCGTCCGGAAGCGAATGTGACCGTCCGCGTGCTCGATTCGCGGCTCCATCCCGTTCCCGCCGGAGTGACCGGAGAGTTGTATCTGGGCGGCGTCCAGCTCGCTCGGGGCTATCACCATCGCCCTGGCCGGACGGCGGCGAGTTTCGTCGCCGACCCGGGCGGCGCGCCCGGTGCCCGGTTGTATCGGACGGGCGATCTGGTCCGCTGGGGCGCGGACGGGAACCTGCGCTATGTCGGCCGTGCCGATACACAGGTCAAGGTGCGCGGTCTGAGAATCGAACTCGGGGATGTGGAAGCCGCGTTGATCGCGCACGAGCAGGTCGGGGCGTCGGTGGTGCAGATGCGCACCGATCGCGGGGAGCAGCGCCTGGTCGCCTATGTGGTGGCCCAGGGATCTCTCGATACCGCACGACTCCGCGGATTCCTGCTCGAGCGGCTGCCCGCCTACATGGTGCCGTCCGCGGTGGTTCGCATCGATACGATCCCGGTCACGGCCAACGGCAAGGTCGACTATCAGGTGCTGCCGGAACCCGATGTGCGAGCGGAGGACTCGGCGTATCGCTCGCCGCAGGGGCTGCTCGAGCAGGCCGTCGCCGGCATCTTCGGTGAACTGCTCGACGTTCCGGACGTCGGCGCGGACGACAACTTCTTCGAACTCGGCGGCAATTCGCTTCTCGCGACGCGGGCGCTGAGCCGGATCGGCGAGGTCGCCGGAGTGACCGTGCCGGTACAGACGATCTTCGAGGCGTCCACCGTCGCCGAACTCGCCGACCGTGTCGCACAGCTGCGCGACGTGCCGAATCTGCCCGCGCCGACGCGCGGACCACGTCCGGATCGGATCCCGCTGTCGCTGGCGCAGCCACGGATGTGGTTCCTCAACCAGTTCGATCCGTCCTCGGCCGAATACACAGTGCCACTGGCGATGAGACTGGACGGAGTGGTCGACATCGCCGCGCTGACCGCGGCCGTCGGCGACGTCGTCGAACGACACGAGAGCCTGCGCACCGTGTACCCGGCCGCCGACGGCGTACCCACACAGGTCGTGCTGGACTCCGACGTGGTCGTCGGCGCCTGGGACCTCGTGCCACGCCCGGTCGGCGAGCGTGAGCTGCGCGCCCGGCTGACCGAGTTCTTCGCCACCGGATTCGACGTGTCGGCCGCAGTGCCGGTGCGCAGCGCGCTGTATCAGCTGTCGGACCAGCGATGGGTGGTCGCGCTCGCGATCCACCACATCAGCTGCGACGGCTTCTCGGTGGCGCCACTGGCGGCCGATATCGTCACCGCCTACCGTGCGCGCTCGCACGGCCGGGCGCCCGACTGGGCTCCGCTGGAGGTGCAGTTCGCCGACTACGCCCTGTGGCAGCGGGAGGTGCTGGGTTCGGCCGACGATCCGGACTCCTGCCTGGCCCGCGACATCGCCTACTGGCGGAGGCAACTCGCCGATGCCCCCGAGGTCATCGATCTGCCCACCGATCGGCCCCGGCCGGCGGTGCGGACCAAGCGGGGCGCCGTCGTGCACACCACGATCCCCGGTGAGCTGCAGGGCCGGGTCGAGGCGCTCGCACGACACTGCGGCGCAACCACATTCATGGTGGTGCATACCGCGCTGGCGGTATTGCTCTCCAAGCTCTCGGGCAGCGACGACGTCACCATCGGTGTGCCGCACGCCGGTCGCGGCCACCGGGCGCTGGACGACCTCGTCGGCATGTTCGTCAACACACTCGTGCTGCGCAGCCGGATCGGCGCGGATCGATCGTTCACGAGCCTGCTGAACCAGATGCGGCGCACCGCCGTCGAGGCGTTCGATCACGCCGCGGTGCCGTTCGAGCAGTTGGTCGAGGTGCTCGATCCGGCTCGATCCACGGCCCACACGCCGCTGTTCCAGGTCATGCTCGCCTACCAGAACATGGCGCGGGGGCGGATCGAACTTCCGGGCCTCACCGTCGAGAACATGGATCCGGGCGCCGGCGCCGCGGTCTACGACCTGCTGCTGATGATGACCGAGGGGCACGGCTCCCACAACGAGCCCACCGGCATGACACTGCGCCTGACCTATGCGACGGACCTGTTCGACGAGGAGTCGATCCACGGCTTCGTCGAGCAGTTCGTGCGCGTCCTCGATGCCGCCACAACCGACGCCGACGTCGCTGTCGGCGAGATCGATGTGCTCGATCCCGCGCAGCGGCGGCAGGTGCTCGAGCGCTGGAACGACACCGGTGGTCCGGCGGCCTCGGGCCGCACGCTGGTCGACGCCTTCGACGACCAGGTCGCCCGCACCCCGGACGCCGCGGCCCTGTGCCTCCCGGACGGCACGGTGGTGACCTACCGGGAGTTCGACGCGGGCGTCAATCGGCTGGCCCGCTGGCTCATCGCCCACGGTGCGGGACCGGAAACCGTTGTCGCGGTGCATATCCGGCGATCGTCCGAGCTCATCACGGCACTGTACGCGGTGGTCAAGACGGGCGCCGCGTTCCTGCCGATGGATCCGGACCATCCCAGCGCCCGGATCGCCGACGTCCTCGAGGCCGCGCGGCCGATCCTGGTACTCACCACCGCGGCGGCCGGCGAGGGGCCGGCGGGCCGGTTCGAGACCGCCTGCCTCGACACCATCGACCTGACCGGTATGCCCCAGACGCCGCTCACCGACGACGAGCGGCACGCACCGCTGCGGCCGGGAAACGTCGCCTACGTATTGTTCACCTCCGGCTCGACGGGCGTGCCCAAGGGCGTGGCGCTGACCCATGCCGCGACGGTGAGCCAGCTGGCGTGGGCACAGCGACAGTGGCCGCACGGCACGTCCGACATCGTGCTGCACAAGACCCCGGTCACGTTCGACATCGCGGTCTGGGAGTTGTTCTGGCCCTTGCAGACCGGGGCGCGAATCGTGATCGCCGAACCCGGCGGACATCGCGATCCCGCCTATCTGGCACACGTCATCGCGACATATCGGGTAACCACCGCGCATTTCGTACCGTCCATGCTCGACGTGCTGCTGGACACCACCGATGCCACGCCGCTGCCCTCGATCCGGCGGGTGTTCCTCGCCGGTGAGGCGCTCGCGCAGCGCACCGTCGACGCGGCATCGTCCGTCTTCGCCCACGCCGAGGTGGTGAACTGGTACGGCCCGGCCGAGGCGGAGGTCGTCGCGTCCGCACGCTGCCTGCCCGGCACGCGCACTCGTGCGATGGTGCCGATCGGCACCCCGGTTGCCGGAATGGCGGCCTACGTTCTGGATTCACGATTGCGGCCGGTGCCGGTCGGGGTCGTCGGTGACCTCTACGTCGCGGGTGTGCAGGTGGCGCGCGGCTATCACGACCGCGCCGGCCTGAGCTGTGGCGCGTTCGTCGCACACCCCTTCGGTGCGGCCGGTGAGCGGATGTACCGGACCGGCGATCTCGTCCGGTGGACGAAGGCCGGTGAACTGGAATACGTGGGCCGCAGCGATTTCCAGGTGAAGGTTCGCGGCCAGCGGGTCGAGCCGGGCGATATCGAGGCGGCGCTGGCGACGCTGCCGGATGTCGCGCGCTGCGCTGTCGTCGCCACCCCGGAACACATCATCGGCTACGTCACCCTCGTGCCCGATGCGGACACCGACGGGCGCGCCCTTCGCGCCCGGCTCACCCGGTCTCTCCCGGCATATCTGGTCCCCGCGACGGTGCAGGTCCTCGACGCGATGCCGGTCACCCCCAACGGCAAACTCGATCGATCCGCCCTGCCGGAACCGGTATTCGACGACGGCGAGGGTTTCGTGGCGCCCCGCACCGAATACGAGTCGCGGCTGGCGTCGATCGTCGGGCACCTCACCGGCGGCGATCCGATCAGCGTGACGGCGAACCTGTTCGAGATCGGCGTCAACTCGCTGTCGGCCGCCCGTATCGCGGCCCGTGCCACGACAGCACTGAATGTCGAGGTCGGCATCCGCGATATCTTCGACGAACCGACGATCGCGGGCTTGGCCGAACGGCTCGGCACGCGAACCGCTTCCAGGGTGTTGCCGCTCGAGCCTCGGCCACGACCGGCGAGGATTCCGTTGGCGGCGGCGCAACGGCGGATGTGGTTCCTGAACCAGTTCGACACCGCCTCGGCGGCGTACAACATCTGCTTCGCGGCCCGGTTGACCGGCCGGTTGGACATCGATGCCCTGCAGGCCGCGGTACTGGACGTGGTCGCCCGGCACGAGCCGCTGCGCACGATGTACCCCGTGGCCGAGGGCGAGCCGTATCAGCTGGTGCGCGAGGTGGCGGATGTGGCCGCGGAATCGACGTTCGAACCGGAGCCGGTCGAGGACGAGCAGGAGCTGGCCGACCGGATTCGGCAGGTCGTCGAAACCGGTTTCGATGTCGCGAAATCGGTGCCGCTGCGGACGCGGATCCTGCGCACAGGTCCCGACCAGCACGTGATCGTGGTGGTGGTACACCACATCGCGGCCGACGGCTCGTCGACCGCTCCGCTGGCCGCGGATATCTTCACCGCCTACGCGGCTCGGGTGAAACACGAAGCACCGCAGTGGATACCGTGCGAAATCCAGTACGCCGACTACGCGATGTGGCAGCGCGACATGCTCGGCGCCGAGGACGATCCGTCCTCCCCGATCGCGCGGCAGATCGCCCACTGGAGAACGGTTCTCGGTGACGCTCCGGAACTGCTCGACCTGCCCACGGACCGGCCCCGGCCCGCCACCATGTCGATGGCCGGTGGCAGTATCCGCTTCGGACTGTCGCCGTGGCTGCACGACGACATCGTGCGGCTGGCGCACCGCGAGGGTGTCACGGTATTCACCGTGCTGCACGCCGCCCTGGCGATCCTGCTGGCGCGCACCGCGCACAGCGAGGACGTCTCGGTCGGCTCACCGGTAGCCGGTCGGGGCAGCCAGGCCCTCGACGATCTGGTCGGCATGTTCGTCAATACCGTGGTGCTGCGCACGCGGGTCCAGGACGACCTGTCGTTCCGCGAACTGCTGGCGCGAGTGCGCGAAGTGGATGTGGACGCGCTCGCTCACGCCGACCTGCCCTACGAGAGGCTCGTCGATGTCCTGGATCGCGGCAGATCCGCCGCGTACACACCGCTGTTCCAGGTGATGTTCGGACTGCAGAACATGCGCGAGGCCAGGTTCGAACTGCCCGGTGTGCGGGCCGAACTGCTCGATCCCGGTATCGCGCAGGCGAAGACGGACCTCACCGTGCTGATGACCGAACGCACCGACGGCGACCGTGCCGCCGGGATCGACGGCGAGATCATTTACGCCACCGATCTTTTCGTCGTGTCGAGCGCGCGGTCGTTCGCGAACCGGTTCGTCCGCGTCCTCGAAACGGTGACGGCCGATCCGGCGCGGCCGGTGGGCGGTATCGATCTGCTCGACACCGCGGAGACCGAACGACTCGTCCCCGCCCGTGGCGGCGCGAGCGTCACACCGCGCGTGCTGCCCGAGCTGCTGGCCGCGCCCGTGGCCGCGGACCCGGCCGCGACCGCGCTGACCGGAGGGGGCGAAACCCTCACCTATGCCGAGCTCGACAGCCGTTCCAACCGGCTCGCCGCGCATCTGCTGGCGCAGGGCGCCGGACCTGGGGTGTTCATCGCGCTGGCCGTGCCGCGGTCGGTCGGCTATCACGTCGCGATGTGGGCGATCGCGAAGACCGGCGCCACCTTCGTCCCCGTGGATCTGCGATATCCGACCGACCGGATCGCGCATATGGTGCGCGATTCCGGTGTGGCCGTGGGACTCACCGTCGAGGCTGCCCGCGTGTCGCTGCCCGGCGATGTCCGCTGGCTCGCGCTGGACGACCCCGGGACCGCCGCCGAGATCGCCGCGCGCGCCGACCGTGCCGTGACCGACGCGGAGCGTCCACGGGCACTGCGAATTCCGGATGCCGCGTATGTCGTGTACACCTCCGGGTCGACCGGCACGCCGAAGGGTGTCGTGGTCGGGCACGCCGGACTGGCCGGGTTCGCGGCCGAGGAGCGGGAGCGCTACCGGGTGCAGCCCACCTCCCGAGTCCTGCAGGTCGCCGCGCCGGCTTTCGACGCGGTGCTGCTCGAGGCGTTCATGGCGTGTGCGGCCGGCGCGTGTCTGGTCGTGTCGCCGCAGGAGGTGTACGGCGGCCCGGATCTGGCGGCGCTGATTCGCACCCATCGGGTGACGCACGCGTTCCTGACGCCCAGTGTGCTGGCCACGCTGTCGCCCGCGGACTGCACCTCGGTGCGGGTGCTGGCGGTCGGCGGCGAGAGGGTGTCCGCGGACCTGATCGCGACCTGGGCGCCGGGACGGCGGCTGCACAATATCTACGGTCCGACCGAGACGACGATCGTGGTCACCATCAGCGAACCGGTGCGGCCGGGTGAGGTGATCGATATCGGCGGCCCGATCCGCGGTGTCGACGCGCTGGTGCTCGACGCTCGCCTGCGCCCGGTACCGGTCGGGGTGCACGGTGAGTTGTACCTGGCCGGCGCCGCGTTGGCGCGCGGCTACCTGAACCGGCCCGGTGCCAGCGGTGCCGCGTTCGTGGCGAACCCGTACGGCGAGCCCGGAGCGCGGATGTATCGCACCGGCGATATCGTCCGCTGGACACCGCGGGGCGCGCTCGAGTACGTGGGCCGCGTCGACTTCCAGGTGAAGATCCGCGGCCAGCGCATCGAACTCGGCGAGATCGACGCGGTCCTGCTGGCGCATCCGCAGGTGTCGGCCGCGGTCACCGTCAGCCGCAAAGGCCCCGGCGGCCAGCCGACGCTCGCCGCGTACATCGTGGCCGAACCCGGGGCGGCCGTGGACACCCGCGCGATACTCGCTCATCTCACCGCGGGCCTGCCCGCCCACATGGTGCCCTCGACGGTCACCGTACTGGACAGTATGCCGCTGGCCTCGACCGGCAAGGCGGATCGAAAAGCGCTGCCCGAACCCGTGTTCGGCACTCCCGAGGACGATGCCGTCGCCACGGCGACCGATCTGGAGCGCACCATCGCCGCCGCCTTCGCCGATGTGCTCGGCGTGGCATCGGTCGGCGCGACCTCCTCGTTCTTCGAGCTCGGCGGCGACTCCATCATGTCGATTCAGCTGACCTCCCGGCTGAAGGCGGCGGGTGTCGTCGTGACGGCCCGCGACATCTTCGAGCGCAAGACCGTTCGTGGCCTGGCGCAGGTGGCCGCCGCCGAACGGGTGGGCCTGGCCGAGCTGCCCGGCGGCGGCGTCGGCGACATCCCGCGCACCCCGATCGTGTCCTGGTTCGCCGAACGCCCCGGCCCTGCCACTCGTTTCGCGCAGTCGGTCCTGGTCAGGCTCCCGGGGCACGCCCGGGTCGAGCAGGTCACGGCAACCGTGCAGGCGGTGCTCCACCAGCACGACATGCTGCGCTCGCGCATGCTCGACCAGGGCCTGCGGGTGTCGCCCGCCGACACCGCCGACGCCTCCGCGGCGGTGTTCACCCGGACCTTCGGCGCACATGAGACGCCGGGGACGGACCGCTTCACCGCGGTGGTGGAAGCGGCGCTGGCAGAGGCGTCCGGTCGTCTCGATCCCGCCGCGGGACGGATGCTGCAGGTCGTGTGCCTGCTTCCGGAGCCGGGCGTCGACTCCGAAGCCCGCGCGCTGATCGTGATCCATCACCTGGTGGTGGACGGTGTCTCCTGGCGAATCCTGTTGCCCGACTTCGTCACCGCCTGGCAGCAGATCGGCCGGGGCGATGCCGTCGAGCTTCCCGCGCAGGGGACCTCGATGCGGCGGTGGGCACACGCACTCGCCGCCGCGGCGACCGAGCGTGACGGCGAGCTGGCGCTGTGGCAGCGGATGAGTTCCGCGGCCGATCCGCTACTGGGAAGCGCGCAACTGGATCCGGCACTGGACACCCAGGCGACGGTGCGGAATCTGACCGCGACCATCCCGGCCGCGGTGACCTCGGCGTTGCTGGACTCGGTGCCGCGCGTCGCGCGCGCCGGCGCGGACATCGCACTGCTGGCCGGATTGGCTGCGGCCCTGACTGTTTGGCGCAGACGACGCGGCGTCGAGCACGCGGGGATGAAGGTACTGCTGGAGGGACACGGCCGCGAGGAACAGCTCGTGCCCGGATCGGATCTGTCCCGCACCGTGGGCTGGTTCACCAGTGCCTACCCCGTCGCGCTGGAGCCGACCGGAATCGATGACGCCGATCTGCGCACGGCGGTGCTGGCCGTCAAGGATCAATTGCACGAGATCCCGGACCGGGGCATCGGTTACGGCCTGTTGCGCTATCTGAATTCGGAGACGGCCGACCGGCTCGCGACCGCACCGCAGCCGCAGATCAGCTTCAACAACCTCGGCCGCGCCGGTGTCGACCTGGCCGCACTGTCGGATCTCGCGTGGATCCCGACCGGCGAGCAGTTCGACCGGTGGGGCGCCTTCGATCCGGATATGCCCGCCGCGGCGGCGATCACGATCGACGTCGACATCGTGGACACCGAATCCGGCCCCGAACTCCGCGCCCACATCGGCTACGCCTCACGCCTGCTCGAACGCGACGACGTGGCCGAACTCGTCGCCGGATGGGTCGACGCGGTGAGCGAGATCGCCGCCCTCGCGACGACCGGTGACCCGTGGCCGCTGACCCGGGCGGATGTTCCGCTGGTCGCACTCACACAGCGGGATCTGGACGGGTTCGTCGACCGCTACGGTCCGCTGAGCGAGGTGTGGTCGCTGGCTCCGCTGCAGGAGGGCCTGCTGTTCCACGCCGAATTCGCGGCCGGCGAGATCGACGTCTACACCGCGCAGTCGGTGCTGACCCTGGCGGGTGAGGTCGACGAGGATCGGCTCGAGCGCGCCGTGCGCGCGTTGCTCGACCGGAACCCCAACCTGCGGGCCGGATTCACCCGTACCGCCGACGGCGTCGCCGCCCAGGTCGTCCCGGCGGAGATCGCGGTGCCCTGGCGGCGTGTCGACATCCCCGGCGGCACACCGGAAGTGGACGCTCTGATCGACGCGGAGCGGGCGGTCGTCTTCGATCCCGCCGACCCGCCGCTGCTGCGGTTCCTGTTCATCGCCACGGCGCCGCACGAGTACCGGCTGGTGCTGACCGCGCATCATCTGCTCCTCGACGGCTGGTCGCTGCCGTTGCTGTGGCGCGAACTGATCGGCTTGTACGCCGTTGCCGCGCACGCGGAGCTGCTCCCCGCGCCGGCGTCGTATCGCGACTATCTGTCCTGGCTGGACGGACGCGATCGCGAGGCGAGCCTCGAGGTGTGGCGGGGCGCGTTGCGAGAGGTCGACGAGCCCACGCTCGTGGCCGATCCGCAGACCGCGACCACGGCCGAGATTCCGATCGATCTGCCCGTCGTCCTGGACAGCGTCACCACATCGGACCTGGTGGGCTTCGCGCGAGCGCGCGGCGTGACCATGGCGACGATCACGCAGTTCGCCTGGTCCGTGGTGCTGGGCAACCTGCTCGGCGCCGAGCGGGTGGCATTCGGCAGCACGGTATCCGGCCGTCCCGCCGAATTGCCCGGCGTCGAGTCGATGATCGGCCTGTTCATCAATACGATTCCGGTCGCCGCCGACGTCCGCCGAGATCTGACGATCGAGGACGCCTTGGACCGGATGCAGACCGGCAACACCCGCCTGCTCGACCACCACTACCTCGAGCTGTCGCAGATCATCGCGAACGCCGGCGGCGGTCTGCTGTTCGACACGCTCGTGGTATTCGAGTCGTATCCGGTCGACAGCAGCGGCCTGGGTGAGGCGGATATCGACGGTATGCGGGTGGTCGGCGCGGACGGACGCGACGCGGCACACTATCCGATCACCGTGCAGGCGCACCTCACCGACGAGTTGCACGTGCGGGTGCGGTACCAGCGGGCCCGTATCGACGACGCGACCGCGGAGGGTCTGGCGGCACGCCTGGAAGCCGTGCTGCGGGCCATCACCAGCGATCCGGGCGCCAGGATCGGCGCGATCGATCTGCTGACCGAAACCGAGCGGCGCGAGCTCGTCCCCGCCTCGGGTGGCCGCGCCGCGGAACCGCGGCACATGGCCGCACTGCTGTCCGACGGTGTCGCGGTGAATCCCGCTGCGGCGGCCGTGATTTCCGGATCGCGTTCGATGTCGTACGCGGACCTGGACGCCAGGTCCAACCAGCTGGCGCGGCAGCTGATCGACTGGGGCGTCGGCGCGGGCGACCGGGTCGCGCTGGCGATGCCGGGATCGACGGCATCCGTGGTCGGCCTGTGGGCGGTGACCAAGACCGGCGCGGCGTTCGTTCCCATCGATGCGCGCAATCCGGCCGAGCGTGTCGCGCTCATGATGACCGATGCCCGGATCCGGGTCGCGGTCACGATCGAGGAAGCGCGAAAGCTGCTGCCCGGCACGGTGCGTCCGCTGGTGCTGGACGATCCGGATGTCGAGAAGGCGATTGCCGCACGTCCGAGTGGCGAGCTCACCGATGGCGAGCTCATGCGGGCGCCGCACGTGTTGGACACGGCCTACGTCCTGTATACGTCCGGCTCCACGGGAATACCGAAGGGCGTCGCGGTCACGCACTACGGGCTGGCCAATTTCGCCGCGGCGCAACAGGAGCGGTTCGAGGCGGACTCCCGCTCACGGGTCCTGCAGGCCGCCTCCCTCGGATTCGACGTGATGGTGCTGGAGACGCTGCTGGCCCACACCTGTGGCGCCGCGCTGGTGATGGCGCCGCGTGGCGTGTTCGCCGGTGCCGAACTGGCGGAACTGATTCGCACGCAGCAGGTCTCGCACGCATTCATCACGCCGAGCGTATTGGCCACGATGTCGCCGGACGGTCTGGACTCGCTGCGGGTGCTGATGGCCGGAGGCGAGGCGGTCACCGCGGAAACGGTGGACAGGTGGTCGCCGGGCCGGACCCTGCTCAACGGGTACGGCCCCACCGAGGCGACGATCCTGGCGGGGATCGGTGGCCCGCTGCTTCCCGGCAGGACGGTCACCATCGGCGTGCCGATCCGCGGCATGCGGGCCGTGGTGCTGGACGCGTGGATGCGCCCGGTGCCGGCGGGGGTGGTGGGGGAGTTGTATCTCGCGGGTGACCAGCTGGCCGGTGGCTATCTCGAACGGTTCGCTACGACCGCGACCGCGTTCGTGGCCGATCCGTTCGGTCCGGCGGGTGCGCGGATGTACCGGACCGGTGACATGGTCCGCTGGACGCCGGACCATACGCTGGAATACCTGGGGCGCCGCGACTTCCAGGTCAAGATCCGCGGCCAGCGGATCGAACTCGGCGAGATCGAATCCGTGCTGGCCGGACATCCCGGCGTCGAGCAGGCAGTCGTGCTGCGGCGCACGGACGATCGCGGCGTCGAACGGCTCGTCGGATATCTCGTCACCGATGAGGAGATCGACCCGGGCGAGGTGCGGGCCGCCGCGCAGACGCGGCTTCCGGCGCACATGGTGCCCGAGATGTTCTCGGTGCTGCCCGAGCTCCCGCTCAACACGAACGGCAAACTGGACCGCGCGGCCCTTCCCGTGCCGGAGTTCACCGAGACCCGCGAACGGATCGCACCCCGCACCGACGGCGAGCGCCGGGTCGCCGAGGTGTTCGGCGGTGTGCTGGGCATCGCCGATATCGGCGCCACGGACAGCTTCTTCGACGTCGGCGGCGATTCGCTGTCGGCTACCCGCGTGGCCGCGCAACTGAGCACAACTCTGGGCGTACGGCTGGGGGTCAGAGATATTTTCGAGGCGCCCGTGGTCGCGGACCTCGCCGCGCGCCTGACCGTCGTCGAGCGGGGCCCGCGAGTGCCGCTGACCCGGCGTACCAGGCCCGAACGGGTCCCCCTGTCACCGGCTCAGCAGCGGATGTGGTTCCTCAACCAATTCGACACCGCTGTCGGCGGATACAACATCCCGCTGGTGATCCGCCTGCGTGGAGATCTCGATATCGGTGCGCTGCGGCGGGCATGTGAACTGGTCGTGGATCGTCACGAATCGCTGCGGACCCGGTTCCCGCTGATCGACGGGCAGCCCGCTCAGGTCGTCGTCCCGACCGAACAGGTCGTCGCGGCGCTCACGCCGGTCCGAGTGCACGAGACAGAGCTCATGGACCGCGCGATCGCGGTGGTGTCGGCAGGTTTCGATGTGACACAGGCGCCGCCGCTGCGGGTCGAGTTGTTCGAACTCGGCGACCGCGACCATGTGCTGGTCATCTGTGTCCACCACATCTGCGCCGACGGACAGTCGATGATTCCGCTCGTGCGAGATGTCGCGACCGCGTATCAGGCCAGCAGATACGGGACCGAGCCGGCATGGCCGGCGCTCGCGATCCAATACGCCGACTATGCGCTCTGGCAGGACGAGCTGCTCGGCTCGGCCGAGGACCCGGATTCGGCGATGTCACGGCAGCTGCGATTCTGGAAGGACACACTCACCGGGCTGCCCGAACTCCTCGAGCTTCCGACCGATCTGCCGCGGCCCGCGGTCGCGTCGATGCACGGTCGCGCCGTCGATTTCGAGGTCTCCGCCGAACTGCACGAGCGCGTCGTCACCCTTGCGCGACAGACGAATACGACGGTCTTCATGGTTCTGCACGCCGCGCTGGCAGTGCTGCTGTCTCGAGTCGCGGGCGTCGGCGATATCGCGATAGGCACACCGGTGGCCGGCCGTGGCGAACGCGATCTCGATGATCTGATCGGCATGTTCGTCAACACCCTCGTCCTGCGATCGCGGGTGCCGATGCGCAGGCCGTTCGACGAACTGCTCGCCGCGGTCCGCGAGACTGATCTTGCGGCCCTGGCCAATGCGGACGTGCCGTTCGAACAGGTGGTGGAGACACTGAATCCGCCGCGCTCGACCGCGCATCTGCCGCTGTACCAGGTCACGCTCGATGTCCAGAACCTGAGCAAGGCCGCGTTGCGGCTGCCGGAGCTCAGTATCGAGCCGATGGAGAGCGGGTTCGAGCGGGCGCAGGCCGATCTGAACGTGAAGCTGGTCGAGCGCTTCGGCGCTCGGGGCGGCCCGGGCGGCATGGCGGGGCGGTTGACCTTCGCCGCCGACCTGTTCACCGACGAGACCATGACACGGTTCGCCGGAACCTACACGCGGATTCTGGAATCCGTGACGGCGAATCCGTCGTCGGTGGTCGGCGATATCGAACTCCTGGACGCGGTACAGCGACGCGAAGTCCTGGACGCGGCAGGGCAGGACGGCGCGGTGGCACCCGACGCCACCCTCGCCCGGTTGTTCACCGCCCGTGCCCGATGCCGGCCCGATGCTATCGCCGTCACCGACGGCCACACGCAGCTGAGCTTCGCGGAACTGGAGCGGCGTTCCGCCCAGGTCGCGGCCCGGCTGACCGCGCTGGGTCTGGGACCGGAATCGCTTGTCGCCGTGGCACTGCCGCGGTCGATCGATCTGGTCGTAGCGCTGGTGGGGGTGATCCGGGCAGGCAGCGGGTATCTGCCGCTGGATGTCGCCTACCCGGCCGATCGCCTGCGGTTCGTGCTCGACGACGCGCGTCCGGCCGCGGTACTCGCCTGCGCCGACACCGTTTCCGCACTACCCGGATACGCGGCACCGCTGGTGCTGATCGACGAGATCGCCGAGGGCAGCGGCGGACCCGAGCCGGTGGCGCCGGATCTGCGGCCGGACAACGTCGCGTACGTGATCTATACCTCCGGCTCCACCGGCCGTCCCAAGGGGGTGACGGTCACCCACCGTGATGCGGTCGCCTTGTTCACCGGCACGGCGCGACGATTCGAGCTGGGACCCGATGATGTGTGGACGATGTTCCATTCGTACGCATTCGATTTCGCGGTGTGGGAGATGTGGGGTGCGCTGCTGTCGGGTGGCAGGCTGGTCGTCGTCGACTACGCGACCTCCCGATCGCCGGAGGCGTTCGTGGATCTGCTCGCGCGGGAGCGCGTCACGGTGGTGAGTCAGACCCCGTCGGCGTTCTATGGGTTCGCCGACGCGGAGCGCGACCGCCGCGCATCCGGTCGCGCCGACGGTCTCGCCCTGCGCTACGTCGTATTCGGCGGCGAGGCGCTCGACACCTCCCGGTTGGCTCCGTGGTTCTCCGCGCACGAGCCGGGGTCGCCTCGGCTGATCGATATGTACGGAATCACCGAGACCACCGTGCATGTGACATTCCGTGAGATCGAAGGCCCGGGTCCGGCCGGGATCGGACATGCGCTGCCCGGGTTGCGGGTGTACGTCCTCGACGACCGGTTGCGGCCGGTGCCGATCGGTGTCGCCGGCGAGATCTACGTGGCCGGTGAGCAGCTGGCCCGCGGTTATCTGCGGGCCTCGGTGCCGACCTCGCAGCGATTCGTCGCGAACCCCTTCGGCCCCGGTGGAACCCGGGTGTACCGTACCGGCGACCGTGGCCGCTGGACCAGGGCCGCACACGGACTCGAACTGACCTACGCCGGACGAGCGGACACGCAGGTGCAGCTGCGTGGCTATCGCATCGAACTGGGGGAGGTGGAGTCCGCGCTATTGCGGCACCCGGCCGTGACGCGCGCCGCCGCGACGATCCATCGCCATGCCCTGGGCGTCGACCAGCTGATCGGCTACGTCGTGAGCGGCGACGGCCGGCAGATCGATCCAGGCGAGGTCCGCGACAGCGCCGCTCAGGTATTGACGAGCTACATGGTGCCCTCGGCGGTGATGGTGCTGGCGGATCTGCCGTTGACGGTCAACGGGAAATTGGACCGAAAAGCTCTGCCCGCACCCGATTTCCACGCGCCGACCGCCGAATTCACCGCGCCGAGAACACCTTCCGAGAAAGCGGTGACCGAGGTCTACGCACAGATCCTCGGTGTGGACCGGGTCGGGATTTCCGACGGCTTCTTCGATCTGGGCGGGAATTCGCTGCTGGCCACGATGGTGGTGTCCGAATTGACCGCCCGAGGGGTCCAGGTGGCGCTGCCATGGATGTTCGAGGACGCGACACCGCGGGCCCTGGCGCACCGGGCCGACGAAGCGGCGGGAAGTTCGGGCCTGGAAGTGCTGCTTCCACTGCGCGCGGCCGGATCCAAGCCCCCGGTGTTCGGCGTGCATCCAGCCGGCGGCCTGGCATGGTTCTACGGCGGGGTGATCGAGCACCTGGACAAGGATCGGCCGGTCTACGGCCTGCAGGACCCGCATGTCGTGGCGAGCGAGCCACGCGCGGATTCCGTGGACGAACTGGCCGAGCGGTATGCCCGAGAGATTCGCCGCGTCCAGCCGGAGGGCCCGTATCACCTGCTCGGATGGTCATTGGGCGGCCAGATCGCGCACGCGATGGCGGTGCGATTGCAACGCGACGGCGCCCATGTCGGAACCCTGACGCTGCTGGATTCCGGAGTAGGCGAGCCGAATTCGGCCGGCGCACCGGAGAGCGCCGGACCCGACGCACCGGCGCCCGGCCACGTCATGGCGGACCTGCTGGGCGGATGGCGCGAACTGTTCGACCTCGACGATGTGGTGCGGGCGCGGACCCACGAACAGGCGTGGACGGTGATCCGCGACCAAGTGGTCGGGACCGGGCTGTTCAGCGCGGAGCAGACCGATCGGGTGATGGAGAGTTTCGAGACCGCGAGCGATCTGTCCGCCGGCTACCGGCCCGGACTCTTCGACGGCGACCTGATCTTCTTCACCGCGGGCAAGGAACGCGCGGATCGCGACGCCCTGGCCCAGGCGTGGCGGCCGTACGTCACTGGGGAGATTCACAACACGGTGGTCGACGCACGCCACCTCGAGCTCAGTCATCCGCAATCCCTGGCCGTGGTCGGGGCCGTGCTGGAACGTTTCATGAATCGCGTCGAGAAATGAAATGAGACATGACCGGCGACGCGGATCGGTCCGTGTCGATTCCCCGAGCTCACCGTCGTCGGTCCCGATCGCGAAAGGTGTCACCTATGCCGACCGCACTTCAGCGACTGCGAGTGGACGACCGAACTGTCACCTGTACCAGTCCCGCCGAGGCACATATGTTGTGGAACGAGGCGACGGCACCCGATGGTTTCTACCGGCACGCCGCGGCGGGTCTGCGCCCCGGGGATATCGTCCTGGATGTCGGTGCGAACATCGGGCTCACCGCCATGATGTTCGCACAGGCATGTCCCGGCATCAGGCTGATCGCGGCCGAGCCGGCTCCGACGATCTTCCATTGTCTGCAGCTGAATATGAGCGCCTACGTTCCCGAGGGGACCGCGCTGCGGACCGCGGTCGGCGCGGTGCCCGGCATCGCGCCCTTCACCTGGTATCCGCACGCATCGGCCAATTCCGGTCTGTACGCCGACCGCGCGGCAGATGACGAGACGACCAGGATTTTCCTGCGCAACAGCGGCCTGGACGACGCATCGATCACGTCCATTACGGCGGCTCTGCACGACGGCGAGCGTATCGACGTGGAGGTCGCGACGGCCTCGGCGATACTGGCCGAGCACGCCTCCACCGGCGAGATCGGATTGCTCAAGGTCGATGTCGAACGGGCGGAACTGGACGTGCTACTGGGCGTCGACGAGTCGGACTGGCCCCGCATTCGCGCCGTCGTCGCCGAGGTCCACGACATCGACGGCCGGCTCCGGCAATTCTGCGAATTGTTGAACCGCTATGGGCTGTCGCCGCGCAGCAGACAGGACCCGACCTTGGCCGGAACCGAACTGTACGAGGTCTATGCGACCCGGCCGACCGCCGGCGCCGCGGTCGTCGACCTCACCGACAAATAGCCGGATCCACCGGAATCCCGTATCGCCGCGGTCCGGGGCGGCGCGTCGCCTCGCGCGGCGCGGCATGGCCGGCGCATCGCGAACCCGCTCCTCACCAACGGGCGCCGGTCGCCTGCCTAGCCGATGTGGTCGATGCCGGCCCACAGGTCACAGTGATGCTGTGCGGCGAAGGTATCGGCCAAGCCGACGTGGTCGGTACCGAGCTCGAGGGTGACGGCGGAGTCGACGTTGGGCCACGGGGTGAGGGCCGGCGTGACGGGATCGCCGGTGTGGGCGAATTGAGCCCAGCTGTCCTGGATGTTGCGTGACAGCCCATCGGCGGCAGGTGACAACGGGATCGGCAGCCCCATGAGCGCGGAGAACACGTAGGGCACTTCGGCGGCGTGGAATGCGCCGGGCAACAGGGGATTGGGAGGCAGTGGTGTGTCGTTGAATTGGTATCGCCACACATGTGCGCCCCCTCGGTGGGCGGATTCGGCGGTGAATTGCGCCGGGCAGGCGAAGAACCCGTCGGTGAGGACGCGTTCTTTTGCGGCTGTGGGTGTGGGGTATGCGGCGGTGGGATAGCGCTGGAGCACGCGATCGGCGTTGCCGCCGAACAGTTCTCGGACCCACCTCGGGTAGTCGGCGCCGCTGGGCGCGGTCCCGTGCGCGTAGTCCAGGAGTGCGATGAAGGTCGCGCCCTCGTCGGCGTTGCTGCCGACGATCAATGGCATGTCGCGCACCGCGCCGTCGGCCAAGGCGTTTTCGGGAGTGTCGGTCACCACGATCCCGTCGCGGATGGGGGTCCAGGTGACGGCCATCGTGTTCAGCTGCGTCGTCGGGGAGTCGAGGAGTCGGTCGACGGGCAATGCCCGCAGGCAAGCCAACCGGGTGGCGGCGTCGCCACAGCCCACGCTGGACGCGTAGTCGCCGGATCGCTGGTAGGCGACTTCGGTGGTGGGTGGGGCGAGCGGACTTCGTGCGCACGAACCGCTTTCGACGATGGCTTTGGTGTAGAGGCCGCGGGCGGAGGGGGAGGCGAGCTGGGTGCAGACGCTCATGCCGCCGGCCGATTCGCCGAAGAGCGTGACATTGCCGGCATCGCCGCCGAGGGCCGCGGCGTTGTCGTGAATCCAGCGCAGCGCGGTCTGCTGATCGAGGGTCCCGTATGTGCCTGTCGCGCCGCCGTTTTCAACGGCGAGTTCGGGCAGGGCCAGGAAGCCGAACGGCCCGACACGATAGTTGGGGACCGCGACGATGACCTGTCCGTCGCGGACGAGTCGGGCCGGGGAATCGTATTGAGCATTCGATCCGAGGACGAACGCGCCGCCGTAGAGCCACACCATCACCGGCAGCGTCGTGCCGGCGGGGTGCTCCGGGATGTAGAGGTCGATACTGAGGCAGTCTTCGCTCGATGGCTGTAGCGCCACCCCGGGCACGGGGGATGACTGCGGGCATTGAGGGCTGTGGGCGAACGCCGGACGGACACCCGGCCAGCCCGGTGCGGGCTGCGGCGGCGAGAACCGGCCGGCCTGTGCGAACGGTACGCCGAGATATCGAATGACCCCATCGGCTCGTACACCGCGAATCTGCCCGCCGCTAACGCGTGCCACCGGCTCCGAGCCGGCGTCCGGTACGGCGTGAGCGGCCGGTGCCACGGCCGCGGCAGCAACCGCGACAACGCTGATCAGGATCGATGACAGCCACCGCGTTCGTGCGCGAGGGGCGGTGTGGATCGGCATGCGAAGCTCCCTGCCTCCATTTAATTTTGTAACAAAAGCACTGTAGGCGGGCCCGCTCGCTGGGGGCGCCCTTTCCGCGAAAGTCCGCCGATGTCGCGTGCGCATCCGTTTCCTCTTGCGGTGCAGGAGTATCGGCAGATGCCGGCGGTGGAGGCGCTCGTCGAAGGCCGAAGCCGCCTTCACGACCGCGGCCTCGGAGCAGCCGGTGCCGAGCCGACCCACCGATGGTCAGCGCAGGACTACACCCCGATCGACGAAGTTCCCTACGCCGGCCCCCTGCTTCCCGGAACCGACAGCATCCTGCTCGCCACCGGCTACGCGAAGTGGGGAATGACCAATGCCGTCGCGGCGGGTCTCGCCATTGCCGCGAGCCGGCTCGGCACACAGAAGCCGTGGGCCAACGCCTACCGCAGCCGTCGCGGCAGCGAGGTGACGGCGTGGCCCCGCGCACTGTCGATGAACGCCCAGGTGTCCCGTCACCTGGCTACCGGTTGGATCGGTTGCGCACGAGATCTTTTCGCTATCGCCCTCACGCAGGGGTGGCCGCGGTGTCGCTTTCGGCCCATGCGCGATCCCGGAGGGTGCCGAGGATCTGCGTCAACAGCCGCGAAATCTGCATTTGTGAGACTCCGAGCCGCTGGGCGATCTGAGCTTGAGTCTTCGACTCGAAGAATCGCATGATCAGGATGCGGCGGTCCTGCTCGGGGAGCGCGGCGATCAGCGGCCGGACGGCAGCGGCTTGCTCGAGCAGCTCGTAGCACGGTTCGTCGGCGCCGAGCGACTCGGCCAACGGAATGGAATCGCCGACCGCGGGGGTATCCAGCGAATCGGTGCGGTATCCGTTGGCCGCGACGAGTGCGTGAATCACCTCGACGGTTTCGACGCCCGCCGCCGCGGCCAGGTCTTCGGCCGTGGGCGTGCGCCCGATGCGTTGAGTCAGCGCGTCGGCTGTCGCGGCGAGTTGCTGTCTGAGTTCCTTGTACCGGCGCGGCACTCGCGTCGCCCAGGTGTGGTCGCGGAAATGCCTGCGTACCTCGCCCATGATGGTGGGCACGGCGAAGGCCAGAAAGGGCGTACCGCGATCCGAATCGAACCGCTCGACAGCAAGCACGAGCCCCATGCGGGCTGTCTGCAACAGATCGTCGAAGGGCTCGCCGCGGCCCGCGTATCTGCGGGAAATGTGTTCGGCCAAGGGCAGGCACAACTCGATGATGTGGTCGCGAAGTTCGCGCCGATGAGGATCGCCGGCCTCCAATTCGCGCATCTTGTCGAACCACGGCTCGATGTTGTCGTAGCTGTTGCTGTGATGGCGCGAGGGGTGCTGAGCTGCGGATCGCCGGGAAATCTGCTGTGTCATCGGAGGTGCTCCGTTCCGTCGAATGCGATGACATCGACGCGTCCATGGGACCGAGAAGAGGCGATATCTGCCTGGTTCGTTGTCCGAAGGGCCGATCGGTTTGCCGGTCTACCTGGAACAAACGCGAAATACGCCGGATATCATCGTTGGATGCAACCCGCGCCGTGGTTTCGAAACAGGTTGGTGCGCAATGGCTCACAGCTTCACCGCGACCTGGAGAGTTCGACGTCTTCCGGTCGCTCCTGTTGAGCATAAGACGAGATCGGGCCCCCGCGTCAAGGGGTATGCAGCAAGCTGCAACCGGCTCGTAGCCGCATGTGCGCACAAGTGTTCGAACAGCGGCGGGTTCTGGTGGTCTCGTCACCGTGGGCGGCGCGCTGCCGCGTCACCGCACCTACCCGTGGTCCGGCCCGCATCTGCCGGCCATGGGGGCGGTACCGTATCGAGGATGTTGCCGCCGGTGCGAGCAGCGACCACATCGGCTGGTCCGGGCGAGTGCGCCGATCGTCGACCGGATCATCACCTGGTTGCGTGTGAGCCGCGACCATGTGAATCACCGCTCGCTCGTGAACCGCGCATCAACCCCGGGAGGCCGCTGTGACCGATAGCCGATCGACTTCGAACCGCCGCCGCAGGACGATCGTGATCACCGGCGCCAGCGACGGCATCGGCGCGGTGGCCGCGCGAGCGCTCGCCACACCGGATGCCGACCTCGTCATCGCCGGTAGATCGGCGAACAAGCTCGCTGCCGTGGCCGCCGATACCGGCGCCACCGCGTTCACGGCCGACTTCGCCGTCCTCGACGACGTACGCGGGCTCGCCGAACAGATCGGTGCGCGAGCCGGCGCGATCGATGTGTTGCTCAACAACGCGGGCGGCCTCTTCGATCCGGGGCTGCGGACCATCGACGGGCACGAACCCAACTTCCAGATCAATCACCTCGCACCGTTTCTGCTCACCAATCTGCTGCGCGAGCGCCTCGCGGGGGCCGAGGGCGCGCTGGTGCTGAACACCGCGAGTGTCGGCAATCTGTTCGGGCGGGTCGACGTGTCCGATCTCGACTATGAGCGGCGGCACGCGTTCGGGTGGCGTGCCTACGGGACGAGCAAGCTGATGAACATCCTGTTCACTCGCGGTATCGCGCGGCGCTGGGTGGCCGACGGAATCGTCTCCGCGGCAGTGCATCCCGGTCCGGTGGCGTCGAGTTTCGGTAGGGACTCGCGGGCGGTGGGTCTGCTCTATCGCACTCCGTTGCGCCATATCGGGACGATCACTCCCGAGCGCGGCGCCGAACCGTTGATCGAGCTTGCCCGTCGCGGAGCCGACCCGGAGATCAACGGCGTCTACTTCCATCGTCACCGGGCGCGCGGCCCCGAGTCGCCGCAGGCGCACAATCGCCGGCTCATCGACGAACTGTGGTCCGCTTCAGCCGGTCTGGTCGGGATCGGCTGACAGCGGACCGCGCGCGGGTGGGGGATCGCAACGGCCTTGCTTACCTGTTCCTGTGACAGGCGAAGTACGCATACCGCGCACTGTCATCCGTGTGGCCGCTGGAAGTTCGGGTATGTCACGGGATTTGCGCGACACGCCGGCAATCGCGGGCGAAGCGGCCGGAGCGTGGGTTGCAATTCGAACTCGGACCGGCGCAGTTCCGGTCACGTGGTGACGGCCGGACGGTAAACCCTCGGTCGGGGTGGCCGACTCCGTGGCGGGGGCGAGGCGAATCCATGTGGCTGCCCGCGTATTTGGTGGAGTCGCCGCGCCGAACGCGCTCGGGGCCCCCGAAATGTTCCCGAAATATATTCGCTACCAATCGATTCGGGCGATCTTCGGGCGAGCGGGTTGTCGGACCATCCGAGTAACTTGGCGGTTATCAGCGCTTCACAAAAGTCTGCGGGGCGACGTTCTAAGGGGGCGGAGGGCCGTGTCGAACATCGACGAGCGAATCCGGATGGCCGTGGAATGGCTGCGCGGTAGTCAGATACCGCATCTCAGCGGGGGTGCGGGCTGGGGCTGGATACCCGATGTGCCACCCAACCCGCAGAACACCGCCGAGGTGGTCTGCGTTCTGCATCGCGCCGGTTGCGAAATCCCGCGTGCCGCAAAGGTCGCCATGTTGGTGCGGGCAACGGTCGTGCAACGGCCGAACGGTGACGAATGGTACTTCCGTACCCCCATCGACGTCGCATGGCGCATCCGCGCGCTGCGCTGTCTGGGGGTCGAAGAGTGCGATCGCGATCTGGCCGCGGCCGTGCGATCCCTACTGGATCAACAGGATTCCGAAACCGGGGGATGGCGGATCTCGGGATTCCTCGGCCCGGTATCGATTACCGCCACCGCGGCCGCCGTCGAGGCGCTCGTCGGTGACACCGGCCTCGACGGTGAACGCCACCAAGCCATCTCACGGGGGGTCGGTTATCTGGTCTCATCGATGTATCAGGATCAGCGTTCCCTGCCGATGTACGCCGCGGCTCATATCGCCACCGTCCTGGCCCGTCCCGAGATCGTCCGGATCGGTGACAAACGCGCCGAACGGGCCTGCACGATGGCGGTCAACCGGCTGCTGAACGGGCTGCGCCGCGGTGAATGCGAGATCGAGACCGAGATCTTTCGTCGTGACGATCTCGTCGATACCTGGCGTCATCTCACCCTGCATCTAGCGGTCGGTGCGGTGATATCCGCCGACAGCCGTACCATCTTCGACCCCGCGGTGCGCGCGGCGATCGTGGCGCTGCTGGATATGCAGGAGATGGATGCGCTGGCCATCTATCGAGGCGGCTTCCGCATCTCCGACGAGGGGCCGGTCACCTCCTACGCCACCACCCAGGCGCTGGAAGCCCTGCTGCAGGTGCGGCCCGCGATCAACGAACGAGTGAACCCGGCCAGGGTGTACGACGAGATCTGCCGTGCCGACGGTACCCACCGCACCGATCCCCAGGCGATCGCCTCGGTGCGTGGCCATCCGATGCTGATGAATTCCACTGCCGGAGAAGCGCTGCTGGTGCTCGGCGCGGCGGCCGGTGCCACCGTCTTCGCGTTGGCGGTAGGCTTCGACACCGTATTCGGCACGGTCGGTAGCCGGGCCCTGGTCGTGTGGGGCACGGCGCTCGTCGCCTTCGGCACCTACTGCGGGCTGGCCACGCGCTTTCCGCGATTACCGAAGAAGCGGGTGGCGAGCTCGGTGTTCGCGGCGTTCACCGCGCTCGTATTGCCGGTGGTCACCTATCTGCTGGCCTAGACCCGTGGCCGGCCCGATCGCCCTCATGATCGCGGTCACCTGTCTGTGGGGTACCTCCAGCGCGCTGCTGGCAGCGCTCGCCGCTCCGGCCACGGCGGGGCTGGTGGCTCTCGGCGGGGCGGTGCCGTTGCTGGTGTCGGCGCGGCTGCGCGGCCAGCATCCCTGGGCGACACTCACCACCTACCCGGCGCTGTACGTGCGATTGGGGGTACTGGAGGCCGCGAATCTGGCGTTGTACGTCGCGGCGCTGCGGATCGGCCCGCTGCCGGTGGTGGTCGCCCTGCACCTCACGGCGCCGGTTCTGATCATCGCGGTGGCTCTGCTGCGCGGGCGCCGGGCACGGACGCTTCCGGTGCTGCTGGAGTTGCTGCTGGTCGCGGCGGCCATCTGGCTGGTGACCGGGCGGCACCCGGGCGGTGCGGTGGCCGGCCCGGCGGTGGCCGGATGTGGCCTGGCGCTCGGCAGTGCGGCGTGCGTGGCAATGCTGGTCAGTGTGATCGCCCGGCAGCCGGGTCCGAACCACACGACCACCTCCGCGGCACTGCAATTGGTGCTGGGCGGTATCGCCAGCAGCCCGCTCCTCGCGCTCGACCCACCGTCGGTGCCGGCCGCGGTCGAGCTCGCCGCGGTGGGCGCCACCCTCCTGGGCCCGGGGTTCGCCCTCTACTGGCGGGCGCTGAGGTGGCTCGACGCGCCGACGGCCAGCGTCGTCGGTCTCAACGAGGCGGTGGTGGCAACACTGGTCGGGGCTGTGTGCACCCGGAGCCTGCCCAGCTCCGCGACGGCCGCCGCGGGCGTGCTCATTCTGATCGCGGTCGGGCTAGAGCAGCGCTCGGCGCCGCGAGACCGTGTGCCGCCCTGACGAAGTCGCTGCACGCCGAGGCGTCCTTGTCGCCGCGTGAGTCGTCGACGCCGGAGTTGACATCGACCCAGGACGGTGCCACCGCGTCGATCGCGGCGGTGAGATTGCGCGGGTTGAGCCCGCCCGCCAGCATGACCGGGAATTCCGATTCGCCGAGCAGGTCGACGATCCGTGCGCTGATCGACCAGTCGTGGGTACGGCCGGTTCCGCCGAGCCGGTTCGCCGAGCGCGAATCGAGCACCAATCCATCGCAATTCGGCGCTGCCCGCACAGCGTCACCGACCGCGCCCGGCCCGGTGACGTGGACCGCGCGGATCACCCTCCGCCCGGCCGCGCCGCGGCGGACCTCCCGCACGGTGTCGAGGGAGATCAGCCCGTGCAACTGGATGCAGTCCACGCCGATATGGTCGGCCAGGCGCAGTACGGCGCCGGCCTCGGTCAGGTGAGTGACCAGCACGCGCTCCATCGACGATGGCACCAGCCGCGACAATCGCCGGGCTCTGCGGACGTCGAGTTCGTCCTCGCTGAAATGTGTCGTGCCCGAAATGAACCCGGCCGCGTCGGCATCGGCCGCGACAACGGCCCGGAGGTCGGATTCGCTCCGGATACCGCAGATTTTCGCTCGGACGTTGATCATCGGCACACGATACTGCTCGGACTGTGCCCTTCGAGCGGACCGCGTCATTATTGGGTGCACTCCCAGTATGAACACTCTCGGCGAGTTCGGGCCGGAACCATCGCCCGGAAACGTTTCGACGTGGTGAAATCACCGCCCGCCGGCCTACTCCCGTGCCGTGGCGCCGGATGCTGCCGGCCGGGCGGCCCCGATCGAGCTAGGAATCCAGTTCGGTCAGGGCCTGCCGCAGATACTGTGCGATGTGCCCGACGTCGGGCACCGTGTCGGGGCAGGCGAGGATGCCGAAATCGAGCCGGCCGTTGTAGGACATCACGGTGATATTGAGACTGCCGGACAATTCGGTCAGCACCGAGACCGGGTAGCCGGCCAGGACGCGGATTCCGTTCAGATACAACGGTATCTGCGGTCCGGCAACGTTCGACACGATCACGTTGGCCAGCGGCAGGGCCGGTGCCGCGGCGCGGAGCAGCGCACGAGTGGGCACGCCGTGCAGTATCGGGCTCAGCAGCGAGGTGATCTGATGCAGCACGGTCGCCGGTTGCGCGCGGAAGCGTTCTTTGGCGACGAGTAGATCGTTGCGCAGCAGTTTGAGCCGGTGACGAGGGTCCGCCTCGTTGATCGGCAGCGGTGCGAGCATGACGGAGAACTGGTTGCCCGCCGTGCCGAACTGCTCGGGAGTGCGTACGGAGGTGGGCACCGCCGCCAGCAGTGGCCGGTCGGTGGGCAGGCCGCGGTCGCGCATCCAGTTCCGCAGCGCCGATGTGCACAATGCCATCACCACGTCGTTGACGGTCCCGTCGACGGATTTCTTGACGGCTTTCACCACGTCCAGCGGCAGCGAGACGTAGGCGACACTACGAATTGGTGTGATGGGGCCGTTGAACGGCACATCGGGATGCCGGTACCGGAGATCGTCACGGGCGCGCACCAGCGCCGGCCCCGCCTGCATCGCGGCGCGTGCGCGAGCCGACTGCCTGACCACCGCGTTGGGGAGACTGCGCGCGAGCATCTCGATCGGCGACGGTGTCCGATCGCGGCGCATACCGGACTCGGGCACCGGTGTGGTGGTGGGTGTTTCGGAGATATCGAGCACGGCGGCCATGATCTCGGCCGCGGAGACACCGTCGATCACCGCGTGGTGCACCTTGGTGTAGACGGCCTGACGACCACCGGAGAGCCCGGAGACGAGGTGGCATTCCCAGAGCGGCCGCGATCGTTCGAGTGGTTGCGCGTGGCACCGCGCGACGTACTCGGCGAGGTCCTCGTCGGTCGCGCCGTCCGGCAGGAGTACGTCACGGACGTGGAAGCCCAGGTCCACGGTTGTGCAATCCTCCCAGTACGGCTGGTCCAGACCGAGCGGGACCGTCCGTATCCGGTGCCGCAACGGTGCCACCAGGTGCAACCGTGCGGCGAACAGCCGGCGCAGGGCCGACACCTCGAGCGCGCCACCCGCTGCGTGGGCGGAATCGAGCAGCATGATCGCACCGATGTGCAGCGGCGTCGAGGAGGTTTCGCTGTCGAGCAGATGCAGATCCAGCGGGCTCAATCGGCGCGGGGGCCCGAAGGACGCGGCATGGGGGATGGTGGTGACCGAGCGGGCCGGCGCGGGGGCCGCCCGGTCCACGCCGGCTATCGATTCACCAGGTGTGCTGAGGTAGACCGTCGTGGTACGAGCGTCGAGAACTGTGGTGTCCGAGGGGCCCATGAGTTTCCTCCGGTCGTATCGACGTCCGGGAGGGATGTTCCGATGGCCGGGTGTGGTCCGCATCGATCCCGGAACGGGGGTGATGCCGCGGATCGCGGCGCGCGTGCGACGTTCGCGCGCCTTTGCTCGAACAGGAAGGTCGTTCCGGCTGTCGGGAACGTGGGTGCCAGTCTAGTTTTGCCCGTGATGCCGTGGGCTTCCCGCGGCGTTACACCGCGTAAATTGTGTGCAAACAGCGTCTGTGGCGCGGGATCTGCGGGGAATTCGTGGCGGGCCGCGCGGGTGTCGAGAGTCGAAGGATCTAGAGCCCGCTCGGATAGGTGTCCGGAGTGGCCGCGGTGGTCCACGCGGGTGACGGTTCCAGTGGCCGCACGGCTGTGGTGTTGTCGATGTGGATGATCGCGTCGTAGCGTTCGGCCGGCCGGGAATGGAAATAGTGGCTGTGCCGTTCGCTGCTCGGCCGATAGATCACGCCGATGGCGCGCTCCAGGCGGGGACTGCGCAGGATTTCGGTGACGCCGTCGGCATCGGTGCGGATCAGGAAACTGTGGCGGCCGGTGTCGTGCAGCAACTCCTCGATACTGCTGGCCAACGCGGGGCGCACGGTTTTGTGCTCGCACTCGCCGTCCCATTCACTCGCCGCGGTGACACTGCCGCGGCTGGTGGTGAAGCCGATGGTGCGGCAGTCGGTTCCGTGCCGCTCACGAACCAGTTGCCCCAGCGAGATTTGGCCGTCGGCGCCCATCTCCGTCGCTCGCGCGTCACCGACGTGCGAGTTGTGCGCCCACACCACGATGCGGGCCGGTTCGCCGTCGCGGCTCAGATGTGCCGAGAGCGCGTCGAGGGTGTCGGCCATATGTTCGTCGCGCAGATTCCACGACGACACTCGATCTCCGAACATCGCCCGGTAATAGGCCTCGGCGTTGCGGACCGCCCAGGCGTTGCGCAAGGCGTCGAAGGATGCCTCGCCATCGACGACCTGTTGATGGATACCGGCGTTGCGCTGCAGGTCCACCAGCTGTCGGACCGCCTCGGCTTGACATGAGTGTCCGGCGCCGAAGGCGGCGGCGAAACCGTAGGCCTGGCTGTCGTTTTCGCTGGTGCGGTCGAAACAGGCGTAGCGCCGCTGGGCCCGCTCGGCCGCGGCCGGATCCACCTCCCGGAGGTAGTCGACGACGTGGCGCATCGAGCGGTGCATGCTGTACAGATCGAGGCCGTAGAAGCCGGTCCGCGGCCCGCCGATGCGATGCTGGTAGTCGTTGTGCAGCCGCAGCCAGCCGATGAAATCACGAACGACCGTATTGCGCCACATCCAGGTGGGGAAGCGCTCGAATCCGCCGAGGGCGAGGGTCGGTGTCGATTGTTCGACGCCGCGGACGAAGCGGTCGACCCGGTGGGCGTCAGGCCAATCGGCCTCCACGGCGACACCGGTGAAGCCCTTCTCGGAGATGAGCCAACGGGTGATCGCGGCGCGCGCGGCGTAGAACTCGTGGGTGCCGTGTGAGCTTTCGCCGATGAGTACGAACCGGGCATCGCCGACCAGGTCGTCGAGTGTGCGCTGAGGTGGAACACCCTCGGGTGCGTCCACGGCGGCCGCGGCGATCACCGCCGCCGGGTCGCCGACCGTCGACGGTGCCCCGACAGTGGGCGCCGCCAGGAGCCGAGCCACCTCCTCGTCATCGACCTGAGTGAAATCCCAGAACGAGTCGCCGACGGCGAGGAACGGCGAAGGCATTGTCGCGCAGACCATCTCATCGACCAGGGCATCGAATTCGCGGCAGGTGGATTCGGGTGCGGCGGGAACCGCGACGACGATCCGTTCCGGTTCACCGGCGCGAATGGCCGCCACGGCGGCGAACATCGTCGCACCGGTGGCCAATCCGTCGTCCACCAGGATCACTGTGCGCCCGGCCACCGGCAGTGGCGGCCGGCCGGCGCGGTAGAGGTGTTCGCGTCGTGCCAGCTCGACTGCCTCTTCGCGCGCGATGGACCGAATCTGTTCCGCGGTCAGGTGCAGCCCGCGGATGGTGTCGTCGTTGACGACGACGCGGCCGTCGGGTGCGAGCGCGCCGATCGCGAATTCCGGATGTCCGGGCGCACCGAGTTTGCGGACGATGAGCGCGTCCAGCGGTGCTCGCAAGGCGGCGGCGACCTCCCAGGCCACCGGCATTCCGCCGCGTGCCAGACCGAGGACGACAACCTCCCCGCGTCCCCGATAATGCGCGAGCAGCCCGGCCAGAACGCGACCCGCCTCGCGACGGTCGCGAAATATCGGCTGCGAGGAATCGCGCAGGATGGGTGCCGCGGTCATGGCTGTGTCCTCCGGTATGTCGAATCGGTGGCGGGGCGGTATGACGTCTCGCCCGGGGGGAGGCCCAGAGCCGAGCGGTCACAGGCGGTGGCGAGATCGGTCGCGGTGATCAGACCCGTCAAGTGGCCGGACGAGTCGACCACGGCGACGGCGTCGAGCCGGGGCCGCAGCACGACGCGGGTGGCGACATCGGCGAGCAGCTCGTCCTGCCGGGCGATGGCGGTCGCCCGCAGCGGTCGCGCGACCGAACGCACGAAAGTCGTGGCCCGCGCTTCCGCCCGGGTCGAGAGGAGATCCGACCAGGCCAGAACGCCGGTCGGGTGGCCGACGGCATCGACGACCGGAAACACCCGGTGGCCGGTGTGCGGTGCGTCCGACCCCAGCAACTGCGCGATCGTCCACTCACCCGGTACCGCCATCGGAGTTCGGGTCATGACATCGCGTACCGTGGTGCCGCCCAGGCGATGTCGCAGTCCGGCCACCGCGAGCTCGCTGTTGGCGGCGGTCTGCAGGAACCAGCCGAGCAGGATCAGCCACAGCCCGCCCAGCTGTCGCAGCGCGATGATGTCGATCGCGCCGACGACGACGAGCATCGTGCCGAGCAGCCGGCCGCTGCGGGCGGCCACCGTCGCCGCTCGCAGGCGATCGCCGGTGCGCCACCACACGATCGCACGCAGGACCCGGCCGCCGTCGAGCGGCGCTCCGGGGAGCAGATTGAACAGGGCCAAGACGATATTGGTCACCGTCAACCACGCCAGGGCGGCCACGACCGCACTATCCGGCCACACCGCATCGGCCACGACGGCCGCCGCGGCGAAGACGACGCCCAGCGCGAAGCTGGTGGCCGGGCCGGCGATCGCGATCCGGAGGTCGCCGCTCGCATCACGCGGTTCGTCACGGAGTTCGGACGCACCGCCCAGCATCCACAGCACGATGCGCTCGACCCGCACCCCGTGCCGCCGGGCGACGATCGAATGCGCCAGTTCGTGCGCGATCAAGCAGGCGAACAGCGCGACCGCCGCGCATACCGCGATCGGCCACACCAACGCCGGGCTCCCGGTGCCGCGCAGCTGCAGACCGAGTATCCACACGAACAGCGTGATGGTCACCAGTACCGACCAGTGCGCGCCGATACGGATACCGGCGATCCGGCCCAGCGGAACTGTCTGTTGAAACATCCGGTTACCTCGTTTCCAGCGCTCGGCGCCGGCGGTTGCTGATGTCGCCGGGTCGGAGCGGGCCGTGGCCGCGAGGGACTCGGTGATGCGATGATCGAGCGCATCGCGCTGTCGGCCGCGAGGGTGGCGTGCGCATATCGCGAGTCTGCGCCTGCGCCGCGGCCCGCAGGAGGGGCGAGATTCCCACGGTCACGGGACCTATGGCCCGTGTCATGGAATCGGAGCCGGGACGGTGGGCGTGGTGGTGCCGTTCCCCGCTGGGATCACCGATCCCCGCAGGGACGACAGAGGTCACCGCCGCCGGGGTCTTTCCGCCCTCCTGCGGGCAGACCGCACACCGTTGACTGGAAACCGAGGGAACAAGGTCCTACGACGGGGAGCGGAGGCGCGATGGGAACCGTGCGGCACCACGAGGCGCCGGCGCGATGGGTGCCGATCGAGAAGTCCGAGGCGGAGATCGCGGGCGCCACCATCGGCGATTACGCGCGCGCTCGTCGTGAATTCTCGTGGTCCGCGGCGCGTTCGGAGCTCGCGGGGCTCGACGGCGGCGGGGTCAACATCGCCGTCGAAGCCGTCGATCGCCATCTCGCGGCATCGTCCGGACCGGCACCGTCGTTGCGGTGGCTGCCGGCATCGGGCGGTGCCACGGTACTCCGGTGCGCCGATCTGGTGGTGCTGAGCAACAAGTTCGCCAATGTCCTGCGCACTCTCGGGGTCTATCGGGGACAGCGGGTGTGCACCCTGCTCGGCCGGACACCCGAGTTGTATATCGCCGCGCTCGGCGCGTGGAAGGCCGGCTGTGTCGTATCGCCGCTGTTCTCGGCGTTCGGTCCCGAGCCGGTCCGGCAGCGCCTCGAGCTGGCGGAGGCGAGCACCCTGGTCACCACCACGGCCTCCTACCTGCGCAAGGTCGCCCCGATCCGGGACGCGCTGCCCGCTCTGCGTCACGTCATCGTCATCGACAGCGACCATGACCAGCCCGGAATCATCGCCCTGCCGCCCGCGATGGCCGCGGCGGACGCCGAATTCCCGGTCGTCCGTACAGCATTCGAGGATCCCGCACTACTGCACTTCACCAGCGGGACCACCGGCAGACCGAAGGGCGCCGTCCATGTGCACGGCGCGATCGTGGCACACCGGGCAACCGCCCGTGCCGCGCTGGATCTGCGAGCCGGCGACGTGTTCTGGTGTACCGCGGACCCCGGCTGGGTGACCGGCATGTCCTACGGGGTGATCGCGCCACTGAGCCTGGGCGCCACCGTCATCAGCGACGAGGCCGAATTCGATCCGCAGCGCTGGTACGACATCCTGACCGCGGAACGCGTATCGGTCTGGTATACCGCACCCACCGCATTGCGCATGTTGATGCGCCGCGGGGACGACCTGCCACCCGGAACCGATCTGTCCTGCCTCCGTTTCGTCGCCAGCGTCGGCGAACCGCTGAACCCGGAGGTAGTGGCGTGGGGAGCACGCGCACTGGGACACCCGATCCACGACAACTGGTGGCAGACCGAGACGGGGGCCATCATGATCGCGAATATCGCTGCCGCGCAGATCCGTCCCGGTTCGATGGGCCGGCCACTGCCCGGAGTGGAATCGACGATCCTGCGTCGCGGCCCGGGCGGGCGTACCGTCACCGCGGACGGCGCGGTGATCCCCGCCGATATCGGCGAGGTGGGCGAGCTCGCCCTGCGGGCGGGGTGGCCGTCGATGTTCCGCGGCTACCTGAACGAACCGGTCCGATATGCGCGGTCGTTCGCCGCGGGGTGGTATCTCACCGGTGATCTGGCGCGTCGCGACGATGACGACTACTACTGGTTCGTCGGTCGAGCCGACGACGTCATCAAATCCGCCGGACATCTGGTGGGGCCGTTCGAGGTGGAAAGCGCGCTCATGTCGCACCCCGCGGTGGCGGAGGCCGGCGTCATCGGCACCCCCGACCCGATCGCGGGAGAGCTGGTCAAGGCATTCGTGGTGGTGCGGCCGGGGTACGAACCCGGCGAGACGTTGCGAGCGGAGCTGACCGCGTTCGGCCGGCGAACGCTGGGTGCGGTGGCGCCGAAGCGGATCGACTTCGTCGAAGCGCTGCCGCACACTCGCTCCGGGAAGGTGATGCGCCGCCTGCTGAAAGCTCGTGAGCTCGGGCTGCCCGAAGGCGACATCTCGACACTGGAGGCCGTGTGATGAGCACGACCGAGCCGATCGCCTCGGCCACGCCGGGCGAAGCCTCGGTACCGTCGGAACGAGAGCTGTTGCTGCGCCAGATGATTCGGATCCGGCGTTTCGAGGAACGTTGCGTCCAACTCTACAGCGCCGAGAAGATCCGCGGATTCCTGCACCTGTATGTGGGGGAGGAAGCGGTCGCCGCCGGACTGCTGAGTCAGATCGGAGCCGAAGACGCGGTGGTGTCCACCTATCGCGAACACGGGCACGCGCTGGCTCGCGGCATCCCGATGTCGGAACTGATGGCCGAGATGTTCGGCCGCACCACCGGCTGCAGCCACGGCCGCGGCGGTTCGATGCACCTGTTCGACGCGCGGCGCCGGTTCTACGGCGGAAACGCGATCGTCGGCGGCGGATTGCCGATCGCGGCCGGCCTCGCCCTCGCCGATGTGCTTGCCGGACACGACCGGATCACGGTGTGCCTGTTCGGCGACGGCGCCATGGCGGAGGGGGAATTCCACGAATGCGCGAATCTGGCCGCGCTGTGGCGGCTCCCGGTGCTGTTCGCCTGCGAGAACAACCGATACGCCATGGGGACGGCCCTGGCGCGTGAGCACGCGATGATCGATCTGGCGTTGCGGGCGGCCGGATACGGGCTGATGGCATGGCCGGTCGACGGTATGGACGCGGTCGCTGTCGCCGCCGCGACGCGTCGTGCCGTCACCGCGATTCGCGGTGGTGCCGGACCCTGTTTCCTGGAATTGCGCACCTACCGGTTCCGCGCGCACTCGCTCTACGACGCCGACCGCTATCGCGACAAAGCAGAGATCGAGCGATGGCGGCAGCGCGACCCCATCGAACTGCTGGCCGGAGCACTTCGTGCCGCGGGCGAACTCGACAACGGGACGTTGGACGCGCTGGAAGCGGAGGCGGACGCGGAGTTGGACGCGGCGATCGCCGCCGCCGAGGAGGCGCCGGAGGAACCGGTATCGGAACTGACTCGGCACGTCTACGCGGAGCGATCATGACCACCACCTACCGCGAAGCGATGCGGGAGGCCCTGCGCACGGCTCTGATCGAGGACGAGCGGGTCTTCCTGATGGGGGAGGACGTCGGAGCCTACGGTGGCTGTTTCGGTGTGAGCCGGGGACTGCTCGACGAATTCGGACCTCGTCGAATACGCGATACTCCGCTGAGCGAATCGGCCTTCGTCGGCGCCGGGATAGGTGCCGCGCTCGCGGGAATGCGGCCGATCGTGGAAATAATGACCGTCAACTTCAGCCTGCTGGCACTCGATCAGATCCTCAACAACGCCGCGACACTGCGGCACATGTCCGGCGGGCAGCTCGGGGTGCCGCTGGTCATCCGGATGGCCACCGGGCCGGGACGGCAGCTGGCCGCTCAGCATTCACACAGCCTCGAGACCTTCTACGCCCACATTCCCGGACTGCGCGTGGTGTGCCCGGCAACCGTCGCCGACGCCCGGGGCATGCTGTCGACGGCGCTGACCGACCCCGATCCGGTGGTGATCTTCGAACCGATCGCGCTGTACAACAGCCGATCCGAACTGGCCGCCGACGCCGGTGCGGTCGATATCGATAAGGCCGAGGTCCGCCGGCGCGGCACCGATATCACCCTCGTCGCCTACGGGGCGACAGTACCCGTCGCCCTCGCAGCCGCCGAACTGGCTGCGGCCGAGGGGATTTCGGTCGAAGTGGTAGACCTGCGCACCCTGCGTCCGCTCGACGAGATCACGGTGCTGGAGTCGGTGCGCCGCACCCATCGGCTGGTCATCACCGACGAAGCCTGGCGCAGTATGAGTGTCGCTGCCGAAATCGCCGCCCGCGCAGCCGAATACGCCTACTTCGACCTGGATGCGCCGATCGGCAGGATCTGTGGCGCGGAGGTGCCGATCCCGTACGCCCGCCAACTCGAGGATGCGGCGCTGCCACAACCGGCGACGGTGCTGGCGGCATTGCGCGAGGCGGTGGCGTGACATGGCCGAATTCCGGATGCCGTCGCTGGGTGCCGATATGACCGAGGGCACCGTGCTGCACTGGCTCGTTCACCCGGGCGACCGAGTGCGCCGCGGCGATATCGTCGCCGAAGTCGATACCACCAAGGCCGCCATCGAGATCGAATGCTTCGACGACGGTGTCATCGACGAGATCATGGTGCCCGAGGGCGAAACTGTGCCGGTGGGTGCCGTGCTCGCGACGATCGGCACCGTCGGCGTGGCGGACGGGGAACCGGTCCTCCCGCGGGAGCCTGCCGCGGGCGCGCAGCCGCACGACCGCGCGGATGCCGCAGCCACATCCGCGACGTCGAGTGGCCCGCCCGTGCGGATGACACCATTGGTGCGCCACCTGGCCGAGCAGGCGGGACTCGAGCCGGCGGCCCTGCACGGCACCGGTCCCGGCGGTCGCATTCTGCGAGCCGACGTGGAAGCGGCTGCCGGGCAGCAGAACTCGACCCCGGCGCCGACCGCGGCGCCGACCGCGAGCGGCGGGCCGGGAACGACCGACCATATCCGAGCGTCCGGCTTGGCTCGCCGACTCGCCGACGCTCGCGGACTGGATCTGTCCGCGGCCTCAGGCAGTGGGCAGGACGGCGCCGTGCGTGCTCGCGATCTCGGTCCGGACACACCGAAGCCCGATACGCGGCGACCGAGGCCACCGTCGGATCGCGGCACGGCGCCCGAGACCGCGCCCACCCGTGACGCGGCCGCGATGCGCTCGACCATCGCCGCGGCGATGGTGCGGTCCAAACAAACCGTGCCGCATTACTACCTGTCCGACATCGTCGATGTCTCCGTGGCCACGTCCTGGCTGCGAGAGACCAATACCGGCGCGCCTGTCGAGAAGCGGATACTGCTGCCCGCGTTGCTCTTTCGTGCCATCGCGGGAGCGGCCCGCCAGGTGCCGGCACTGAACGGGCAGTGGATCGACGACGCCTTCCGTCCCGCCCGGGCCGTACATCTCGGCGTGGTGGTCTCGCTGCGCGGCGGCGGCATTATCGTGCCGACCATCCCCGATGCCGACTCCATGGACACGCCGGCCATGATGTCGGCGTTGCGCGCGGTCGTGGAACGCGCCCGCGCGGGACGGCTGCGTTCCTCGGATGCGACCGAGGCCACGATTACGGTGACCAATCTCGGTGACCTCGGCGTGGATTCGGTATTCGGTGTGATCGCCGTGCCTCAGGTCGCCATCGTCGGACTCGGCGCGGTCTCGGAAAAGCCCTGTGCGGTCGACGGACTACTGGGTATCCGGCCGCAACTCACCGTCACGTTGTCGGCCGACCATCGCGCCAGCGACGGTGCGACCGGCGCCCGTTTCCTGCACAGTGTCGCCGATCTGCTGCAACGTCCTCAGGAGCTGTGAAACCATGTCCACCACCGTCTCTCGCGAATCCGCCGATGCCGCCGTCCGCGACGCGCTGCGCGGCTTCGCCACCGATGCCGAACTCGCCGCATTGGCGCCGGAGGCACCACTGCGAACCGCCCTGGAACTGGACTCTCTCGACTTCCTGACGTTCGTGGAACGACTGTCGAGAGTTCGCGGTGACTCCATCGCCGAAGACGATTACCCGCGGCTGGTCACGATTCGCGCCTGCGTGGATTTCCTCACCAGCAGTTCGTCATGAGTTCGATTCGAATCGTCGGGGGCAGCGCCAACCCACCGCTGACCGACGCTGTGATCGCCCACCTCGACGGTCGCGCGGGCCAGTGCCGGCTGGACCGGTCGGCAGACGGTGAGCGCCGGGTGGCCGTGGCCGATGTGGCGGGCGCGGATGTGTATGTCCTACAGCCGACAGCGCCACCTGTGGCCGACCACACCATGGAATTGCTGTTGCTCCTGGACGCGTGCCGGCGCGCGGCTGCGAGGCGGATCACCGCTGTCGTCCCGTACTTCGGTTACGCGCGCCAGGACCGGCGCACGGTGGCGGGCGAGGCGATCGCCTCCCGGGTCGCGGTGGAGGCGATCGCCGGTGCCGGCGCCGACCGGATGATCGTGGTCGACCCGCATAATCCGACGTTGGAGGCGATATGTCCGATGCCGGTGGAGGTCTTGACGGCGGTCCCGCTACTCGCCCGTGAACTGGCCCCGGCACTGATCGGCCGGGGCGTGGCGGTGGCTCCCGATCTCGCCGCGGCCGAGCGGGCCGAGCACTTCGCGTCGATGGCGCGCGCCGCCGTGGCGGTCGTGCGTAAACATCGGGAAAGCGAAACCAGCGTCGAGGCGCTGGAGCTGCTCGGTGACGTCTCGGGCCATCCCGTGGCGCTGGTCGACGACATGATCTGCACAGGTGCCACGATCGAGGCCGCGGCCCGCCTGGTGCGGTACCACGCGGACGGTATGGTCGCGGCGGCCACCCACGGTCCACTGGTGGCCGGTGCGGTGGCCCGCCTGCACGAGCTCGGCCTGCACCGGATCGTGGTGACCGACAGCGTGCTGCATCACGAGGACACGGGGCAGATCGACGTCTGCTCCATCGCGCCGTTGCTCGCCGCGGCGATAACCCGGCTGCACCGTGACCACGGCGCCGAATAGCAGGGCCGAAAGTCACCGGCGAGACGAGGACCCCGGTTGCCGATCCGCCGGTCCCGACAGAGCCGGACGGCCCGGCAACCGCGTCGATAAGGCCTCTGTGCCAATGCCTTCGGATTCTGCGCGACAGCTGTGAACTGCATCACAATGGAGCTATCGAAACACCGGCGCCAACGTCGTCGTCGCATCGATGGAATCGCCACAACGAGGTGGATTCGATCCCACCGGAGTGTTGTTTTCAGGGGGCGGACTCGACGTGGGAGTTCCAGCGGCCGCATGCGGCGGGCGCTGTGCTCACCGCGACGTCGCGGCCGGTCGGCGGCGCAGCAGGATGACCAGCGCACCGGCGGCGAGGACCGCGGCGCCGGACAGGACAGCGGTGAGCGGAAGGGCGCATGCCAGGATCACGCACCCCGCCAGCCCGAGCGCGGGAATCGCGCGGGGCGGGCGACCTTCGCCGGCAGTGAGCGTCCAGGCGGAGGCGTTGGCGATGGCGTAATAGGCCAGCACGCCGAAGGAGGAGAACCCGATCGCGCCGCGCACGTCGATGACGGCGGCGAGCACCGCGACGACCACGCCGACGGCCAGCTCGGCGTGATGGGGCACCTCGAAGCGGGGATGTACCGCCGCCAGCGCGTGGGGCAGATGCCCGTCACGGGCCATCGCGAAGGTGTGCGTGAGACGCCGAGGACCAGCGCCAGCAGCGATCCCGCGGCCGCGGTCGCCGCGCCGACCCGCACTACCGGCACCAGAGCCGGTACCCCGGCCGCGCGCACGGTGTCGGCCAACGGCGCTGCGGCAGAACCCAATCCGTGCGGGCCGAGTACCACCAGGGCCGATATCGCGACGGTGGCGTACACGGCCAGCGCGATCCCCAGCGCGGCCGGAATCGCGCGGGGAATGGTGCGTGCGGGATCGCGCACTTCCTCGCCGAGAGTGGCGATGCGCGCGTATCCGGCGAAGGCGAAGAACAGCAATCCGGCTGCCTGCAGCACCCCGCGCACCGAAGCGTCGGACCCGATCGCCAGCTGCCCGGCACCGGCCGCGGAAAAGGTGAGTGCGGCGATCACGACGGCGACCAGCACGGCGAGCACCACCGCGACGATGATCCGGGTCAGCAGCGCCGACTTCTGCACGCCTCGATAGTTCACCGCTGTCAGCGCCGCCACCGCGGCAACCGCGACCACATGCGCTCGGTCCGGCCAGACGTAGGCGCCGACAGTCAGGGCCATGGCCGCGCACGAGGCGGTCTGGCCGATCACGAACCCCCACCCGGCCAGAAACCCCCAGAACTCACCCAGGCGTTCACGTCCGTAGACGTAGGTGCCGCCGGAGGCCGGATAGTCCCCGACGCCGAGCCGCTGCCGCAACCCGGAATCGGGATCGGGTGTGGTCGGCACGACGGGTGCTCCTGACTGGCTGGGCCGGACACCCGCCACGATATCCGATGACGACGTGGTGGGCCGACGGCCGATAACGGGGACGCGGCGGTGGTCGCGCGGCCGAGCGAAACCGCGTGTGGCAGCGCGGATCCGATCACGGCGGCGCTCCCCGATCGGACGGCCATCGGGGATATCGGTACCCCTCACACCTGCGTCGTCGTCGAGTCCGTTTGTCGTGTAGTCAGCGGCGAACCGTTCGATGCCGTGCCGGTCGAGGACCTTCGGATCTGTACCGGACGACGGCGTCCGCCCACCATCGGTTCATGACAACTTCTGTCGGATGAGGCGATCGGCATGGCTACCGAATATGCGGCATTCCCTGTTCGCGGCGCCGCCAACAGCCCTGTGGCGCCGGTGGTTCACCGCGGTCACGACACCGTGGCGGCAGCCGCGGTCGCCGCGGTGACCGGAGTGTTTCTGGTCCGCACCGTCGGTGCGGGCCGGCCCGCACACCGCACCGCGGAAACGGGGACTTCCGTCACCCCCGGTGAAGACGCGATGCCCTAGGACTTCCGTGGCGGTACCGGTGCAATCGACAAGGTAGGACCGATACCACCACACAGCCGAGGAATGATCATGAATCTGCTTCCTGCCCACCGACCCGGTTCGCTGCTACCGGACTTCACCGACTGGTGGAACGCGTTCACTTCCGCACGGGCGCCGATGTTCGACAATCATCTGTTACGGGTCGAGGACTCCGTCGACGACGGCCACTACGTCGTCCGCGCCGAGATACCCGGCGTCGATCCGGCGCGGGACGTCGAGGTGTCGGTGCACAGCGGGCTGCTCACCATCCGGGCCGAGCGTAGCGAAACCCATGAGGAGAAGGGGCATTCGGAGTTCAGCTACGGGTCCTTCGAGCGGACGGTCGCCCTGCCGGAGGGCGCTCAGGACAAGGGCATCGAAGCGACCTACGGCAAGGGAATCCTCACCGTCACCGTCCCGATGGGGGAGCCCGAGCAGAAGGTGACCAAAGTCGACGTCAAGTCCGCGGACTAACCGATCGCCGCATGACCGTCGAACCGGACAACGACCAGCCGCGAAGGGACGAGCCATGGCCGATCACAGGGGCAGCGGCGCGTCCGGGGCGCCGATCGTGGTGGCGACCGATGGCTCCACCGAGTCCTGCCGGGCCGTGGAATGGGCCGCGGCGGACGCGGCACGACACGGATGCCCACTGCATGTACTCGCCTCCGTCGCATTTCAAGGGGCGTACGGACCGGTCCCGTATGTGACGGCGGCGGCGGTCGATCAGATGGCCGACGACGGCGAACGGGTCGTCGACGAGGCGATACGCATCGCCGATGCGGTGATCTGTTCGGATGCGGTCCGGATCAGCCGAGAAGTGAGTTTCGATCCGATCATTCCGAGCCTGATCGCGCGCTCGCGGAGCGCGCGCATGCTCGTGGTCGGCAGCAGGGGCCGTGGCGCCTTCCAGCGCGCGCTGCTCGGTTCGGTGAGTTCGGCCGTGGTGCACCACGCGCACTGCCCGGTCGCCATCGTCCGCACGACGTCGGGTAACGACCCGGTCGCTGCGGACAAGGCGGTCCTCGTCGGTACCGATGGGAGTGCCAACAGCGCGCCGGCGGTCGTGATTGCGTTCGACGAGGCCGCACTGCGCGGTGTCGCGGTCATCGCGCTGCGGTGCTGGAGCGATTCCAGTGGCGGCGATGTGCCAACCGATGCGTGGGAACAGGCGCGCGACAAGGAGTTCACGCTCCTGGCGGAAAGCCTGGCCGCCCACCGCGAACGTCACCCCGATGTCCCGGTGCACAGTATCGTCGTCCGCGACCGGCCCGCCCGAGCGTTGCTGACCCACTCCGTGGATGCGCAGCTGGTGGTCGTGGGCAGCCACGGGCGTGGGGGATTCGTCGGAATGTTGCTCGGTTCCACCAGTCGCGCTGTCGTGCAGTCGGTCGAGTGCCCGATCATCGTCGCGCGCCAGCTGGTCGCCGACCAGGAGGGGCAGTAGATCTTGGGGAATACGCGCCGCCCTGCCCACGGTGAGTGCGCAGACGCGCCACCCACACAGCGGTATCAGCGCCGGGGCGCAGGTTTCGCCGCCGGCGTCCTCGGATTCCACGGCCGGGAACGTCATCAGTGCCCGCACACGTGATCGTCGCTATCGTTGTGGGAAGTGGTTCAGGGGCGGGGGAGGGCGCCGATGGGGGTGCGGCCGGGCATCGCGGCATGGGCGGCGCGGGCCAATGGGCGCAGCAGCGCGGCGAGGCGTTCGGTCGCTGTGACGCCGGACTCCCGCCACGGGCGAAAGGCCAATTCGTCGGTGCGTCTTTCGATTTCGGCGAACTCGGCATGCCCGGCCGTGGTGGGACGTCCGTGGTCGTCGAGCCAGCCTCGTTCGATCAATCCGGTGCGGGCACGGTCCCACTGCGCATCGTCCCAGCCGCGGGCCGGTTGCAGGATCTCGCGGTCGGCATCGGTGGCGGCGCGCCAGGCCAGGCTCTGGCATCCGGTGAGTCCGGCCGCGGTCAGGGCTGCGACATGGCCGTCGCCGCGGTGCTCGCGCAGCACCGTGCAGGCGTGCCACAGCATCGACAGGGGGTCGGTGGGCCAGACAAGTTCGGCGTTGGCGGCGGCGAGGGGCTTGCCCGCGATATCCACCGCGGTCGCGGCGCGTCGGGCGAGTTCGGCTGCTTCGGCGTAGTCGTCGTCGTGGGCGCCGAGTCGGGTCAGGGCGGCGCGGGCGCCCGAACTGCGGGCGGTGAGCACTTGCCGGGGGGTCGCCAGCTCCCAGACGCCGGGCAGTGCTCGGGCGACCATCGCCGGGGCGAAACCGAAGAATGTCGCCGTGACCAGGCCGGGACCGACCGGCCCGAGCGGTGCCGCTCGCCCGGCGAAATAGCCGCGCCAGAATCCGCGCAGGCCTGCCTGTTCGAACTCGGCCCGGCATTCGGGGGCGAAATAGGTCACGGCGTGGATCGGCTCGAACACTGCCCACAGCTCGCGTGCTGAAACCACCGGTGCCCCTTGTCTGTTCACGCTCTCCGGCAATCGGAATACCTCGATCCTAGGCCGCGGGTCCGTGCGATCGCCGAGGCACCGTCCTGACCGGGCCGCGGGCCCCGGTTCAGAGGATGCCCAGGAGCTTGCCCAGGTTTCCTCCGAGCACCAGGTCACGGACCTCGCCGGGAGGGGTGACCCGTTCTATGGCGGTGCGCGCGAGCACGGGATCACCGTAGGGGGCATCCGAGCCGAACAGCGTTCGCTCGGGAATTTCGTGTATCGCCAGACGCACCGCGAAGATGATGGTGGCTGTGGACAGTTCCAAGTACATGCTCGGTGTGTCCCGCACCAGTTCGATGGCCTCCATCCAGTTCATCCCGCCGAGCTGGCTGACCACCAGCGGAACCTTCGGATATTGCGCGGCGAGGCGGGACAAGGTGCGCAGGTCTTGGGCAGTGGTGGGGGCGAAACCGTGGACAACGACAGGCAGCCCACTGTGGTCGTGCGCTGCGGCGAGCACCGGCTCGATCCGGGCAGCCTCACCCGCGGGAGGTGTGAGTTCCCCGATGCCGCGTAGTCCGCGGCCCACCACTTCGCGGTCGATCAGGGCCGCGATGTCCCGCGCGGGCAGGTCCACCGGCACGGAGCCGAACCCGATGAACCGGCTCGGGTGCGCGGCCAGGGTCTCATGAAGCTCCGCCCACGCGGTGCGATATCTGTCGATACTGTTCTCGCCGCCCGCCAGCGCGTTGTCGAGGACACTCATTTCGCGACGCAGTGATACAAGATCCCCGGCCCGTTCCGGATGCGGTCTGGTCCCGAAGAGCACGGCGCGATCCACCCCCGCGTCGTTCAGGGCGGCCAGGTGGCTTTCGACCGGGTCGTGGACATGACTGTGAGCATCGATGATCAAGGGTTCCTCCAGAGCAGGGCCGGCGCCGGAATGCGGCAGGGCAACCCCACTGTTGCTCCTTGACACTGTTGGAAGGTCAAGCCTGAGAGGAAACACGGTGCTCATCGGAGAACTCGCCGAGCGGACCGGGACCAGCGACCGCCTCCTGCGCCACTACGAACGGGCGGGGCTGCTGCGGCCCGAGCGTCAGTCCAACGGGTACCGGACCTATGACGAGACCGCCACCACGACAGTTCTGCGGATTCGGTCTCTGCTCGCGGCCGGCCTACCCATCCGCATCATCCGCCAGATCCTTCCCTGCACCAACGCTGAGGCCGCGGTCCTGCCCTGCCCCGGCGTACTGGACGCGCTGCATGCCCAGCTGCGCGTCCTCGAGCAGCGGTCGGCCGAGATCAACGCAGCCAGAAACGTTCTGCTGCAGATCATCACCACCGCGGAAGCCGCCACCACCCGTGCCGCATCCTGAGCGCCCAGCACTGGGTGAACCACCCCGCGGCTCGCGGTTTCGAGATCCGGACCGATCAGCTGATCGCGCCAGGGTGGGCCGGCCGCATCCACCGGCAGGTACAGCGATGACCGGCGCGGCCTGTACGGGCACCTCACCGGCGGCCGGATCGGAATGCCCGACCGGGGTGTTCCGATCGGGCTCTCCGGCGTCGATGTCACATGGTCGTGACGACTTGGTCGTAGGCCAGTCGCGGTGAGCGTGGGTACCAGGCGTCGGGGCCCGGCTTGCCGATGTTGACCACGACGAGCGCGCTGTGCGTGCCCTCGGGGAAGAACTCCTTGTCGACACCGGCGGCGTCGAACCCGTTCATCGGGCCGGCCGCCAGGCCCGCGGCGCGGATGCCGAGAATGAAGTAGCCGATCTGGATCAGCGCGTTGAACCGCGCCGACTCGGCACGATAGTCGTCGTCGGCGAAGTAGTCCTTGGCGTCGGGGACGTGCGGGAAGACCTTCGGCAAGTGGTCGTGGAAATTGAGGTCGGCGGCCAGAATCGCGGTCAGTGGCGCCTTTTCGGTCTTGGGCTTGTTGTTGTCGAGCATGTGCTCGACGAGGGCGGCACGTGCTTCGGCGCCGCGGACCAGCACGATGCGCAGCGGCTGCTGATTCATCGAGGTCGGCGCGTATTTGACCAGGTCGTAGATCTCGCGGATCTGCTCGTCGCTCACCGGCTCGTCGGTGAAGGTGTTGGCGGTGCGGGCCGTGCGGAACAGCAGGTCCTGGGCTTCGGCCGCGAGGGTGAGGTGGGTGGTGGGCTGAGCGGTGCTCACAGCGTAACTCCTTGTCGGGGTTGTGGTTTCGGTCAGTCGTGGGTGACTCGGCGGGAGTGGGTGCGCAGTTCACCGTCGATGCGGACGAGCACGTCGTGCACCACACAGCTCGGCGCGATCTCCGGCGCTGCGCCGGGCCGGATCTTGACCACCAGGCAGTACATGGTGGCGCCGATGCTGCCGTCGTCGCGCGGGGAAAGGTTGATCATGTTGAACCAGTGCCGGCGTTGCATCGGATCGCTGTCGAACCGCTTGTGGAACTCCACCAGATCCGACACGATCCCGGCGCGGGTGCGCGCGGGCGGACGTCCGGGGGTGTGCTCGAATTCGGCGTCCTCGGTGAAGGTTTCGGCGTAGCCGGTGATGTCGCGGTTGTCCAGGCGTTGCATCTGATCGGCGTAGAACTGCTGGACCTCGGCGTACAGCTCGGCACGGCTGGCGACAGTGGTCATGGACGGCTCCTCGGAAGACGGTGTGGCCGCCGGGATTCCGGGCGGACCTCGATCGCGCTCCACGGTCGCCGACAGCGCTCGAGATTCGGTCGAGCCCACACCGATTTGACCGGTCTTATAGGGGCTTTCGCGACGCTGGTGGCCGGACGGGCCGGTGGAATCGGATCCAGCACCGATGGAGGAGATATGGCGGACAGTCAGCGCGTGGCGCTGGTCAGCGGAGCGACCAGCGGAATGGGCTTGCAGATCACGAAACACCTTGCGGCACAGAATATTTCGGTGTTCATCTGTGCCCGGGACGAGCAGCGGGTGGCCGATACGGCCAAACAGTTGCAGGACGACGGGTTCGCGGTGGACGGGGTGGGGTGCGACGTCCGCGACGCCGCCCAGGTCCGGGAGTACGTCGACGCCGGGGTCCGGCGGTTCGGCCCGGTCGACATCCTGGTCAACAATGCCGGCCGCAGCGGCGGCGGCGTAACCGCGCAGATCGAGGACGAACTGTGGCTCGACGTCGTCGAGACGAACCTGCACAGCGTCTTCTACGCCACCAAGGCCGCGCTCACCGCCGGCGGCATGCTCGACCGGGGCAGCGGCCGGATCGTCAACATCGCCTCGACGGGCGGTAAGCAGGGGGTGCTCCACGGCGCGCCGTATTCGGCCTCCAAACATGGGGTCGTCGGCTTCACCAAGGCGCTGGGGCTGGAGCTGGCCAAGACCGGGATCACGGTCAACGCGGTATGCCCGGGATTCGTGGAAACACCGATGGCCGAACGGGTTCGGGAGGTCTACTCGGGTCTGTGGGGTGTCGATACCGACGAGGTGCACGCGCGGGTGAGCGCCCGGGTGCCGATCGGCCGCTACGTCCAGGTCGACGAGGTGGCCGCGATGGTGGACTACCTGATCTCGCCGGCCGCCGCCGCCGTGACCGCACAGGCATTGAATGTCTGTGGCGGCCTGGGCAACTACTGACCGCGGAGCACCGTCATGACAACAATGGACGAAAATGTCACGTCCGCGGCGGAACTCGACTCCAGCCAGCACGACTACCTGCAGATACTCGACGCCATCCAGTCGGGTGCGCTGCGTCTGCTGGCCGGGTTCCCCGCCCAGCCCAGCGGGCTGCGGATCCAGGTCGGTGAGGTGACCGTCGAGGCGCAGTGGCCACAGGGCCCGGGGGAGACGGCCGTGAGTGCCGGCGTGGCACCGGCACCCGATACCGCGACCGAGGTGCCGGCTACCGATCCGGTGATCCGCGCGCCCAGCGTGGGAGTCTTCTACCGGAGCCCGCAGCCCGGTGCCGAGCCGTTCGTAGCGGTCGGCGACCGGGTGTCGCCGGGGCGTCAGGTCGGCATCGTCGAGGCGATGAAGTTGATGATCCCGGTGACCACCGACTCGGGCGGAGTCCTCACCGCGATCCTCAAACAGGACGGTGAATCCGTGCAATTCGATGAACCCCTGTTCTCGTACTCGCCGGAGTGATCAACACGGGCGGGCGGACCTGCGCCAAGTGAGAATGCGGCGCTGAGTCCGCCCGTCCACCCGCGCGGCGCCGACCAGCGTCAGCACGTCACCGTCGAGTGACAAGTGGCGTACCTGCTCGGTGCCGGCCCAGGCGGGATTCGAGCAGACGCTGATCGCGTGCATCACCGTCGCGGTTCCCGTCGTGCGCCAGGTCCCGGCATAGCCCATGAAGGCATTCGTCGCGGCGGTGCTGTCGGTGCGCATCATGCTCACCGAGACCGAACCCTGTGCGGTGTAGATCAGCAGACCACGCGGCGCCGGGCCGAGCGGCCCTTCGCTGCGCACGTCCGCGTCATCGATGTCGTAGTAGGACAACAGTTCCCAGGTGCCGACGAGATCAGTCGCAGTCATGGGCCTCACGATGCGTGCCGTCGCTCGAATCATGCTCGAGCGTTCCCGCGGGCGTAGTCGTAGGCGGTACGCACCAACTGCCAGACCTGCTCGAGTTCGTCCTCGTCGCGCGGGCCGTAGACCATCAGCAGTGTCGCCGGCAGGACGCCGGCGCGGGCCATCGGATGCTGTTCGGCCCAGCCCGCCGAAACGGCTTCGGCGGCAGCCGATTCCGGCAGTCGTAGATGCAGGCTGCCGTCGGCGCGCCCGTGCAGATGCGCGAACTCGGTGCCGGTCAGGAAGGCGTCGTCCGGTCCGTGCGCGACCTCGGGTCGCAGATGCAGGGCGCGCGTATCGGGCAGCGAGACCGCACTGCGGGCGGCCAGCGTGCCGTCGAGCGTGACCATGCGCGCCCACAGCGCTTCCTGGAGCCGGACGTCCGGATTCTGGGTGAGCTGCTGATGGGGATTATGTGGCCGGGTGAGCGGGCGTTCGCCCCGCCGCTGGGGCAGGCGCAGACTTCCGTGGGGTGCGGTCGCAGTCATCACTGTGCTCCTCTCGCGCCGGTGAAGGCTTCTGGTCACACAGTAGTTTCCAAAGTATAGTAGTTACCAAATGGAAAGTGCCTAGGAGTGATCATGACGCCCGTCACGCCGCCGCCCGTCGCCGATCCCTGTCCGATCTCGCCGGTGGTCGACCTGTTCTTCGGACGCTGGTCCACCCAGGTGCTGTGGGTGCTGATCCACGACGGCCGGATGCGTTTCAACGAAGTGCAGCAACGCATTCCGGGCGTCACGCCCAAGGTGTTGACCCAGCGGCTGCGCCAGCTCGAACGCGACGGTCTGGTGCAGCGGACCTACCATCCCGAGGTCCCCCCTCGCGTCGAGTACGCGGCCACCGCGCTGGCCGCCACCCTCACTCCGCTGTTCGACGGTCTCGCGCGGTGGTCGAACGAGCACCTGGCGCAGGTGCTGGCGGCACGCGCCGCCTACGACGCGGGCGAACGCTGAGCCGCCGATTCCAGGAGCAGCTCGGCGAATTCGCGCGGCATGGTGATCATGCAGTCGTGGCCGGTCGGCAGGATCTTGAGCCGTTCGGCGGGCAGGTCCGCCGGGGGCAGGGTCCGCGGCATCGCCGCTCGCATCGCCTTGAAGGCCTCGCCGCCCTCGCTGCAGTGGATGTGGGTGACGGGGACGAGTGCCAGATCGTCCGGATTGCGCAGTGTCAGCGGCTGGTGAAAGGTTTTGAGCGACTGGGCCGTCAGCATCGAGGCCACCCAGCTCAGATCGGGTTCCTCGGTGACGCCGTTGATTCCGCTGTCACCCATCGGTTCGGTCGGCGGGGGCACCCGCCAGCCGTCTCCGACGGCGGCGGCAGCGGTCGTGAACGCCTCGACCATGTCCGGCATGATGTCGGCGACGGCTTCGCCGTCTCGTGGCACGAAGGTGTCCACGTAGATCAGCTCGGCGATGCGGTCCGGGAACCGGTCCGCGAGCGCGGTGACCACGATCCCGGCATAGCTGTGGCCCACCAGGATCACCTCCCGCAGATCCTCGGCGACGATCAGCTCGGCGAGATCGTCGACGTGGGTGTCGAGTCCCACGTCGGGAGTGAGCTCGTCGGCGCGTTCGCCCATGCCGGCGAGTGAGGGCGCGAAGACACGGTGGCCGGCCGCGGTGAGCAGCGGGGTCACCCGCTGCCACGCCCAGCCGCCGTGAAACGCGCCGTGAACGAGGAGATAGGTCGACACGACAAGGTCCTCCTGGGTATGGGAATCAGGTACTGGAAACGAGCTGGTCGCCGTGTGCGGGCGGGACGTGCTCGGGCCGGATCCCGAGGCCGATCACCCGTGCCACCACGTGCGAGAGGCCGGGGAAGCGACGCAGCAGCCGGGCCAGCAACGGCTTGTCGGTGCTGGGTCCGCCCGCGTTCGGATACAGGTCGGCGAGCAGTCGCAATTGCGCGAATTGCACCACGCGCATGGGGAATTCGCGGCGGCGCTGCACCGCGCGCAACAGCGCGAGACCCGGCACACCGCCCCCGGCCAGTGTCGGCGCCAGCAGCCGCGCGGCGGCGACCGCGTCCTGGACCGCGAGATTGATACCGACACCGCCCGCCGGCGACATCGCGTGCGCGGCATCGCCGATCGCGAGCAGACCGGGCCGGCACCAGTGCCGCAGTCGGTCCACCCGCACATCGAGCGGTTTCACATCGTCCCAGTCGCGGATCGCGGCCTCGAGACCCGGCGCCAGCACCGGATAGATGGCCGCGAGCTGCGCCCGGAACGCCGACAGCCCGCCGGCCTGGATCGCCTCGAATCCGCCTTTGGGAATCATGTAGGCGACCTGCAGGTAGTCGCCGCGATCGATGCAGACGATGAAGAAGCCCTTGCCGCTGCGCACCGTCGGCAGGCTCTCGCCGGCGGGTTTGCCCACCCGGAACCACAACACGTCCATCGGCGCCCGGCTCGCCGCCACCGCGAGCGCACCGCTGGTGCGTACCAGGGAATTACGTCCATCGGCGGCGATGACAAGACGGGCCCGCACCTCCAGCGGACCGTCCGGGGTGGCAGCGCGTACGCCGGTGACGGTGCCACCGGACTCGAGCAGTGCGGTGACCTCCGCCCGCTGCAGCAGACGGAATCCCGGGTATCGGCGGCCGGTTTCGGCGAGGAAGTTCAACACGTCCCACTGCGGCATGAACGCCACGAACGGAAACCGGCCGGGCAGCCGGCGGAAGTCGGCGAACACCACCGGTCCCATCGCGGTCGCCATCGGCAGCCGCGGGGCCCGCACGTGCGGCAGCCGGAGAAATTCCTCGGCGAGCCCGAGTTCGTCCATCACCGTCAGCGTCGACGGATGGACGGTGTCACCGCGGAAGTCGCGCAGGAAGTCCGGATGTTTCTCCAGCACAATGACTTTCGCCCCTGAGCGGGCCAGCAGCACACCGGCGACCAGTCCCGCCGGCCCGCCGCCGACCACGCACACATCGACGGTCTCGGCCGTGCCGGGTTCTTGCTCGCTCATGCCAGGCACGCCGGTACCCGGCCGTCGTTGTAGCCGACCATCTCGTCGAAGATGGCGAGCACATCCAGCGGCGCCCCCGGTGCCGCGCCGTCCGCTTCGGCATAGGCGCGATGGAGATTGCCGACCACCCGCTCGGCATCCACCAGATTCTCGAACTCGCCGGGATCGGCCTCGAGCGCGATGCCCAGCGGAGTCAGCCCCAGCGCGCGGCCGTCGAGCGCCAGCCTGCCGATCCACTCCAGGTACCGGATCGTGTGATCGAAGATCTCCGGTCCGGTGACCGGGCCGTGGCCCGCCACAACGGTTTCCGCGCCCAGCCCGGCCAGGGTCCGGACCGCGGCGAGGGTGCCCGCGACCGAACCGAACAAGCAGAACGGCGCCGCACCCGACATCACCAGATCCCCGGCGAACAGCACCTTCTCCGCGGGCAGCCACGCCACCACGTCGTTGTTGGTGTGCGCCGCCGGACCCAGATGGATCAGCTCGACCCGCCGATCGCCGACGTGCAGGGTCAACCGGTCGGAGAAGGTGACGGTGGGCGGCGTCACGCGCACGTCACCCCACCGGACCTGCGGCCACAGCTGCGTCAGGGCCAGCCCGGTGTCGATCATCTCGGCGCGGATCCGATCGTGTCCGATGAGGACCGCGGCCGGCCCGAACAGATGGTTGCCGAAATTGTGGTCGCCGTGGTGATGGGTGTTGACCACGGTGCGCGCCGGTCCGCCGGCGACCCGATCGACATGCTCGATCAGGCCGCGGGTGCGGTCCTCGGTGGCGAGCGTGTCGATCACCAGCGCACCGTCGGGCCCGGCGACGACACCGGCGTTGCTGACGCACCAGCCGCCGTGGCCGTGGGTGTAGGCGAACACACCGTCGGCCACTTCCCGCACCACCGGTTCGGCGAGCTGCGGACTTCCGGTCGCCGTCATGACGGGGCTTTCGCGGATTCGGCGCGGCGGGCCGCGATGTATTGCGCCGCGCACAGCAGGGTGTTGCGGCTGTTGGTGCCGAGGGCCTCGCCGAGGTAGGCGCGCGCCTCGGCGAGACCGGTGCCGGGGCCGAGGATGTCGCGCGCGGCGGCGGGGTTGATCGCCACCGTGTGCCGCGCGGTGACCACCACGCCGGCGGGATCGTCGGCGAATTCCCATGCGCCACTGTGCCCGAACAGCATCGCGGGTGGCAGTTGCTGTTTGTAGTCGATGCGCTCGGCCGGGACACAGATCCGGATCGACCGCGTGGTGTGCGGGATACCGCCCTCGGTGACGGTGTCCATTTCCATCAGCTGCACCCCGTCGGCATCCTCGGTCAGATCCACCCGGCCGACGTGCGGAACGTGGTCGGGCCAGCGGTCGCTGTGGTAGACGAAGTCGTAGAGTTCGGCCGCCGTCGCGTCCAGGGTCACCCGATCCTCGAAGGTGACGATGATGTCGTCGACCGGATGCCCGAGCTCGGCGATCCGGGCCAGCGCCGCGAGTTCCGCCACGCTGTTGCGGTCGACCGCCCCGGTGATCACGTCCGGATCCACACCGTCGGCGACGGTGAAATGGTGATCGAGTGTGACAGTCGTTGTGCGCGGCCCGGTTTCGTCGAATGTCCACTGCCCGCCCATGGAGGCGATCGGCGCCCGGCTGCGTTCCTGCTCGAACGTGATGCGCCGGCCGGCGGCATCCAGGGTCCGCCGCGAGGTCCAGTCGATGACCTGACCGTTCACCGTCGCCCACAGCCGGAATCGCTCCTCGTCGGCGCCGCGGTGCAGATGCCGCACCAGCACGGACGGTTCGAAGATCACCGGCCAGCGGCCGACGTCGGCGACCAGCCCGTAGACCTCGTCCGCGGGCGCCTCGACGACCCGGGTGTGCGTTGTGCGGATGGTCATGCCACACCCGCCAGCTGCTCGTTGACGATGTCGATCAGCTCCTGCGGGGTCTTGACGTCGATGAGCTGTTCCTCGGGGACCGTCACCCCGAACTCGCGCTGGATGCGCGAGGCGGCTTCGATCAGGGCCAGCGAGTCGTAGCCGAGCTCCTCGAACTCGACCTCGGCGATGTCACCGGCGAGTTCGGGGGCGTCCTCGTCGCCGCCGGCGCAGGCCACGAGAATTCGGCGCAGGGTGTCGATGGTGATGGTCATGATCTGCTCCTGAGTGCATTCGAACGGATACTGCGATTGCTGTGAAGTCGGGTCAGCGCGGGTTCGCGCGCACGACCACCGCGGAGTTGAAACCCCACCGGCCGCGCGCGAGCACCAACCCGGCGCCGAGGTCGGCCGAGCGCGGTTCGCCGCGGACGAGGTCGATCCGGCATCCTTCGGCGAGTTCGGTGGTGGCCACGGTCGGCGGGATCACCGCGTCGCGCATGGCCAGCAGGCAGGTGACGATGTCGAGCGGGCCCGCGCCGGAGAGCAGCCGCCCGGTGAGCGGTTTCGTGGCGGTCACCGGGACCCCGCCGGGACCGAAGACGGCCTCGAGGGCCGCGGCCTCGGCGCGGTCGGCGTCGGGGACACCGGCGGCATCGGCGAAGACGACATCGATGTCGTCGCTGCGCAGTCCGGCATCGGCGAGCGCCAGCTCGATGGCCCGCTGCAGTCCCGGCGGGCGCGGCGAACCCGGCGGCGGGTCGAAAGTCTGCGCGTATCCGGCGATTTCGCCGTAACAGTCGGGCACACCGCGGGCCTGGGCCGCCGCGGCGTCCTCGAGCACCAGCATGGCCCCGCCTTCGCCCGGCACGTTGCCCGCCGCCTGCGCGTCGAACGGCAGATAGGCGCGCGCGGGATCGGTTGCGGTACTGATCGTTCCGGCCGCGATGTGGGACACCCAGCCCCACGGGTCGAGCGCCGAATCGACGCCGCCGGTGACCACCAGGGGTGTGCCGCGGCGCACGGTGCGCCGGGCGTGGCCGATCGCGTCCAGGCCGCCGGCCTGCTCGGCGACCAGCGCGCTGCTCGGTCCCCGCATGCCGTGCCGGATCGAGATCTGGCCGGTGTTCACCGCGTAGAACCAGGCGAACGACTCGTACACGCTCACGTGCTCGGAGCCGCGCGACCACAGCTTGTTGAATTCGCGGTGGGTGAATTCGAAACCGCCGGAGGCGTTTCCGGTGACCACACCCATGCCGTAGTCGGTCAGTGCGCTGGTGTCGACCTTCGCGTCGTCGAGTGCCCACTGCGCGGCCACCAGCGCCATCCGGGTGGAGACGTCGGTCTGCGGCAGCAGCCGGCTCGGCAGATACTTGCCGGCGTCGAACTCGGCCACCTGTCCGGCCAGGGTCGCGCCGAACCCGGTGGTGTCGAAGCGGGTCAGCGGCGCGATCGCCCCGCGTCCCGCCAGCACGGCATCCCAGAAGTGCTCCAGGCCCAGCCCGTTGGGCGCCACCACACCCATCCCCGTCACGACGCTCATGCCGGCACCCCCTGCGGCCGGCGCAGCACCATGGCGCTCTGGAAGCCGCCGAAGCCGCTGCCGACGCTCAGTACCGTGTCGATGCGGTGATCGCGCGCGGTGAGCGGCACGTAGTCGAGATCGCATTCCGGGTCCGGCTCGTGCAGATTCGCCGTCGGCGGCACCACTTGGTGCTGCAGCGCGAGCAGGCAGGCCGCGATCTCCACCGAACCGATGGCGCCGAGGGAATGACCCACCATCGACTTGATCGAACTCATCGGCGTGCGGTACGCGTGCTCGCCCAGACTGCGTTTCACCGCCGCCGTTTCGTGGCGATCATTCTGGCGAGTGCCCGACCCGTGGGCGTTGACGTAGTCGACGGCGGTGGGATCGACCCGCGATTCGTCCAACGCCACCCGGATCGCCTCGGCCATCTCCCGCCCGTCGGCCTTGAGACCGGTCATGTGGTAGGCGTTGCAGCGGGTCGCGTAGCCGGTGATCTCCGCGTAGATGCGCGCGCCGCGGCGGCGGGCGCTGTCGTACTCCTCCAGCACGAACATCGCCGCCCCTTCGGCGAGGACGAAACCGTTGCGCGAGTTGTCGAACGGGCGCGAGGCGTGCTCGGCATCGTCGTTGCGCGGCGTGGTCGCCTTGATCGCGTCGAAGCAGGCCACCACGATCGGCGTGATCGGGGTATCGGCGGCGCCGGCCAGCACCACGTCGGCGGAGCCCTCACGGATCAACTGCACCGCGTGCCCGACCGAGTCCAGTCCCGACGTGCACCCGTTGGACACCATGGCCACCGGCCCCTCGGCGCCCACGCTCCACGCCACCTCGGCCGGCATCACACTCGGCACCATGTAGTCGAACATGTAGGGCGAGACGTGCTTCTCGTCGACCACCCAATCGCGCCCGGAGTCCGACAGCACCAGATATTCCTGTTCCAGGCTCGTCGCCGCGGCGACGGCACTGCCCAGGCTGACACCGATGCGCTGCGGATCGAGCGTCTCGATGCCGAGACCGCTGTCGGCCACCGCTTCGCGGGCACACACCACAGCGAACTGCGCGGCGCGGTCCATGCGGCGAATCTCCCTGGGCGACAACCCTTCCCGGGCCGCGTCGAAATCCGCCTCGCCCGCCACCTGGGACCGGTAGGGTGAGGCGTCGAAGAAGCTGATCCGGCGGGTGGCGGTGCGCCCTTCCGACAGCAACTTCCAGAATTCGTCCTTGCCGTTACCACCGGGCGCACGCACCCCGAGCCCGGTCACGACGACGCGACGGTTCATGACGAACCTCCGAATGCATTGGCGTACACAGCTGTTGTCCCTTCTCGCCGAACAGTCCCGAAAGTCCCCGAGATCACGATCAGGGTGAAGCGGGCCGCTCGAGCCCCGCTCGAGCAGCGCGATCGAGCTGTCCTCGAGTGCGCAGCGCGAACCTGAGGGCACCGGACGCTGCGGTCCGGCTCACCGTGGCCGATCGAGCACAGGAGACACCCCGTGAAGATGCCGCCAAGCTCCCATACCGCGGACTGGGTACTATGCCCAGGCTGCCGTATTCCGCTGTATCGCAAGCGTTTCGAACGAGACCTCGGCGTGTGTGGCGAATGCGGTCGGCACACCACCGTGTCCGCCGAACAGCGGGTGTGCCAACTGGCCGACGAGGGCCGGTTCGAGCCGCTGCCGATCGCCGGCACCGAGGACGACCCGCTGAACTTCCAGGACGTGGTGCCCTATGCCGAACGGCTGGCGGGCGCGCGGGCGCGCACCGGACTGCGGGACGCGGTCGTATGCGTGACCGCCCGCATCGAGGGCTCCGCGGTCGTCATCGTCGCCATGGACTTCCGCTTCCTCGGCGGCAGCCTGGGCACCGCGGTCGGTGAAATGATCACCGTGGCCGCCGAATACGCTCTGGCCGAGCGTATTCCGCTGCTCCTGGTCACCGCCTCCGGCGGCGCCCGCATGCAGGAGGGTCCGCTGTCGCTGATGCAGATGGCCAAGACCAGCGCGGCGCTCGAACAACTCGATCGCGCGGGCATCCTGACCGTCAGCCTGATCACCGATCCGACTTACGGCGGTGTCGCGGCCTCGTTCGCGACGCTGACCGACGTGCTGATCGCCGAACCCGGCGCCCGGCTGGGCTTCGCCGGACGCCGGGTCATCGAGCAGACGATCCGCCAGGAACTGCCGCCGCAGTTCCAGACCGCGGAGTTTCTGCTCGACCACGGCCTCATCGACATGATCGTGCCCCGGTCGGGACTGCGTGCGACGCTGGGTTCGCTACTGCGCATCGCGGGACCGGTCGACCCCACCGGCGGACCGGACGGGGAGGCGGGCATCATTACCGATCCGCATTCGCTGCCCGAGACCGAAGCCTGGGACCAGGTGCGTCGGGCGCGGCAGATCACCCGGCCCACCGCTCTCGACTATGTCGCCCTCGCATTCGACGGATTCCTCGAACTGCACGGCGACCGCATCGGCGCCGACTGTCCCGCGATCGTCGGCGGACCGGCCCGGCTCGGCGATCAGCCGGTGATGGTGATCGGCCAGCAGAAGGGGCACGATCCCAAGGAGCTGATGGCCCGCAACTTCGGCATGCCGACGCCGGCGGGATATCGGAAGGCCGCCCGGCTCATGCGGCTGGCGGAGAAGCTCGGCCTGCCGGTCGTCACGCTCATCGACACACCGGGCGCCTATCCGGGCGCGTCCGCGGAGGAACAGGGCCAGGCCATCGCCATCGCCGAGAACATCCGTCTGATGTCCGCCCTGCGCGTTCCCGTGATCAGTGTCGTGATCGGCGAGGGCGGCAGCGGCGGCGCGCTGGCACTCGCGGTCGCCAACCGGGTGCTGATGCTGGCCGACTCGGTCTACTCGGTGATCAGTCCCGAGGGCTGCGCGGCCATCGTGTGGAACGACGCGAGCGCATCGGCCGAAGCCGCTGCGGCACTGCATATCACCGCTCGCGACCTGTTGCGGTTGGGCATCGTCGACGGTGTCCTGCCCGAGCCCGGCCACGATGGCGCGGCCGCGTCGCGGCCGGCGGCCGAGCGGCTGCGTCGCGCCCTGGCCGCGACGCTACAAGCCTTGATCGGGCGCAGCGGTGAGGAACTGGCCGCGCAGCGCCGAGCCAGATTCCGCCGCTTCGGTGTCCCCCTGGCCGCCCGCACGGCGGCGTGAGAGGTAGCAGGCGCGATGTTCGACAAAATTCTGATCGCCAACCGGGGCGAGATCGCGATGCGGGTGGCCCGCACCTGCCGGGAGATGGGCCTGCGCACCGTCGCGGTCTATTCGGCGGCCGACCATGATTCGGCTGTCGTGACATTCGCCGACGAGGCCGTGCGGATCGGTCCCGCCGCGGCCAAACGCAGCTATCTCGACGCCGCCGCCATTCTGACCGCCGCGGAGATCACCGGTGCCGATGCCATCCACCCCGGCTACGGATTCCTCTCGGAGTCACCGGATTTCGCCGATGCCTGCCGGGCCGCCGGGATCACGCTCATCGGGCCGCCCGCGGACGTCATGGCCGAATTGGGCGATAAGCAGTCGGCGCGCACGCTGATGGCCAAAGCCGGACTGCCGCTGTTGCCGGGCAGTCTGGACGCGCTCGAATTCGACGAGGCGCAGGCTCTCGCGGACCGGATCGGGTACCCGGTGATCATCAAGGCCGTCGCCGGAGGCGGCGGGCGTGGGATGGCGGTGGTGCACGACAGCGCCGATTTCGCCCGGGCCTACCGGGATACCCGGGCCACGGCCCGCATGCTCTTCGGCGACAGCCGGGTGTATGTAGAGAGGTACCTGGACCGCGCCCGCCATGTGGAGGTCCAGGTGCTGTGCGACACCTTCGGCGCGGGTGTCCATCTCGGCGAGCGTGATTGCTCGGTGCAGCGCAGGCACCAGAAGCTGGTGGAGGAGTCCCCGGCGCCCCGGCTGCCGGACGGACTGGCCGCGCGGATCGGCCGGTCCGCGGTCGACGGGGTCCTCGCCGCCGGATACACCGGCGCCGGCACCGTCGAATTCCTGCTCGACTCGGCCGGCAACTACTACTTCATGGAAGTGAATTGCCGAATTCAGGTCGAGCATCCGGTCACCGAGATGGTCACCGGTATCGATCTGATCGCCGAGCAGATCAGGATCGCCGCCGGCGAACCGCTGGCGTGGACGCAGGATCGCATTCAGCCGAAGGGCGCCGCGATCGAATGCAGAATCAACGCGGAGAATCCGGCGGCCGGATTCGCGCCGACACCGGCCAGGATCTCCGAATTCACCGCGCCCGGAGGGCCGTTCACCCGAGTGGACACCCATATTCGGGCGGGCTACTCGATACCGTCCCACTACGATTCGCTGCTCGCGAAGGTTGTCGTGTGGGCGCCCGATCGCGACGCCGCGATCGCCCGCATGCGGCGAGCGCTCACGGAATTCCAGGTCGACGGCGAACGATTGTGCACCACTCGTGATTTCCTGCTGGAGGTCCTCGATCAGCCGAAATTCCGGGCCGGTACCCATACGACCGCCCTGGTGGAAGAAATATTCGAGGGTACCGGCCCGGAATGACAGGCGCCGGGTCAGGCGGGCGTCGCGGAGCGTTCCGCACCCGCCTGCCAGCCGATCAGATATCCGGCATGCCGGCGCTCGAGCATCAGAGTCACCGATTCGTCGGAGGCATTGAGAATGTCGCCGTGCAACCGGCGCAACTTCACACAGGGATCCAGCCCCAGTTCCCGCTGCAGCGAACGGGCGAATTCATGGTAGGACTCGAGCGCGCGATGCCGCCGTCCGGAACGGCACAGGGCGTACATGTAATACGCCTGCAGTCGTTCGTGCAGGGGCTGTTCGGCGGTCAGTCGCGCCAGGTCCGGGCAGACCTCGCGGTAGCGGCCCAGCCGCAGCTCGGCTTCGATCCGCAGCTCGAAGTTGGTCAGCCGCAACTGTTCCAGATGCGACAGCTCGGCCGACAGTGGCAGGCCGCTGTCGACGTCCAGCAACGCCGGACCGGTCCACAGCGCTTCGGCCGCCGTGAAAAGGTCCACGGCGCGCATATCGTCTCCGGCATTCAACGCGCAGCGACCGGCGTCGGTCATCGTGCGATAATCGCGCAAATCCAATACGCAGTCCTGTGCGTCGAACATATATCCTTTGCTCCAGGTGCGGAGAAATCTATCCGCGATCTCGCCCTGGTCGACATGCAGGTACTGCGCCATCTTCTTTCGGATACCCAGTACGTAGGTCTGTACGACCGTTATCGCGCTGCGTGGCGGGTCGTCGTTCCACAACTCCTCGATCAAAGTCGTGACAGGAACCACCGTCGAATGCCGAATCAACAGCAATGCCAGCAATTTACGTTGTTTCTGTGCGGTCGGCGTCGCATTGCGGTTGTCGAGGGCGAGAGTCAAAGGGCCCAGAACGCGGGCATACACAGGATTCGACACGTAGCGTCCCCTTGTAGCATGAATTGCTGCGGTGAGCGTGGAATCATACGTCGCTGTAGACCGTTTCAGGGTACCGAGGGCATTGTGGCGAGACTGTAAACCCATGGTGATCATACCGTTAACGCCTACAACCGTTCTTGTTCCCCGCAGGTCGGGAATGATGTGGACGCCCGACTGGGACGTGGCCCGGCCAAACTTCCCTGAAACCGATTGTCACTGAACGTGATCCGTGCTGTACACCGCCCGGAAACGCGCCCGCCCGAGAAATGCGTCCCACATCGGCGGCGGTCGTGGATCGGCACGGGGATGAGTGTGTGAACGGTCCTCGACGAGATGTCCAGCTCGTGAGCATCCGCTGCCGGGCGGCTCGCCGGATCACAACCGCCCCATGCCGGGCTCGTTCCCGTACCGGTACGCCCGAGCGTGCTGCGGCTGCTGGACTGTCGGACCTGCCGGCGCTCGTACTGTCCGTCAAATCCGATGTGCTGGACTGAAATTCACTCGCGGAGGCAGTGCTCGGTGACTTCTCCCAGTTGCCGCCCCGCACAGCGCAATCTGCTACGCCGGCGATTCCTCTGTGCGGAGAGGGGCACACAGCGATGCTGCCCGAGCAGTCCGCACTCCATGCCGCTGACTGCGTCGGCTGCCTGCGCAGCGCACACGCGAAGTACCCTCGGGATCCGAGCCTCGCCCGGCTCATCACCGAACTGCATAGCGGCAGCGCACATTCGAACAGCTGTGGAAAGCCGGCCGTCCGCGTCACCGGGCTCGAGCAATTCCGACCCACGACGTACCGTCCCGGCGCAGCGAAGCGGTGAGCACGACGCATCGGCGCCGCTGGGCAAGCCGACTGCGAACGGACCACGACGCATCGTGCGCCGGGTCGGCCTGGTAGCGGCACGCGGTCGCCGATGGAGCAGGGCCAGGTGTCGCCGCTGCCGGAGCGGGAACGTGGCAGATCTGCCCGGGCATCTGCCTACGAGGGGGACTCGCCCCGTCGAAACGGCATGTCTCGAGTCGAGATCTCGGGGTCGTCACCGGTCCGCCGTGGTTGTGGCGATCCGTCAGTCGACAGGCCCTCGGGCGGTCAGGACGGTCCTGAGCACGTACTCGACCGCGGACTCGAACAGCGCTCCCCGTAGCTCATCGCGTGCCGCGAGGGTGCGGGTGGCGAGGTCGAGCCTCTGATCAGGGGTCAGGCGGTGCACTACCAGGGCGGCAACGTCTTCCAGATCGAGGTCGCTGTTCGCGTTGTCCAGTCTGGTCAGGGCGAACGAGACGACGATCTCCTCGTCGGTCATACTCCGCCTCCGCCGTTCGCTTTTTCGGCCACGTCGTGGTGGTCAGACCCGATACTACGGCGTTGGTCGATCGGTTCACCCCTTCCGATGGATGGGATGGGGCCGATCGGGCGCGCTCGACGGCTGGTCCGGTGAACAGCGGTAGGTGGACTGGCTGGTCGATCGGTGCTGGACGAAGACCCGTTCCAGGAGCGTGTACAGCTGGACGCGGTCCTCGTCGGCGAGCCTGCTCAGGCCTTCTCGGGTCTGGTGCATCGTCGCGCGGATCGCGTCGACGGCACGCTCGCCCTCGGGTGTGATGACCAGATTGGTGACGCGCCGATCGGATGCGCTGGCCTCCCGACGCACGAGACCCCGCCTTTCCAGCCGGTCGATGATCCCGGTGACGTTGGACGCATCGCACGCCAGTATCTCGGCCAGTGTGCGCATCGCGGCGGGGCCCCGGCGCAGCACCGTCAAGGTCTTGCCCTGGCTTGCCGTGAGGTTTTCACTCGCCGCTGCGACCGTGAAGTCGCTGTAGTAGACGCCCAGCGACACCGAGAGCAGCTCCATGAGCTGGGCGGTGTCGATGTGCGGGACGTGGGCCATGTAATTCATCCTACGTGTCGAAACTTGACCATCTCAACCATTCGCCCCTACCGTGGAAAATGCTTGAGTATGTCAACCATCAAAGTTGTCAAGTTTTTATGAGGAGCATCCAGTGACCGTCACCGCGTCCGACACCTCCCGCGCAGCGGAGATCCTGTCCCGGCCCGTCGCGCTGAACAACCTGACCGTCCCCAACCGCATCGTGATGGCGCCGATGACGCGCATGTTCTCCCCGGGCGGCGTTCCGGGTGACGATGTGCGGTCCTACTATGCGCGCCGGGCCGCCGCCGGTGTCGGCCTGATCGTGACCGAGGGGACCTATGTCGGCCACGAGTCGGCCGGTCAGAGTGATCGGGTACCGCGGTTCCACGGTGAGGAGCAGTTGGCGGGCTGGGCGAAGGTCGCCGCGGACGTGCACGCGGCGGGCGGCGCGATCGTGCCGCAGCTGTGGCACATCGGCATGGTCCGCAACCATGGCGAACAGCCCTACCCCGATGCCCCGGCCATGGGCCCCTCCGGTATTCGCGTCGACGGCACCGAGGCAACCGGCCGAGCGATGACACAGCGCGACCTCGACGACGTCATCGCCGCGTTCGCCGAGGCTGCGGCGGACGCCGAGCGGATCGGTTTCGACGGCGTCGAGCTACACGGCGCCCACGGCTACCTCGTCGATCAGTTCCTGTGGGCGCACACGAACCGCCGGACCGATACCTACGGTGGAGATCCCGTGGCGCGCACCCGGTTCGCGGCCGAGATCGTCGCCGCGGTCCGCGCGGCCGTATCGCCCGGCTTCCCGGTGATCTTCCGCTTCTCGCAGTGGAAGCAGGAGGCCTACAACGCGCGGCTCGCCGAGACCCCGCAGCAACTCGAGGCGATCCTGGCGCCGCTCGCCGCCGCCGGTGTCGACGCTTTCCATGCCTCCACCCGCCGGTACTGGCTCCCGGAGTTCGATGGCTCGGACCTGAACCTCGCCGGTTGGACCAAGAAGCTCACCGGTCAGCCCACCATCACCGTCGGCTCGGTCGGCCTCGACGGCGACTTCCTGCACGCCTTCACGGGCAAAGGCGCCGAACTCGGTAGCCTCGACAACCTCCTCGACCGCCTGGAACGCGACGAGTTCGACCTGGTCGCCGTCGGTCGCGCCCTCCTGCAGGACCCGCAATGGGCAACCAAAGTCCTCGGCGGCCGGATCGACGAGCTGAAGCCCTACGACGCGGCGGCGCTGAAAACGCTGAGCTAGGAGTCGGAATCGCCGCGAGCTCGAGAGGTGTGAGTGTGCAATCCCCGAATCGCTGGAATTCGCCACCGCGTGGGCGCCCTACGGCGGGACCGACGAAGAGGCGTTCATCCGATTGTGTTCGCACTCCGTGACGAGCCGCGATCGCCGCTGGCCACAGGCCGGCGTCGCGTTTTTGCAATACCGCCCGGCGTCGGTGTTGCAGGCTGGGCCGTCAGTAGTTTCGTTCCGGAGAGGAAAACCCATGGCAGTTGCTACGTTGAAGATGCTCACCCTGGACAGCGCCGACGCGCGGCGCGACGCGGAGTTCTGGGCGGCGGCGCTCGGTTGGACGATCGCGCACGTGCAGGACGAGTACGCCATGCTGACCGGGCCGGATCACGCGCTCGGATTCGGCACTGTCGCGGATTACCAGGCGCCGACCTGGCCGAACGAGAACGGCACGAAACAGTTCCACCTGGATCTGGCGGTCGAGGACCTCGAGGTGGCCAGTAAACAACTGGTCGAACTGGGTGCGACGGTGCCGGAGTTCCAGCCGGGCGAGACCTGGCGGGTGTTGCTCGATCCGAGCGGCCACCCGTTCTGCCTCACACTCGCCGCCAACTGGGGCTAGGGCCACGATCGACGCCGTCGACACCTCCGGCCCCGGTCCGCGCCGCGCTCACCGCGCGGCGCGGACCGGCGAGTCACGCGGGACAGCGGCGAATCCGTTGCGCACGCCGGTTGACCGGGGTTGCGGGAGCCCGAGCCGTGCCCGCAGAACTCCTGCGTACCCCGGCGCCATGGCCAACCAGGGCGAGGTGCTGGGCCATCCTCATCCCACGGTCTCCGATAGCGGGTTTCGGGCTTCGCCGAGCTTGCGGTAGTCCTCGAGGATGCCGCGAATGGAGGGAGTTACGCGGAGGTCGCTGCCCAGCGGCGCCCAGGTGTAGGCGGTGTGGGCCGACAGGCGGATGGGATATGTGGCGGCCACGTCGACGGCGAAATGCAGGCGGCGGACCGGTTTTCCGACCGGGGAGAGATAGTCGAAATGCCCTACGTGGCAACGGATTCGGGTAACGATCAGGCCTGTCTCGGTGGCGACGCCGCGTGCGACGGCAGCGTCGAGCGGTTCGTGGGGTTCGACGGTGGTGCCGGGGAGTTTGAGGGTTGCCTTGATGGGGCCGCTGTCGTCACGTTCGAGTAGCAGGACCTCCCCGCGGCGATCGATGATCACGCCGATTCGTAATGCGACACTGTCCTTTTCCGCGCGTTCGTACAGTTCGTTGAACAGAGATGTGGAGATCATCTGACTCACCAACTCTCGATCGGTGCACCACACGGGCAGAACAGTGATGACCCATTATTGCGGTAGAACGTGGTCGCCCGTGGCCGGAACACGTCCGCCGGCCGGTATTCGTCAAGACGTGGCGAGACCCCGTACATCCTGGCCGATTCGTCTGTCAGCCTGGACGCAGCGACTTCTGTTCGCGCTCGCCGCACAGCCAGTGGGTCAAGGCTTCATAGACTGTCTCGTGGTTGAGCAGGGTGAAATGATTCGCCCCGGTCAGGTGCAGACCGTTGGTGTCGTCGAAACCGATGCGGCGGGCGCGATTCCGGCCCGAACCGCTCGTGGTCAGCACCAAACCGTCCCCGATGACTCGGCCCAGGGGATGGCGCGGGCTGCGAGTTATCGTCGCGGTGACGAAATAGTGATCGGCGCCCTCGAGAAGCGGGACCTCGCGGATCGCTCGGCGACGCAACGCGTCCGGGTCCGCACCGTCCCAGTCCCCATCGACCAGTGAACCATGGCGCAGATCTCGGATGCCCGCACTGCGGCGGCGTAGTAGCCGTCCGAACGGGCGGGTCTCCGGGACGCGGACCAGTGCCGCGGAGAGGTAATGGACGAATTGCTCGAGCGGCGCACCCAGATGAGGTGACCCGAGGCAGACCACCTGGCGCACCTGCCGTACCCAGGAACGTCGGTCCTCGACGGCGGCGAAACACGCGCCACGGGCGATGAGCCCACCCATCGAATGGCCGACCAGCGACAACTGTTCGATCTCGACCGGCCAGTGCTCGACGAGGCGCTCTAACAGATCGTTCAGTTGCTGGGCGTTCTCGGAAATGTGCAGACCGCTGTTGTATCGCACCTGAACCGATGAGCAGCCGAGATCGGCCTCGAGTCGTTCGGCATAGGTCGGTCTGCCGCCGAGCCGCCAAGCGTGTTCGGTTTCCGCCAATCCGTGCAGGAAGATCACGACCCGACCGCTGGGGTTCGTGATGTGCTTCGCGAACCGCTCGGGTGCCGCTGCTTCGCCATCGGACCGAAACATCATGGGCGCGGCCAGGATCGGCCGCTGCTGCGCGAGAGTGTCGCCGATCAAGCCTTGTAGGGCCGCGAGGACGCCGGAGCCGAAAACCGTGCGCGACGGGGCGGGTATACCGGAAAACGTCGCGGCATGTTCGGCCAGCATGCCTGCCGACACCGCGGCACCGCTGACGATCCGGTACATGTTGTCGGCGATGGTGTCGTGTACCACCTGCGCCGGCCGTGCGGCTGGGCCGACCCCTTGCCGCACGGCCGCGAAGACGTGATCGGAGATGGCACGGTGCACCGCGGCGACCCCGTCGACGGCACCACCGAGTTCATCGCCGGCCAACCGGGCGAGCGCCCTGATCTCCGCCTGCTGCCGATCGCTCATCCAGTCAGTGTACGACTGTGCACTGACTGTGGGTGCTGGGCCAAGCGGAAACTGTGCCTGCCCCTGGACGATTACCCGGTGCGCGAGCACGCCCCGGTCCGGGCTTGGTGTGCGGGCAACGACGTCGGGCGGGTGTTCCTGCCGACCTGTTCGTCATGGTGAATCGCGTCGTGCGCGAGTGAGGGGAGCACCGGTGCTTTGCGCTGAACGGCACTGATCACCGCGGCCACGAAGAGCACGACGTCGCGATCGCCGGCTACATCCGCTGGCGCAACCGACATGCGGCCCCGGCCCGTGACGCGGGTCAAGGCTGGTGAGGGAGTCCGAAATCGTGGACAGGTGAAGAAGTCGCACAGCCGGCGGTGGCGCCGGCACCCGCGCTGCTGACCATCACGGCCCGCTACATCCCGGTGGGTCGCATCGGCGTGAACATGGCCGCCGGAGCGACCTGGTATCCGCGCAAAGTTCGTGCCCTGACCGTCGTCGGCGGGGTCAGCTGGGCGACGCATTCGGTCACGATGGCATCGGTGTTCGGAGAATGGTTCAGTGATCAGCCGATGTCGGTCACCCGCCGGGCCGCGATATCGGGCAGCGGGGTGACCGAATCGCTGCTGCCGACTCCGGATACGAAGTCCCGCAATCGAAGTGAACTGCCGCATCGGCTGCGAGGGGAGCTTGACCAGGCACGGCAGCGATCGGGCAGGGCATGGGGCCCGGCTCAGGTTCGCCGGCTGTGGGAGAGGTTCGTGGCGAGGCTGTACAGCCGGCCGAGGTCCAGTGAATCGAGAGGATCGGGCGGGGTGTGCGTGGTGTGCTCGACCTGTCGGTGCAGGGCCTCCATCTTCTCGTCCAGCTGCCCGGCCACCTCGGCGGCTCGGGCCAGATCGCCGCGGAGATTCGGAGGCACCTCGCCGCTGTACTTGTAGTGGATCTTGTGTTCGAGGCTCGCCCAGAAGTCCATCGCGATGGTGCGGATCTGGATTTCGACCGGCATCCGCTCGGTGCGGTCGGAGCGGAACACCGGGATCGACACGATCAGATGCAGGCTCCGGTAGCCGTTCGGTTTGCGGTGCGTGATGTAGTCGCGTTCGTCCAGCAGCGTGATGTCCTCCTGGCCGACGAGCATGTCTCTGATCACGACGATATCGGAGATAAAGCTGCAGACCACCCGGACCCCTGCGATGTCGAGCACGTTCGCTCGAATGGAGGATAGGTTCATCGCGTAGTTCTTGCGCTGAGCCTTTTCCAGAACGCTTTCGGGTGACTTGAGCCGCGACCTCACGTGCTCGATCGGGTTGTACTCGTGTGTGTTGCTGAAGTCCTCACGCAAGATGTTGATCTTGGTTGTGATTTCGTCGATCGCGAACTTGTAGCCGAGCATGAAATCGCGGAACTGCTCGCGAAGCGCTCGGACGTCATCGATGGTGACCCGCTCCCGGTTGCCGGGAGGCTCGTCGTCGGCGCTGGGACTCGGCTGCAGGGCTTTCATTCCTTCAATTGTGCCTTTGCCCGGGGTGTTCAGGTCAGGGAGAGATCAGTCACCGCTGCGGCCGGCGCGTTCGGAGCGGTCAGAACGCGTTGGCCTTGGGGTGACGCCTGTCGGTCACAACTTGACTGAAATTTTAGTCAGACACTAGCCTGGGGTTGCCAGCGGATCGCTCGACTCGTCCGGCGGCCTGCGCGCACCACAGAGGCAGTGCTAGCCGTCCGACGCGTTGCAAGGGACTCGTCGCACACATGTCCACGACATAGGAGAACCCCGTTATGCGGCGACGCGCATTCCTTCAGGCCTCGATGACTGCGATCGGCACCATGCTGCTGGCGGGCTGCGATGACCGAGACCTGCCGGGGGGCGGCGGCACGACCAGCAGCGGTACACACGATGGGAGACGGTGGATGATGCCCGAGGAAGGGCAGCCGCACGCGCGGACCTGGATGGCCTTCGGTGCCAGCGAACGCATCTGGGGCGCGAAACTGCTGCCGCAAGCCCAACACGACTTGGCTACCATCGCCACCACTATCGCCGGGTTCGAACCAGTGTCGATGCTGGTACGCCCCGGCGAGATGGGGCTGGCCCAGACTCTGGTCGGGGGCGCGAACGTCGAGTTGATCCCTGCTGAGATCGATGATCTGTGGATGCGTGACACCGGCCCGGTGTTCGTCACCGGCCCCAGCGGACATGCCGGGGTGGACTTCAATTTCAACGGCTGGGGCGGAAAACAAGAGCACCGCCGCGACGCGAAAGTCGCCGCGCTGGTCACCGGCCGCGCCGGGGTCGAGCGGCTACGCACCGACCTGGTGCTCGAAGGCGGCGCCCTCGAGGTCGACGGGGAGGGTACCGCGATCATCACCGAAAGTTGCGTGCTCGACAACAACCGGAATCGGGGCTGGAAGAAGCCCGACGTAGAGAAGGAACTCGCCTACCTACTCGGCATCGAGAAGGTGATCTGGCTGCCGGGCATCACTGGGCACGACATCACCGACGGCCACACCGATTTCTACGCCCGCTTCGCCGGACCCGGGGTGGTGGTCGCCGGGCTCGACAACGACGAGGAGTCCTTCGACTACGACGTGACCCGCCGGCACCTCGACATCCTGCACAACGCGACCGACGCGCACGGCCGTCCGCTCGAGATCGAAACGCTGGAGGCGCCAAGCGAATTGCGCTTTCGGGACGCCGGCGAAGACTTCGCCGCCGGCTACATCAACTTCTACGTCTGCAACGGCGGCGTGATCGCCCCGCAGTTCGGTGCCCCGGAAACCGATGCGGCCGCGCACTCCACGCTGCAGCGCCTGTTTCCGGATCGCCAGGTCGTGCAGATCGCCATCGACGGTATCGCCGCGGGCGGCGGCGGCATCCATTGCACCACCCAGCAGCAACCCGCAGCCTGACAGCGGCACCGTGCACGTCGGCTACAGCTGCAACTCGCCGACTCCGGCGATCGGTCCGAAACGCCGCCCGCCCGGACCGGTCACCCCGGACCTACTGTGAGGACTCGTGTCGAAGCGTCGAACCCAGATCTTGGAAGCCGCCGTCCGCGTCATCGCCCGCGACGGCGTCCGCGGATTGCGCATCGAGAAACTCGCCGCCGCGGCGGGAGTGTCCACTGCGCTCATCTACTACCACTTCCATGACCGCGCCGGAGTGCTGCACGCCGCACTCGAACACATCAACCACCGCGCCACGAACTACACCGACCACGCCCTCGCCCACGCAGATGCCCGCGTCCGAGTCGAAACCATGCTGCTGCTGGAACTGCAAGACAGCGACGACGTCCGGGAAACCAGTATCGCCTGGGGCGAACTACGCGCCAGCGCGGTGTTCCATCCCGACCTGCGCGAAGCCTTGCGCACCACCACCGACGCCTGGAACGCCGACATCGCGGCACTGATCGGCCACGCCCAAGACGCCGGTACGATCAGCACCGGGATCGACGCCATCGCCGCCGCTGAACGCCTCACCGCCCTTGTCGAAGGACTCAGCCAGCGCTGGAACAGCGGCTCGATCAGCCTCGACCGAGCTCGCGCACTGCTCACCGACGCCATCAGCGTCGAACTCGACCATCGCCGCTGAACCTCCGACCCCTCTCCGGGGCCGCACGCAGGGACAAGGCGTCCCGCAAACCCTCGCTGTGGTCGCCGAGTTCGAGGCTGACCCCAACCAACCGCGCACCCGCGAGGGAAGCCGAGGCCCGCGCGAGGGTCGTCTCGAGGGCCAGCAGCCGAAACTGCCTCTGACAGTACGGAAGATAGTCCACCGCCGAATCTCCGAGACCGCTCCCGACAATCGGGAGGCCCTCGAGCGGTGGGCGCGGGTGAGGACTCGAAAATCTGAGATTGCCGGTCGGGCGCCACGACAGCCCCCAAGCGTTGGCGCACACCGTCGCGGCGATGATGCGCCGCGCGGGCACAGGGCTGGTCCTCGTCGATGAGATCCATCGTCTGGACCTGACGACCCGCACGGGGAAAGACGCCTCCGACCAGCTGAAGTATTTCTTCGACGTGGCGAACCGCAGCAGTGTTCGAGGCCGACGATCCTGCGAGACAGCGACGCCTCAGTTGTCGAAGAGCCGCCGCGGACCCGAACCCTCTTTGCCGAGTTCGTCGTTCGGGTTGACGAGTGCGCATTGCTGGAACGACAGGCAGCCGCAGCCGATGCATTCGGAGAACCGATCGCGCATCCGCTCCAGCCGCGCGATTCTGGAGTTGATGTCCTCGGTCCAGCAATCGGACGCCCTGGCCCAGAACTCCTGGCCCGGTATTTCACCGGGTGGCAGCAGTGCCAGGACCTTGCCGATCACCGACAGGGGAATGCCCAGATGGTGTGAGGCGCGGATGAAGGCAACCTGCCGCAACGTCGCACGGGTATAGCGACGCTGATTCCCGGTGGTGCGACGACTGTGGATGAGCCCCTGCCGCTCATAGAAGCGCAGCGCCGAGGCCGGAACGCCACTGCGTTCGGCCAGTTCGCCGATCGTCACTTCGGCGACTTCAGGATGCGGCGGTGTCACGCGGCTCACACTACCTTGACTTGAACTCGTGTTTAAGTTCGAGGCTTTTCGTATGACCGCATCCGAAAGTCCACTGACCCTCGCCGTGATCGTCGGCAGCACCCGCACGGGCCGATTCGGCCCGACAGTCGCCAACTGGTTCGTCGAACACGCCGAGCAGCGTGCGGGAATCACCGTCGATGTCATCGACCTCGCGGAATCGCCTCTGCCCGAACGGCTGTCGACCGAACTCGGGGCGCAGGAGGCCGCGGCACCGGCGGCTGTCAGCCCGCGCCTCGCGGCCGCCGACGCATTCGTCGTGGTGACACCGGAGTACAACCACAGCTATCCCGCGCCGCTGAAGAACGCCATCGACTGGCATTACACCCAGTGGCAAGCCAAGCCGATCGGATTCGTCTCCTACGGCGGCATGGCAGGCGGACTTCGCGCAGTCGAGCACCTTCGGCAGGTCTTCACCGAACTGCATGCGGTGACTGTTCGCGAAACCGTGAGCTTTCACAACGCCATGAGCGCATCGGGCGAGCTGACATCCACGGCGGCCAGTGACGCCGCCGCCGCGAAGTTGATCGATCAACTCCTCTGGTTCGGCCGAGCCCTGGAAGTCGCTCGATCCGAGCACCCCTACGCCGCCTGAACCGCCCCCGACCACCGATGACCGGAGAGTGAATCATGATCGCCCGTAATGTATTGCCCGACATCGCACATCCCGACGTCGACACCGTCCTGATCGTGAGGTCGGCGGTGGCGGAGGTCTTCGCCGATCTGGAACGCGGCTCCTGGCCGAAGGAACTCATCTCGTGCACCGCGTTCGTGAGCACCGACGGTGAGAAGAACGTCACCTACACCCAGTGGCGAAACGGCGAAGCCGGCCGCGAATATCTGACCGGATTCGCAGGCATCGAAGCAGTTGAATATCGGCTGTATCGCAGCAGCGTTGGGGTGAATCCACCGGTTCCAGGATGCATCGTCATCCTCGACGTCGAGTTCGACGGACCCGATCACGATCGGCAACGACGCTGGGTCGATACGGTTTTCGACGCAATGGCCGGCGAAACCGACCCACACCCCGGCGGTATCTCCGGCCACTTCCACGTCAGCACCGACGGCACCCGAGTGCTCCCCTACGCGGAATGGACAACTGCGGACGCCCATCGCGACGCGATCGAACGGTCGGGCCAAGGCATGATCGGATCAGGCAGCGGCTGGCGGCGAGTGAAAGAATTCCCTGGGGTCACCGACAGCGGATTCACGCGATACCACCTGCTGCACAGCCTATCCGAGAGTTCGGCGCCCGAACCCGACGACGTCCACGACAGCCCGACAGACTGGGTGGCGGACCACATCCGAGACTACGTCGAGACCGACGGGCAGAGTGGCCACCTCTACCAGGGCTGGCCCTCGCTGCTGCTCACCACGCGCGGAAGGAAATCAGGAAAGCTCCGACGCACCGCGTTGATCTACGGAGAGGACGACGACCGCTACGTCCTGGTGGCCTCGAATGCCGGATCGCCCACCCACCCCGCGTGGTACCTCAACCTGCTCGCGGACCCGGACGTCACAGTCCAGGTCGGAGCGGAGAAATTCACCGGGCGTGCGCGACCGGCGACCGCCGAAGAGAAACCACCGCTGTGGCACCTCATGACCGCGATCTTTCCGCTCTACGACACCTACCAGGCGAAATCCCACCGCGAAATCCCGCTCGTTGTCATCGAACGCCGCACCCAAGAGGTCTGAACCCGCACCGCCTGGGTTCGAGACTTCGCGGCGGTGATCGGGCCCCGCGACGATAACGCCGTCCGGCCTTGGAATACGCCGATTACGCGAGCGCCCTCACGCAGGCCGGGACACCGCGTTCCGGCGGCACCGGATCGTCGACCGACACCTGATTCGGCCAGTCCCGCTGTGCTCGAACGATTTCCGGCGACACCGCGCGCCCGACCGAGGTATCCCGATCTGCGGTGCGGCGATACCCATGCCCTTGCTGAAAATGGCATCTCATCATTCGGGTGATGGTTTTCGAAACGCCATTCGAGCCGGTAGGGCCGCCGTTGGTCACGATCTCCGATCGGACGACCGGATACAACGGTGCGGACCTGATTGCCTACCCGCAGGGCAGGCGTGTCGACCCCACGGCAGCAGCCTGATGAGTGACGACCGGATCGACCTGGTGCCGCAGGGCGTCGCGTTGGCCGGCTACGTCGAAGTTCGAGGGAAGGCCGGCCGATGCCGGGCACGGGTGCCTTGGACCGATCCGGTCGCGAAGCGCCGTGACTCGACGTCTGAATCGTTCGCCACCGAGGAGGAGGCCAGAGCGTGGATCGAACAGGTCGAGAAACCGCCACATCGATCCTGGCCGAATACGGAAATGCGCACTGGGACAACGCGATGCGTGGGGTGGAGCCCAAGACTCCGGATCCGTATCGGGCGGTCTGGCGATCGCGGGTGGTGAAGTCGCTCGGACATTTGCCGATCACGATGGTGACAACCGGGGTGGTCGACCGAGCTGTCACGAAGTGGATCGAGGCCGGCTGCGGTGAATCGACCATCAAGAACACCCTCGCGGCACTGGCCCAAGTGCTGAATCAGGCCGTGGGAGACGAGGTGATCGACCGCAACCGCGTCGACGTGACCGGTTGGCAGCGTCAACTCGTCAAGTACGAGGACGAGATCGACGATCCGAGATCGCTGGCTCCGCCGAACTGGGAAGCGCTGCAACAGCTGGCTGACGCACTGGTGGAGGCATCACACGGTCATTATCGCGGTTGGGGAGACGCCGTCGTGTTCGCCGCGTGCACCGCGCCGCGGATCGGCGAGGTTTCGGGTTGCCGAGTGGGCGATATCGACACCGAGCAGTGGGTGCGGACCCTCCGGCGCCAGACAACACCGGGGCCGGGCGGGATGAAAGATAAGCGTACGAAAGGCAAACGGTCCCGGCTGGGGCCACAAGGAGGACGGATCGCAACCGCGGTCCTGCGGGACACAACGAACTGGGACCGAGTAGTGGCCCGACTCGGCTTCGAGCACCTCCGCCGCCACGACCTGCGGCATACAGGGCTCACCTGTTCGCCGATGCCGGTGTCCCGCTACACCGGCTGCAGCGGATCGCCGGCCACACCGATCCGCGCATCACTCAGCGTTACCTGCATCCCGATATCGAGGCTTTCCGGGATGACGGTCAGAAGCTGTCTCAGCACCCGCAGAGCGGCGTTGGCCCCAAATTGGCCCCGGATAGCCCGGCAACGAAAAATCCCCTCCGACCGAGGTCAGAGGGGATTTTCTGTCTGTCGGGCTGACAGGATTTGAACCTGCGACCACTTGACCCCCAGCTCCCTGTTGATATCGTTTGCGCACGTCACGCGCGAAATCTTTCCAAGGACGGCGCGACGAAAGTGCTGCCCGTGCAGAGCTGCTGACGACGTGTGGCCCCAAAATGGCCCCAGGATTCCTGGGTGCACGCGGTGGGGACCAGCTTCGTGGTTACCGGCTACAGTAGATCTGCTGGTGACACGACGCGGCACTCTGTCGAGCTAGCTGTCGCATCCCAAACGCTCAAAACGGAACCGAACAGTGCGTCGAGGTGTTCGGCCACAACCGCTCCACGCGATCGGCTAGTCGACCAGTCGACAGCCCGCCAACTGCCATCGGGTTTCCTGCGTGATGCGTTGGCCAGAGGTCGGAGTTCGGCCTGCAGACGATGTTCGAGGCCGAGACTGACTTCCTGCTCCCCGAACTGCTCAATCATCGATTGCGCCTCGGGAAGTCGAGGCCAGGAGACCACTGCAACGCGGCTCCAGATCTCCGGCGGGTATGTGCTAGCCAGGTGATGACTTTCGCCGATCGCGAGGTCTCGGAGCCGGCGACCCGCTTCGCCAGTTTGTCCGACGTACAGAAGTCCCCACTCCAGCCACACGCCGTACACGACGTGGCCGGATATCGGAGGCTCGCCGTTTTCTCCCATCCCGGCCAGAGCTTGCCCGAGCCGGTGAGCGAACTGGTACCGCGTGTGACGCCACGATTGGGCAGCTGCTCTGGTCGAAGTGAGTGCTCGTAGGGACTGCCGCCAATCGCTGAACACTGGCGTTGAACCTTCTTCCACGCAATCACGGTACAGCGCCACCGCACCTCAAAAGGGCTGTCAGGCAACATCTATCAATGCATAACCTCAGGCCCAGCGTCACCTCGAGGCCAGGTTTCTTCAGCCCGTTCGGCGGTCGAGCAGCAATCGTTCATGCTTCCGCGGTTCCTGATCAAACGAGGCGATGAGCCGGTGTAACGTTCCGAACATGTTGGGGGACTTGCTCAATGAGGTGACGCTGCAGTTTGTCCGAGTGAAACCTGATGGTTGCCGGTGAAGAGGAGAAGCGTAAATGCGTGCGAGCGAACAAGAAAGGATTGGCTCAACAGGGCAAAGTGCCGTAGAGCGCCAATTCAAGAGCTTGGGATGGGGAGTTACTGACAACGCATACCATGATTTGGGTACGGATCTCTGGCTAATGGTGCGCGACGATCGCAGATTCGACCTGGGTCTTCTGATCGGTGCCCAAGTGAAGACCAGCGAGAATTCTTCTAGAACGTCGAAATATTTCAAAGAACCTATCCGTTCGAGCGAGACTGGTGAGGTTACGGGTTGGGTTTTTCGGGAATCGCGGGATCATTTTCACTATTGGCTCAACCATTCGGTCGTCCACCTCGTCGTCTTACATGACCTTGAAACCGGCACTTCATATTGGGCGCATGTGACGACGGATGCGGTCGAGTGGACTGAGCGCGCTGGAAAACTCACGGTGCCCAAAACTCAAACAGTGTGTCAAGATATGCGCGACAAGCTGGTCGAGGCCGCGGCGACCCAACGAAGCTCGCCAGGCTGGGAAGGCTCCGCCTGGAGTGAGGCTAATGACATTTCTCCTCGTGATGAGTTGCGTCATGCGCTAATAACGCCGAGATTGGTCGCTCCCCACCCCAATTCAGAGCCCGACACGGTCTCTGCTATTCAGTCTATCGCGATGTTGACGCTATGCAGGATGAACCGTTTCCAATCCGCGCAAGATATCGAAAGGTTGACCGGAAAAACGTCGCCCTACCGCTCCATCGAGATCCTTAGACAACTGCCCGAATGGGACTGGAAGTTGTTTACCGCGATCTACGATTTCATAAACCAGGGATCCTTGGAACTGTTCCCCCCGCTCCTAGAAGCTAGTATTACGCCCGGAGCGCTTGCTAATCGACCTGAGCAGCATGCGGCTGCCGTTGTCGTCTATGCGGCGGCGCTGATCGAGAATGGACAGTCCGAACAGGCATTGGTGGAATTGGAATCCGCTCTTGATTTGGACAAATCGTTGCCTATGGATAACGCATGGCTACGAGTGCAGAAGGCGCGGGCCCTTCGCGAGCTAGGAAATATCAGAGAATCGCGTGACGTTGCTCTTGACGTACAGCGTGTTCGAGCCACCTCATCGCATGATCCCACAGGTACCGCGATTGCGGCCGCTGCAGCAGAGCTTATCTTCGCGACGAGCGGTTGGGGAGAAAGAAACCTTGCCCAAGCGATCTCCGATTCAGACACCCTCGCTGGCTGGTGGCGGAACCAGCAGGTCGCTTGGGGGCTGGGCAGCGACTTCGGCGAGCGATTTGAGGACTGGGCGAACACGGCCTCGTTGAAGTCGTCCATCAAGTTCGGGTCCAGCAACTCCGCATGGCTACATCTGCGATCGGCCACTCTCATGTCTGGCTTCGCCGGTGATCAGAGCGGATGGCGACATGCACTCTCACTACTCTCTCGACATATCCTTGGGTCATCAGATAGCGACAGTTCAGTTGATTTAATAGCCGGTGCGCTAACAGATCTTCGGCGGTCTGGCGACTCGGATTCACTTGAATTGGCCCTGAATCGTATCGTCTTGGCTGGACCGGCGCTAGCAGCTAGAAATGCTTCAAGAGATGTCGATCTGGATGAATCCACGGTCACTTCTGCAAACGCAGACTTGAAACTTATAACGTGCGCAGCCGACATCCTTGAGGCAGATGAGGCCGACCGATACGCTAGGTGGGCGCTGCGCATTCTGGAGGACCCTGAAGAGTATTGTGAAAGGGTTCAGCCGACATTTGCTGTGCGAATATACGTATTGAAGATGTTGGCGGCGCTAGTGTCGTCAACGTCCGAGGTAGTAGCCAGTGAAGTAGTTGCACACATCGTTAACCTTCCCGCTCAGTCCGATCAAGCCTATGCCCACTCCTACGCTGCCGTGGTTAGGGCGATTCCGAGCGGATCGTGGACTACGCAAGATAGAAGTGGGATACATGCGAGAGAAGGCGATAATTGGGAATTACACAATGCGCTCTCGGCGCTCTTAGCTGAAAACGACGAGGAGGCCCGCGAGCAACTGCTAGATGCCGCTCGCGGCGGCTCATGGAGAGCGCTCATAGCGCTTAATAGCGCTTCGTCGTTGCCGGGTGATGTAGTTGCGGCGCAGATTACGGCGCTAGGAGAGGGAATTCGAAACATTATTACCGAGGCGAGCAGGCATGCCTACGCCAATGGCAGAAGAGGATTTGGCAGGGCTCTGACTCTGCTCAATGCGTGGCATCCGGAGTGGGCTGACTGGAATCCGATAAAAGAACTGCTGAGCGATCCACGGGTCGATCCTCGAGATATATCAGGGTCCCTGACGGCGCTAACAGAGGTTTCAGAAAAATTGACTGATGAAATTAAAAATGATCTGGAGGCGGTTATTCGAAATCTAGAACTTCGCGAAGGAGTCTCCTTGCTCGGCTGGCCAGGCGTTCAGCATCTAGCCACGGAGGTGCTAGAAGCATTCAGGCCCGGTTCGGTCTCCACTGTACGAAAGTGGAGTCTTATTACGTCAGGGCCGGAACAGCGGAAAACTCTGGCTCGGATAATCGAACGACGTCGCAATCCAGAGGAGTTGGACCTTTTTGCAGTGCTGGCAGATGACACAGTCGCTGATGTTCGAGCAGAGGTTGGGTGGTGCGTAGCGCGCTGGGTGACGTTAGGGGTAGCTATTCCGGAATCCAGTCTGCTGTTGGAGACCTTGCTGGCGAGAGATACTGGGACGTTACTCGCGAGGTATGTTGCGGCCGCACTGTCTGGTACCGAACCGTCGGAAACGGTGGTTCCACACCTTGAAATGCTCAGCCATCACACCTCTTCCGCAGCACGGAAGATGGCGTTCGATGGGCTTGGCCGGCGCGAGCAGGAAGCTTCGAGCTGAACTTCTAACTGATCCGTGGGGTGGACAGTGGCGTACGGACTATAGTCCGTACGCCACTGTCCACCCCTGTTTGCCCCGCCGACCAGCAGTTTTCGTGGTGGTGTCTGCCTGCCTGCCGCAAGGACACTAAACACACCCTGCGGGCGCATTTAGTGTCCTTGCGGCAGGCAGGCAGACAGTTGGGATGGATGGGGCTGGTCGGCGGGGCCAACAGGGGAGAACAGAGTGACTGGACAGGAAGACTGGACTAGGGAGAACCGGCACTGGGTGAGTGTGAGGTTCGTGGAGACTTCGGATTTCCGGGTTCTGTCAGAAGTTGGTCGAGTAGGGACCGGCACCGGGAGGTGGATTTCGCTGGAATGGCGATTGTTGGTCTCAGCTCAGCACTTTGGTAGTACCCTGGGTGGATAGCCACCGTTGGGTGCCAGGAGGGGTGTATGTCGAATTCCGTGCACGATTCCCGCTTGCCGGACGTGATCCGTGCCTACATGCGAGCGCATGGGTTGACCAAGCATGAGGAAATGGCGCGCGTGCTCGGCATCGATCGAACCTTGGTTTCGAAGTATCTCAGTGGTAGCCGGGTCTGCCGTGATGTTGTGCAACTCCGGCACTTTGCACATGCGATGGACTTGCCTCCAGAGACCTTCGGACTCACGGACTTGCCCGACACCGTCCAGGCCCAACGCGTAGACGAGGTCACCGACTGGCGACTCGTGCGACAAACCCTGAACCGGAACCGGCACGAACTGACGGCCGCCGCCGCGCGTCTGTACTGGGATGTGACGCCGATCGAAGGTACTACTTGCATCACTCGGCCGAGCTGGATGGCGCCAGCGCCGATTGATCTCGATGCTATACAGCTTGATTTTCAGGACGATGCTTCTCCGCCTGCGCTTGACGGCACCGAACCCGAGTCGGAGCATTGCAGGCCCCTTCGGACGAACGGACTGCGGTACAACCGATACAGCCAAGCGATCAGGGCAATTGCCCGTCCATCCCTGTTCGAGAATCGAACGTCGTACCGATTGCTCGACGTATCGTTCGACGAGCTCGGCGGCCGGATGACATTCGGGTTGACGACGTACTTCGACATGGTGGATGTATGTGAGGTCGTCGCGCATGAGACCGCCGCGGCGTGGATAGCGCACAGCGGGCCTGGACGATTCACCCTTGATGACCTACCGTTCCGCCGCCGGATTGGTGACTTGTTTACCCCTGAGCGTCGCCCAATCCTGCCGAGTATCAATACGCTGACCATAAGACGTGCTCCCGAAGGAGATACGTTCTTCCTTCATCGTCGCGGCTCGACTCAGGTGACACTCGCGGCCGGGCTGACACACATCATTCCTGCGGGAGTATTTCAACCAGCAGCGATCGGGCAGGCGAATATATCGAGAGATTTCAGCCTGTGGCGGAACATGATTCGTGAGTTTTCCGAGGAGTTTCTGGACACTCCGGAACATGACGGAAGTAGTGGCACGCCCGTCGATTACGACATCGAGCCGTTTCGGACGTTGACCGACGGCCGTGCTTCCGGGAAGGTTCAGGCATGGTGCTTTGGAATGGGTATGGATCCATTGGCGCCGGCGGGCGAGATCCTCACAGCAGTTGTCATGGACTCTGAGGTTTTCGATGCTGCGTTCGAAGGACTGGTGTCGCAGAACTCTGAGGGTGAGATCTACCCGTCGGAGGCCGGCACGGTCGGAATCAGTTGGACGCCCGACAATGTCCGGCGTGTTCTGAACCACGAGCCGCTCGCCGCGGCCGCCGCTGCATGCGTCGCGTTGACGTGGCGGTACCGCCACGTATTGCTCCCCTAGTGTCATGATGGCCTGGTGCGCGTACTGGTCACCGGAGCAAATGGCTACGTCGGTCGAGCTGTCGTCTCCGCGCTGGATGCCGCCGGACACGAGCCAATGGCCATGGTGCGATCCGTCGGCGCCGACATCGCTGGAGCAGCGGACGTGCGGTCGGCAGATCTGCTTGACGTCGACTCCCTGAGGCGAGCGCTAGATGGTGTCGATGCCGTATGCCATCTGGCAGGGCTGACGCGCGCCCGAGATTCATTTGCCGAGGCCGCACGATACGTCCGGGCGAACGTCGGTGGGACGATTGCTCTCCTGGATGCAATGAATGCCAGCGGGGTCGGGCGGATAGTGTTCGCGTCGACCGGGTCAATCTACGGAGCGCCGGAACGTCAACCAATGAACGAGCAGCTCCCTGATGCGCCCCCTCATCCCTACGCAAGCACCAAACTTGCGGCCGAACTTGTGATCGAGGCCCAAGCCAGCGGTGGCGAACTCGCTGGCGTCATCGCCCGGGTTTCCAACGTAGCCGGGGGAGTTGATCCCGACCCGACTCGATTGCTGCCACGCGCACTGACGGCCGCGGCGAGGCACACTCCCCTGTCCGTCAACGGCGATGGTTCCGCTGTTCGCGACTACCTGCATATTCACGATGTGGCCGACGCCTTCGTGGCGTGTATTGAGCATATTCCCGCAGCTGGCCGAACGGCCCGGTACAACATCGGTAGCGGTCGCGGTACCAGCGTCATGGATGTCGTGACCGCCGTCGAGCGAGTCGTTGGTAACCAGATTCCGCTTGAGTACCGTCCTCCCGCTCGCGAACCAGCAGTGCTGGTCATGGATCCATCCAAGGCAGCCGCAGAAATCGGTTGGGAGCCAATGCGTTCCAGCATCGAGGAGATTGTGCAGGACGCTTGGTCTGCGAGCGCCGCGGTTCTCTAGTCTCGCTTTGGCGTCGCCCGGTCGGAGCCGCTTCGCCGGTCATCCGACGAGTCCGGCCTAGGCGGTAACTCATTCGTGTCGCCGGCCAGCCAGCTCAGGAAAGCGATCACGTGGGCGTTCATATTCGAACCGACCTGTTCAACCGCCGCCTGGGCGCGCTGGTACAGCTCCGGGTCCGGCCGGTAGACCCGGGCTGGATTCAGATGCTTGCTCGGCATAGATAAAAGCATGTCACGGTGGCTAGCCATTCGTCCACTAGTGCGGTAATATTGGAGGTGGCTAGCCACCGTGACCAGGGTGTGACGGATTGTCACACCGTTTGGCGTCGTCTCAGATCACGCTATACGTATAAGCACGCGCTAGCTCACGGAAAGGGGCTTGTACAAACAACTTTGATTCGAGCTTCCGCCTCAACGGCGTTCGGCCGGACAGATCGTTCCAGCGATTCTGCTTGAGCCGACAAATGAGAACTCCCCGGCAGTTCCAGCTACCGGGGAGCCAAGCACCAAAGCGGTTCCAGCCGCTTCAGCAATTTTCCCACTTCCAGGACGAAAGGTCCCTGAAGCATGTCCAGTGTATCTGGCCTGAAGGCCAAATCTGTCTCCCGTGCACGCCGCGGCAACGCCCGGCCTGCCTCCCTGAATCGCTTGGAGCGAGCGGTGGACCCGGACGGTCTGCTGTCGCCCGAGGAGCGCGCGTGGCGCGCCGATCAGTTGCGCACGATGCGCAAGGTCGCCCGCGTGAGCCGCCGGATCGAGGTGGCGTGATGCGGGACTTCATGGGAGCCCACGTTTCCCAAATCAATAAGTACGGACACCAAGAGGACGTTGACGGCGTCTTTGTCACCACCAGCGTCCGCGGCTCGTTCAAGGTCCGGTACGCCGAAAGCATCGACAGGTTGGTCGTTGCGGTCGAGCCCGGGACCTGCAGCGACATGTCGATGCAGCTGACGCTCGATCAGGCGATCCTGATGCGCGATTTGCTCGATGCCGGCATCGCCGACATGCAGGCTGCCCAGGCCGTCGAGGTCGCGCAGGTGCTGGAGTTGCCCGCTGGCGGTGATGCGGCGTGAGGCTGGCAACGGAGTTCCTGAGCATCCTGTTCGTTCTCGCGGTCCTGCTGTTCCTCGTCTCGCCGAGCACCGTTCTCGCCGTGGTGTTCCTGGTGGTTCTGTGGGCTGGCTGGCGACGCCGCCCGCGGCGATCGGGGGCGCGGCGATGAGCACCACGGACCGCTATTACTACACCTTCGATCGCAAGACCGGTGAGCCGTTCGGTATCGGAGATTCCTGGATCGGCGGCGGACTGCCCACGAGCGGCCGTTCCCGCCGGGCACCGATGCTGACCGCGCGGCAGCGCGCGGCGCTGTTGGTGCTGGCGTTGACGTTCGCGGCGGGGTTCTACGCCGCGGTTCTACTGCTCGACCGGCACGGGAACCAGCAACCGACCGTCGTGGTCTGCCCGCAGCCGGGCACCGGATCGGTCGCCGTCGTGCCCGCCGAATGCGGTGCCCCGCAGGGGGTGACGACGCGATGAAGCTGCCGAAGTCATGGGGACCGGCCGAGTGGGCGCGCGCCGCGGCACCGGCGATTCCTTCGATCACCGTCGACCACGGTGTCATGCGATCGGAGGCGACCGAGCACCGCGCGATGGACGTCGGTGACGGCAAATGGGCCTTCACCGGTCTTCCTGGCCGTCAGTTCACGCCCGATCAGGCACGCGCCGGCATGCGGTTGGCAGTCGCACCCGATCGGCTGGAAGCCCGCGAATGGGCCAGCACGCTCGGATTGACCGTGAACGAGGCGATCGGCCTCATCCGCACCACGACGCCGACGGTCGAGAAGACCTCGAATCCGACCGCTGTGGAGCGGGATTGGGGGTTGGACCGGTGAACACTCGTCTGACTCACGCCGCCAGGGCGGCCGGCGTACGTGTGGCGCCGAACCGGATGAGCTTCGACGATCTGCCGCACACCGCCACACTCGGCGAGCAGGGCTGGCAGGTGTCGTGGCTGCCCGGCCGCAATGACCTGACCGCGGAGGAAGCCCGCGACGCCTTGGTGGTCGCACGCCTGTCGAACACCCACCGGGTACGGGCGTACGCCCGGCGCGATTGGCCGCAGATCAAGACGCTGGCGCTCGGTATCGGGGTCGACCCGCGTGAGGCGGTCAAGCTGGTCCGCGCCTCGGAGGCGGAAGCCCAGAAGACCTCGATTCCCACGCCGGCGCAGCAGATCCCGCACCTCGCCAGCGCGGCGGCCCGGCATCCGGAGACCGCCGATCGGCTCGTCTCGGTCGACGCGCCGACACCGCCCACCGTGCGTACTCCAGGGCGGGTGCCCGGCCAGTGGCTCGGATCCGGTGCATTTCTGGAGCAGGACCGGGGGGTGGACCGATGACCCAGTCGCGTTCACAGATCCTCGATTACGCGCAGAACGTCGAGCAGGACGCGCTCGCGGGGCTGTTCACAGACGACCTTCTCCCCGAGTGCGAGTTGCTGGCAGACCGACGTCCCTGCGAAAATCCGGTGTGCTGGATTGTGACGACCTTGTGCTGCAGCACAGTCGTTTTCGCCTGCGATAGCTGTTTGACCGATCTCCGGGACACCTTCGATGCGTACCGGACCATCCGGTGCGGAGCCCGTCATTGCCGAGCCCGGCTGACCAGCTTCGAAGACGCCGTGCAGGTGATGCCGCTATGACCAAGTTGTCATTCCGAAGCGGGTCGACGCGGCCGCGGTTGCTGGACCTGTTCTGCAAGGCCGGTGGTGCCGCGATGGGCTACCACCGGGCCGGGTTCGACGTCGTCGGTGTCGATATCGTCGATCAGCCCAACTATCCGTTCGAGTTCCACCGCGGTGACGCCCTGGAATTCGTCGCCGCCCACGGCACGGAGTTCGACGCAGTCCACGCATCCCCGCCGTGCCAGGCGTCGTGCGCACTGACCACCGGGACGAATCAGGCCCTGGCAGACAAGTATCCGCAGCTGATCCCAGCCACGCGCGTCGCGCTGGCACGGCTGCGCGTGCCGACCGTCATCGAGAACGTGCCCGGCGCCAGAATTCGCCGTGACGTGACCCTGTGCGGGGAGATGTTCGGGCTCGGGGTGATCCGCCACCGGTACTTCGAGGTCGACCGATGGTCGGTGACTCGGCCTGACCATCCCGCCCACCGGGGGCGGGTGGGCGGCTATCGCCACGGTGAACTGCACGCGGGCCCGTATGTGGCGGTGTACGGGTCCGGGGGCGGTAAGGGCAGCGTGCCGCAGTGGCAGAAAGCCATGGGCATCGACTGGACCGATGTGCGCGGCGAACTCGCCGAAGCCATCCCACCGGCCTACACCGAACACCTGGGCCAGCAGCTGTACGACCAGATCACCGGCGCCGACACCACTCCCAGCGGGCAGATGGAGCTGGATTGGGGGGTGGACCGATGAACGCCCATGACCATTCCCACGGTGCGTCGTTCGACCGCGTAGTGGACGCGTTGCGACAGGTCACCGTCGAGGCGTCGAGCAACTCCGGGCAGTGGACGAAGTTCCGTTGCCCGGCGCACGAGGACTCCTCGCCGTCGCTGGGAGTGAAGTACGACCCACGTCGAGAGAAGACGATCGTCAATTGTTTCGCCGGATGCCCGCAGGAAGAAGTACTGGAGGCCGCACACATTCGGGTGCGTGATCTGTTCGATCACCTGCCCGAGCGTGGCCGCAACGGGCAGCGGGCCGGGCAGCAGCGCCGGCCGGCCGCAGCGCCGAATCCGGTTCGCCGTCCGCGGCCGCAGCAGCCTTCGCATGATCTGGGTGCTGTGACCGGGCAACGGCGGCGGGTGGCGACCTACACCTACACGACCGCGGCGAATGAGCCTGTCGGGCAGGTGGTCCGGACCGAGACCCCGCACGAGCACGGCATCGAGAAGGGCTTCTATCAGCGCCGCTGGGATACCTCCGACCGCACGTGGGTGTCGGGTGGGTTCAAGCCGGTGCTGTATCAGGCGCCGATCGTGGCGTGGGCGATCGAGCAGGGTCACCCGATTCTGGTGTGCGAGGGCGAGAAGGACGTCGATCGTGCGATCACCGCCGGGTACCCGGCCACCTGCAACGCGGGTGGTGCGGGCAAGTTCCGGCCCGAGCACGCCGAGCAGCTTCGCGGCGCCCGGCACGTGGTCATCGTCGCCGACCGCGATGGCCCCGGGTTCGACCACGCGATCAGCGTGCACGACCGCCTGCAGGGGATCGGTGGGCGCGTCGAGGTGATGCAGGCCGCGACCGGCAAGGACCTGTCGGACCACTTCGACGCCGGCCACGACATCAACGAACTCACCCGCATCCCGGCCGATCAGCTCGCCCTCTACCGCGAAGGCCCGGCCGGGCGAAGCACCGGACCACGTCAGGTTCCCGCGGTCAATGTTCCACGCCGCCCGAATATGGCGCGTCCGCAGATGGATTGGGGGTTGGACCGATGACGCGCTCCGACGCTCATCCGATGTGCAGCTGTGGTTGCGGCCGACCGGGCGATCAAGGCCACGGGATGTGCAAGGCCGCGTACAGCCGGCACCGGCGCCGCCAAATGGCGTACGGCCGTTGGCAACCGCGCGTCACGCCCGATAGTGCTCGTGCGCACGTCGAGCAGCTGTTCGCGGCCGGACTCAAGCCGAAGCACGTGGCGGAGCTGGCCGGGGTCAGCCAGGCGACGATGTCCAACCTTGCCCGCCCGGAAACTACGCACATCAGCGCGAAGACCGAGCAGGCGATTCTGGCGGTCGAGGTGCCCGAACGGGTCGGCGACGTCGCCGCGGACACGGCGTTGGTGCCGATCACCGGGGCGCGGCGGCGGATTCAGGCACTGATCGCCTACGGGTATCCGCAGAGCCATCTGGCCAATGAACTGGGGATCAAGCCCAATCACACCACGATAGCCGCGCTGACCGAGCGTGTGCTGCCCGACAGCCACACCGGGCAATCTCTGCCGGCCGGGCGTGACCGCGACATCAAAGCGCTGTTCGACCGGTTGCAGTTGACGCCGGGGCCGTCGGATCGGGCGCGTGCGTATGGCCGTGAGCGTGGCTGGGCGCTGCCGTTCGAGTGGGACGAAGACGCGCTCGACGACCCCGATGCACGTGCGGTTCGTGGCGGATGGCAACCGCGGACGAGCAAGGAGCTGCGGCGCGAGCGTCGCGCTCAGGTCGCCGAACTCACCGCTCAGGGGCGGTCGGCGCCGCAGATCGCCGAGCAGCTGCACACCACGACACGCACGGTCGTGCGTGATCGGCGGTTCTCGCTCGCTCAAACCACCACCTCAGCCGGCGCTACCGACCGGCCCGACATGGATTGGGGGCTGGACCGATGACACGTCCCAAGCCGAACCCGCGATTGCAGTGGACCGACCGCGACGAACAGGTCACCCGTTTCGCCTGCCAGCAGTGGTGTCTCGACTTCGCCGCCGTGCAATTGGCGTGCGGCACTGAGCGTTCCCGCACCTACACGCTGATCGAGCGGTGGCGTGACGGTTTCGGCGTGCTGCGGTCGGTGTCGATCCGCCCGGACAACGCTGATCGGGATGTGACGGTGATCTGGCCGTGGCCGACCGTGGCTGCCGAGCGCCTCGATCACGCAGTGTCGCCGTGGAATCCGACCGGTACCAACATCACTCACAAACTGGCCGTCTCCCGGGTGCGGGCCGCGCTGTGCGGACTGGACGAATCACTGTGGGTGCCCGAACGGAATCTGCTGCGCGATGCCGCGATCGCGGCCGGGCAGCGCCCCGGCGGGTTGATGGTCATCGACCGCGGCGGTCTCGTACCACGCAAGGCCGGATTCGGGCGTGCGCATGTGCACGACGGCCGGTATCTGCACCACGGGCGCTGGCTGGCCGTCGAGGTCGAGCTGACGCTGAAGCGGCCCACGAAGAAGCGGCTGGCCACCACGGTGGTCGACGCCTACAAGCAGGCCGCCGCGATCGACGCCGGCCTGCTCTACGTCTACGGCACCGAGCAGATCAGTCGCGCGCTGATCGGCGTGATCGAAGACCTCATCCACGCGGGCCGGATCCCGGCCCGTCCCGACATCCGTTTGCGGTCGCTGGCCGACGTCATCGCGCACCGCTCGATCGATCTGCCCGCAGCCAGACGGGAGGGCACCGCATGACCACGTTCGACAGAATCCCCGCACCGACCCAGTGCCAGCCGATCATCACCCCGCACGACTGCGACGCGGCCACCGCACCGGCACCGCAGCAGGCCGTCCCCGCGCCGGCGGGCGATTGCCAGCCGCTGATCACTCCGCAGGACTGCGGAAACGCGCCGGCGCCCGCGCAGCATCCGGTGTTCGAGGTGACGCCCCAGCACGGTGAGCAGACGAAAGAGCCGGGGTTGCTGCACTTCATGAACACCCACGATCCGTCGCTGCACCCGGGTAACGAATGGGTGCATCACTTGGGCGCGTTTCTCGCCGATGCCAGTGTCGGAGTCGGTGTCACCGGCGCGATGACCGCGGCGGCGATCTATCAGGCGCGGCGCATGGGGTGGGAGCCGGCGCGGCTGCGCAACTACGCGACGGCCTCGTTGATCCTGCCCGCGACCACCGCGGTGGTCGGCACGTCGCCGTGGGCGCCGCTGGAGTTGTTCGCCCACGGCACCGCGCTCGCGGTCGAGTCCGATTGGCTGCCGGCCATGCTGGACATGAGCGTCACCGGCATCCCGGTCGCCCTGGCGGCGGCGACGTGGTGGTGGGCGCGCAATCGCAACCAGCTCCACACCGTCGGCAAGAAGGACATTCCCGCTACCGAGCGTGCGCAGCGCCGCGAGATCGACGCCAAGTTCAACGCCGCCCGCGCGTTGGCAGGCCGCGCCACACCGTTGACCACGGTCACCGGCCGCGGGCGGGGCCGCCGCGCCATCGTGCTCGGACGGCAGGCCACCACGGTGAGCCAGCATCGCAAATCCGTTGCCGGGCAACTTCGCTCGACCACCGACACCTTGCTGACGATTCCGCATGCCGCGGTCCGCAAGCACGTCGGGATCCTGGGCGGTCCCGGTTCGGGCAAGACCACAGGTGAGTGCCGGTTGTCGGTGGCCTCGCACTTCGCCAGCCACGAACGCTATCTGGCCGCCGCGGGTATGCCAGCGGCGACGCGGAAGGCGTTGGGGATCAAGCCCAAACGCGCGGTGAGCGTCTTTCTGTCCTGCAAGGGCGGCATCGAGGACCTGGTCACCTACGCCGATCTGAAAGCGGCGCTGCTCGCCGGTGGCGTGCATCCGTCGCGGATCGCGATGGTCCCGGCCGACAAACTCAACATCTGGGCGCTGAAGCCCGGCCCGTTGCGGCACGTCATCGAGGACCTGGCGCCGACGGCGAAGGCCAGTGATTCGGCGCAGAAGTTCTACGAAGAACTCCGTATCTCGCTGGTGCACTTGATCGTCGATGCCCCCGGCCCGGACACGGGGAAGGGGCCGAGCGAGAACCCGCCGGCCAACTCGAAGGAGTTCATGTCGCGGTTCGACCCGGCGTGGCTGTGGCACGCGTGGGGCGGTGAATTCAACGGTGACGGGCATTTCGTCTTCCCGGATAAACCGGCGCACCGGGCGGAGCTGAACGCGATCGTCGCCGCGAACGACGGCAAGCAGCCGGTCCTGCCGGCCGAGACCGCGCGTTTCGACAACCTGTTCCGTGAGCTGGACGGGGTGTTCGACGGACCGTTCGATCTGCTGGACAAGGACTACTGGTTCATCACCGTTCCGGGCACCGCACAGAAGAGTGTCGCGATCTCGCAGGCCAAAGCCGTGATCAAGCTGGTCGAACAGGTCGCTTCGACCCCGCATGGCTGCGAGATCACCTTCACCATCGACGAATTCTCCCGAGTGTCCGAGGGCGCCAGCCTTACCGACGCGTGCGAGGCACTGCGATCGCAGGGCGTGGCGTGCATCGTCGGCGCGCACTCGTTCGAATCGCTGGCCGGCACCGACCGCGACGCCAAACAGCTCATGAAGGCCTGGTCCGGTGGACTGCTGTGCTTCGGCATGGAAGGTCCCGACGACGTCGTCACCCTCTACGGCACCCGCCGGGCACTGGAACCGTCGCGGCACACGATGAAGGACCGCCACGGCGACGAGGGCCAGGTCCGCATGCAGGACGCCCTGCTCATCGACCCGAATCTGTTGCGGCGCCTCGAACCCGGTGACTGCGTCTACGTCAACCGCGGCACCGCGACCTGGGGCCGGATCACCCCGCTGGATCCCGACACGATCCCGCTGCGCCCGATGCAGCCGAGCACCAAACACACCACCGCGAAGCAGGGCCGGTGGCGGCGTGCCGGTGGCGCGTTGATCCACGGCCGCGGAGCGCCCGCGTGAGCCCCGCCAAGGACTTCGGCGACCACGACGAGCCCGACGACCAGTCAGACAAATCCCAGGACCAGCAGGCAAAGGAGGACCCCGAAATGCTGCCCGAACCCATCGAACCCGACCACACCGAACCCGTCCCCGAGAGAGCGATCGAAGCACCCACACCGGCCGACGGTGCGCGCCTCGATGTCGAAACCCCCAGTATCGGACAGCTGTACGCGATGTTCCCCGACGCCATGCCCAAGAACACCCCCGAACGCCGGGCACGTCATCTGGCCGCGGTGCCGGACCTCGATACCAGCGACACCGCGGCGTTGCCGGCCGGTGACGCCGAGGACGACCTGGACGATCCGTGGGTTGCCGCCGCGCTGCGGTGGCGGGCGGTCATCGCGTTCTGGTGGCGTCCGGCGGCCACCGGTGTGGTGGTCGTCGCGATCACCGTGATCGCGTTCTTCGCCGTCGGCGCCGCGGTCGGTATCGCCTGGTTCATCTACGGCGTCGGCTGGACCGGTCACAGCGTGTGGACCACCCACGGCCGCCCCAACCTCCGCCAGTTCGCCCGCGCCAAGCGGGCCCGCTGGTAACCGAGTTTCCCATCGAACCCATCGAACAGAGGAGGACCAAACCCTATGCCTGACAACACATCCGAGACCGACCAGATCGTGAACGAAGTTTCCGGGCTGGCCCGCCGGGTCAACCACGTTCTTGCCTCCTGGCGGACCATGAATCCCAGCGCCACCCGCGTGCCGCGCAGTGTGCGGCGCGAGATCAACGCACTGGTCAAGGCCGACGCTCACCAAACCATGTTCGCCCACTCCCAAGAGCGCCGGCGGCTGACCGCCAGCTTGGTCGAATACCGGTGGCGACTGCTCAACGAACAGCAGATCCGCGCGTGGGACACCCCTGACACCTGGTTCGATCGCCAGCGCGAGCTCGACACCGCCCGGCAGCGGATCGAAACCCGCATCTACGCCTCCCAGCATCTCACCGCGACCGAACGCGGTCAGGCCGTGACCTCGCTGGCCACCGTCCACGCCTACCCGCGCCACCCGGTCCGCCCGGTGTTCCGGCCGACCTTCGGCCTGGACACCCTGCGTGCCCGAGCACGCGACGGATTGACCAGGCTGCGCGCCGGTCTCGCCGGCCCGACCGAACGGCGCCAGCTTCAGCAGTGGGAGCAGCTGCACCGCGAACGCGCCGTATGGGCAGCCCAACAGCGCACCTACCAATCGCCGTTCACGATGTCGGAGCGGCCGACCATCGATCAAGGCCCGCTGCACAATTCGGCTCGGGGCGCCTTCGCCTTCGCGGCCACCGCGGGCCCGGTGGCGGATCGGCTCATCGACTCCAACGCCGAGCCGAGCTACCAGGAGCGGTTCGAGCCCACGCAGCAGCCGGAACCGGCTGCCGAGGCCGCGGCACCCCAGCAGGAACCGGAGCGTGAACCGACGCGCTATTACGAGGTGGTCGTCGGCACCGCCGAGATGGTGCGCACGCACCCGGAACTGGCGAAACGAGCCGAGTTCACCAGCCTCCCCGAGGGGCATGAGTGGGCTCTGGACCAGCTCGCCGACGATTCGTACGGCTGGCCTGACAAAGCCGATCTGACCGTCCAGATCGGCGACGCCGGGACCCAGTCGCCGATCTACCACGCCATCGGGCAGCGGAACGCGGTCATCGACGAGGTCGCCGGATGGCAGATCGACAACGATCACGGCCCGGTCAGCGAAATCGATCAGCTGCGCGCCGAACTGCACCAGGCCCGCACCGAGAACGAGCAGCTCCGTACCGAGAACACCGAGCTGACAAGCAAATTCGCCGATCACGACCTGGACCGGCAGCAGTCGCCGACCGCCGACGGTCCCGCAGCGGCGATGCCGCGCCCCGCGCAGCCGATCTTCCACGGCCCGGTCATCACCAAACCGGTACTCAACGGGCTCGACCGATGACGGACCCCGATCAGGCCCTCGCGGGCCGAAACAGCAACCCGGCCACCGGAGCCCACCATCGGTTAACCCACCCGGTGCCGGTCACCGAGCCCGCCACCCACACAACGATCGGAGGCCCGCAGCAGTGACACCCGACCAGGCCCGCGACAAAGTCACCAAGCTCCGAGCCCACGCCGACAGCGTCAAAGGCACCCCCGAGGCCCTGCTGTTCTACGCCAAGGCCAACGAACTCGCCGCAGCGCACGGGCTCCCGCTCATCGACCACCACCAGACCACCGCCGAGACACCGCGCCCCGATCGGGCGCGGCCCCGCGGCACACAGCAATCCACCCCCACGAACGCGAGGAGGACCACCACCATGACCAGCACCGCAACCAAGACCAAGCCGGCCCGGCCCGCGGGCGACACCACGATGAGCAAGGCGTTCACACCCCGTACCCGCGCCGCGTTCAACCGCAACAGCGAGCCCGGCACGCAGATCGAGGGCGTCATCGTCGCCATCGAGGAAGAGCCCGATCTCGATTACCGCACCCGCGCACCGAAACTCGATGCCAACGGCAACGAACGCATGGTCCCGATCCTGATCGTGCAGACCGACGGCACCACCAAGCCCTACGGGCAGGGACTGCGGAAGGTCTGGGTCCGCACCGGCATCGCCGACGCCCTGATCGGCGCGTGCATGGACGCCGGCGCCACCCGCACCGTCGTCGGCGGCAAGGTCCGGATCCGGTACGAGGGACTCGGCGAACCACCAGCCCCGAACTTCTCCGCCCCCAAGCTCTACACCGCCAGCTACCAGCCCCCGATCGACCAGGAGGCCTGCTGACATGCACTCCGAACACGAACAGGCCATGCGCGCCGACTTCGTCCGCTACACCGCACTCGAACCCAGCACCGATTCCGAGCTCGACCTCAACATCGAACTCGAACGCACCGAGATCGACCGCCACTGGCAGCGCGGACCCCACGCCGAACACTGGCGCGACCTGTCCGGCCTCGACCGGCAGTACCGCCACGCGCCCCAAGACATGCTCAGGGAACGAGACCTGTTGCGCGCCACCGATCCCACCTACCCCGCCACCGTGTACGAGCGCAGCCTGGAACAGGCCACCGACCTCGCGTTCGACCGGATCCCCCACATGCGCCGCATCTCCGCCGGCTACACCGAAATCGACGGACAGGTCGTACACGACGGCACCCGAAACAGTCTGGAATACCCCGAATCCCGTTTCAGCTCCAACCCATTCGAGCTGGACCTGTAGCCGGCCGGGCCGATTCCACCAGACCAATTCCCACCACGCCCGTTACGCCCCCCCAGATCACCGAGGAGGACAACTCATGCCCCGACTGATGTCCGTCGCACTGACCGAGACCCAGGTCCGCAACCGCACCAAGACCGTCACCCGCCGCACCGGCTGGCAAATGCTCCGACCAGGCGACCGGATCACGCTGTGCCGCAAGGTCCAAGGACGCAAACCCGGCGAGCCGCTCGACCGCATCACCGACGTCGAAATCGTCTCGGTCAACCGGGAACGACTCGACGCCATCACCGCCGTCGACGTCGCCGCCGAGGGGTTCCACAACTGGACCCGTGCCGAGTTCATCGAATTCTTCTGCAACACCCACCGCGGCGTGCGACCCGACAGCGAGATCACGCGAATCGAATGGCGCTACCTCGATTCGATCATCGAACTCATGCTGATCCAAGAGGACTATCTGCTCCACGGTGCAGACGGACCACTCCAGCGCAACGGGGGCTACCTGTGACTCTCGAAATCACCTCACCGCCGCAATTCGCGCCGCTGGAAATCGGCTCCCACACCCTCTACATTCCGGGACAGCCGACCGCCAGCGCACACGACACCAACGAATCCGAACAGCCACCGGTGCGCAGCGCCAGCCCTGCGCACCACAACGCACCAGCCGAAACCTCCGTGGTGCGCAGCGCGCCGCGGGCCTGGCCGGTCCTCTTGCTGGCACTGCCGGCGTTCGTCGCGATCTGGTCCGGCTGGGTCGGACTCGGACAGCTCACCGGATTCGGTCCGGTCCGACCTTTGCCGGGAATCTGGGATCAGTTCACGATCAACACCGCGATCACGTTGCCCATCGGGATGGAGGCATACGCCTCCTACGCGCTCTACGTCTGGCTGTCCGGACGCATCCGATCCGACCGAACCCGCAGCTACGCGAAGTATTCAGCATTCGGAAGCCTGATACTCGGCGCCGTCGGACAGGTCGCCTACCACCTCATGCGCGCCGCCGGCGTCGACGTGGCGCCATGGCCGGTGACCGTGCTGGTGGCCTGCCTTCCCGTCGGGGTTCTGGGCATGGGCGCGGCGCTCGCACACATGATCATCCGCGAGCACCACACCCCGAACCTGCACACCGACGGTGCACAGGCAGTGCGTAGCCCGGAAGACGCGGTGCGTAGCGCAGATGCGGAACGTGTCGTCGCAGTCCGAGATGGGCATCAAGAGCCCCCCGGCGTGCCGGTCTCGTTGCCGACGGCGCACCAGCTCCAGCAGATCGAGGCAGGCCCGCCGAGCACCAGCGCACCGGCCGGTGCGCGCGACCGGTGGGCCGACATCGCTGAGGAAGTTTGCAACGCCGATCCCTCCAGGCGCCGTAATCCGGAAAAGGTCGCGACCATCCTCCGGCTGCGGTTCGAGCGGAACTGGCCGCACGCGCGCATCGCAGACAACGTCGAACTGAGCCGTACGACGGTCACCCGCACCATCAACGCCGCGCGTGACCACATCACGGAAGGAGCAATCGAAAATGGACAGTAAGGAGTACATGCAGACCACGGATGGCGACCAGTATGGACAAAAGGGTCTGTCCGTCATCAGCGCCAAGCGGGAGCGGACTGTACTGGAGCCTGCGGATTGGTACACCACCGAGGAGGTCGCGGCGATGCTGAGAGTGGATGCGTCCAGCCTGCGACGCTGGCGGACCGCAAGGCCCCCGCAAGGGCCGCCGTTCGTCACAATCTCCGATCGGACGACCAGATACAGCGGTGCAGACCTGATTGCCTACCTCAAGGGCAGGCGTGTCGATCCAACGGCGGCAGCCTGATGAGCGACGACAGGGTCGATCTGGCGCCGTTGGGCGTCGCGGTGACCGGCTACGTCGAAATTCGAGGGAAGGCTGGCCGGTGTCGCGCTAGGGTGCGCTGGACCGACCCGCTCACGAAGCGCCGCGACTCGAAGTCAGAATCTTTCGCCACCGAGGAGGAGGCGACAGCGTGGATCGAACAGATCGAGCAGGCTGCCAAGCGGGGAGTTGATCCGAAGACCGCCACGTCGACCTTGGCCGAATACGGAAATGCTCACTGGGACACCGCAATGCGCGGAGTCGAGCCCAAGACTCTCGATCCGTATCGGGCTGGCTGGCGGTTGCGGGTGGTGAAATCGCTAGGGCACCTGCCGATCACGATGGTGACAACCGGAGTGGTCGACCGCGCTGTCACGAAGTGGATCGACGCCGGCTGTGGTGAATCGACCATCAAGAACACCCTTGCCGCGTTGGCCCGAGTACTGAATCAGGCGGTGAGAGACGAAGTAGTCGACCGCAACCGCGTCGACGTGAGCGGCTGGCAGCGTCAACTCGTCAAGCACGAAGACGAGATCGACAATCCGAGATCGTTGGCTCTGCCGAACTGGGAAGCGCTGCAACAGCTGGCCGACGCACTGGTGGAAGCATCGCACGGTCGTTACCGCGGCTGGGGTGACGCCGTCGTCTTCGCTGCATGCACCGCAACGCGGATCGGCGAGGTCTCGGGTTGCCGGGTGGGTGATATCGATACCGAACAGTGGGTGTGGACTCTCCGGCGTCAGACAACTCCGGGACCGGGCGGGATGAAGGACAAGCGCACGAAAGGCAAACGGTCCCGGCCTATTCCGGTAATCGAGGAGATCCGCCCGATCGTCCTGCGCCGCATCAACGTGGCGGCGGTGCGGGTTGCCGCGGATCCGGCGCTGCGGGATGCATCCGAAAAAGAGCGCGGTGAAGCGCTGAGGGATGCCCGGGTATTCGTGGGGCCACGAGGCGGACGAATCGCGACCGCGGTCCTGCGGGATGCAACGAACTGGGACGAGGTAGTGGCCCAGCTTGGCTTCGAGCACCTCCGTCGCCACGATCTGCGGCACACGGGGCTCACCTGGTTCGCCGATGCCGGTGTCCCGCTGCATCGGTTGCAGCAGATCGCCGGTCACACCGATCCGCGCATCACTCAGCGCTACCTACACCCCGACATCGAGGCTCTCCGAGACGACGGTCAAAAGCTGTCTCAGCACCTGCAGAGCGGTGCTGGCCCCAGATTGGCCCCAACTCTACGGATAGCCCAATAACGAAAAATCCCCTCCGACCCTGGTCGGAGGGGATTTTTCTTGGTCGGGCTGACAGGATTTGAACCTGCGACCACTTGACCCCCAGTCAAGTGCGCTACCAAGCTGCGCCACAGCCCGTTGCTCCCGCTCGGCGGGTGCTCGAAGAGATTACCTCACCACCCCCCGGTTGGACCAAATCGGGTCCATGGTGGCTGGTTGTACCAGGTCGGCGGGGGCGTCGGGTGTGGGAGTATCGGTCGGTGTCGTCAGTGACTGGGGATCGGTTTCGCCGGCTCGCTCGCTCTTCGCCGTGGCGATGGCGAACGCTCGAATTCCGTTGGGGCAGTGGCGCGGAGGTTCCGTTGCATGCGTGGATTCGGCGGCCGGGGAGTGTGCGGGTGGAGGATGTGCGGGGGAGGGTTGTCGAGGTCGTCGCCGGGACGCGGCCGTTTCCGGGGGCCGGTATCGACAGGGGGCGGGGGTGGGAGCCGATGCCGGGGCGGTGGCCGTCGGAGGTGGAGCCGGTGTATGCCGACGATGGGCTCGTCGAGGTCGTCCCGGATGTGTTCGATGTGGATTCCGATGTGGACTACGACAGCCCCTTCTTCCGGGACTACCACTGGGTGGCCATGTTGAATCCGATCGAGTTGGCCGATGGGGTGCGTGATGGTGGTGTTGCCGCTGAGCTGGGCGATGTGACGGTCGTCGAGCATCACGGCCGACCGGCGTGGCAGGTGACCGCCCGGTCGACGAGCGCGTACGAACCGCGGTGTGACTGCTGTGCGCTGCTCGGCGGGCAGTTCGACTATGACCGGCAGATATGGATGCCGGGGCCGTCGTCGGCGATTCGGCTCGATGTGCAGACCGGGGTGTGTGTCGGGATCGAATCGGACGGGTTGACGCAGCTTGATGTGGAGATCCTTACCGTCGATCAGCCTCTCGGTGATGACCTTTTCCGGTGATCCTGGTGTGGTCCGCCGCCGAACCTCGTGCGGGAGTGTGGAATCGAGTCGGTCGTTTCGCCGTGTGAGCCGGACCGCCCCGCTACACTTGGCGCCCGACATCTACTCCACCCCAACGATTTCCGGTACATCTCCCGCTCTGTCCGGGCTGCCGATCCGAAGGGGCGGCGTGGAGGTTGATGGCACTGTCGTCCGCTGCACCGGTATAACCATCTCAGGAGATCACTATGCGCGCAGGCCGGTTCCCCTCGGTCGTAATGGCCCTGGCCGTGGTGGCCGCCATGACGGGCGCCGGTACGGCGTCCGCCCGGGAGGAACCGGACTACTCGTGCACCGATACCGTGTTCGGGGAGCGGATGCTGTCGTTGCACAACGATTTTCGTGCCCGTCATCAGGCCGCGGAACTTCAACTCGATCAGGCGTTGAACCGGGTGGCCGAGGAATGGGCGCAGCACCTGGCCCGGACCCACAGCTTCGAGCATCGGCCGAACTCCGGCTACGGCGAGAACCTGTTCATGATGTCGAGCGGTGGTTCCGACCATGCGGGGGCCGATCAGGCGTTTCGCTCCTGGGCGGACGAAGAGGGTGCCTACGACTACGGCAAGCCCGGATTCAGCGTGGAGACAGGTCATTTCACGCAGGTGGTCTGGAAGGGCACCACGCGGATCGGAGTGGCGCGTGCGTGTCTACCCGGTTCCTCCGAGACCTACGTGGTCGCCGACTACGATCCGCCGGGCAACTACGAGGGCCGTTTTCCCGACAACGTGCGGCCGTCCGCTTGACCGGCGATCGGTCGCCAGGCACGCATGGCCCAGCCGTTATGCGGTGAAGCTGTCTGCGTCGCCCTGGCGCGGTGGTTAGAGTGAGCGTCGTGAGTCCCGCGAAGATCGTGATCGTCGGCGGTGGTTTCTCCGGCGTCGAATGTGCCCGTTACCTCGAACGTCATCTGAACCCGGAGGAAGCGTTCATCCAGCTCGTCACGCCGGATGCGGGGTTGCTCTATCTGCCCCTGTTGCCGCAGGTCGCCTCCGGTGTGCTGAATCCGCGGTCGATCTCGGTGTCGCTGCGGCGGGTGCTGCGCCGGACCGAGGTGGTGCCGGGCCGGGCGATCGGGGTGCATCCGGAGACCCGGCAACTCGTGGTGAGCCGGTCGGCGGGTGTGGAGAGCGCACTCGAATACGACCATCTGGTGCTGGTGCCGGGCAGTATCACCCGGGTGCTCGATGTGCCGGGTCTCGACGAGTACGGATTCGGGATGAAAACCCTGGCCGAGGCCATGTACCTGCGCGACCACGTGTTGCGCCAGCTGGATGTGGCCGCGATGCGCGGCGGGGAGGACGAGGATCGGGAGCGGCTGAATTTCGTCACCATCGGCGCGGGCTATGCGGGCACCGAGACCACGGCGGTGCTGAACAAGGTCACCCGGGCTGCCGCGCGCCGCTATTTCCCGAAGGCGGAATCGGAAATGGTCCGTTGGCATCTGGTGACTCGCGGCGACCGGATCATGCCCGAGCTCGGGCAGCAGCTCGGTGAGCAGACCAAACGGATTCTGGCCGAACGCGGGATCGAATTGATCTGCGGCGCGTCGGCGAAAGAGGTTACCGCGCACGGTGTTCAGCTCACCAACGGCCGGTTCATTCCGTCGCGGACGGTGCTGTGGACCGCCGGAGTCGCGCCGAGTCCGCTCGCGGGGCATCTGGGTGCGGCGACCGAGAAGGGCCGCATCGTCACCGCCGCCGATTTCACTGTGCCGGGCCTGCCCGGTGTGTGGGCGTGTGGTGACGCGGCCGCGGTGCCGGACCTGACCGCGGGTGAGGGCGCGGTGTGCGCGCCGACCGCCCAGCACGCCATGCGTCAAGGGCGTCATCTGGGAAGGAATCTGGTGGCCGGGCTCCGTGGCGGGCGCCCGGAACCCTACCGGCATCCCGATCTCGGCATGGTGGTCGACCTCGGCGGCACGGACGCGGTCGCGCGGCCGTTGGGGATCGGATTACGCGGCGCCCCAGCGCAATTCGTGACCCGTGGTTATCATCTGATGGCATTGCGGACGCTCATCGCGCGCGCCCGGGTGGCCTTCGACTGGGCTGCGCACGGGCTCGGCGGCGACGACTTCCTGCGCATCGGGTACGGGGATTTCGATACCCGCACCATCGGCGGGTTCGAACAGACCGGCTGCTATCTGCCGGCCGAGGATGTCCCCAAGGTTCTGGGCTCGCTCGGCGACAAGGATTGATGGAACGCTATGGCGACACCTGGCCTCGGGCCGGGGAGAACGACGCCGTTGCCGCACCGCGTGATGTTTCTCGGAACATGCTGTCGGACATATATTCTCGCGCCGGAATGGCCGTCGCTCACTCACTGTGCGGCCGCGTCGGGCGGGCGTCGGACGTATGGTGCGGTCCTCCGGACGCCGGGCCGGCCGCCGTCCGGCGTTCACCGTCGCTTTCGGACGATGGACAGAGCAGAGCGCGGGCACAGCGCCACGGCATCCCGTGCGGCATCCGGGTGCGGTGCGGCGTCGCACGAACCGTGCCGATGCATGGCCAGATCGTCGGCGAACACCGACAGTGCCGACCGCGCCAGCCGGGCGGCGCCGTCGGGGTGATGGCAGGCGTCGCGGCCGTCGACCGATCCGGCGAGGCGCAGGATCTCGGCGGGATCGCCGGAGCCGCCACGCGCGAGCTCGTTCAGTCGGGTCGCCAACTGCGGCAATCCGTTCCGGCAGGGGCCGCAGCGGCCGGAGCTCTGGGCCGCCAGGTAGCCGAGGATGTCGGCGGTGGCGCGCAGTCCGCAACCCCGGTGGAATTCGGCCAGGCCGGTGCGCGGCAGCAGTATCGCCCGTCCCGATCGGGCGGTGATTCCCGCGACGAGTGCCACCGACAGCAGAACCAGCGCGACCACGCCGCTACCGCGCCCGAACGCCCGCAGCGCCTCGTCGATTCCGGATCGCGTCACAACGACTCTCCGTTCACTGGATCGTGCTGGCCGCATTGGCGACCACACACGATCCGGCTGCCACCGATACCGTCCGCCACACCGGTTCGGCGCAGAGCGCGGTGCGCGATCGACGATGTGGTGCACCAGGTTTCCGCCGCGCAGTTGGTTCAGCCGAGTGTGCGGGCCACCGCGAAGACGCGGCGGAACGGCAGCCAGGTCGTGCCGTCCGCGCGGCGCGGGTAGGCGGTGGCCAGCAATGGGGCCAGCTGTGCGGTGAAGCGAGCCCAGCCGGCGTCGTCGAGTGCGTTGCGGACCGGGCGCAGTGCGGTGCCGCTCACCCATTCCAGCACGGGATCCTCGCCGCTCAAGCGCTGCAGATAGGTGGTCTCCCAGGCGTCGACGGTGCATCCGGCCGCGGTCAGCACCGTCGCGTAGCCTTCCGGATCGAGGACGTCGCGGGGCTGCAGGATTCCGGTCGAGGCCAGGTGCGGACGCCATTCGTCGCGGGCGGCCAGTTGCCGGATGGCCACGTGGGACGGGGCGTCGAAATTGCCGGGAACCTGCAGGGCCAGCCAGGCTCCCGCCGGCAGGGCGGCGACCCACTCCGGCAGGAGTTCGACGTGGGTGGGCACCCACTGCAGGACCGCGTTCGCGACCACGACATCGGTATCGGGCGCGGGACGCCAGTCCTGTGCGGTACCGACCTCGGCGTCGACTCCCAGTTCCCTTGCCGCGGAGACCATTTCGGGGGAGGAGTCGAAGGCTTCCAGGTGTGCGCCGGGCCAGCGGCTGGTCAGTGCGGCGGACAGGTGTCCGGGACCGCATCCGAGGTCGACCACCCGCCGGGGCTTTTCGGCGCCGATGCGCCCGATCAGTTCGAAGAACGGGCGAGACCGATGATCGCCGAAGCTACGGTACTTCTCGGGATCCCACATGAACCGCTCCCATCGCCGGAGATATAACCGTACGCGCGTTATATTATCTTGTGTGGCGGCCGTCTCGCCGGGCGGCCGGACATCGACGGGGCAGGGACCGCGGAAGCGGCCGGGTGGCCCCTGACCTCGGACTCGGGCTGTCCGCGAAGCCCGGTTCGGGAAGTGCGGGCGCCGTCGGGTAGGGTGGGTGGCAACACGGCAGCTCATCGAGCTGTCGATGCGGGGACGGCACCGTGGTTCCGTCCAGCGTCGTAGACGGCATTCATTGCGCGACCGGTTCGCTGCGTTGCTGCGCTACTCCTACGGCGATCGATTTTGCCTCTCGGCAATCTCGCCACGTCGTGCGTGTCCCCGTGTGGACGATGTCCACAGCCGGGCGTGGCACGACCCTATGCCCGAAAGGCACTGTCGCACAGTCATGAAAACCTCTTCTCCTTCGTTCGCCCTGCTCGGCGTCCGCCCGCCGCTGGCCCAGGCGCTGGCGGCCAACGGGATCGCCGCACCGTTTCCCATCCAGGCCGACACGCTGCCGGATTCACTCGCCGGCCGGAATATTCTCGGCCGCGGACGCACCGGCAGCGGTAAGACGCTCGCCTTCACGATTCCGGTGATCGACCGGCTCGGCGAGACCGGTCGGCAAGCCGCGCCGAACCGCCCCGTCGGGCTGGTCCTGGCGCCGACCAGGGAACTCGCCACCCAGATCGCCATGACGATGGAACCGCTGGCCGCCGTGTACGGGATGTCGGTCACCACCGTTTTCGGCGGTGTGCCACAACAGCGCCAGGTGCGTTCGCTGCGCCGTGGCGCCGATATCGTCGTCGCGTGCCCCGGCCGGCTCGAGGATCTGATGCAGCAGGAGCTCATCGCTCTCGACGACATCCGGATCACCGTGATCGACGAGGCCGACCACATGGCCGATCTCGGATTCCTGCCCGCCGTCACCCGGATCCTGGCGGCCACCCCGTCCGATGGCCAGCGCCTGCTCTTCTCGGCGACGCTGGACAAGAGTGTCAACCGGCTGGTCGACCGCTTTCTGCCGGGCGCGGTGCGGCATTCGGTGGGCGAGGCGGACACTCCCGTCGCGACGATGGCACACCACATCTTCGAGTCCGCCGACATGACCGCCAAGAAGGCGCTCGTACAGCAGCTCGCGGCCGGCGCCGGCCGGCGAATCCTGTTCACCCGCACCAAACACCAGGCTCGCCGGCTGGCCCGGCAATTGCGGTCGGCGGGCATCGCCGCTGTGGAGTTGCACGGTGACCTGGCGCAGAACGCCCGCGACCGCAATCTGGCGGCGTTCGCCGGTGATGCCGCGACGGTGCTGGTCGCCACCGATGTCGCCGCCCGCGGCGTGCACGTCGACGATGTCGAACTCGTGGTGCACGTCGACCCTCCCGCGGAACACAAGGCCTACCTGCATCGTTCGGGCCGCACCGCACGAGCGGGCGGTTCCGGGGACGTCGTGACGCTCATGCTGCCGGCCGAGCGTGGCACCGTCACCACCTTGCTGCGCAAGGCCGGTATCGATGCCGCGGTGCAGCAGGTTTCGGAGGACTCGCCGGCGGTGTCGCGGCTCGTGGGACCGATCGCCGCGCTCGTCGACCAGTCGCAGCGCGGTGCGCTTGTGCCGTCGGCCGAGGCGAAAAAGTCCGCGGCTCAACCGTCGCCACGTGCGCAGAAGTCGCGGCGACACGGCGCCGGGAGCGGTGGCGGCGCTGCGGCCGGTGGTGGCGGGCGACGTCGTGCCACCAGGGACCGCGTGGCCGGTGACCGCGTGGCCGGTGGGCGTGTGGGTGACCGCGGCTCCGATGGGCGGCCATCCGGTGACCGCACTGCCGGCGCCCGGACCGCCGGAGACCGCAGTACCCGTGCGCGCACGAACCGTGATCGTGGTACCGGTGGACGCGTCACCGCCGACCGCGCCGCCGGTGATCGCGTCGCCGGTCGCCGGGGGGCCCGCGGCCACGGTCAGGGTGTTGCCCCGGCGGGCAGCACCGGTGGCCGGGCCGGATTCTCGCGCACCGCGGGCAGCCGTAGTCGCTGACCGCGGCCGGGTGGGCGGCGTTTCCTGATCGCCTCGCACGTCACCCACTCGCATGCGGCGTGGCGGCATCCGGGGTCGGAGACCGACTATCTGAGCCCCGGCTACTACCGCCGGGTCGCGCAGACCCTCGAGCGTGGCAAGTTCGACTTCCTGTTCTTCGCGGACCTGCTGGCCACACCGGTCCGCTACGGCAACGACATCCGGGTGCCGCTGCGCAGCGGCACCCAGGCCTCGGCGACGATCGATCCGGCGCTGGTGGCGGCGGCACTGGCCGACACCACCGACCGGCTCGGGCTCGCGATCACCAAGTCCACCACCTACTTTCATCCCTACGAGGTGGCCCGGATCTTCGCCACGCTCGATCATCTGTCCGGCGGGCGGGCCGCGTGGAATGTGATCACGTCGCTCAATCAGGCGGAGGCGCAGAATTTCGGGCTCGACAACCATCTGGGCCACGACGAACGCTACGACCGCGCCCACGAGTTCCTCGAGGTGGCCTACAAACTGTGGGGCAGCTGGGATCCCGACGCGCTCGTGCGGGACAAGGAATCGGGAGTATTCGCCGATCCGGACAAGGTGCGCGTCGTCGACCACGACGGGCGCTGGTTCAAGACCCGCGGGCCGCTGACCGTCCCGCATTCGCCGCAGAGCCGGCCGGTGCTGATCCAGGCCGGATCATCGCCGGTCGGCCGCGACTTCGCGGCGCGCTGGGCCGAGGCGATCTTCGAGATCGACCCGACCCCGGAGGGCCGCCGCGCCTACTACGACGACATCAAGTCGCGCGCATCGGATTTCGGCCGTGATCCGGACCAGGTGAAGATCTTCCCGTCGTTCGTGCCGTTCGTGGGGGAGACCGAGACCATCGCCCGCGAGAAGCAGGCGTTCCACAACGAACTGGCCGATCCGGTATCCGGGCTGATCACCCTGTCGGTGCACACCGACCACGATTTCTCCCGCTACGACATGGACGCGCCGATCGAGGATGTCGTGGTCCCGGGCACGCAGGGACTGTTCGACGTGGCCCGGCGGCTGAGTCTGCGCGACAACCTGACCCTGCGCGATATCGGCACGCTGTACGCGCAGGGCGTGTTGCTGCCGCAGTTCGTCGGCACCCCCGCCCAGATCGCCGATCAGATCGAGGCCGGATTCCACGGCGGTGAGGCCGACGGCTACATCCTGTCCGCGGCTCAGGCACCGGGCACCTTCGACGATTTCGTCGACCTCGTGGTGCCGGAACTGCAGCGGCGCGGGCTGTTTCGCACCGAGTACACCGGCGCCACCCTGCGCGATCATCTCGGCCTGAGCCCCGCGAGCCTGAACCCGGTCCCGCGTCGCGTCACCGCCGCCGCCGGCGGCTGACCGGCCGGTTCTCGGGAGCCTCACCCGTGCGTCAGAAATAGGTCCCCGCGAACGGCGCCGTCGTGGTGGCGAACAGGGCGTCCGCGTCGTCGGCCGCGCCGTCACGATGTTCGATCACCCGGCCGGCCAGGGCCAGCTGCCGCCAGCCGGTGCCGCCGAGATAGGCCGCGGCGAGGGTGGACACGTCGGTCGTGAGATCGGCGGGCGCGTCGACCCGGGTCACCGTGCCGGCGGCGATGCGATACGAGCCGGTGTTGGCGGGCAGGATCTCGTCGTCGACCGCGATCACCACCGGGGCCGAGTCGCGGTAGTCGCGCCGATCGAGTGCGGCGTGCACATCGATCAGGCGCAACCAGGTCTCGTCGTGCACACCGGCGACGGTGACCACCCGTTCGTCGGCGAACAGCTGCCGCAGCGGGCTGTCCACCGGCGCGAAGGTCACCACGATCCGTTCCACGATGTCGAGTGCGAGCAGATGGCGCAGCAGTCCGCGGTAGGCATCCGGTGTCGTGGCGACCCAGTCGTCGACCACGACCGTGCGGTGCGGGTTGCGCGGCCAGGCCGCGCCGTCGGCGGGACGGTAGCGCAGAAAGCCGTCCTCGGCTCCGGGGGCGCCGTGCACCACGGTCCACCCCGCCTCTCCGGTGAACAGTTCCTGCAGCCGCCACCAGTACGAGGGCCGCTCGATCGCACCGGTCCACGAGATGTCCGCGGCAGCATAGATTTTCGCCAGGGTCTCCCAGCGGACCGCGGGGTCGAGGTAGCGCACCGGGCCGCTCGCCGGCACGGAATCGCGCAGCCGGGCGCGCGCCCGATCCAGCTCGAGGGTCGCGTACGAACCGGCCACGCCGTAACCGAACCGTTCGTAGATACCGCCCTGGGTGGCACGCAGGCTCGCCACGATCTCACCGCGGCCGGCGATGTCGGCGAGCTGGTGGCGGAGCAGCGCGCTCACCACCCCGCGCCGGGTATGGGTGGGTAGGACACCCACATGGGTGACCGCGGCGTGCGGGACCCATCGTCCGCCCGGCACCACCAATCGGCTGGTGTAGGAATCCGCGCCCCCGACCAGCTCCCCGTTCAGACGCGCGCCCAGGGTGCGGCCCGGCTCCACCAGTCCGTCGGGATCGTCGGACCGTGGCGGCAACCCGACCATCGCGGTGCGGAAGATGGCGCCGGCGGTGCGCAGATCCGCCGCGTCGGTGAGCGTGCGAACCTCGATGGACGATGTGCCGCTTGCCATTTCGTCACCTCCGGTGATTCGGGTAGTCGGTCCGCGCCGACGGTGCGATCGGGTCGCCCCAGGGTCCGGCGCGATATCCACCGTAGCGATTCGCCGATCGGACCGCCGTTCGACAGCGGGCTCGGTCGTGCGCCGAGATCGAGTCGATGACGACGACCGAGCTGCGGGACGCGCGTAGCCGCGGTGGGCGCCGAGACGGGATCGCGCGTCGTCGCGATTCCCACCGACGCCGGAGACGATGAGCGGGTGCGGGAGCTGGTCGAGCGCACGGTCGCCGAGTTGGGCGGCGTGGACATCCTGGTCAACTCCGCTGCCACCCCCTGGAGTGCGGGATCGCCCGCGGATCTGAGCGCCACCAGCGACGATATCGTCCGCCGGGAGGTCGAGATCAAGGTGCTGGGCTATCTGCGCACGGCCCGTGCCGTGGCGCCGCATCTGATCGCGCAGGGCTGGGGCCGGATCGTCAACATCAGCGGACTCGGTGCGCGACAGGCGAATTCGATCGCACAGACGGTGCGCAACGTCAGTGTCTCCGCCTTGACCAAGAATCTGGCCGACGAGCTGGGTCCGCACGGGGTGAACACGGTGGTCCACCCCGGCCTCACCCGGACCGAGCGCGCCTGCATGCGCGACTGACCACGCAGGCCGCCGAATCCGGTACCACGATCGAGGCATTGGAATCCGGCCTGGCCGCCAATTCGATTCGCCGTGTCATCGATGCCCGTGAGGTCGCCGACGTCGTGACCTTTCTCGCCTCACCCCGCAGCGTCGCCATCACCGGGGGCGCGATCGCGGCCGGCGGTGGCGTACCCGGACCGGTGTACTACTGAGCGGGTGATCGCCGCGCCCGCAGCCGATTGCGGGTCGCGGTGCGATCGGAGGCGGCGCACGCGGCCAGGAAGTCGTCGACGATGCGGGCGCAGTCGGCACGGGTGGCCCGGCCGATTCCGGACAGCCGCACGAACACGATCGGGCCGATGAGTTGTGCCAGGACCGCGGTGAGATCCCGGTCGCCCAGCAGTGCCCGGGCATGGTCGTCGTCGAACAGTTCGTCGAACGGCCGGCGGTAGGTCTCGATGAGGTGGGCGCGCAGCGAACCCGCCCGGATTCCCTCCCCGCCGGACTGCTCGTCCTCGGTGGCCAGCCACGCGAGCGTGGTCAGATGCAGCGGTACGTCGTTGATGCCCTGGGCCTGCCGGGCGAGTAGTTCGATCAGCCGTTCCCGCAGCGCGCCCCCGACCGGCACCTCGACCACCGGCGGTAGCAGCTCTTCCAATGTGGCGGTGCGTAATTCGGTGACGGTGTCGAAATGCCGGTAGAGCGTCGTGCGCGCGACCCCGGAACGCCGGGTGACCGCGTCGATGGTGACCGCGTCCAGGCCGCCGTCGCGCAGCAGCTCGGTGGCGGCGTCGAGCAGGCGGCGGCGCGAGCGAACCTTGCGCGGATCGTCGTCGGATTCGATCGCGGCACTCGGTGTGGTCATGACTCCCAGGATTCCCCCTCGGCGGCGATCACCGGCCGAATAAGATAGAAACGATACCGCTAGTATCATAGCGAAACCGGCAGTAGCGTTTCTGGGAGGCCCGATGAACGCAACCATGACCGAGCCCGTCGTGGTGCGCCGCCGCTGGGTGGTGATCGTGTCCTGTATGTCGGTCGCACTGGTCGTCGCCTCGATGGCGGCGCTGTACACCGCACTGCCGGAAATCGCGTCGGCGACCGGGGCCACCCAGTCCCAATTGACCTGGATCATCGACGGTTACACCCTGGCGCTGGCCTGTCTGGTGCTGCCCGCCGGGGCACTCGGTGATCGCTACGGTCGGCGCATCGTCATGATCGGCGGACTGGTGATCTTCGCCCTCGCCTCCGCGGTTCCACTGCTGATCAGCGGAACCGGCTGGCTGATCGGCGCCCGCGCGCTGGCCGGAGTGGGGGCGGCACTGGTCATGCCGTCGACATTGTCGCTGCTGACCGCCGGAACTCCGCCGGATCGCCGCAATGTCGCGGTCGGCATCTGGGCGGGCACCGTCGGCGGCGGTGCGGTACTGGGCATTCTCGGCTCCGGCGTCCTGCTCTGGCGGTGGTCCTGGTTGTCGATCACCCTGGCGATGGCGGTATCGGGCGCGGTGCTGGCGATCGCGGCGTGCACGGTTCCCGAATCCCACGACAGCGTGCGGGCCCGTTTCGATCCCTGGGGCGCGGTCACCGGGGCGGCCGCGGTGGGGTTGATCGTCGTGGCGGCGCTGGAGGCGCCGCAGCGGGGCTGGACCGATCCGTTCGTCCTGGGCACGGTGGTCGCGGCGCTGGCGGTGGGCACGGCGTTCGCGCTGGTCGAACTGCGGGCCGAGCAGCCCCTCCTGGACGTGCGGCTGTTCGCCCTGCGGGGTTTCGGCGCCGGTACGGCGTCGGTCGCGGTGCAGTTCCTCGTCTCGTTCGGGTTGTTCATGCTCATCGTGCAGTTCTTCCAGTTGATCCTCGGCTATTCGCCGTTGCTGTCGGCGGTGGCGATGGCGCCGATGATCGTGCCCATGGTCGCGCTGTCGGTGATCGCGCCGTGGCTGGCCCAGCGATTCGGACTGCGGCTGCCGACCACCGCGGGGCTGGTGATCGTCGGTATCGGATTGCTGTGCCTGTCCCGGCTGACCGCCGACAGTACCTTCGTCGACGTGCTGTGGCCGTTGTTGATCATGAGCACCGGGCTCGGTTTGTCCGCCGCGCCCGCGACCGCGGCGATCGTCGACGGCGCACCGGACGACAAGCAGGGGGTCGCGGCCGCGGTGAACGACGCGGCCCGGGAGATGGGCGCGGCACTGGGGATCGCACTGGCCGGAAGTGTGCTGGCCGCCGGGTACAGCCGTCGCATCGGTGAGATCGCCGCGTCGATCCCCGAACCGATCCGGGGGCCGGTCACCGGTTCGCTGGCCGGTGCGCTGCAGGTCACCGAGCGACTGGGCCCACAGGCCGACCCCCTTGCCACACAAGCGGAATCGGCGTTCGCCTACGGCTTGCACCAAGCCACCCTCGTCCTCGGTCTGTTCACCCTCGCGGTCGCCGCCATCCTCGGCTGCTGGGCGCCCGCTCGCACCCGACCGAAACCGGCCGGGCAGGCGCAGAAGCCGTCCCCGGCGGCCGTGGACTGACACCCCGCGGGCCGGACGCCCGGAGTGTCGCCGCGTCCACGCATCCGGTCGTGTTGTGATGAGCACGATGCGACGCGGGCGGTGCGCGCCGCGGGAGGGACCGAAAGGGCGGCGATGACAGTGCTGAACGTGGCGGTGATCGGTTTCGGCTTGGCCGGTGCGGTCTTTCACGCACCACTGATCGCCGCCGAACCCCGGATGCGGCTGGCCGCGGTGGTGACCTCCTCCGCCGAGCGGGCCGACCGGGCCCGGGCCGAACATCCGCAGGCCGGGGTATTCACCACCGTCGACGACCTGCTGTCCGGCGGCACGGACCTCGATCTCGTCGTGGTCGCCACCCCCAACCGCACCCACGCTCCACTCGCGCGGCGGATGCTGGCGGCGGGGCTGCCGGTGGTGGTCGACAAACCGTTCGCGCTCACCGCCGCGGAGGGCGAATCCGTGATCGCCGTCGCGCGCGAGGCCGGGCTGCTGCTGACCGTCTTCCAGAATCGCCGCTGGGACAGCGACTTTCGTACCGCGCGGCAATTGATCGAGACCGGTGCGCTGGGACAGGTGTGGCGGTTCGAATCCCGGTTCGAACGCTGGCGGCCGCGCCCGAAGGGAGGATGGCGCGAACTCGGCGGCGCCGAGGAGGGCGCCGGCATCCTCTACGATCTCGGTAGCCATCTGATCGACCAGGCGCTCACCCTGTTCGGTCCGGTCGCCGAGGTGTACTGCGAGCTCGATGCCCGCCGCCCCGGAGTGCGAGCCGACGACGACGCCTTCCTCGCGCTCACCCACAGCGGTGGGGTGCGCTCGCAGTTGTGGATGAGCGCCGTCGCCGCGCAGCTGGGCCCGCGTCTGCGCGTGCTCGGTTCCGAGCGTGCCTACGTGTGCTACGGCCTCGATCCGCAGGAGGCCGCGCTGCGTGCGGGGCGCCGGCCGGGTGACGGACAGCCCTGGGGGAGAGTCGATCCCGAGCAATGGGGTCTGCTCGGCACCGATGGCGAGCTGGCACCGGCGCCGAGCGCGCCCGGCGCCTATCCGGACTTCTACGCGGGGGTGGCCGCCGCCCTGCTCGACGGCGCCGCACCGCCGGTGGATCCCGCCGATGCCGTTGCGACGCTGCGGATCATCGAACGGGCCCGCGACTCGGCGCGAGCCCGCTGACGATATCCGCTCAGGGTTTGCGGGCGACGCCGCCGAAGGCCGCGATCTCCGGGGTGCAGCCGACCTCGCTGGAGCCGGGCAGCCACCGGGTGATGCAGGTATAGCCCGGGTCGATCAGATCCAATCCGTCGAACGCGGCGGCGATTTCGTCGCGGGTGCGCGGATAATACGGCGTCCCACCGGATTTGGCGTACTCGGCGCACAGCTCGACGTAGGCCGGGCTGTCGTCGGTGCCATCCCACAGCACCAGATAACTGCCGGACGGGACCGCCGCCAGGACGGTGCGCACGATCCGCAGCAGATCCTCGTAACTGCGGGCGTGTCCGAGAACGCCCATGAACATCACAGCCACGGGCTCGTCCAGATTCAGGATCGTGCGCGCCTCGGCGACGATCTTCTCCGGCTCGTGGAAATCGGCGTTGACATACGTCGTCACCCCCTCGGCGGTGGTGCTGGTGAGGAGCGCCCGGGCATGGGCGAGCACCAGCGGGTCGTGGTCGACGTAGACCACCTTGGCCTCGGGCGCGATGCTCTGCGCCACCTCGTGGGTGTTCTGCATGGTCGGCAGTCCGGTACCGATATCCAGGAATTGCCGGATACCGGCCTCCTCGGCGAGGTAGCTGACCGCGCGGATCAGGAATTGCCGCGACTGCACCGCCATCGTCGAGATATCGGGATCGATCTGCAGACTGGCCTCGCCGACCACACGGTCGACCTCGTAATTGTCCTTCCCGCCCATCCAGAAATTCCAGATACGCGCCGAATGCGGAATATCGGTGCGGATCTGTGCTGGATCCTCCATGGCCATATGCGTTGAGCTCCCGTGATGTGTGGGCGCCGCCGAACCGCGCGGCATGTCGTCGGTGCGAATTACGCGAGTATAGACCCGCGATTCGATGACGCGGCGGAAGATGTTGCAGGAACGGAATATTCGGTCGCCGCGAGATGTGGTAGCGAGGGCCGGACTTCGCGCGCGGTCTCGGCTGTTGCGATTCATCACACTGTGTGACAACGCTGTTCGCGACTCGGGGGTGGGGGATCGGCCGTGGAATGTCGTCGTTGTGCCACGGGCCGGTAAGCGTCGACCGAGGTGTGCGGTACCGGCCGGGAGGCAACGGCTCCCCGCCCGGCTGCCGAGCGCGTCGACGGACAGCTAGGTAATCGCGCCACCGGCACGTAGGGTTGCCGATCGGTTACTGAATGTCTCTTCGCACATGGAGGTGGTAGAGGGATTGCACAGCACAGTGGTCGTCGTCGGATCCGGATTCGGGGGCATCGGCATGGGAGCGGCACTACGCCGCGCCGGGATCGAGGACTTCCTGATCCTGGAGGAATCGCCCGAGCTGGGCGGAGTATGGCGGGACAACACCTATCCGGGCTGCAGCTGTGATGTACCGGCCCATCTGTATTCCTTCTCGTTCGCCCCGTATCGCAGCACCCGCATCCGATACCCCGGGCGCCGCCGGACGCTGGAATATCTGCGCACCGTGGCGGCCGCCGAGGGCCTGCCCGCGCATCTGCGTACCGGAACCGCGCTCACCGCGGCCACCTACTCCGAGGCCGATGGCCGCTGGGAATTGTCGACCGCGAACGGAACTCGGATGACGGCCGATATCGTGGTCTTCGCCGTCGGGCAGTTGCACCGCCCGAATATCCCCGATATTCCGGGCCGGGACGATTTCGCCGGGCCGTCGTTCCACACCACCGAATGGGACCGCTCCGTCGAACTCGCCGGCCGCCGGATCGCGCTGATAGGCACCGGTTCCAGCGCGGCACAGTGTTTGCCGACCCTCGCCACGTCTGCGGCCTCGGTGCGGGTATACCAGCGGACGCCCCACTGGATTCTGCCCAAACCGGCCACCGAATTCGGCCGGCTCGCCCGCACCGCACTGCGGCTGCCCGGCGCGCAGCGCGCCTACCGGTGGGGGCTGCAGCAGGCTGCTGATTCGTTGCTGGCGCCGATCATGCGCCGGGGCTGGCCGGCGCGGCCCGCGGAGTGGGCTGCGCGGCGATATCTGCGGCGCGAGGTCGCCGATCCCGTCCTGCGGGCCCGGCTCACGCCCGACTATCCGATCGGGGCCAAACGTATCGTGTTCGACCGGCACTTCTACCGTTCTGTCTGCCGCGACGACGTGGAACTGATCACCGCGCCGATCACCCGGATCACGCGCGACGGCGTCGAGACCGCCGACGGCGTCGCGCACGCGGCCGACATCATCGTCTACGCCACCGGATTCCGCGCCGCGGAATTCCTGGCACCGATCACCGTGCGCGGGCGCGACGGTGTGCTGCTGCACGAGCAATGGCGCTCGGGCGCACAGGCTTTCATGGGACTGGCGGTGCCGGGATTCCCCAACGCCTTCCTCATCGCGGGACCGAACTCGTTCAATCCCGCCGGCAGTAATCCGGGGATGAAGGAGGAGCAGATCGCCTACATCATGCGGTGTCTGCGCTGGCGGAACAGGATCGGCGCGGCGGCGATCGAAGTGCGCGCCGACGCGATGGCGGCCTACCGGCGGTGGATCGACGAGGCGCTCGCCGCGACCGTCTGGTCGTCGAGCGTGCCGAGCTGGTACAAGCATCACACCGGGGCGGTCACCAACCCGTGGCCGGCTTCGGCGCGCACCTACGCCCGGATGTTGCGCCGCCCGCCCGCGCTGAGCTTCGCCCCGCTCGCCGGGACCGTCGCCGAGGTCGCGGCCGAACCGATCCGGTCGTGAGCGCTCCCAGGTGAAAGGTGGCCCGGCGGCGTGGTTTTCGCTGCCGGGCCGCTATCGGCTCCCACTGCCGCCGCAGCAGCGCGCGATCAGTTCCGCTCGTGCGGCAGATGCAGTTTGGCCTGCTCGTATTCCCCCTGGAGTGCCTGGCCCGGTCCGTAGACCGAATGCACGACTCCGGTGCGAAATGCGGTCGAGCGGAGCAGGGTCAGCGGCAGCGGCGTGTCGGCATCGTCGAACAGGCGCAGCCCGGAACGGACGGCGATCGGATGCACCAGCAGGTGCAGTTCGTCGATCAGCCCGGCGCCGAGCAGGGCGCGCACCACCGAGACCGATCCGGAAATGCCGATATCACCACCGGATTCCTGTTTGAGCGCGGTGGCGCCGGCGATCAGATCGCCGCGCAGCCGTTCGGAATTGCGCCAGGTGAAGGTCAGCTCCTGGGTCGACACCACGACCTTGCGGGCATCGCCCAGTTTGCGGCCGAACTCGGCATCGGGGCCGCCGGCCTGCTCGCGTTCGGGCCAGGCACCGGCGAAGCTGTCGTAGGTTTTGCGGCCGAGCAGCAGGGTGTCCGCGCTGCCCAGTTGTGCGTCGACCGCGACGCCCATTTCGTCGTTGTAGTACGGAAAATGCCAGTCCTGTGGATTCTCGACGACTCCGTCGAGTGCGATGAACAAGCCCGCGGTGATCCTGCGCATGATGTCTCCCGATGGTGCGGTGTGGCGTTCTTGCTCGATCCGACGGCGCGAGTACCCGGAATTCATCGTTGCCCCTCCGAGGTCGCGGGTGGAGTGGGAGCGGCTCTTCGATCGCGGCACGTCGCCAGGATCACAACAGGCTCGGGTTCGCGGTCCAGGTCGTGACGGTCCGCTACCTCGGCATGTCTCGCCGAGCAGCTGGAGATCGATGACCCGTCGTGGCTGGGGGGAGCACGATCCCGGAGGCCGGTGCAGAATTCGAGCGGTTAGCGGCCGAGCATCGACGTGAACCGTTCTGGGACGCGCGCACCCTTGACTCGCGCCGCGGCCACCTCGATGCGTTCCACGTCGTCGATCGTCAATTCGACGTCGAGCGCTCCCAGGTTCTCTTCCAAGCGATGCAGCTTGGTGGTGCCGGGGATCGGCGCGAACCACGGCTTCTGCGCCAGCACCCAGGCGAGAGCGATCTGAGCCGGCGTAGCTCCCTTGTCGTCGGCAATCTGCTGCAGCAAGTCGATCAGTGCCTGATTGGCCTGTCGTGCTTCAGGAGTGAAACGCGGCAGGATGCGGCGGAGGTCGTCGTCGGCCAGCGATGTCGTGGAGTCGATGGTGCCGGTCAGATAGCCCTTGCCCAGTGGGCTGTAGGGCACGAGGCCGATGCCCAGCTTCTCCAAGGTCGGAATCACCTCGCCTTCGAGGTCTCGCGTCCAGAGCGAGTATTCACTCTGCAGTGCTGTCACAGGCTGCACGCTGTGGGCGCGGCTGATCGTCGTCGCGCCGGCCTCCGACAAACCGAAGTGCTTGACCTTACCTTCGGAAATCAGCTCCTTGACCGTGCCCGCTACCTCTTCGATGGGTACGTCGGGATCGACGCGGTGCTGGTAGAGAAGGTCGATATAATCTGTTCGCAGACGCCGAAGCGAGGCCTCGGCCACTCGGCGGATCTGCTCGGGTCGGCTGTCGACCCCCGACGCCGGGGTCGGTCCGTTCTCTCCGTGCTTGATACCGAACTTGGTGGCGATCACCACCTGGTCGCGTACCGGCGCCAGCGCCTGGCCGACCAACTCCTCGTTGGTGAAAGGGCCATAGACTTCGGCGGTGTCGAAGAAAGTTACGCCGCGGTCGACTGCCGCCCGCAGCAGCTTCGTCATCTCGGCTGGGTCCGGGGGCGCACCGTAGAAGAAGCTCATGCCCATGCAGCCGAGCCCCAGGGCTGAAACTTCGAGTTGCTGACCCAGTTTGCGCTTTTGCACTAGACATGCTCCTTCGGAAAAGACCTTCTGGCCCATTGCTTTCCCTGCGTTCGGCCGGGAACCGACCACAGGTTAAGCAGGCCTTGCGGCCGGCAGGGAGACCCTGGTGAAACAGGTACCGAGAGAACCCCTTGCCTGATGGACCTGACACTCTGCGCATGTGGCGTTCTCGGTGCTGTGGGGTACCCGCAGTGCCTCCCCTGGGCTGCGGGCCGGGCTTACGGTGAGGGGATGGCCACGATGGATCTACGCACCGATATCCGGGAGTTTCTCAGCTCGCGTCGCGCCCGCATCGCACCAGAGCAAGCGGGCCTGCCCGCTCACGGCGGCAACCGTCGGGTCAAAGGCCTGCGTCGCGAGGAGGTAGCTCTACTGGCTGGGGTATCGGTCGACTACTACGTGCGTATGGAGCGCGGCAGCCTCGCCGGCGCCTCCGACGGTGTGCTCGACGCGTTGGCCTCTGCCTTGCAACTCGACGAGGCCGAGCGCGACCACCTGTTCCACCTTGCCCGGCAGTCCAGGGCGCCCAGCGGTCCACGCCGGCTCAGGCCTGCCGTGACGGTGCGCCCGGCGCTGCAGCAGGTGCTCGACGCCGTCTCCGAGGCGCCGGCCTGGATTTGCAACGGCCGCTATGACGTCCTGGCCATGAATCACCTTGCTCGCGCGCTGTTTTCACCGGTGCCGGCCGACCCGCGACGGCCGGCGAACACCGCGCGGTTCGTGTATCTGAATCCCGAAGCGGCACAATCGTTCTTCGTCGACTATGACCGAATCGCCTGCGATGTGGCCGCGAAGCTACGCATGGAAGCCGGCCGCAATCCGCACGACGAGGAGCTGATCGCCCTGGTCGGCGAACTGTCGACGTGCAGTGAGCTGTTCCGGCAGCGGTGGGCATCTCGGGACGTGCGGCTGCACCGGTCCGGACGCAAGCGGGTACACCATCCGATCGTGGGCCGGCTCGACCTGGACGTCGAGTCCCTGGAACTGCCCGCCGAGCCCGGCCTGCTCCTGAACGTCTACACCGCACCCGCGGGCACGCCGACCGCTGACAATTCAGCGCTCCTGGCGTCGTGGGCGGCCACCCGGCAGACGCCGGCGACCGAACTCGAAGCACACGACGGATAGTCCACCCCTTCAGCCGTACTGATCAGCGGACCATTCATGACGTGGGGCGGCAATCTGCCACACCCGTATCGAGATCGGGCGCATTCGGCATCGGCACCTCCTCGGCGCGTGCCGAGGATTCGTAGAGAAGGCGCCACAACCCCCGTTCTCGCAGCGGCGCATCCGATCCCCGGATCTCGGTGACCCGATCCCGGGACAGCGCCCGGCTGGTGTCCGGTGGTGCGGCCGGGCTCGCAATCGGACCAGCGGATTCACCACCGGTCAGCCAGCCCTGTTCATGTCGGTATCCCCACGCGGAGCCCAGCGCGGTGAGATTTGGTGAGATTCCCGCAATCCCTGGTCGCCGCGGGAGCGGAGTGAAAAGTGAGCGGATCCCCATTTTTTGGCCGCGAATATCGCCCGTGGTCGCTGTTGGGTGGAGTATCCGCAGGTGAGAGGTCCTGCCCCGAGGTGTCGACGATCGCCAAAACGGAGTAGAAGGTGAGCGCGGACTCGCATTACCGTTTCAACACGTAACAGATAGCCGGGGAGCGGGAGATGTCGGAATCGCCCGATCACCGTGCGGCGGGTTTCGCGCAGGCGCGAAATCCGGTCCGTGACAAGGAGGTCAGAGTGACTACAGCAAGCACGGTCGGTGCTGAGCGCACGACATCCGGGCGCGCGCTCTCGCTATCGATGCGCGACGCCCACGAGATGGCCCGTGAACTGGTCGCGCACCTCGCCGCCGTGGTGCCACCGTTCACCACCCTGCCGGCCGATGTGCTGGCCACCGAGGTCTCCCCGATGGCGCGGTTGTGCGTGGAGTGGGCGGTCCGGCGCGTGGCCGGTGGCGACCTGCCCGAGCGAACCGATCGGCTCCGGGCGGCCGCGGCGCGCTGGTGCCGGGCCGGAATACCGATCGAGGTGGTCGTGCACGCGGTGCACGAGGGCTTCAAGGCCGGACTCGACCTGCTGTTCGCCCGCGCCCGCGCCAGCGATGCCGCACTTGTCATCAAGGGCACCGCGACCGCGCTGGAACTGCTGGATCTCATCACCGCGGCGGTGAACAAGGCCTATGTCCAGGAGCGGCGTGCCGATGCCGCCGAACACCACACCGCCGTCCACACGCTCACCTCGGCCCTGCTCGGTGGGCACGCCACCACGAAGTTGGCGCGAGAATGCGGAATCCGTATCGCGGACCGGTATTTCGTTCTGGCGGTATGGATTCCACCGCATCCCGACGAGACCCATCCGCGGCTGGACAAGCAGGTCGTCGCGCGGCGGAAGCTGCGCCGGGTGCAGGCAGCGCTGGCGAAGCTGCTGCGCGACAACCCGCTGGCCATGTTGTCGGTCGACGGTGGCAGCATCCTCGTTCCCGAGTCCGCCTGTGCGGAGCCCGACCTCGACGAACTGTTCGCCCGGCTGTCGGAGCTGGCCGGGGTGCCGCTGACCGCGGCCGTGGTGAGCGCATCGGCCGCTGAGGTGCCCGCGGCCGCCCAGCAGGCACACGATCTGCTCGATACGGTGCGGCGGCTGGGGCGCGGACCGGGGGTGCACCGATTCGCGGAGCTGGCATTGCAGTATCAGTTGACCCGGCCGGGAATCGGTCGCGACATCCTCGATGCGCGGCTGGCGCCGCTGGATTCCCATCCCGAACTGCTGGAGACCTTGCAGGTCTTCTTCGGCACCGATCTCAACCGGCAGCGTGCGGCCCGTCAGCTGTGCATCCACCCGAATACGATCGACTACCGGTTGCGGCGCATCGGGCAGCTGACCGGGTTCGATCCGTCGCGGACCACCGGATTGTGGTATCTGCGTTCGGCATTGATCGCCCGGCTCAGTGCGGGCGATCAGGATACGCGCCGTCCCGCGTGACCGGGTCCGCGCCGACGGCGGTGGCGATCATCGGCCAGGACCGGTGCAGATCCTGCTGCCAATAGCCCCACGAGTGGGTGCCGTCCGGGCGCATGTCGATCGTGGCTGGGATACCGAGTTCGGTGAATCTGTCCCGCAATTCGCGAGTGCATCGCACCGCACCGGTCTCGAGTGCGCCGCCGACGAGCAGCTGATCGGCCAGAGTCGCGGGATTGTCGTGGATGCCGGGTCCGTCGAGGGTGTCGAGTGGGCCCGGTAACCCGGTCCCGGTCGAGACGTAGATCGCGGTGCCTCGCAACCGATCCGCGTGCAGATACGGATCATTGGCCGCCCACGCCGGATCCGTGGGCGGACCCCACATATTCACCGTGTTACCCATCCGCCCACCGACCACCGCATCGACGATCAACTGCCCCTGCGGATCACTGGTCCGCACACACCCCGAATACGAACCGATCGCCTTGTACAAACCCGGCGCCGCCAACGCCAACTGGAACACCGACGTCCCCGCCATCGAAATACCCGCGATCGCATTCACCCCACTACCACCGAAACCCGAATCGATGATCGACGGCAACTCCCTAGTCAGAAACGTCGACCACCGCTGCCGACCCAGCACCGGATCATCGGCACGCCAATCCGTGAAATAACTACTCGCCCCACCGAACGGCACCACCACATTCACCTGCTTATCCGCGAAAAACGACGCCACATCCGTACGGTTGAGCCAATTACCGCCGGCTCCGCCGTCGATGCCGTTGAGCAGATAGAGGGTGGGTGCCGGACGCGAACGATCCGGTGCCGCGAGAACTTCCAGGCGCACGGGCACATTCATGGCGGCCGAGTGCACGGTGACGGTGAGCGCGCGCGGCGACCCGGCCACGGCATCGGCGAGGTACGATCCGTCGGCCGCGGGCCGGGCCGCCGAACGCACCCGGTCGGTCGAGATCGATGCTGCTGCAGCGGTATTCGCGGGTGCGGAGGCCGGCGGCGGCACCGACGGGTCCTGTGCGGTGGCGGGACCGGTGACCGCGAGACCGGCCGCCAGGCAGGCCGCCGCGGCCGCCCGGCCCGACAGTTGGGAGAGGCCGTGCCGGACAGCAGAATCCACGTGCCGCCTTCTCTCGGATACGAACTGCGCGATCGCCGCCGACGATAGGGCGGGCGCCGATACCCGGCAATTGCCGGTACCCAGGTTTGGCCCGGATGCCAGTACGTACCGCGCGGCGCTGGTATCGGCCACAAATTCGGCGATATCGGATGACGTATTCGCAGTGACGCCGTTGACTGGTCGAAAACGTCGATCCCGGCTCCCGAATATCGTCGGCGGCTGTCGCGTGACCACGTTGCGAACAATGGTGTCCGAGATCGGAGTACGAGGATGGACAGGCCCCCGCCGAGAATTCGTATCGCGCGGGTCGTGGCCGTCGTGACGGCGATGGTCGCCGTGGCGGCCGCGACCACCGTCACCGGTGCGCGGGCCGCCGCGGATCCGGCCGGGGATTTCTCGGCGGTGAGCGCTCCCGACGGTTCGCGCATCCACGACGTCCGCACCCGCGGCGACCGGATCCTCGATGTCGGTGTGTATTCGGCGGCGATGCGCAATGTGACGCGAGTGCAGGTCCTGCGTGCCGCCGATCCGGATCGTCCGGCGCCGACGCTGTATCTGCTCAACGGCGCCAACGGCGGCATCAGCGACGGCAGCTGGTCCGATCGTACGGATGTGGCGTCGTTTTTCGCGGATAAGCAGGTGAATGTGGTGGTGCCGTTCGGTGGGGCGAGTAGTTATTTCACGGATTGGCGTGCCGATGATCCGGTGCTGGGTCGGCAGCGGTGGTCGACGTTTCTGACTAGGGAGTTGCCGTCGATCATCGATTCGGGTTTCGGTGGTAGTGGGGTGAATGCGATCGCGGGTATTTCGATGGCGGGGACGTCGGTGTTCCAGTTGGCGTTGGCGGCGCCGGGTTTGTACAAGGCGATCGGTTCGTATTCGGGGTGTGTGCGGACCAGTGATCCGCAGGGGCAGTTGATCGTCGATGCGGTGGTCGGTGGGCGGATGGGTAACACGGTGAATATGTGGGGTCCGCCCACGGATCCGGCGTGGGCGGCCAATGATCCGTATCTGCACGCGGATCGGTTGCGAGGCACCGCGATCTACGTCTCGACCGGGACCGGGTTACCGGGCCCACTCGACACCCTCGACGGTGCGCACGGCGACACCACGCAACTGGCCTATCAACTGGTCTTCGGTGCGGCGCTGGAAGCGGTCACCGATCTGTGCACCCATCAGCTCCACGATCGGCTGCGGCAATTGAATGTGCCCGCCACCTTCGACTTTCGTCCGTCCGGCACCCATTCGTGGGGTTATTGGCAGCAGGATCTGCACCGATCGTGGGAGCTGTTCGCCGACGCGCTGAGGCAGTGAGCGCGCGTCAGCGGACCCGATCGTAGACCAGTGCCATCTCACCCAGTTCTCCGGTTTCCTGATGGGTCAGCGTCCATCGGGTGCCGGGCAGGCCGTCGTCGAACAAACGCTGTCCGGCGCCGGCGATCTCGGGGCAGACGATGAGATAGAGACGGTCGAGCAGATCCGCGGCGAGCAGGTCCTTGATGATGCTCGCGCTGCTGTTGACGAGAATGTCGCCGGTGCCGGAGGCGCGCAGTTCGGCGACGACCTCGGCGAGCGGGGCGTCGACGATGCGGGCGTGCTCCCACGGGGCCTCGGTCAGGGTGGTCGACAACACCACTTTCTCGGTATCCACCAGCCATTTCGCATAGCCGCGGTCGCGTGGATCGGCCGTGTCATCGGCGGCGACCGACGGCCAGAATCCGAGGAACCCCTGGGCATTACCCCTGCCGAGCACCGCCGTGGTCGCGTCGGCGCACATCCGGGTGAGCTGATCGCGCGCGACCTCGGTGGTCGCGTAGGGCACGATGGCGCCGAGATCGGCGGGGCCGCCGGGGCCGTTGTAGCGGCCGTCGAGGGTGATGCTGATGTTCGCGGTCACCTTGCGTGTGGTCGACTCGGACATGGTCGTACTCCTGTTCTGGGTGCCGGCGTCGCCGGTCGGATTCAGTGGGTGACGCCGACGGCGTCGGCGAGGTTGTCGAGGACCCGGCTCCATCCGGTCTCGATTCCGGCGATGGCGGAGACCGCCGCGACGGTGGTTTCGGCGATGGTCAGTTCCAGCCGCAGGTCGGTGCCGTCGGCGGCCGCGGCGAGGGTGAGCGTGTAGTGCCCGGTGAACATCACCGCACCGGTCGGGTCGAGCACCGACAGCTCGAAGACGAGACGGTCGTGGCGGCTCACGGCCCGCACCAGACCTTCCGAGCGGTACCGGTGTCCCTCGGCATCGTGGTACTCGAGGACAGCGCGCCCACCCGGCCGGGGTTCGAGGACACATTCGGTGATCCGCAGCGGTGCCGGAACCCACCAGGCCGCCAGCAGATCCGGATCGACCCAGTGCCGCCACACCACTTCCGGGGCGGCGGCCAGGGTGCGGTCGAAGACGAAACGCCGGCCCTCGGCCCACCGGTCATGTTCGGCCGCAAGGGATTCCGCGTCGATCGCCGCACGATAGCGGGCGATGACGTCGCGCTCGCCGGCGTGCGACTCGGCGGTTTCCGCCAATTCCCGCAACCGCCCTCCGAGTTCACGCAGCGGCTGCGGGTCGAGTGCGTAGACGCGGCGCTGCCCGAGCGGAAAGACCGAGACCACCTCCGCCCGCGCCAGCGTCTGCAGGTGTTTGGTGGTCTGCGGCTGCCGCAAACCTGTCAGTTCGGCGAGTTCACCGACCGAGCGGGGTTGTTCGGCGAGCAGTTCGACGATGCGCCACCGGGCGCTGTCGCCGAGGGCGGAAACGATCCGATCCATGACCCAAAGTATTCACCGTAATGAATATTCGTGTCAAGGAATATCTTCGGGCCTGCGTTGGAGTTGCGCGTCGAGCACCTCGCGCAGCCGCGCGGCGAACGCCTCCGGCTGCCCCGCGTATCCCTCGTCGCCGCCGACGAATCCGCTGTGGTGACTGGGGAATACGGTGGCGGACAAGCCGAGCAGCGCCGCCGTGGCCTCGGCGGTTCGTCCGGTCAGCACCCCGGAGGACTCCTCGCCGACGCCGATGAGGATGTGGGTCGACGCGGTGGTCAGGGCGGGCACGTCCGGGTGATAGTCGCTCACCGCCCAGGAACGGTCCGACACCAGCGGATCATCACGGGTGCCGTCGTCCTCGGCCGGCATGCCGAACTGGGCCGGATCGGGCGCGGGCAGCGCGAAGAAGTCGTCGGTGAACTCGCCCTGCCACGACGCCATCATGATGAAGGCCGCCATCGCCGCCCCGAATCCCTTGGCCTCGTAGATATCTCGTACCGCGGCCTGAGCGCGGTGTGCCGCCGCCGCGTCGGGAAGGACGTCGATCAGCGGTGGCTCGTGGGCGACCAGTGTGGCCACATCATCCGGGTGCGCGGCTACCAGCGCGAGGGCGGTGACCGCGCCGCCGCTGCTGGCGAAGATCTCCACAGCGGTGCCGAATGTCTCGATCAGCGCGTGCAGATCCCCGGCCTGTACCACCGGGGAATGATCGGTCCGCCCGTCCTTGCGCACGCTACGGCCCAGTCCCCGCGGGTCGTAGGTGATCACGGTGCGATCGGGAAAATACGAGGCCAGCGCGGCGAAACCGCCGGCATCCATGGGCTGGCCGACCATGAGCAGCGGAACCCGTCCATCGGCGGCCGGCAGTGGTCCGCGAACGTCGTAGACGAGGTCGGCTTCGGGCGTGGTCAGCGTGTGTGTCTGCATACCCCTGAAGACGGCGCGGTGATCACGAATTCACCGCTCCGGTCGTTCGCGGTCGGAAACTGTCCTACTTCCGCGCGAGAATGTGCCGGTGACCGATACGACACAGCGCCTGCTGACCCTGTTGTCGCTGCTGCAGACCCCACGCGAGTGGTCGGGACCGGAGCTGGCGCAGCGGCTGGGGGTCAGTCCCCGCACCGTCCGGCGCGATATCGACCGACTGCGTGAACTGGACTACCCGGTGGACGCGACGATGGGCGTCTACGGGGGCTATCGCCTGGCCGCCGGTGCCGCGATGCCGCCGCTGCTGTTCGACGACGCCGAGGCGGTATCGACCGCGGTCGGCTTGCGCACCGTCGCGGCACACGCGCTGACCGGCGCCGACGAGGCGGCCGTGCGCGCGCTGGCGAAACTCGAGCAGGTGCTGCCCACCCGGCTGCGGGCCCGGGTGCGGGCGGTCGGCGCGGCCACCGAAACCTTGACCGCGCCGGCCTCCTCACCGGTCGACACCGCGGTGCTGACGGCGCTGGCGGCCGCGATCGCGACGGCCGAGCAGGTGCGTTTCGGCTACCGCTCGAACGCCGGAGCCGAGTCCCGGCGATTGGTCGATCCGCATCGGCTGGTCGCCGCCGGACAACGCTGGTACCTGGTCGCCTTCGATCGCGACCGCGACGACTGGCGGATCTTCCGCATCGATCGGATCACCGGCCCGCGGCCGATCGGGCTGGCCGCCGAGCGCCGCGAACTGCCCGCCGACGACGCGGCGAGTTTCGTCCGCGCCTCGATGTACGGACTGCTTCCGGTCTATCGCGCCGAGATCACCGTCTTCGCCGCGGCGGACGCGGTCGCGGGTGTGGCCGGGCACCTCGGTGACATCGAGGCCGTCGACGAGCACAGCTGCCGCGTGCATACCGCTGCCGACACCCTGTCGTGGCTGGTGTTTCGCCTGATCCAGCTCGGTCACGACTTCCGTGTCGACGGTCCGGCAGAGGTCGCCGATTACGTGCGCGAACTGGGCGCACGTCTCCAGCGTGCCGCGCCGCCGAACCGATCGGTGAGCGTTACGGTGACCGAATCCGGCGTCTCGCCGCCCAGGCGGTGATTCCGGGCCCGACAGCGTGATGTGTCGAATTCTCAGCAAGCCGTACCGGAAAACTCGAGGAGAACTGGTTATGCGTCGACTGAGTGTCACCCGTCGTCTCACCGCAGTGGCCGCGACAGCGGCGGCCGCGGCCGTCGTTGTCGCCGGTCCCGCCGCGGCGGATCCGGCGACCGTGGACTGGAACTCGGCGACCGCGCATCTGCGCGCCGCCGCGGCCGGCAATCCCGCCGCCGAACAGGCGATCGACCGGTTGTCGGCGTCGGGGCCCGCGGTGGAGCACGCGGCGCTGCCCGCCCAGCCGTTCCAGATTCCCGCGCAGTCCGATATCGGCCGCGGTGCGGGCGCGGGCGTCTACGGCTCCGGCGTCGCCCTGAACTACGACGGTTTCCGCCTCGGCTTCTTCGGCGGCCCGGGCACCATCGCCCCCAATCAGGCCGGGGCGAATATGCAGGTCGTCTGGTACAACCTGTCCAACGGCCGCAACGGCACCCAGACGTTGATCGAGCACAACGATGTCCCGGTGGACACCACGATCCGCACGTCGGTCTTCGATCCGGGCCCGGGGATGGTCGTGGCCGCGGTGTACGGGACCCTGTGGCACCGCTGGCCGGTCCCGGTCTCCGCTGCCAACCCGGACGGTTTCCAGTACCAGCTGGGCACGATTTCGGTCCCGTCGTTCGGCGCGATCTACAACTGAGGGTGAGTGCGGGGCCGGTTCGCCGGAACCGGCCCCGCCGCGCCGGTCGCCCGGCTCAGTAGATGAACGGCAGACAGCCCGCCATACCGAGCTGCACCAGCACATACCCCGAGGCCGGGACGGTGGCGAGGACGGCCGCGACTATCGCCAGGGGCAGTCCGCGCCCGGCCCGCCGCAGCCGCGACTCGGTGCCGAGCAGGCGGTCGACCCGGTCGGCGACGGCGAGTGTGCTCGTGCCCAGTGCGATATCGGGGACCGCGCGCGGGCCGTCCGAGTGATCCTCGTCCTCATCGGACACGTCGGAGAGGGTGAGCAGCGCGGTCAGGATCGTGGTCCGGCTGTGCCGCCCCGCCGCCCGGTCGTCGGCGCACATCTCGAGCAGGTGCGCGATGCGATCGTCGGCCGCCGTGAACAGCGGAACCCGCGGCAGTGTCGTCGCCAGGGCGCGCGTCGACGCCCGGATCAGATGATGGCGCCCGGTCAGATGGGCGTGCTCGTGCGCCAGCACCGCCGCCAGCTGCGGACGGTCCAGCGCGGCGACCGCGGCGCTGGTGACCACGACGGTCCCGGGTCGCCCGGCCACGCAGTAGGCCGCCTTCTGCGGCGCGTCGATGATCACCATGTCGGCAGCTCCGGGCAGCTCGGTCCCGGTCACCCGCCGCCCGATGATGGACGCCGAGCGCGCATGGCGGGCACTGGTACCGCGGGCGCGAACCACCGTCCGCACCACCCGCGCCCCGCGTGCGGATACGAATCCGATGACCACCAGCGCCGACAGCAGTGCGATCGCCTGGGCAACGGGACCGTGGCCGCCCTCGGCCGCGGCCTCCATGGCCACGACGCAGTTGTCGAACAGATGCGCCATCGGCAGATTCCAGGTATGGGCGACCTGCACGACCAGTGCGGCCGCCGCGGCCGTCCACGCGACGAGGACCGCAGCCACCGCGGTGAGCCAAGCCAGCACGCCGAGGCGGGGCACACTTCCGTGCGCGGTGAGCCGGGTCAGCACGGGAGGGCCGAGCACACAGACCAGTGCCGAATAACCCAGCAGGCACAGCGCGAGGGTCACTCGGCGGCTCCGGAGCCGGAGCGGCTGTCGGTGGAGGTGTTCTTGGCGCGCACCTTCCGCAGCACCTTGCGCAGCGCGGCGGTGTCGTCCTCGGAGATCTGCTCGACGAAATGGGCCAGTACCAGGTCGGCGCGACCACCGCCGAGCGCTTCGCGCATCAGCTGGGCGCTGTACTGCTCACGGCTGAGCCGGGGCCGGTACCGATACGCCTTGCCATCGCGTTCGCGTTCCAGCCACCCCTTGCGATGCAGATTGTCCATGGTGGTCATGACGGTGGTGTAGGCGATGTCGCGGCTGCGCAGCAGATCCTCGAACACGGTCCGCACGGTGATGGTGTCGGGTGCGGACCAGATGCGGTCCATCACCACCGCCTCCAGATCCCCGAAACGATGTGCCATCGCACCTCTCCACCTTCGACTACGTACCCGGATAGTACCTAGTGGTTCCCGTTCCGGTCGCCGGGAACACCTGTGGCCCCGCCGCGAGGGCGGGGCCACAGGCGTGGCGAATGTGATCGACGTCCCGGCGGCGCGCCGGATCGACTCAGTTCGGGGTGATCCGGAACAGTCCGGTCGTGGTGCCTTGATACTGCACCCGCCCCGGTGCGATGGTGCCCACCATCTGCAGGGTGTCGTGGACCGTACTGGTTCCGATCAGGTGGCTCGAGGTCTCGGCGCCGCGTTCGGCGTCGATCGCGACCAGGTGATAGGAATCGACCACCGCACCGGCGCTACCGGTGCCGATGCCGGCGACCTCGTTCTTGCGCGCCACTGTGTAGATCAGCCCGTCGGCCAGCGAAAGCCGGGGCACCGCAGCCGATTTCACGTCACTGGTCCACGCGCGCGTGCACCCGTTGCCGTCCGGGTTCACATCGATGCGAACCATGCCGCCGGTGAAATCGGCTTTCGCGGGATCGCTGGGACCGGCGTTGTCCGGCAGCGCCGGATACGGGTAGCCGTAGGTGCTGGCCACGAAGACGCTGTTACCGGACCCGATGGGGGAGTTCTCGGTGCCGTCGACCGCGGGCACCGAGCACACCGTCCGGCCGCTGCGGGTGTCGTAGACGAGCAGATTCTCCTGCGGCACCGCGTTGTCGGTGATCGCCACATAGTCGGTGCCGTCACGCGGCCCGAAGAAGGTCGGGCTGGCGCCGCTGCCCCAGCTGAGTTGTCCCGGTTTGCGGGCCGGCCCGCGATCGTAGGGCTGACGCCAGACCTGATGCGGTGCACCGGATCCGTCCGCGGTGAACAGATAGGTGGCGTGATCGGTGGTCACCGCGGTGCCCTCGGGTGCGGTGGAGATACTGTTGTCGACGTGCTCACCGGACAGCGCGATCGACTGTGCGGCACCGGATTCCGGGTCGACCGCGCCGACCGCGCCGTTGGCGGTGGCGAACCAGACCCGCCCCTGCTGATCGGGCATGAGCGAGGCCACGCTGTCGCAGCCGTTGCCGCCGCAGTGTCCGGTGACCGCGGACCCGATCGGGGTGGACGAGTCGATCGCCAGCTTCCAGTCGTTGCCGTCCCGGTGGTGGCCGATGCGCACCAGATTGTTGTCGCCGTCCACCATGACCATGCGATCCTGGTGGTCCAGATAGGCGTAGACCCCGCCGAGCAGGCCGCCCTTCGGCAGCGACAGCGAGGTCATCGGCTGGCCGTTGCCGGGATTGATCAGGAATACCTTGGGCGAGCGGTCGGTGACGGTGGTGCACAATGCTTGTGGCAGCCCGTCGCCGCCCTGCAGAATTGTCGGACATGCCGCGGCGAGTTCCCGGAACTGCGCATTCACCCCGCCGGTACCCACGCCGGGCAGGGGAGTGCTGTCGGAGGATTCCGAATCGCCGTGCATCGTGGCCGTCCCCACCGGCCCGAGGGCGGGATTGACCGGAGGTGGTGGGCCGAATGCGGCATTCGCGGTTCCGGCGCCGATGAACAGCATCGCCGCGACGGCGGCCGCGGCCGAGGTCACCGTGGTCCCGGCAAGACGTCGAGTTCGCACACGCACTCCTCGATATGATTATTCGTATCGCAAAATTCGATTACTCGTATCGCGACAGGTTAGGAGACCCCGTGCCGACTGGCAACACCGGGCGGGCCGAAAGCTCGCCGCCGACCCGGCGCGTGGTGTCGGTCGTGGAACTGCTCGCCGCGCACGAGGGTTCGCTGACCTCGGCGGAGATCGCCGACGCGCTGGCACTGAATCGCTCCACCGTCGGCGCGATCCTCGGCACCCTCGAGGAATCCGGGTGGGTGCGGCGGTTGCCGGACCTCGGCTATGTGCCCGGCCCGGCGCTGGTGGTGCTGGGTGGGCGGCTGGGCGCTCGGCTGCGCGACCACGAACATCTGACCCGGGAGCTGCGCCGGCTCGCCGAGCGGGTCGCGTGCGGTGCCGCCCTGACCTCGATCGCGGGCGCCGAGGTGATCTTCGTCGCGGTCGCCGGCGGTCCGGGCGTGATTCCGGCCGGCATCGAGGCCGGTACCCGGATTCCGCTGCGCCCACCCGCCGGCGCCGCCGTGCTGGCGCACGCCGGATTACCCGATCAGCGGACCTGGTTGCAGCAGGCGCCGCCGGAGCGACGGGCCGAATTCGAGCAGATCCTGGAAACCGTTCGGGCACTGGGATATTGCGCATGGGTCCTGGACGCCGACAGTCTGCCGACGATGCGCGTCCTCGCCGAGGTGGTCGACCATCTGTCCGGCCATCCGGCGGGCAAGGCACTGCGTGAACGCGTGCTGGCACTGCTCGGCACCATCGGCGGGCACGCGCACACCCGCGCCGATCTGGACAGCGACCGCGAACTGCCGATCAGTTATCTCACCGTCCCCGTCTTCGACAGCGAAGGACAGGTGGCGATGGAACTGCAGATCGGACCGTTGTGTCCCGCCGTCGATCGCGCGGCCCGTGCGGAGTACGTACGCGAAATGACCGCTGCCGCACAGAGGATCGTCTCCGCCGACTGATTACCGCGGTGGTGTGGCGGCGGCGACGACCGCGTCCGCGACGAGGTCGAACGCCGGCAGTTCGGCGGCGCGCGGTTCACATACCCACTGCCGCCGGGGATTGCCGGGAGTGGGCAGCGCGAGCAGTGCTCCCGGCCCCGCCTGGATGACGAAGCGGGTGAACAACGCCAGCGAGCGGGTCCTGGATTCCTCCGGCGGGGTGCCCGGGCATTCGGTCAGGAAGGTCCACACACAACGATCGGGCCCGCCCACACTGATCACCGGACCGGATCGCGGCCCGAGCGAAGCGAGTACGGCGACGCCGAGCAACTCCGGCACGATGACCGCGCGGATGTGATCGTTGCGGGTGACCAGGGCGGCGATCCGGTCGTCGTACCAGGTCGCGCCGAAAACCTTCCGGTATCGAGACCGGGCCTCGACGATCGATCCGTGCGGCCCGGCGGCGGAGTGATCCGCGAATGCAACGGTGGCTGTCATTCGATGATCGTGCTGTGCGTTCGATATCGGCTCGTAGCGACGACGTGACGGCTGTGCTACGGCTGCCTCCGGAGTCGTCCGGGCGGGTGCGGCGACAACCGGCGTGTCGGCATGGAGGAGGGATTTCGGCGGTGGACAGTATCGGAATGTCGAGCGAACCAACTTCCGTGCGCTGGCTGGACGAGCCGCAGAAACACGATTATCCGGCGGCGGCCGACTATCTCCGGCTGCTGGCCGACCCCGAAACCGTCGGAGACCTCGTGGCGAAGCTGCAAGCGGCGCCCGTCGTGCACAAGAAGGCCAAGGATATTCTGCGTGCGGCGCGGCTGGAGCTGGTCCCGCCGGACAATCCGCACGTCCGCGCGGACCTGGCGAAGATCCTGACTGGGCGGCCGTTGTCGCCGATCCTGCTGGTGCAGGGCGATCTGCGCACCGGAACGCCGCTGCAGATCGCCGATGGCTATCACCGGATGTGCGCCTGCTACCACATGGACGAGAACATTCCGATTCCCGCCAAATTGGTGCCGATGCGTGACGGACGACCGACAGCCGCCCCCGCGGACCAGAAGCGCGAATCCGGGAAGTAGGCGCGCGGTGAGTTTCTCGACGCTGGCCCTCGTGCTGGTGCTCGGCCTGGCCGGACCGGTGCTGGCGTGGCGGTCGGCGTGGCACATCCCGGTGATCGTCGGCGAGCTGACGGCCGGAATCATCGTCGGTACCACCGGATTCGGGATCCTCGACGCCTCGGATCCGATGTTCGTCTTCCTCGCCGATATGGGTTTCGCCCTCGTGATGTTCGTCGCCGGAACCCATGTGCCGGTGCGTGATCCGCGAGTCCGCCCGGCCCTCGGGGTGGGTGCGTTGCGTGCCGCGTCGGTCGGCCTGGTCGCGGCGGCGGCCGGATATCTGCTCGCCGCCGCGTTCGGCACCGGCCACGGCGCGATCTACGCCGTGCTGATCGGATCCTCCTCCGCGGCGCTGGTGCTGCCGATCATCGATGCGCAAGGGCTGCGGGGCAGGTCGGTGCTCGAACTGACCGCTCAGGTGGCCATCGCCGACACCGCCTCGATCGTCGCGCTGCCGCTGGTGATCGATCTGGCCGAGGCCGGCCGGGCGGCACTCGGCGCGCTGGCGGTGGCGGCCGCGGCGCTGGTGCTGTTCGTGGCGCTGCGGTGGCTGGAACGTTCCGGGTTGCGCAGGCGGGCGCATCGAGTGTCCGAGGATCGGAAATTCGCGTTGGAGCTGCGAATCAGCCTGGCCGCGGTGTTCGCGCTGGCGGCTCTCGCCACCCGCACCCACGTGTCGATCATGCTGGCGGGATTCGCGGCCGGCCTGGCGGTGGCCGGAATCGGCGAACCCCGGCGGCTGGCGCGGCAACTGTTCGCCGTCACCGAGGGATTCCTCGGTCCGCTGTTCTTCATCTGGCTCGGCGCGCGGCTGAATCTGCGGGAGTTCGCGGACCGGCCACAGTTGATCCTGCTCGGTCTCGGGCTGGGCCTCGCCGCGATCGCCGCGCACCTGCTGATGCGGGTGCTCGGGCAGCCGATCACGCTGGGCGCCCTGGCGGCCACCCAGATCGGAGTGCCGGTCGCGGCGGTGACCGTGGGTAGTCAGCTGCACGTACTGGCCCGCGGTGAGGGGGCGGCGATCATGCTGGGCGCGCTGGTGACGATCGTGATCGCGGTGGGGGCCTCGGTGGCCGCCGGGCGACCGGTCCGGGCGGCCGGTCGCGGCTCGGCCGCCACCGCGGCGGACTAGCGGTCGAGCGCCTGCCGGAACATCGGCCATGAGCGGTGCAGATCCTCCTGCCAGTAACCCCAGGAATGGGTGCCGGTGGCGCGTAGGTCGAATGTCGCGGGAATACTCAACTGCGCCAGCCGATCTCGCAACGTGATGGCGCAGTTGTGTGTCGCGGCCTCCAGGACCCCGCCGTAGACGAGCTGTTCGACGAGTTTGTGTCCGTTGCCGTGAATTCCGGGGCCGTCGAGACCGTCGAGCGGGCCTGGAACACCGTTACCTGTCGATACGTAGATCGCCAGACCGCGCAGCCGATCGGCATTGACGTACGGATCGTGCGCCGCCCACAGCGGATCATCGGGCGCACCCCACAGATTCAGCGGATCCCCGTGCCAGCGCACGACGACTCCGTCGACGAAAGCTTGTCCCAGCGGGTCGCTGGTGCGGGCGCAGCCGCTGTAGGAACCGACTGCCCGATACAGCCCGGGGGAGGCCAGCGCCAGCTGGAAGACCGATGTCCCCGCCATCGAGATACCCGCCACCGCATTGGCTCCCGAACCGTAGAAGGCCGAATCGATGATCGGGGGGAGTTCCGCGGTGAGGAAACTCGCCCACTTCTGCCGTCCCAGGACGGGATCATCGGCGCGCCAGTCGGCGAAGTAGCTGCCGTTGCCGCCCATCGGGGTCACCACCGTGACCTGTTTGTCGCGGAAGAAGCCGACGACATCGGTCTGCTCGGGCCAGCTGCTGGATTCCGATCCGCCGCTGGCCCCGTTGAGCAGGTAGAGCACCGGCGCTGGAGACGAACCATCGGGTGCCCGAAGCACTTTCACATCGATCTCGCGGTTCATCGCCGACGAGTGCACGCGCACGTTCAGCATGCCGTCCTCGCCCTGCTCGACGGCGACGAGATGGGCGCCGTCGGCGGCGGGCCGGGCGGCGGCGGTCAGCGCGGCGATGCTCACCGGCGCCGGTGGCGGGTCGTCCGCCGTGGCCGGGACGGCGCACAGGGCCACGGTCAGCAGTGCCGCCGGTAGGGCGGCGAGGAGTGTACGGCGATCCATCCGGTACCTCTCTCGATCCGGCGGGTTCGGTCGGCGGCCAACGTAGGCCCGCGAAGGAGGTGGTCGCAAGGAGATCCGGCAAGTGTTGGGACCGAGGGCCTATCGGGTTCGACCGGATCTGGGGAAGGTCACAAACTTCGGTGGTGACGGTTGGCGCGGAGGGCTCGGTGGGCGTTGACTCGGTCCGCGTGACCCGGCGGCGTGGCCGGTGCGGGTCGGTCCGTCACTTCTGGACGAAACGAGGTATCCGTGGTCGGTTTCGGTTTCTTCGACGATTGGCATCCGCTGCCCGGCAGGCTGATCGCCTGGTCGCCCGCTCCGCACTCACGCGCGGCGGTGCTCTCCGCGCCCGAGCATCCGATCGGCCCGTCCTACCAGCAGCGCGAATATCTGCGAGCGGCATATCGGCAGCGCGACAGCGGATCTCGCGGCTCCCGGCTGTGCATGATCGCCTTCGACTTCCCCAGTCCGCTGGATCGCGAGGCGATGACCCGGACGATCACCGCGTTCGCCCGCCGCCACGACACCTTCTGGAGTTGGTTCTCGCACGAGCCCGGTGACCGGATCGCGCGGCACGTCGCCGACCCGGACGATATCGAATTCGTGCCCACCGACCACGGCGAGTGCGTCGACAGCCAGACGGTACGCGATCATGTGCAACGCCAGGCGCGAGATGTATTCGACTGGGACTGCTTCGGTTTCGGCGTCATCGACCGCGGCGACTCGTTCACCGTCTACGCCGCCGTCGATCATCTGCACACCGACGGTGTGGGGCAGGCGCTGTCGTGTGTGGACCTGTTGCTGCTCTACGGCAACGAATTGTCCGGCGGCCGGGTGAGTATCGAGCCGGTGGATGGGCATCTGGCGTACTGCGAGCGCGAACTGGCCCACAATGCCGCGCTCACCACCGAATCCTCCCCGGTGCGACGCTGGCTGGATCTGCTGGTCCGCCACGACGGCGCGGTGCCGTCGTTTCCGATGGACCTCGGGGTGACGCCCGGCGGCGGATTCACCGACGGCGCCCAGATCACCGTACCGCTGTTCGCGGAATCGGAGGCGGTGCGGTTCGAGGAGGTCTGCCAGGAATTCGGCGGCAAGTTCCTCGGCGGCCTCTTCGCGGCGATCGCACTCACCGAATACGAATTGACCGGCCGGGACCGCTATTTCGTCTTCACGCCGGTCAACACCCGGTCCACGCCGGGGGAGCAGGCGTCGATCGGCTGGTACACCAGCCTGGTACCGGTCGCGGTGGCGGTGCGGCCGGACGACGGGTTCACCTCACTGGTCGGGCGCGCCCAAGCGCAGACCGACGCGGCCAAGGAACTGGCCGAGGTCTGTGTGCACCGGGTGATCGAACTGGCCGCCGACGATCCCCGCATCCGCACCCGGCTCGGATTCTCCGCGCCGATGGTCTCCTACGTCGACGTCCGGCGGATGGCGGGGGTGGAGATGTTCGACCGTATCAACGGTGGGCTGTACGGCAATCGGGCCAGCTCCAGCGAGGTCTACCTGTGGATCAATCGCTTCCCCGACATCACGACGCTCACCATGGTGTTTCCGGATACGCCCCGCGCGCACGAGGCGATCGACAAGTATCTGTCGACGCTGACCACCCGCTGTCGCGATATCGCTCTGACCGGCACCGAGCGGGTCGGGGCCGCCTTATCGTGACGGTCCGCCAGGGCCCGGGCGCCGCCTCGGAGTGGTGCGAGTGAACGGAGTCGCCGCGCCGACGACACCGGTGGCGCGCGGCACAGCCCCTTCCGCTCCGGTGTGGGTCGGCGTGATCGCGGCGGTGGCGACCGTCGTGCTGGTGGTGCGGGCCGCGCGCTATCGGTGGTTCGGCGACGAGCTGTATTTCTCTGCCGCGGGCCATCATCCGGCTGCCGGATATGTCGATCAAGGACCGCTGATTCCACTGCTCGCGCGGCTGGCCGACGTCGTCGCACCGGATTCGCTGACGGTGTTTCGGCTGCCGGCCATCCTGGCCGGTGCCGTGACGATCGCCGTATCCGCCGCGCTGGCACGGGAATTCGGCGGCGGACCGGCCGCTCGAATCCTGGCGGCGCTCGGATACGCGAGCTGCCCCTATCTGATCACCCAGACCGCGTCGCTGTCGACTTTCGCGCTCGACGGAACCGCGGTCGCGGTGCTGATGTGGCTACTCGTGCGGTGGGTGCGTACCCGTCGCGACCGGCTGCTGCTGGCCGCCGGTGTCGTGGCCGTCATCGATCTGCAGGTGAAACTGCTGCTGCCGGTCTTCGCGGTCGCGGTCGCCGGTGGTATCGCCTGGTGCGGGCCGCGCGATATCGTGCGCCGGCCGGCGCTGTGGTGTGCCGTCGCTGTCGCGACGCTCTCGGCGCTACCGGCCTTGATCTGGCAGTGGCGGCAGGGCTGGCCACAGCTGGCGATGGGTGCGGTGATCCGGGACGAACAACAGGCCGCGACCGGCGGACCGGCGGGGTTGCCGGTGCAGATGGCGACGATGGCCGGTGTGCTGGGAGCGGTCCTGATGATCTGCGGCGCTTACGCTCTCGTGAGCGCGCGGCTGCGCCCCTACCGTTTCCTCGCCGTCACCTCGATCCTCGTACTGCTGTTCGTCGTCGTCGCGGGTGGGCGGCCCTACTATCTCGCCGGGTTGCTGCCGGTGCTGTTCGCCGCCGGAGCGTGCGTGCTGACCGAACGCCCGCCGGTGCGATGGTGGCGGACGGTCAGCGCGGTCGCGGCGGCCGTATCGATCGCGATCGCCGGGGGTGTGGTGCTGGCTCTGCCCTCGCAGGCACCGCCACGGCAGGTGAGCACACGCGCCGAATTGTCCACGCGCATGCGGATATCGGGGACCACGGGCTGGGATGCGCTCGTCGCCGGTGTGGTGAGGGCCGCCGGAACGGGCCACCGGGACGGCGCGGTGCTGACCCGGACCTACTGGCAGGCCGCGGCTCTGGCCCACGCCCGCGATCCGCGCCTGCCACCGGTGTACAGCCCCGATCGCGGATTCGCGGCGTTCGGACGGCCGCCGCCGGCGGCCACGACGATCCTGTTCGTCGATACCGACGCCGCCGAATCACGGTTGCGCCGGACCTTTTCCGAGGTGGAACCCGTCGTGCGGCTCGATGATCCCCGCGGTTTCCCGGGGATCGACGCCCATGTGACCATCTGGCGATGCACCGGTCCGCACGCGGCCTGGGAGCGGATCTGGCCGGAGCTGACGACCAACATTCTGGACCCGGGAATCTGAGGAGATATCGATGTCGTATGCCGCTCCCGCCGCCGAACCGCGCTGCCCCGGCGCGGCCGACCTGATCCGCGCCAAGGGCGAGCGCACCGTGTCGGTCGTCGTACCGGCGCTGAACGAACGCGACACCATCGCCGGGGTGATCGCCTCGATCCGGCCCCTGGTGGGAGGTCTGGTCGACGAACTCGTGGTGGTCGACTCCGGTTCGACCGACGACACCATGGCGCGGGCGGTCGCCGCCGGCGCCGGAGCCGTTCACACCCGGGAGGAGGCGATGCCGGGGGTGCCGGTGCGGGCGGGCAAGGGTGAGGTGCTGTGGCGATCGCTGGCGGTGACGACCGGCGATATCGTGGTCTTCATCGATTCCGATCTGCACGATCCCGATCCGGGTTTCGTGCCCGCGCTGGTCGCACCGCTGCTGCGCGATCCGCGGCTGCATCTGGTCAAGGGGTTCTATCGGCGGCCGCTCGGTGACGATCCGCACGGCGATACCGACGGCGGCGGCCGGGTGACCCAGTTGGTGGCACGTCCGCTGCTGACCGCGCTCGCGCCCGAACTGGCCGATGTGCGCCAGCCACTCGGCGGTGAATATGCCGCAACCCGTGCGCTTCTCGCCGGTATTCCCTTCGCTCCCGGTTACGGCGTCGAGATCGGCATTCTGATCGATGCGTGGCATCGCTACGGGAGAGCCGCGATCGGCGAGGCCGATCTGGGGACTCGCGTCCACCGCAATCGGCCGACCCACGAACTGGCGGTGATGAGCCGACAGATCATCGCGACGCTGCTCGCGCGGCTCGGTATCGCTGATTCGGGGGTGGCGCTGACGCAGTTCCGTCCCGAGGGTCCGGGGTGGCGGCGGGTGTCGACCCCGGTGTCGGCGGCGGACCGGCCGCCGTTCACCACCATCCCAGCAGGGGCTGCAGCCGGCGGCCGAGTTCGGGGCTCAGCGAGCGGGCATAGCTCGCGGTGAAGTGATGCTCGTCGTGGTAGACGAGGATATTGCCGACTTCGACGGGACAGACCTCGGGTTCGCACACGGCGTCGGTGAGGTCGATCGGGAACACGGTCGGGAAGGCGGCCGAGGCGTCCAGCGCCGGGTCGACCGGTGCCAGGGCATCGGCACGCCGCATCCCGCAGCTCATCCGATCGCCGTGCCGGGCCAGGCAATCGATAGCGCGGTAGCGGACTCCGTTGCGGCGCAGCCACGGGGTGTCGCGTACGGCGATCACCTTGATGCCCCTGTCCGACAAGGCTTTCCACACGTCCTGATAATCCTGCGGGGTCTCGTCGCCTCCCGCGTCGACCGGGCGGGTGCCGGTGGTGAACACCCAATCGGGTTGTTCGCTGCCCAGCAGGTCGATCACCTCACGTGACCAGTCACGGCAGTCCGGATTCGGTTCGCCCTTGTACATCGCGTTCGGATCGAGGGTGAGCGGACAGCCCATCTTCAGATGCACCAGGATCCGGAACCGGTGTTGCTCGGCCAGTTGTTGCAGCGCCGGCATCCAGTGCTCGGCATGGGAGTTGCCGACGACCGCGATGGTGTGCGGGGCATCGGCGACACCGTAGGTGCAGGTCACCACATCGCGGTGATCCCAGTCGGCGATACAGCCGTCGACGGTCGGACTGGGTAGTTCCGCCGGCGCTTCGTACAGCGTGGGCCGCATCCGGGCCCGAGGTACCGAGGCACCGTCGGCCAGGGCCTCGGCGCCGGGATACAGCACCGGATCGAGGATGCCGACCGCGCGGGGCGGATGGGCCTGCACGACGGCACTCCACGCCACCGCGGCCGAGGCGACGACCGCCGCCGTCACCGACAGCGCGACCCCGGCGGTGCGGCGATACCGCGGCCCGAACGCCGGTGCGGCGGAGTCCTGCTGAGGGCGGCGGATCCGCAGCGGCTGTTCGATGTAGCGATGTGTGAGAAAGGCCAGCACCAGTGAGATGGCCACCACGATCAGCCCGCCGGCGAAGCCGGCGTGGGCGCCGCCGCTCTCGGCCAGCAGGAAGATCAGCAGCGGCCAGTGCCACAGGTACAGCGAGTAGGCGAGGTCGCCGAGTCCGACCAGTGGCGCTGAGGCGAGTAGCCGGTTCAGCCATGGCTGCCCCGCCGCCTCCACTCCGGCACCGGACAGGATCAGCGCGACGGCCGCGCCCACCGGCAGCAGCGCGACCGGTCCCGGGTACTGGTTCGCGCCGTCGGTGATCCAGCCGCCGCCCGCGACGATCAGCAGACCCGCGACGGCCAGGATCACCCGCACCACACGCGGCGCCCGCAGTGCGGTCGCGGCCAGCGCCAGCCCGGCGCCGACCAGGAGCTCCCAGGCCCGGGCCGCGCTGTCGTAGTAGTTCCAGCCCTGATGGGTCGCCGACCCGTGGGCGGCGTAGAGGAACGAAGCGATCGCGGCCACCGTGATCACCGCGGCCAAGGCCGGGCGGACCGCGCCGGGCCGCCCCAGGCGCCGGCACGTCCAGACCGTCGCCGCTACCGCGAGCAGGGCCACCAGATAGTACTGCCCCTGTACCGACATCGACCACAGATGCTGCAGCGGACTCACCGAGGGATCGGCGGCCAGATAGTCCGACCAGGTCAGCGCGAGCCGCCAGTTCTGGTAGTACAGCAGCGAGGCCAGCGTCTGGCCGGCCAGGTCGCCCCACTGTGTGTAAGGCCGCAGCGTGACGGTGGCCACGAGAACCGCGCCGAGTACTACGACCAGCGCCGGCAGCAGCCGTCGTGCGGTGCGTCGCAGCGTCTCGCCGACCCCGATCGTGTCGCCGTTCACGGCGCGCCGCAACAGCGAACCGGTGAAGAAATAGCCCGACAGCACCAGGAAGATATCGACCCCGCCGGAGACCCGGCCGAACCAGATGTGGAACACCACGACCAGCGCGATCGCGAGACCGCGCAGACCATCCAGATCCCGGCGGTAGGCGAGTGCCGCCCGCTCGGTCGCCGTCGCGCTCACCGTCGCGGGCATGGCGGCGCAGCGGTATCGACGGAGTGAACGGAAGGGGCGGATGACACGACAATTCCCTATCACACCGGCCGGACCCCGGACCAACTCCGCGCGCGCGTCGTGCCTCGGATCTTGATTGCGCCGACCTGGTGACGGTACGGTTTGGGCATTCACCTAAGGTGGTCGCCCAAGGCGACCGCCGAGTCCTGTTCGCGGAGAGGAGCCTCGATGGTCACCGCCGCCGAACAGGGCCGCGACACCCGCGACCGGCTGATGGACGCCGCGGTCGCCCTGATCGACGAACGGGGCTGGGGTGCGGTCACCACCCGGCTGGTCGCCGACCGTGCCGGAGTCCGCGCCGGTCTGGTGCACTACCACTTCCGGTCGGTGGACGATCTCCTGATCGACGCCGCGTTGCGGACGGTGCGCCGGCTCGTCGACGGCGTGGCCGCCACCGCCGTGGATGATTCCGGCTCGGGCATCGCGGCACTGCTGGCGCGCATCGCCGAATTCGACGATGCCGCCGCCGGCACCCGGATCTTCAGCGAAACACTGCTGGCCGCGACCCGGCGCGACCGGCTGCGCGCGGGACTGGCCGGTGTCCTCGCCGAATTCCGCGCCACCCTGTCCGCCCGGCTCGAGACCACCGTCGCCGATCCGGAGGCCACCGCGGCGGTGCTGGTGGCCGCGCTGGACGGACTCGTCCTGCATCGGCTCATCGACCCGCGCGTCCGCGCACTGGATGCCGGCGCCGCACTGGGCCGGCTGGCCGGAATCGAACCACCGTCGAAGGAGTAGCCATGACGCTCGCCGATACCGCCGCCGGCTTCGGCGCCCGCGCCCAGTGGTACCGCACTATCGAGGCCGAGCCGTCCGTGCGGGTGTGGGCGGGCCTGCGGCGCGCGATCCCGGCCCGGGCCGCCGCGATGGATGCCGTGGAATCGGCTGCGGCCCTCGACCATTACATTCGGGTGCGCCCCAGGGCGTGGGAGCGGCCGCGTGCGGTGATCGAGCGAGCCACCGGCGCACCGGTCGATACGTTGCCGATGGTTCGATTGAAGTCGCGGTAGCCGCCGACGCGCGATCCGAATGCGGCGCGGCCCCCGCTGTGTCCCGTAGCGTCGAGGCCGATGCGCAGTCGAGACGAAACGGGGCAGCCGATGGAAGACCGGATCGAGCAGCTGGCAACGCAATTGGATCTTCCGGCGAAATTGCGACTCATTTCCGGCGCCGGGATGTTCCGCATGGCCGGCGATCCCGCCATCGGTCTGGCCGAGATGCCGGTATCGGACGGTCCGTCTGGGGTGCGCGGCGAGAACTGGGACGAACGCGATCCGTCGGTGAGCCTGCCGTCGGGTACCGCGCTGGCGGCCACCTGGGATCGGGATCTGCTCACCGAGATCGGCGCCCTGATCGCGGCGCAGGCGCACCGCAAGAAGGTCCACGCCGTCCTGGGCCCGACCGTCAACCTGCACCGATCTCCGCTCGGCGGAAGGCATTTCGAGTGCTTCTCCGAGGATCCGATGCTCACCGCCGAGATCGCGGCGGCCTATGTGCGCGCGGTGCAGGCCCACGGCGTCAGCGCCTGCCCGAAACACTACGTCGCCAACGATTCCGAGACCGACCGCTTCACCGTCGACGTCCGGGTCGCCGCGCGCGCCCTGCGCGAGCTGTACCTGTATCCGTTCGAGCGCGCGGTCGAGGCGGGCACCTGGATGGTGATGGCCGCCTACAACAGCGTCGCCGGTGCCACCATGACCGAATCACCACTCCTGGACGAACCACTCAAGGGCAGTTGGGGATTCGACGGCGTGGTGGTGTCGGACTGGACCGCGGTACGCACCACCGCGAGCGCCGCCCACGGGACCGATCTCTGCATGCCGGGCCCCTCCCCACTGTGGGGCGCCGACCTGGCCGACGCGATCGCCGCGGGGACGGTCCCGGAAGCCGCCGTCGACGAAAAGGTCAGGCGCATCCTGCGTTTCGCCGAGCGGGTGGGCGGGCTGGCACCGGCGCCCGGGACCTCCGCGGCCGCGCGGCCGGAGGCGGAGATCACCGACGAAGGGGCCCGCGAGCTGGTGCGCCGTGCCGCCGCGGCGGCGATGGTGCTGGTGCACAACGACGGTGTGCTGCCGCTGCCCCCGCGAACCTCGGTCGCCCTGCTCGGTCCGGCCGCCGCCGAGCCGCGGTACATGGGTGGCGGGAGTGCGACCGTGATCCCGGATCACACCGTGACCCCGATGGAGGGTCTGTCCGCGGTATTGCCGGTGACCCACACCGCGGGCGTCCGGTTGAGCGAGGACCTGAGCCCTGTCCCGCTGGACCTGGTCACCGATCCGGTCACCGGAACGCCCGGGCTGTGCCTGCGCTACCTCGACGGTGACCGGGTTCTCGACACTCAGCACCGCACCGCCGGGCGGTTGGTGCTTTTCGGCGATCCACATGCGGCGGCCGCGACCGCGATCGAGGTGAGCGCGCGGTTGCGGGCCGATGTCGCCGGTGTGTGGCGGATCGGTGTCGCCGCGCTCGGGCATTGTGTCCTGGAACTGGACGGCGAGCGCGTGATCGATACCGAGATCGCCTTCGACGGCTCGGATCCGGTTGCCGCACTCCTGGATCCGCCGCAGCGTTTCGTCGAGCGCGACCTCGAGGCCGACCGGACGGTGCAGGTTCGGATCACCGTCGGCGCCGGTGAGGCGGCCGCGGGGCTGGGCATGATCCTCGGTGTGGGACTCGGCATCGCCCGCCCGCAGCGAGAACCGGAGGCCGAATTCGCGGCCGCGATCGAGGCCGCACGCGGTGCCGATGTCGCCGTGGTGGTCGTCGGGACCACCGACCAGCTCGAGAGCGAGGGGCGTGACCGGACCACTCTCGCGCTGCCGGGCCGCCAGAACGATCTCGTCGCGGCGGTGGCCGCGGCCAATCCGCGCACGGTCGTGGTGGTGAATTCCGGTGCGCCGGTGGAGATGCCGTGGCGCGAGGATGTCGCGGCGGTACTGCTCACCTGGTTCCCTGGCCAGGAATTCGGTGCCGCCCTGGCCGATGTTCTCACCGGTGCGGCCGAGCCCGGTGGCCGGTTGCCCACCACCTGGCCGAAGGAACTCGCGGACGTGCCGGTCTCGGATACGGTTCCCGATGCCGACGGCACCCTCGCCTATTCCGAAGGTGTGCACATCGGATACCGGGCCTGGCTGCGCGAGGGGGTGCAACCGGCCTACCCGTTCGGTCACGGGCTCGGCTACACGGTCTGGGAACTGAGCGATCTGGTGGTCGAGGGCCGCGAGGTCGAGGTGAGCGTGGCCAATATCGGCGAACGGACCGGAAAACAGGTCGTGCAGGTCTACCTGTCGCGTGAGGACAGCGCGATCGAGCGGCCGGTGCGCTGGCTGGCCGCGTTCGCCGCGGTCACCATCGAGGCCGGCGGGCAGCGCCGGGTGCGGATCACGGTGCCGCAGCGGTCGTTCCAGCATTGGACCGAGGAGGGGTGGGCGACCGAATCCGGGCCGTTCACCGTGCACGTCGGTACCTCGGTCATCGCCCTGCCGTTGACCGCGCCGATCGAGTGATCGCCACCGGCGGTGTGAAATCGGGGCTAGCATACTGGACGAGTGACCAGTAATCTCCGGTGCACACGGTTGGACGAGACGGCCGCGGTGTGGCGGCCGGTACCGAAGGAGCGATCAGTGACGTTTACCCGGCGATCGATGCTGGCCGGTACCGTAACCGCCGCAGTGGCGGCAGGCATGACGGCGACCGGCTCCGCGGGGGCGTCGCCGGGCCGTGCGACCGATGCGGGGGCGGGGTATCTGGTCGGCGCCGGAATCGCCGATGTCACCGGCGCGGTCGCCGGCCAGGGCATGATGGGCTATTCCGAGCTGGACCAGGTCGCCACCGGGCTGCTGATGCGGACCTGGGCGCGGGCCTATGTCGTGGTCGATCAGGCGACCGGCGACCGGGTGGCGTTCGTCAGCGCCGATATCGCCTGTCTGTTCCAGTCGGTCCACCTGGCCGTGATGCAGCGGCTGGCACAGCGTTTCGGCGGGCTGTACACCGAACGCAATGTCAATCTCAACGCCACGCACAATCACAACTCCTGTGGTGGCACCGCGCGCGAATACGCGTATTCGCTGGCCGCGTACGGATTTCAGGGCAACTCCCATCAGGCCGAGGTCGACGGCATCGTCGCCGCACTCGTGGCCGCGCACGAGAATCTGGCGCCCGGCACGCTGTCGCTCGGGCACGGCGAACTTCACGACGCCTCCGCCAACCGCTCCCGGGTGGCCTTCGACCTGAACCCGCCCGAGGACAAGGCGGAATTCCCGAACGCCATCGACCCGCAGGTGACGGTCCTGCGCCTGCGGCAGGGCTCGAAGGACATCGGTGCGATCACCTGGTTCGCGACCCACGGCACCTCGCTGACCGACGCCAACACGCTGATCTCGGCCGACAACAAGGGCTATGCCAGCTACCGCTGGGAGCACGACGAGATGGGCGTGCGCCACGGTGCCGGCACACCCGCGTTCGTGGCGGCGTTCGCGCAGACCAACGCCGGCGATATGACCCCGAACCTCGCGCTGACGCCGTGGCATCCCTCCGGCCCCACCGAGGACAACCGCGCCAACTGCGCATTGATCGGCGAGCGCCAATATCAGGCCGGGCGTGCGGCTTTCGATACGGCGCGACCGATGGGCAGCGGGGGAGTCGATGCCGCGCTGCGGTACCTGAACATGGCCGACATCGCGATCGACGGCTCCTATACCCCTGACGGCAAGCCCGCCCGCACCGCCCCCGCGATGATGGGTGCCGCCGCGGCGGCGACGAGTTCGGAGGACAACTGGAAGACCCAGCTATCGTTCCTGCAGGAGGGCGAGGCCAATCCGGTGATTGCGGCCCTCGGTGGGCTCGACGGGCCGATCGAGGGGTGGATGCGGGATGCGCAGGCGCCCAAGCTGATCGTCGCGCCGCTCGGTGTACTGCCGCCACGCCCGTGGGTGCCGCTGACCGTGCCCATCCAGATCCTGCGCATCGGAGATCTGGTGCTGGCTTCGGGCCCGGCGGAGTACACCGTGGTTTCGGGCCTGCGGATCCGGCGGGTGGTGGCGCACGCGCTGTCGGTCCCGCTGGAAAATGTACTGCTGCAGGGATATTCGAACGGCTACTGCGGTTATGTGACGACTCCGGAAGAGTACGCGTCGCAGCAGTACGAGGGCGGCGAGACCCTCTACGGCCGGTGGACGCTACCAGCCTATGTGCAGGAATTCGATCGACTGGCTCGTGCGGTCGCCGCGCGCACCGATCTCGGGCGGGGGCCCGCGCCGCTTGATTGGAACTCCGGCCCGCAGCCGAATCTGCTGCCACCGGTGCCCGCCGATATGCCGATGGCCGGCCGGGCGTTCGGTGAGGTGGTGACGGCTCCGAAGCCGGGTTACGGGCGCGGTGATACCGTCACCGTGGAGTTCTGTGGTGCCCATCCGAACAATGATTTCCACACCGGCGCTACGTATTTCGAGGTGCAGCGGGCCGAGGGATCAGGGTGGCGGCCGGTCTTCGACGACAACGACTGGTGCACCGAACTGCACTGGTCGCGGCCGTCCGGGCAGCCCGCGGCCTCGCTGGTCGCCGTGCACTGGACGGTGCCCGATCGGGCCGAGGCCGGCCGGTACCGCATCGAGTATCGCGGCGACCGGCGCGACGGCGCCGTGACGACCCCGTTCACCGGCACCTCCGCCGAATTCACCGTGGGCTGAACGACTCTCGCGGACGGCTACTCCCTGGGCAGGGTGTCGAGGTAGGCCGCCATCGCCTGCCCGGCCGAGGCGAGCGGTGTGGTCGATCGCAGGGTGCGGCTGAGGATGAACGAACCCTCGAGGGCGCCCAGCACCGCGATCACGAAGTCGTGCGCCGCCGTCGCCGCGAGGCCGCGTGACCGGAAATACGCACCGCCCTGATCGATCCAGGAGTCGATCACCTCGGCGGTGACCTCGCGCAATGCCGGTTCGCTGTCGGCGACCTCGCCGGCCACCGTGCCGACCGGGCACATGTTCATCCACCCGGACTGCTCGATCTGTTCGGCGGCCGCGGTGAACGCCGCGACGACCGCCTCGCGCAGATCCGGATGGGGGTCCATCAACAGCGGAAGCAGCTGGATGTAGGCGGCACCGCTGGTGCGCAGCGCCGCTGCCGCGATCTGCTGTTTTCCCTGCGGGAAATGGTGATACAGCGAGCCGATGGGGGCATGTGCGGCCGTGGTGATCTGTTTGACGCTGGTGGCGCCGTACCCCTGCCGCCGCATCAACTCCGCGGTCGCGGTGACGATGCGCTCGGCGGTCGGGCTTGACACGATCTCGGGCATGCTCCCATACTAGAACAAACGCTCTAGAGCGAGTGTTCTAGCAGGTGAGAGCGATTTTCCAAGGCCCGGATAGCGGGCGATGCGGAGGTGGGCCGATATGCCGGTGATCGACGTCGCTGCCGGGCCGATTCATTACGCCGACGAGGGGCAGGGCCCGCCGGTGGTCCTGCTGCACGGATTGATCATGGATCACACCGTGTGGGATCGGGTGATGCCGCTGCTGCCCAGCGGATTTCGATATCTGCGGCCGGTGCTGCCCCTGGGGGCCCACCCCGAGCCGATGCGCGCCGACGCCGATCTGAGCCTGCCCGGATTGAACGCGATCATCGCGGACTTCCTCGCCGCCCTCGATCTCGACGACGTCACTCTCGTGCACTCGGACTGGGGCGGGGGACTGTTCCTCACCGCCTACGGCCTCGACGAACGTGTCTCGCAGCTGGTGGCCCTGCCCTGCGAGGCCTTCGACAACTTCCCGCCGGGAGTACCCGGCAAACTGGCGGTGCTCGCCGCGCGGATACCCGGCGGGTTGTCGCTCGCGCTGCGGCAGCTGCGCATCGGGTGGTTGCGCCGGGCACCGTTCCTGTTCGGCCGGATGGCCCGCCGCCCGCTGCCCGACGACCTGATGGACGGCTGGACCACGCCGGCGATGCGCGAGCCGGCGATCCGCCGCGATATCCGGAAGTACGGACTGTCGCTACCGCCGCCGGAGCAGCTGATCGCGAATACCGATGCGCTGCGCAAATTCCCGGGCAGGTCGCTGGTGCTGTGGTCCTCGGCGGGCAAGGTGATGCCGCGCGGCCACGGGCGCCGGCTCGCCGAACTGCTGCCCCAGGGGCGGCTGGTCGAGCTCGACGACGCCTATGTGCTCTCTATGCTGGACCGGCCCGACGCCGTGGCCGCCGAACTCACCGCGTTCCTCACCGAGGCCTGATCGCCCGCGCCGCGCGGATCGCCTGATGCGCCTACTCGTGCGCGCGGGCCTCGTTGAGCCGCTGCCGCGCGGTCTCGGCCGCGTGTTCGGCGCGCTCGCGGGCCAGGTGGGACAACACCGCACCACGATGCTTGGCGGCCTCGGCCCATTCGCCGCCGTGTTCGCGAGCGGCCTCGGCCCATTCGGCGCCGCGGGCCCGCGCGATCTCTGCCCAGTCGCCACGGTGATCACCGGCGGTGGCGGCGAACTCGGTGCCCTTGCGTTTGGCGATCTCGGCCAGGTCCTCGCCGTGTTCACGGGCGGCCGCGGCGAGGGTCTCGCCGTGGCGTTTGGCCGTCTCGGCCCACTCACCACGATGGTCGAGGGCGTTCCCGGCCAGCTCGGCGCCGCGGTTACGGGCCAGATCCGCCCATTCGGTGCCGTGTTCGCGTGCTACCTCGGCGATCTCACCGCCGCGTGACTGGGCCACGGCGGCCAGATCGGCGCCGCGGTCGGCGGCCACGGCGGCGAGTTCCTTGCCGCGAACGGCCTGCTGCTGCAGCCGATCGCGCACGGTCTCGGTCGTCGTGGCGGTGAACGGCAGGGCGGCGGCGGCCCGGCGGGCGGCACGCCGGCCGCGCCAGCCCAGCGAGGGTTTGCCCTCGGTATCGGCGGACGCGATCAGCAGCCCGCCCAGTAGCCCGACGTCCTTGAGGAACGCGGTGCGTTTGGCGGCCCGATGCTGCGGATCGGATTCGTTCCAGAAATCCTGCTCGGTGACGGTGGCCGGAACCACGCTCGCCGCCAGGGCCAGGGCGGACAGGCGAGGCGCACGGCCGAGCGCCAGCAAGGTTCCGGCGCCGACCCGGACGACGGCGTTGATCCGGACGACCTTCGCCGGGTCGCCCGGGAGTTTGGCCGATACCGAATCCGGCAGGCGCTGCTCACCATGGGACACCAGGGTGGTGGCGGCCTGCGTTCGTGATTCGGGATGCATCAGAGTGTCGATGCCGTCGACGACGAATACCGATGCGAGCAGCGGACGGGCCAGGCGGCGAATCAACATATGGAAAATCCCTTCCTCAACGGTCTCGTTCCGGCGGATTCCCCCGATGCGGCGTCTCAATCACCCGAGACGCGAGGTGGGCCTCAGGGCACGACTGTAACCGGCCAGCGTCCGGCTTTCACCAGACGCACCGCGACCGATCCGATGATTCGATGTCCGGCCTTCTCCGAGGCGCCGACCACCACACCGTCGGCCTTCAGTTCGTCGGCTACCTCGGACAACACCGTGAACGGATCGCCGCGGCGGGTGATGAACTTCCAGCGGATGCGGTAGACGTCCTCGACCTTCTCCGCGTGTTCGCGAATCTGGCGGGCCAGATCCTCGGCCACCTCGGCGGTCGCGCCCTGCACATCGACGCCGTAGGCGCCGGCCATGGCCATCCACGGTTGCACGTAAATCATTGCCAGCAGGGCGTTCTGCCGCCGAGCCAGACCGGCGGCGTAGGAGGTCGCCCGCCAGGAGGCGTCCGAACCATCGATGCCGACCATGATCACGCGCGGCCCGTCGGTGCCCAGCTCGAAGCCCGACGACAGGCCCGGCGCCCACTCCGGAGTTTTCTCTTCGGCCACGCCGTCGAGCCTAGAGCAGGCCGAGAAGATCGCGCAGGGTCCGCAACTGGTCGGCAGACAGCGACGACAGGGTGGGCGGCGGCGGATCCGGGGTGGCCTTGGCCGCTGCGACCACCTCGCGGCCGGCGTCGGTGATGGTGACCAGTTTCGAGCGCCGATCGGCCGGATCCATCTCGCGCGCCACCAGCCCACGCTGTTCGAGATCGTTGACCACCACCGTGGTGGCCGGCGCGTCCATGGCGGCGCTGCGGGCCAGCTCCTTGAGCTGCAGCGGTCCGGGCAGCAACCGGCGCAGGACACGGAACCTGCTGAAAGGCATGCCTATCCGCTCGGTGACCGCGCGCTTCCACGGATCGCGGGTGTCCTGGACGATATGGGTCAGCAGCAGCCAGACCTCCTCGGGAGTCGGTGCTGCGGACGACACCGGCTGGGGGGACGGGGGTTCATCGAGCATGGACGGGCACCTTGTGTTCGAGCAGGGGAGCGATTCGGTCGCGCGAGCGTAGCGCCCACGCGGTGTTGGCGCCGATGCCCAGTGCCACGATGCAGGCGGCCAGGGCGGCGACCACCCACCACAGTCCCGCCCCGGTGAGCAGACCGCACAAGGCCACACCGACGCTCACCCCGACCTGACGGCTGGTGGAGGCCACCGCCGCCGCGGCTCCGGCCCGGTCGAGCGGCATCCCGCTCACGGCGGCCGTCGTGATGGGGGCGTTGACCATGCCGAATCCGATGCCGAAGATCGCGAACATGACGATCAGCTGCCAGATCGGGGTATCGGCCCGCAAGGTCGTCAGCAACGCGGCCGCGACCGCCAGCAGCGTGCCGGCCACCACCAGCGACGGCCGCGTTCCGTGGCGCCCGACCATCCGCCCCGACAGCGGTGAACAGATCAGCATGCCCAGGGCCATCGGCAGATACAGCAGTCCGGTGTGCACGGCCGAGTAGTGCCGGACCCCTTGGAGATACAGCGAGGCGCTGAACAGGAAAGCGCCCAACCCGGCGAATGCGCAGACCGCGGTCAGGGTGGCCGCCGAGAACGGGACACTGCGGAAGAAGCGCAGGTCGATGAACGGCGAGTGATGCCGCCACTCGACGTAGACGAATCCGGCCAGGGCCACAGCGGTCACCGCGAGGATTTCCGGCTGGTGTTCGATCAGCCCGAAGACCAGCGTGAACATCACGACGATCGCCAGCCCCTGGCCCAGCGGATCGATACCGCGAGCCGTCGCCGATTTCGATTCCGGGACGAAGATCGTGGTCAGTACCAGCGCGATCGCGCAGATCGGCAGGTTTATCCAGAACACCGACTGCCATCCCAGCGCATCGATCAGCACACCGCCGACCATGGGGCCCAGCGCGGTGGAGATGCCAACCACACCACCCCATACGCCGACCGCGCGCGCTCGCTCCATCCGCCCGGTGAAGACCGTGGTGATGATCGACATCGCGATGGGATTCAGCATGGATCCGCCGATCGCCTGCACGAACCGCGCGCCGATCAGAAGATCGATGGTCGGGGCCAGGCTGCACAGCAGTGAGCCGAGCGCGAAGACGGCCAGTCCGATGCGGAACATGCGCTTACGTCCGAAGCGGTCGGCGGTGGCGCCGGAGAGCATGAGAAGGCTGGCGAGCGTCAGCGTGTAGATATCGACGATCCACTGCAGGCGTGACAGCGGTGCGTCCATGTCCGAGCGAATGGTTGGTATCGCGACGTTCACGATGGTCGCGTCCATCGACGAGATCAGCAGGCTCAGACAGCAGGTGACCAGCACGATCGTCTTGTGGCGTGAACTCGGCGCCGAATTAGTTGTAGGCACACAATGATTGTGAGACCACAACTAAATCGAGGCAAGGGGTGTGAGCTAGTTCACTGCGTGGTCGCTGGAGTCGCACCTGCGGCCGGACCCGGTACGGTGCTGCGATATGACGACCGACCGGAAACCGGAGCCGACGGGTACGCCGGCGCTCGCCACCGCGGGTGAAGAGGGCTATCAGCGCGGCCTCAACCCGCGCACCATCCAGATGATCGCCATCGGCGGGGCGATCGGCACGGGTCTGTTCTACGGCTCCGGTGGCGCCATCGAACAGGCCGGCCCGGCGCTGATCCTGTGCTATCTGGCAGCCGGTCTGGCGATCTTCGTGATCATGCGCGCGCTGGGGGAGTTGCTCACCTACCGGCCGGTGTCGGGCAGCTTCGGCGAGTACGCGCACGAATTCCTGGGCCGCTTCGCGGGTTTCGTCACCGGCTGGACCTACTGGGCGGTGTGGGTCGCGACCTGCATGGCCGAGATCACCGTGGCCGGCAAGTACGTCAAGTATTGGTTCGCGGTCCCGGAGTGGGTGACGGCGCTGGTGGTGCTGGGTGTGCTGTTCGCCGCGAACCTGATCTCGGTGAAACTGTTCGGTGAGGGCGAATTCTGGTTCTCCACGATCAAGGTGACCGCGATCGTGGCGATGATCCTCATCGGAATCGGTGTGCTGATCTTCGGTTTCGGCCACGCACCCGATCCCACGGTGACCAATCTGTGGTCCGAGGGCGGGGTGTTCCCCAACGGATTCGGGCAGGCGCTGCTGGCCTTGCAGATCGTGTTGTTCGCCTATGTGGGCGTCGAGTTGGTGGGCGTCACCGCGGGGGAGGCAGCCGATCCGCGCCGGACGCTGCGCCGGGCGATCAACTCACTGCCCTTGCGTATCGGGCTGTTCTACGTCGGCGCGCTGATCGTCATCATGTCGGTGTCGAGCTGGCGGGTGTTCCATTCCGGCCGCAGCCCGTTCGTCGAGGTGTTCGAGCAGATCGGCATTCCCGGTGCGGCCGGCATCATCAATTTCGTGCTGCTGACCGCGGCGCTGTCGTCGTGTAACTCCGGTATCTACTCCACCGGCCGGATGGTGCGCAGTCTGTCGCTGCGTGGTGAGGCGCCGAGCTCGCTGGGCGGGCTCAGTGCCCGCAGGGTGCCCTGGGCCGGCATCGTGTTGTCGGCGGCGATGATGGTGATCGGCGTGGTCGTCAATGTCATCTCACCGGACAAGGCGTTCAACTACATCACCTCGGTGTCGACCATCGGCATCATCTTCGTCTGGGGCATGATCCTGGTCTGCCACCTCATCTACCGTGTCCGGGTGCGCCGCGGCGTGCTGCCCGCCAGTGACTACCGCCTGCCGGGCGCTCCGGTCACCTCGGTGCTGGCGCTGCTGTTTCTCGGCCTGGTCGTGGTGCTGCTGTTCTGGACCGACAGCGGCCGCACCGCGCTGATCGTGGGCCTGGTGTGGGCGGTGCTGGTGTGCGCCGGATACCCGATCGTGAACCGGCTGGTGGGCCGGCGCGAGGCCGCAGCGAGCTGAGCGCCGCGAAATCACCGCGAAGCGACTACTTTCCGCCGGGGTGCCCGACCGCGGCCAGCGCGGTGGTCCAGTCGGCGGCGATGGCGCTCTGCGCGTCCGCCAGTCCGACGGCGCCGGAGCACACGAGTTCGTGCAGCTGGTTCTCCACCGTGTCCTTGGGGTTGCGCGGACCGGCCCCGGAGCGGTGGTCGGGCGAGGGTGGTTCGACCCATAGATTGCGCGGATCGTTCGGATCGCCACCGAGTTCCAGGGAGATCAGGTGGTCGTATTCGGCATCGCGCAGATCACCGGTGTAGCCATAGGATTGGGCATTGGCCCGCTTCTCCCGGTCCGTGATCGATGCCGGTGGCCGGATGGATTGGGTATATCCGCCCACGCAGATGGTCGACCGGATCGTTTCCGGGGTCACCTTCGGATTGATCGCCCCCGGCGTGCACCGGGGATCGGGAAGTGGCTGGTTACCGCCGGTCTTGCCGTAGTGGCAGCTGCCGGGCGCCGGCTGTGGCGCCACGGTGTAGGTTCCGGAAGGCCCCGGGCCGGGCGCGGGAGCGTCCTTCCGGGCCAGCGGCGCCGGGTGGGCGGCCGGGCTCACCGGCGACGAATGGTGGTGGGCGCACCCACCGGTCGACAACGGTGCCGCGATCATCGCGGCGATCAGCAGGGTGACGCGTGTATTCATGATGTCCTCGGGCCGAGCTTCATCCGGCTCCCATTGTGCGGTACCGCGGCACAATTGCCGAGATGGCGGACGAATCCGCAGGCGACCTGGGGTATTCGTCCGGATTGTCGGAATCTACTGCCCGAGAATGGAATTCATGATCGTACCGGCGCTCGTGGCCATGGCGCCTCCGACGAGCGCTCCGGCCACCATCTTCGGCGAGTCCAGTCGTCCGCCGCTCCACTTCTCCCAGGCGAACCGGCCGCCGGCGAAGATGATCGCGCTGGTACCCGAAAGCAGCATGAACCAGGTGAAGTAGCGCACCAGCTGCAGGAGTTTGTCCGCCGCCGGAGGAGTTTCGGGCGTCGGATTGCCGACTTGGGCCACTATGACGTCGTGCACCGCGAGAAGCATCATGATGTGCTCGTTCTCGAGAGGGTGTGGTGCGATCACCGACCATCCTAGATCCCGGAACAGGCCCGGGGACAGACGATTGCGAGCGCCGACGCGGAAACTCGGTGTCGTCGACCGGTTTCGAGACGTTCAGCCGTCTTGACGAATGCTCGTCGAAACGCCTCGACTACTCGTCGTCGAGGCCGGCGGACAGATACGCCGCCGCGGCGATCCACTGCCGGCAGGTCATATGCCGGTCGTGCGCATGGAGAATCGCGCGAGCACGGGGGTAGGTCAGTCCGTGGGGTTCGGTGGCGCAGTCACCGGCCGGATCGGCGCCGGTCGCGCGGCGCTCGGACGTGCTGTGCTCGCATGTACCGGAATGCTGAAGCAGTTGGTTCATGGGATGCCCTGACCGTTGGCGAGAGGATGCGGAAGCGATATCGCGCCACGGCCTCCCGCTGCTGCCGGCCTGCCTGCTCCGGTGTGGTCCGGCCATGGCGTGCGATCGAGTTTACGGCGATGCAAGAAGCAAATGCAAGTACATCTGCACAGTCGTCGGTACGTCGGATTCGTTGCGCCACAGGGCGGATGGGCACCGTGAACGGGCCGAAAAACAGACCGGTTGGACAGTGTTTTCGGGCGGTTCACGGCGTGTTCGAAAGATGACGAGTCAATGGAAAAGTCCATGTCGCCCTTGGTTTTTTCTCTTTTCCCGGAGCGCTCGATCCGGGCCAATCTGCGTGCTATCGTTCAAACCGTCGGTTTCAAATGCAAGTACATTTGCTCGAACATATGCAAGGGCTGAAGATTGGCATCGGCCCGATCATCCGGAATCGCCGAGAACCGGCCATCGCGGCCGGACTCGGCCACCACGAGACCTGGAGACAGTCATGACCGATTCCACTGCCACTGCCACTGCCGCCGGCCGCCTGTCCGAGGCCGGGTGGCGCAAGAGCACGTTCAGCAATCCGAGCGGGAACTGTGTCGAATTGGCCGATTTGTCCAATGGCCTGGTTGCCGTTCGTAACTCGCGTGATCCCGAGGGCGCGGTCCTCGTCTACACCCGCCCGGAGATCGACGCGTTCCTCCGCGGCGCGAAGAGCGGAGAGTTCGACGATCTGGCGTGATCGGCGGTAGCATGGCACTCGGCGCGGTGTCGGTACGCGACGAGGCAGGGTTACCTGATGTTCGACCAGCTGCACTCGATGGCTGTACCCTCATTGCCGGTGATCGTCGAGCATCGGAGTAAACCTCATGATGGCAGAGCCCGTCCGGATCGGCCGTGTGGATTCGCTTGTCGCCGAACGCGGCCCGACAGCGCTTCGGATCGCGGTCGGTGGACAGCTCCGCAAACTGCGGGAAGGCGCCAACATCACCCGCGAGGCGGCTGGTGAGCACATTCGTGGCTCACACGCCAAGATCAGCCGACTCGAGTTGGGGCGCACCGGATTCAAGGAACGCGATGTTCGCGATCTGCTGACGCTCTACGGCGTCACCGACGACGAGGATCGCGAGCTGTTCCTCGATCTGGTGAGCAAGGCGAACCAGCCGGGATGGTGGCACCGCTACAACGACCTACTGCCGCAATGGTTCGAGACCTACCTGGGTCTGGAGCATGCCTCGAAGTCCATTCGCACCTTCGAGGGGCAGTTGGTGCCCGGCCTGCTGCAAACCGAGGAGTACACCCGCTCGGTGGTGGCGCTCGGTCATGAGAACGCCGAGGCCGCGCGCCGGGTGGAACTGCGCCGGAAGCGCCAGGAAATCCTGGATCGTCCCGGGGCGCCGACCCTCTGGGCGGTGATCGACGAAGCGGTGCTGCACCGTCCTATCGGCGGCCGGCAGGTGCTTCGTGATCAGCTCGACCACCTGGTGGAGGTTTCCAGTAAGCCGAACGTGACGATTCAGGTGCTGCCGTACGCGGCCGGTGGGCATGCGGCCGCGGGCAGCTCGTTCACGATGCTGCGCTTCGCCGAGCCCGAGCTGCCGGATATCGTGTATCTCGAACAGCTCACCAGCGCGCTGTATTTGGATCGCCAGCAGGATCTCGAGCTGTACCGGCAGGTCATGGATCGCCTCAGCGTGCAGGCCGAACCGCCGGAGCGTTCGCGCGAGATGATGAAGCAGGCGGCGGCCGAGCTGCCCGATCAGGACTAGGCCGCCTGCGGCACGATCACCGATAAGACAACAGTGGCCGCCGACCCGAAGGTCGGCGGCCACTGTCGTGTTCGATTACTGCTTGATACAACTGGATGCGATGCGCCAGAAGGCTTCCGGTTGCATCACGTCGAAATCCCAATCGTTGACCAGTGCGTGTGCAGTGGCAACGATGCGATCGATATCGAAATCGTCCCGTGTCGCCGCGCCCGTGGACTCGACCGCGTCGATGACGAAACATGTTGCGGTTTCCCGCGAATAGAGGTGAGACTCGCTCCGGTCCCGATCCATCAGACCGATCCGGCCGAGACTCATTGGCTGGTTCATACGTGCGCCCCTGACGCCAGGCCGCACGATTTCCTTCTGCGAAAATTGGCTTCCGGTTCACCCTGCGGCTCACGGGTAGTCCCCTGCTTTGACTTGCAGCTCGAGTCTAGGTCGCTGTCCAGATCGTATGCAAGCACATCTGCAACATCGAATCGCCGGTCAGGGCAAGGATTTCGGGTGCTGACGAGTTGCTGCGAACGACCGCCACGGCCGTCGTTTGCGGGATGCGCCGGATGCCGATCACGATAGCGGCGACGATAACATCCTGATCATGCCAGGCCGATCCCGCGAATGGCTTGCTGCGCTGTTTCCGAGCGGACCGGACGGGTGGTTCAAACGGAAAATATATGTGTTATGGCAGCATAGCTCGGCGCGCTGGTTGTGACGGGGCGTGCTATATCTGCCATGAGCAGCAAGATCAGTCGCCGCCGGCGAGCGCGGGCTGTCGCGGAGGCGGCCGGAACGAGGGCGCGCGCCGGTACGGCGACCAGAGGAGACGGGCACGCGCAATGGACGGGTCGCAGGGATACTTCGCGGTCGACGGGCAGGGGTTCGCCCCGCACCCGATGGCGGCCAGCCAGTGGTCGGCCGATCAGGTGGTAGGACCGGCGCTGTGCGGACTGCTGGCGCGTGCGCTGGACACCGAGCACGCCACTGACGGATTCGTACCGGTGCGCCTGACCGTCGACCTGTTCAAGCCGGCCCGCATGCGTGAGTTGTCGGTCGCCACCACCCGCGTGCGTAGCGGTAAACGGATTCGGCTGGCAGATGCGGTCGTGACCCAGGACGGCGAACCCGCGGCGCGCGCTTCGGTGGTCCTGCTGCAGCCGTCCGAGCAACCTCCGGGCGAGATCTGGACCCGGGAGCAGCAGCCGATGCCGCCGTCGCTGGAGGTGGCGCCACCGTCGGACGGGCCCACCGCCCCGCTGTGGCACAGTGACGAATCGGCGCAATGGTCCCGGGTGCCGTCGGAACATGAGAACGGCAGCCGCAAGCGCAGCTGGCAGCATCCGGTGCATGTGGTCGACGGTGAACGGCCGTCGCCGTTCGTCGTGGCGGCGATGGCCGCCGAGCAGACCAGTATGGTCACCAACTGGTCCAGTGCCGGTGTGGGATTCATCAATACCGATCTGACACTGGCCCTGGTGCGGATGCCCGAGGGCACCGAGATCGGGGTGGAGGCCGATAACCACCTGAGCCGGCACGGTATCGCGGCCGGCACGGCCACGCTGTTCGATCGCGACGGCGCGTTCGGCAGCGCGATGATCACCGCGGTCTCCAATGCCGCCCGGCAGATCACGGCAGGTCACCTGGATGGCGTGATCGCCGCGGCGAGCGGCGTCCGGTCCTGACCCGCGGCTCGGCGCAGGCGGATCAACGGCCGCGGTGGTCGGCCCATCGGCGGGCCGCGTCGCGGAGGCCGTGGGTCCAGATGTTGGGGCGTCGATTGGCCGTCGCGGTCCATTCGGCGGCCAGCGCGCCGGAGAATATCCGCAGGTCCCGCTCGGAGGCGTTGTGCCAGGCGGGGACTCGGGCCGCCCACGTCTCGGCCGTCGCCGGCTCGTGCCCGGCGAAGATCAGCCAGACGATCCAGCAGCCGGGGTCGATCCACGCGGCGCCGCGGGTCGCCCACGGCCAGTCCACGAGCCGGGCGCCGGCGGGTTCGTCGATGATGACGTTGCTGTAGTTCCAGTCCGTGTGCAGGAGTGCGTCGCCGGCGAAGACCGCGGTGTCGGCGTCCGCGTCGAGATAGGAGCCCCAGCGGACCTCGGCGTCCTTGAGCTCGATCTCGCCGGGGCAGCGCAACCGGCCCAGCGCCGCCATCGCGGCAGCGGTGGCCTCGAGGTCGGAGTCGACGCGGAAGTCGGCGAAATGCCCTGCGACGAACTCGAATCCGAGCAGATTCCAGCCGCCCGCCGCGATCTGCCATTCCAGTCGCGGGCCCACCGGAGTGACATGCCGGGCGAGGGTGGCCTCGCGGTGCTGGGTCCAGACCTCCGGATCTCGTTGCGGCACACCCTTGATGAACGTGCGGCCCCGCGCGGTCTCGATCACCGTGGCCAACTGACTGCTGAATCCGGCGATCACCGAATCGGCCCGCACGACCGGCCCGGTCACCGCTTCGACTGCCGCCCGGGTGGCCGGGGGCAGTTCTTCCCAGTTACGCCGGCGCGACGACGTCTGCGCCCGATCGACTGTCACCCTCGAAGACTTACCCCCAATGAGGTGGTCTGGCAAGCGGACTCGGAGATTCCGCACCTGGTCCGGAAAACGTTCTTTCACCTGTGCTTTCAGTTGGTGGTGTAGGTGCGTGCGACGAGGGCGGAGCGGAGGTACCAGAGTCCGCTGGCTTGGGTGGGGTCGAAGCCGGTGAGTTGGGCGATGCGTTTGAGTCGGTAGTCGACGGTGTTGGTGTGGACGTGGAGGAGTCGGGCGGTGCGTTGTCGGTTGAGGTTGTTGGCGATGTGGGTTTGGAGGGTGGTGAGGAGTTCGGGGTGGTGGTCGAGGGGGTTGAGGAGGGTGCCGAGGTGGTCGCGTCCGGGGCCGGGGCGGGTGAGTTGGTATTCGAGGGCGAGGTCGTCGAATCGGTAGAGGCCGGGGATGGATTCGAGGCGGGTGACCATGTCGAGGAGTTGGTGGGTTTGGTCGGTGGCGGTGGGGATGTCGGTGGTGGTGGTGGTTGTGGTGGTGGCGGTGATGGGGACGCGGGCGGCGTGGGAGAGGTGGGTGATGAGGGGGTCGAGGTCGGTGGGTGTGGTGTGGGTGGTGGGGATGAGCAGGGTGCCGCCGTCGGTGGACAGGAGGGAGAGTGTGGTGGTGTGGGTGGTGGTGGCGAGGGCGGCTTGGATGCGTCGGAGTTTGCGGCGGGCGATGATGGTGGGGTCGAGGTGGGGGTTGTGTTGGTCGGGGTGTGGGGGGATGTGGAGGGCGAGGATGTGGTAGTTGTCGGCGATTTCGATGCCGCATTCGCGGGCCATGGTGCTGGTGGGGTGGCCGCCGAGGAGTGCTGAGGTGAGGGTGTGGACGGCGTTGTGGTGTTCGGAGACGACGGCGCGGAGTTCGCGGACGTAGGCGTGGGAGACGGCGGTGGTCATGGTGTCGAGGATTTCGACGAGGAGTTTGGCGCCTTGGAGGAGGTTGGTGTAGTCGGTGTGGGTGAGGGTGAGTGTGGGTTCGGTGCTCGCGCTGGTGGTGCTGCCGGTATTGCTGGTGTTTTTGGTGGTGGCGTTGGTGACGACGAGGTCGAAGCCGATTTTGAAGCCTTCGTGGATGGCGTGGTGGATGGTGTCGATGGGGACGCCTTCGCGGGCCCAGGCGGCGGCGGCGTCTTTGAGGCGTTCGGTTTTTTCGGGGATGTCGCGGCCGTCGAGGAGGCTGATGGCGAGTTCGAGGCAGGTGCGGGTGATGGTGGTGATGTCGCCGTGGATGGCGTCGCCGGGCAGGGTGCCGCAGGGTGCGACGTTTTCGACGAAGTGGCCGACCATGTGCCGGGACAGGGACCATACATCCCTCAACGGCGACGACATCGGCCGTCCCGAGAAGGTGAGACTCGATCGGCTCGCGCTGTCGACTGTCATCGCTGACTCCTTCCGCTCCCGAACTATCTGTTCCGGCGATTAACGCTAACTGTCGTCCCGGAAAGCGAGGGCGCTTCACGAATCGTCTGTGCCGAAATCGAACCAGGTCGACATGTTGTTGTGATTCCTCACAGGCTCCCGGACTGTGAGACGTTCCTCAGTGCCACAATCGGCGGCACGGTAGCGGGCGCAATCCGGGGCGGATCATGCCGTCGACGGTGACCGCCAGTCCGGAATGCACGGCCGCGGCGGCGAACTCCCAGGCTTCGGCTCGCGTGGCGGCGTATTCGAGCACGAGCTCGTCGCCGGGACCGGTGCCGTCGAAGTAGACGGTGATCCGGCGGGTGGGCGCTTCGGGGACCGGATGGGGAATGTCCATGGCCGTGCTCCTTTGCATCGGTGCAGGATCGAAGCTACGTACTCGCCGGTAACCCGAACAGGTTTCAGTCCGGAATTCATCGCGTAACACAGGGGCTCGCGCGCGCGTCTTGTGATTTGTCAGGACGCGCCGGTCGGATTTCGGTGCCCTCCGCGCGCCCGATAGTCTGTTGGCTCATGGGCCTTACCGCGGTCCGGCGGGCGCTGTGCGTCGCCGCCGGCACACTGCTGCTGATCGCCGCCGCCACGACTTCCGCACCGGCGCAACCGATCTACCCGGCGCCGGATCCGGACCCGTTCTACGCGGCGCCCGCGGATATCGCCGAGCATCACCCGGGCGATGTCCTGGCGACCAAAACGCTACCGGCGCTGCCCATTTTCCCCGATACCGACATCACGCTGATCAAGTTCCGCTCCACCAACTCCGAGGGCAAGCCGATCGCGGCGACCACCACCGTGCTGACGCCCCGCAATCGCGCGGCCGACGGGCCGTTGCTGTCCTATCAGACCATCATCAACGGGCTGGGCACCGAATGCGGTATCTCCCACACGCTCTACACCAACAACCCGGATCTGATGGTGCGTGAGGCCCCGGCCTACAACGTGGTGCTGCAGCGTGGGTGGAGTATCGCGATGCCCGACCATCTCGGGCCGCAGTTCGCCTACGGCGCGGCGCGACTGGGCGGCCAGATCACTCTCGACGGCATCCGCGCGGTGCAGCGCGCCGCGGGACTGAAGCTCGAGCACAGCCCGGTGGCGATGGCCGGCTACTCCGGCGGCGGGATGGCCACCGCGTGGGCGGCCGCGCTCGCCCCGGTCTATGCGCCCGAACTGCGCATCTCCGGCGCGGCGGCCGGAGGGGTGCCGATGAACATGGTGAAGATGCTGGAGGGCTTGGGCTACGGGTCGCATCCGGCCTTCGGTCTGGCATTCGCTGCCGGGCTCGGCCTCGAACGTGAGTATCCCGACCGGTTCCCGATCTCGGATCAGCTCAACGACAAGGGCCTGACCGCACGCAAGGCCATGGCCGACAGCTGCACCAACGGCCTGCTGGCGACCGGTGCGGGACACGGTGTGACCGAGTTCGCCAAGACCACCTCGATGACCGAGGATCCGGTCGCGCGCAAGGTGGTCGAGGACAACAGTCTCGAGCTCTACACCGACAGTGTGCCGAATATGCCCATCTTCGAATGGCATTCGCCGATCGACGGGCTCATTCCGGTCGACTCCATCGTCAACACCGATCGGCGCTGGTGCCAGGCCGGCGTCACGGTGCAGTCGGAGGCGATTCCGGTACCGGACCACCTCACCGCCGCGGTCCTGGGCTTGCCGCAGGTCCTGGGCTGGCTGGATGGCCGGATGCACGCGCAGCCGGTGCCCAGCAACTGCTGACCGCGGGGGCCGCGCCGGCGGTTCGGTCTCGAAGCGGACTCGCACCGCGCACGATCCGAACACGCCAGTGGGGCAACCGGATCCGCGCCGGTAGTCTCGACACACTTGGTTCGGTGCGGAACCCGGGTCGGGGCGCGCACTTGGAGACCAGGGGTGAGCTCTAGTGGGGGTGCGCCATGCGAATCCGGCATGCTCTGGTCGCGATGCTGCTGATCGGTTGTGGTCCCGTGTGGGGGACCGCGACGGCACAGCCGCCGATACCCTTGCCCGCGTTGCCGTTACCCTCCATATCGTTACCGTCGGGACCGGTGCCGAATCCGGCGACGCCCGATCCGGCGACGGGATCGGAACAGTCGCCGTTGCAACGGTGGATCGATGCCCTGATTCCGCCACCTCCCATCCCGGCTCCGGAGCAGGCCGCCGGTGTCGAGGCCGGGGTATCCCCGGATCTGGCCCGGCTGCAGGACGCGGTGATGCCTTCGCCGGTGGGCGATCCGATGGTGGACGACTGGCCCGCGGATCTGGACCGGTTCCGTCCCGGCGACGTGATCACCACCCGCGATGTGACCCCGACCGCGGCGCCGTTGCTGGTGGTCCCGGTACAGCGCGCGCTGCAGCTGAAATTCCGCACCACCGACGCCCATGACGGGCCGTCGTATGCCACTGCGACACTGGCCGTTCCGGCAGCGCCCTGGGCGGGTCCCGGCACGCGGCCAGTGCTGGTGAACAATCTGCCGATCGATGCGCTGGGCCGCAAGTGCACGCCCGGCTACACGCTCGCGCACGGATTCACCGGTGATACCGGCACCACCGATTTCGTCCCACCGACAACCCAATTGGCGTTGTTGCGCGGCTACGCGGTGCTGATCCCCGATCACGAGGGTCCGCGGATGGCGTATGCCGAACCCTTCGTCGCCGGGCACGCGGTACTCGATTCGATTCGCGCGGTGCGCTCGGCGCTGCCGGCCGACTTCGGCAACAGCCGATACGCGATGCACGGATACTCCGGCGGTGCCATCGCCACCCGCGGTGCGGTGGCGCTGATCGATTCCTACGCACCGGAGCTGGCGTCGGTCGTGGTCGGGGCCGCCCTCGGCGGAGTGCCCGCCGACTATCAGATCCTGTCGACGAGCATGAACGCCAATCTGGCATCCGGGGTGTTCCTGGCCGCCACCTTCGGCGTCGGACGGGAGCGGCCCGAAATCCTGGCACGGATGAACAATCTCGCGCGCTGGGCGGCGCTGTCGCCGCTCAAGGACACCTGTGCGGGTGTATTCGCCGTCCCCGGCGTGCTGTCGCTTCCCATCGATATCGCCGCGGACAGTCCTGATCCGCTGCACAGCGCGCTGGCCGGCGACATCTACCGGGTCACGCGCATGCAGGGCATGAAATCGGCTGTACCGCTCTACGTCTACAACGGCGAACAGGAATTCTGGATTCCGGCCGCCGGTGCGCGTGAGCTCTACCACGATCAGTGTTCGATGGGTGTGGCAGCGATATACCGCAGTGTGCCGGGCGAACACATCATCGCGGCCGGGCTCGGATATCCGGAGGCGATGAGCTGGGTCGATCAACGGTTGCAGGGTGCGCCCGCACCAGACGAATGCTGATCGGCACTGCGCGCATTCACAGCGACGGGCTTTTGTGTCCGGACCCCAGCCGCCCTCGGTGCGGTTCATGAATTGTCATCGGATCAACGACGACCCGGACTCGACGCGAATTCGTGGCCGTACCGTGATATGAACGCGGCACCGGTTTTTGCGCGGACGGTGCCGCGTTCGGCACCGACGCACCGCACCTTCGGGAGATAAGGAGGTCGACAGTGCGGCGTCGGGCCGGCCACCGATGAGCGGCGCCCGAGACTCGAATTTGCCGCTCACGACGTACAGCTCGAGCTGCGGCACCAGGACTTCCAACCCCTTCCTCGACGTGGTGACTGTGCGTAGCAGTGGAACCGTCCGCCGGGTGCACCTTCACCCCAGGGCATCCGGTGGGCACACCTCGCGCGGGGAAAGATTCTGGAGCGACCCGATGACACCATCCGCACCCAGCCTGGCGGCGACCCTGACTCGCGGTGCGGGCGCCGAGGCCCCCGTCACCCGCACCGATACCACCGCCGAGCTCGGCGTCGGCGTGCGTGAATGCCTCGCACTGGCCGCAGATCTCGTGGTCGAACCCGATCCGGTGCCGGCCGACGCCACGCGCTTGGCCGAGCTCGTCGGTCGCGCGGGAGCGTGGGCGCGCGAGGGTGTCGATCTCGACACCGTGCTGCGGGCCTACCACGAGGCGGTACGGACGGCATTCATCGATCTCGCCGACGGTCGCGGCGACGGCGGGAATCTGATCGCCGACGCCGACCAGGCCCTGCGGCTGCTCGAGACGGTGACCGTGGCCACCTCGGCCGCCTATCTCGACGAACATCGGTGTGCCGCCCGGCATCATCAGACCGCCGCCCAGACCTTGGTGACCGCACTGCTGAGCGGGCACGGCCGGGCAGCTCTGGCGCGCCGCACCGGAATCGCCGTCGCGCCGTCCTACCAGGTGGTGGCGCTGTCGATCGCGCCACATCCGGGCGAAACCGATCCGCGGCGCAATGCCGAGACCGTCGCGCGCCGAAAACTGCGACGGTTGCAGAGTGCGCTCGCGCCTGTGCTGGGTTCCCGGGCACTGTCGTTGCTGTCGGTCGACGGCGGCACCATCCTGGTTCCCGCGGACTCCGGTGCGACCGCGCGCATCGATGCGCCGGTTCTCACCGCCGATACCCTCGAGGTCCTGTCGGCGGCGGCCTCGGTACCGTTGACCGCGGCCGTGGTCACCGGGGTGACCGCGCGCATTCCGGAACTCGCGGCGCAGGCACACGAATTGCTGGAGTTGGTGCGTGCGCTGGGCCGCCCGCCGGGACTCTACGACATCGCCGATGTGGCGGTGGAATACCAATTGACCAGGCCGGGACCGGCACGAGATCATCTCGCGGCGGTGCTGAGCCCGCTGACACCGTATCCGGAACTGCTGGAAACTCTTCGGGCGTACGTAGACTCGGGACTGGATCGCAAGTCGACCGCTGGGCGGCTCGCGATACACCCCAACAGTCTTTCGCATCGGGTCCGGCGGATCGAACGGCTGACAGGTATCGAGTTGGCTCGCCCGGACGGTATCGCTCGCGCCAGCCTGGCATTGCTGGCCTTCGATCTCGGCACCGACTCTCGCACCGAGGAGTACGCGTGAGCCCACGAACCGGCCGGACAGCGCCGGTGCTCGGCCGTGCGGCGCTGAGTGTGGCCGCGGCGGTGGCCGCTACCGCGATGGTGTCGGCATCGGTGTCCGCCGATCCGGCGCCGGTACCCGTGCCCGCACCGGCCGTGGATCCCGCGGTGACCCGAACCACACTGGTACGGAGCGAGAATCAGCGGCCCGGCTGGGACCGGTTGTATGTGGCATCGGCCGCCATGCGGCGCGTGGTGCCGATCGATGTGCTGCACGGGGCGGATACCGAACCCCGGCCCACGCTCTACCTGCTCGACGGTGTGGAGGGCGGACCGACCTCCGGCTGGCTCACCGATGGTGACGCCGCGCGGTTCTTCGCGGGTAAGCCGGTCGATGTAGTCCTGCCCGGAGGCGGCGTGGGCAGTATGTACACCGACTGGGATCACTACGACGGCACCCTCGGACTGAATCGCTGGGAAACCTTTCTGGTCGACGAATTACCGCCGATCGTGGAGAAGTACCTGCGTTCCGACGGCCGCCGGGCTGTCGCCGGCGTATCGATGGGAGCACAGGCCGCGATGATGCTGGCCCAGCGCCATCGCGGCTTCTATCGCGCGGTGGCGGGGATCAGCGGCTGTTACTCCACCTCCGACGAGGTCGGCCAAGCGGTCACCCGTATCACGGTCGCCTCGCGCGGCGGCAACCCCGAGAATCTGTGGGGCCCGCCGAATTCGCCGGAATGGGCGGCGCACGACAGCTATCTCCGCGCCGAGGATTTGCGCGGGACACCGATCTACCTGTCGGCGGCCACCGGTTTGCCGAGCCCGCCGGATCTGGGCGTGATCGCCACGGCACACGATGTGGCCGGCGCGCTGCGCTCGGCGGGCGGTGGCGTGGCTCTGGAAGCGGGTGCGCGCACCTGCACCGAACGCTTCGCCGCGCGATTGAGCCAGCTCGATATCCCGGCGACCGTGCGCTATCTCCCCGCGGGGACCCACTCCTGGCCGGACTTCACCGCCGCCCTGCCCTCGGCCTGGGACGCACTGGCGGCGGGCCTGGGGATCTCGCGGACATGGGGTCCGCGCTGAGTGCCCGACCCGCCGCCGGGAGCGCGCGGATCATTCCAGTGGGCCGAAGGCGGTCAGCACCCCGAGCGGGAGGTCCTGTGGGCTGACGGTGCCCACCACCGGTACTCCGGCATCGACGAAATCGGCTACCGCGCGGGGCATATGGTCGGCGGAGGTGACCACCACGGCGTCAGCGGCGCCGAGGGCGTGCATCAGCTCCGCCGAATTGACGGCGTTCTGGACCGTATCGGAGGCCCGGCTTTCGATGTGGATCCGTTCGGGGGCAATGGAGTGGGCGATGAGCCAGCGCGCCATCGCATCGGCCTCGGTGGTGCCGGCCTGCGGATTGCCACCCGTCACGATGATCGGTGAGGCCGGCGACACCATCGCCTGGACGAGTGCGGCCTGCAGGCGGGCGATGAGTTCGGGGCGCATGCTGCCGTCGGGCAGCAGGCCGTAGCCCAGCACCACGATCGCGGTGCCCGGGCCGTGCGGGGTAGGCATCAAAGGCAGTGGATCCGCGACGGCGCCGAGCTGTTCGATAGCGCCGACCGCGTCGGAGAGCGGATCGGCGGCGGCGAGGGGAGCGACTGCCGCGGTGAGGGCGCCGACGACCAGCGCGGTAGCGGCGACGAGACGAATTCCGTTGAGCCGGAAGGACGTACGAGTGCCGGGCATCAGGACTCCAGACGATGTGGGGGCCGTGTCACGTGGGGACGTGCCCCGGGCCGGTGCGGACAACGCGGTTTCGATAATCCGATATGTTTTCGTGATCGGGTCGTAATTGGTTGTATCGCTGGAATTTTCACGGCTCGAATGCCATTTGTGTTGTGACGGTACCGATGCCGGGATTTGTAATCGTTTCCCGGCCGCGTTCTTTCCCGCTGCGCTTGTGCAACTTCACTGTGACGTGATCGGTCACTCGTGAGATTCCGAAGACACCGGTCGAGCCGGTATCGCCAACTCGTACGCGACTTTAGCGTCTGAGGTCGGTTCCGGTGCCGAGGCGCGCCCTCGCCACCGCGACGAAGAACACCGATGTTCTGACGAAAGGTTCACGTATGAGGCCCACCATTCGCCGTTGGCCGCGCTATGCCGTGTTCGCGGCGGTGATCTCGCTGTCGGCCCTGGGCCTCGCGGGCCCCTCCGCCCAGGCCGATCCGACCGCGTCGCCGGGTGATCAGGCGCGGGAGCGGCAGTTGGCGGAGTTGATCACGCGTGGTTTGAAGGATCCGGCTGCGCGTGCGGTGGCGGATTCGGGGAGTTCGGGGACGGGGTCGGCGTGTACGTCGGGTAGTGGTGCGGGGTCGGGGAACGGGTCGGGGGATTGTTATGGGGGGTCGGGGTCGAGTTCGGGGTCGTCGGGTGGGATGTCGAGTGACACGGTGGGGTTCGGGCCGGGGCAGTCGTCGTTCTTGGCGGCGTTCGGGTATGGGTTGTTGCATCCGGATGTGGCGCCGCCGGGGGCCAATGATTGGAATTGTAAGCCGAGTGCGGCGCATCCGGAGCCGGTGGTGTTGGTGCATGGTACGTGGGAGAACGCGTATGACAATTTTTCGTTTGTGTCGCAGCCGATCAAGGATGCGGGTTATTGCGTGTTCACGTTCAATTATGGTAGGTCGAATGTGATTCAGGGGGGTGGTTTGGGTTCGGTGTTGCCGGGGGCGAACGGGACGGGGTATATCCAGGATTCGTCGAAGCAGTTGGCGGAGTTCGTGGATCGGGTGTTGGCGGCGACGGGGTCGGGGAAGGTGGATATCGTGGCGCATTCGCAGGGGGGTGCGATGTCGCGGTGGTATCTGAAGTTCGATGGTGGTGCGGGGAAGGTGCGTCGTGAGATCACGTTCGGTGCGACGAATCATGGGACGTCGTTGGACGGGATCGGTGCGTTGGGTCGTGCGGTGAATAATTTCGGGATCGATGTGCTGGGTTTGGTGGAGATCTTCGTGGGTCATTCGGGGATTCAGCAGACGATCGGTTCGGATTTTGTGAATCAGTTGAATGCGGGTGGGGATACGGTGCCGGGTGTGGATTACACGGTGGTGGGGAGTCGGTACGACGAGGTGACGAATCCGTATGATTTGACGTTTTTGAAGGCGGGGCCGGGGGCGACGGTGAGGAATATTACGATGCAGGACGGGTGTGAGCAGGATTTGTCGGATCATTTGACGATGATGTATTCGCCGCGTTCGTTGTCGATTATTTTGAATGCGTTGGATCCGGTGGCGTCTCCGGGTTTGGTGTGCACGTTCAATCCGTGGTTGCTGGGTGGTGGTGGGAAGCTGTGACCCTGACGATGTTCTGACCCTCGAACCTGCCCGCCGGAACGCGAAAGCCCTTCATTCCCATCGTGTTCCGGCGGGCCGCGCGCCGCCGTGGGGTCCAGCGCGGAGCAGGATACGCCGACCTCGTCTCCGCGCCTCGGAGTGCACACACCCACGGCGGTTCGCCCGCCGGGCGATGTCCTCACACCGCATCGCCCGGCGGGCCTCGTCGTATCGGCGGCCGATTCGATCCTCACTCCAGGAGTACTCATGTTCGCAAAGATGATGCGCGGCAGCATCATTGCCGTCGTCCTCGGTCTGACGGGCGCGGTCCCGACGGCCGCGCCGGCGGGCGCCCAGCCCGAGCCGGCCGCCGCCGACGGCTCGACGGTCACCGGTAGCTGGCAGCTCGACCCGCACACCGAGCAATTGCGCGTGCATTCGGCGGCGATGAACACCGACATCATGGTCAAGGTGCAGCTGCCGGCGGATCGAGACTCCGCCGCGCCCGTGCTCTATCTGCTCAACGGCGGGGGCGGCGGTCAGGATTCGGCGACCTGGGAACGCAATACCGACGTCGCGGGCTTCCTGTCCGGTAAGCAGACCTACGTGGTGCAGCCGGTCGGCGGTCGCTGGAGCTACTACACCGATTGGCGGGCGCCGGATCCGAAACTCGGTGTGTACAAATGGAAGACGTTCCTCACCGCGGAACTGCCGCCGCTGATCGACGGGCGGTACCGGACCACCGGGGCGAACGCGCTGGCCGGACTGTCGACCTCCGGCACCTCGGTGCTGCAACTACCGATCGCCGCGCCGGGACTGTATCGCTCGGTGGCCGCCTACTCCGGATGCGCGCAGATCAGTGATCCGATGGGCCGGGAGTTCGTGAAACTGTCGGTGCAGACCTGGGGCGGTGGCGATGTGGACAATATGTACGGCCCCGACGACGATCCGATGTGGGTGGCCAACGATCCGTACGTGCACGCCGATGGACTGCGCGGGCTGAACCTGTTCGTGTCCACCGGAACCGGTGTGCCCGGTATGTACGACGTCTACGGCGGTGAGCACATGCAACCCGGTCCGCGCGGATATCTGGACCAGTTGGTGATCGGCGGGGTGATCGAGGCGGCGGCCGATTGGTGCACGCACAATCTCGCGAGCCGGCTGGGGGAGCTGGGAATTCCGGCGACCTTCGATTTCCAGCCGACCGGCACCCACTCGTGGGGCTACTGGCAGGATGCGCTGAAGCGCTCGTGGCCGGTACTGGCGGCCGGGCTGGGTATCGCCGCGTGACAGTGCGGCCGGTTCACGGCAGGAATGTGGCGCCGGCGCGTTTGACCGTGCGCATGATCGGTGCGGTCTCCACTCGCTGCAGTCCGGGCAGGGCGCCCAGGTCGGTGGCCAGATAGTCGAACAGGGCGTCGGCGTCCCGGGCGGCGGTGAAGGCGACCACATTGGTGGGGCCGGTGGTGGCCGCGGCGAAGGCGATCTCGGTGTGGGTCCGCAGTGCTGAGGCCATCTCGCCGAGCTGGGCGGGGGAGATCGTGAGCCACAGCATGGCCTCGATCTCGTAGCCGAGTGCGGCCGGATCGAGATCGACGTCGTAGTACATCGCACCGGAATCGAGGAGTTGATCGATGCGCCGGCGCACGGTCGATTCGGGATATCCGCTCGCCGTGACCAGTGTCCGGTAATCCGCTCGCGCGTCGCGGGCCAGCGCCCGGATCAATCTCTCGTCGGCCTCGGACGGCTCGATCGGCCTGGTCGCGGCGCGGACCGGGGTCAGCGCCGCGACCTGGTCGGGGGTCAGCGCCGAGGTGCGGGCCGACCAGCCGCCCACACCGACCAGGTAACGCAGCAGCCGGTGCGCGGTGATACTCACCAACCGTGGTGTGCGGGAGAGCTTCTGCAGGAACAGGTCGTCGCTGTGTCGTTGTGAGCGGGTCCGCGCGATACAGGTGATCTCGGCGCCGCCGGAGGTGATGGTGACCCAGGAGACATCGCTACGGCGAGCCAGGCCGGCGGCCATACCCGCGGCCGCCGCGGGGGCGCACTGGATGCGGACCAGCCATTCGACATGTCCGGGCTGCCGGGCGTCGGGTACCGCCACCACCCGCAGCGCGTTCGTGGTCCGCAGTCTGCGGTACCGGCGCGCGATCGTCTGGTCCGAAACGCCCAGTACGACCGCGATCCGGCTGAACGGGGCGCGCGCGTCGAGTTGCAGGGCATGGATCAGCCGGTGATCCAGCTCGTCCAGGGTGGTATGGGAATCCACCGCGGAATCCTATCCGATGTCGGATTTCACCGATGTGCGTCGTATGGCTGTCGATTCCCTGGTATCTGGGCCGATGCTGGGGCCATGACCACAGTCGCGACATTCGCTACGCCATTCCCGAAGGTATGACATGCAGACCCTGTTCCTCCTCGGCGCCGTCCTGCTGATCCTGCGACTGGCCGGCGCTCTCGGCGTCCGGCGCTTCGCCACCTGGCACAGTTGCGCCGCCCCATGCGCTGGCGGCGATGCTGGTAATGACCGGTACCACCCACTTTCTGCCGGACGCGCTGGCCGGCGGTCCCGCACCCACTCACGGCGATCTGGTGCCGATGGTGCCGCCGCCTGTTCCCTTCCCCGACGCCATGGTGTAGACGCCATGGTGTATCCGACCGGTGTGCTGGAACTGCTGGGCGCCGCCGGGATGGCACTCACCGCGACCCGCCGCCGGGCCGCACTCGGTGTGGTGGCGCTGTTCGCGGTGATGCTGCCCGCCAATATCCACGCCGCGCTCGCGGTCGGCCGCGTCCACGGGCGAGCCGGCGGGGCGGACGTAGACTGTGCACTTACGCTTACGACGATGGGACGGTCGCGACGAATGATTCGGGCAGGTCAGCAGGCGGTCGGCGGAGACCAGCGGTGACGGCGGCCACCGAGACCGCAGCCGGGTCCGGTGCGGACACGCCACCGCCGGTACCCCCGCTGGAGAAATTCGGCTTCTCCGAATTCCGGCGCACCGCCGCCATCGGCACGGTGATCGGTAGTCGGGTGGCCCGTCGAGTGCTGCGTGAGGGGATGCGTCCCGCGCGGCGCCGCCGCGCGATGGCGGACGGGACGGTCGACGGCTTCGAGGTGCTGGGCCCGATGTTCGTCAAGCTGGGCCAGCTCATCGCCTCGTCACCGGCCTCGTTTCCCGACGAACTCGCCGATGCCTGCCTGCGCTGCCTCGACGATGTGCCGCCGTTCCCCTCCACCGACGCCCGCGCGGTGATCGAGGCCGATCTCGGCGCCCCGGTCGAGGAGCTGTTCCGCGAATTCGACGACACCCCGCTGTCGGCGGCGTCGGTGGCGCAGGTGCACGCCTGTGTGCTCGCCGACGGCCGGCCCGCGGTATTGAAGATCCAGCGCCCGGATATCGCGCGCCGCATGATCGTCGATCTGCGCGCGGCCTACCGGCTGGCCGGGGTGCTGACCAAGCGATCGGAGAATGCACGGATCGCCAATGCCGAGGGCGTGGTGCGGGATCTGTACGACACCACCGTGGCCGAGCTGGATTTCCGCAACGAGGCCCGGAATCAGGCCCAGGCCCGCGCCGATCTGGCCGCGTTCGGCGACAATGCCGGCGTCGCGATCCCCGAGGTGTATTGGGAGTACTGCGGTCCCCGGGTGCTGTGCATGGAGCGGATGCGAGGTATGCCGCTGGACCGCTTCGACGATATTCGCGCCGTTCATCCCGATCCCGAACTGCTGATCCGCCGCCTGGTCAAGGCGTGGGTGGAAAGCGTTGTGGTACACGGACTCTTCCACGGCGACGTGCATGCCGGCAATCTGTGGCTGCTGGACGACGGTCGTGCCGCGATGCTCGATTTCGGCATCGTCGGCACAATGACTCCGCAGTGGCGCGCCTTCGTGCGCGCACTGTTCCACGCCAGCGCCATCGACGGCGATTTCCGGCCGGTCGCGCGGGCGCTGCGCGAGCTGGATCTCGTCGACGGTGACGCCGAGGACGACGCCACCATCGGACGGCAGCTGGCCACCGCGCTGGCGCCCGTGCTGTCGGGCAAGCTGGCACAGCTGGATATGGGTAAGGTCGCGGCCCGCCTGGTGGAATTCGGGAAGCGACGGGGTGCGTCGGGCCCGCAACAGTTGCTGCTGATGGGCAAGCAGCTGGGCTATTTCGAGCGGTACGCGGTGGCGCTGGCTCCGGGCTGGCGGCTGGGACAGGACCTCTACCTGTTCCGCAACATCTTCCCCGAGGAGGTGGCCGCCAAGGTCGCCGCCGACGGGGTGGAACTGCCGGCCGACTGATTCCGCGGCGGTAGCGCCCGCGCCTACGACAGGAGTGCTCCGATGTCGCCGGATCCGATGCCCGCTGTCTTCCTCGGTCACGGCAACCCCATGAACGCGCTCGACCGCAATCGCTACACCGAGGCCTGGGCGGCGGTCGGACGTTCGGTGCCGCGCCCGCGCGCGATTCTGGTCGTCTCCGCGCACTGGTACACCAACGCCACCGCGGTCACGGCGATGCCGCGCCCGCGCACCATCCACGACTTCTACGGCTTTCCGGACGAACTGTTCGCCGTGCGGTATCCGGCTCCCGGTCTGCCCGAACTGGCCGATCAGGTCGCCGATGTGGCGCATCCGCAGTGGGTCGGCTGCGATACCGACAGCTGGGGTCTGGACCACGGCACCTGGTCGGTGCTCGTGCACGCCTTCCCGGACGCCTCCGTTCCGGTGGTGCAGCTGTCGCTCAACGCCTTCGAGCCGCTGGACTACCACCTCGAACTCGGGCGCAAACTGGCACCGCTGCGGTCCGACGGTGTACTGATCGTCGGCAGCGGCAACATCGTGCACAATCTGCGTGCCGTCGATTTCGGAATACCGGACGACGGTTACGACTGGGCCCTGCGATTCGACGAGGCCGCGCGCGAGGTGCTGACCAGCTCGCCGGCCGACGCCGCCGCGCTCGACGCCCATCCCGATTTCGCCGCCGCGGTCCCGACTCCGGATCACTACCTGCCGCTGCTGTATATCGCGGGTCTGGCCGATTCGGAACCGCTCGTGCCGATCGTCGAAGGTCATTGCGCCGGTTCGATTTCCATGGCGGCCTACCAACTCGGCGGTACCTGTCCGCCGCCGTCGCCGGGGGAGGGCGCGCCGGGCCTGCCGGCGGGCGTTCCGGCCATCGACAGCAATATGTGATGTCGTTTGTCCCCGCGAGCGCTCGGCTCCCGGCAACTCGCCGAGCTCCGTGCTCCCGGTGACAACTGCGCGGGGCCGTCGTTCGAGGTTCGCCACAGAGGTGGATTGCCCGCGTTTCGCCCATGGAATCCGGGGCACGCGGCCGGGGGGTTCGAGCGGTTAGGGTGAGCGCGGTCGGGGAATTCTTTCACTCATTCGTTTCGTGGCAGGACAAAGCGTGGTCAGCTCCATCGGCAATTCCCGGCCCACCGGCGGCACCGAATCGGTGCGGCACGAAAGGCTTCCGCTCACGGCGGCGCAACTGGGGGTGTGGCATTCTTCTCGGTTGCTCGACGCGTCGATGACGATCGCGATGTACATAGAGGTCGTCGGAGACCTCGACATCGTCGTCCTCGAACGCGCCGGGCGCACCGCCGGGCTCGAAATGGGCTCGGGCTACGTGCGGATCGGAATCCAGGACGATGAGCCGTACCAGGTCGTGGACCCGGACGCGTATACCCCGGTGGATTACGTCGACCTACGGGAATCGGCCGACCCGGCAGCCGAAGCACACGCGTGGATGCGGCGAGATTCGCTGCGGCACATCGATATTCTGCGGGAACGACTGATTCGCACGGCGTTCCTCCGGGTCGGCGACCGGCGCTGGTTCTGGTACCTGGCGGCGCACCACATCGTGCTGGACGGTTTCGGTGCGATGAACCTGATTCAACGCACCGCCCATCTGTACACGGCGATGCTCACCGGCGGTGAGCCGCAGCCGCTCGCCGCCGGGAATCTGCGCGATCTGGTCGACTCCGATCTCGCGTATCGCAACAGCAGTCGGTTCGAGACCGATCGTGCGTATTGGCGGCAACGGCTCGCGGACCATCGGGAGCCGGCGATGCCGATGCCGCTGGGCGGCCGCGGCGCGGCGGAGACGGTGAACCTCGGAACCGAACTGCCGCAAGCGGTATCGGAGTCGGTGCGTCCAGCGGCCGAGCGGCTCGGCGCCTCCGAATCCGAACTCTTCATCGCCGCCTCCGCGGGATATCTGGCCCACCTGTCGGGTAGGGGTGATGTGATCCTGAGCCTGCCTGTCGCCGCCCGCACGACGGCGGTTCTGCGCCGGTCGGCGGGCATGCTGTCGAATATCGTCCCTTTGCGCCTCGAGGTGGGCCGTCGTACGACGATCTCGGAGTTGCTGCGCGCGGTTCGGCTCGCGGTCACCGGGGCACTGCGTCACCAGCGATACCGTTACGAGGACATTCGTCGTGAAACAGCCACTGCCGGTATGCCTTTCGGTACAGCGGCCGGGCCGCGGATCAATGTCAGCCCGGTGCACATGGAGATCGGGCTGGGGGCAGCGGCGGGGCAGGTACATGTGCTGTCCACCGGGGGCGTCGACGATCTGACGGTCAGCTTCTACCGGTCGGCCGCCGCACCGCGGTACCGGGTGGATCTGGAGGCTCGCGCCGGACTGGATGCCGACGACGAGGTGCGGCGATACCACGACCGTCTCCTGGAATACTTCGCCCGGTTCGTGCACGCCGACGCCGAGGACCCGGTGTGGTCGATCCCCGTTACCGGCGATCGGGAACGGCGGCGACTCCTCGACCTCGGCAGTGGCCTTCGCCCGGCCGGCGCACCGGCAGCGGATCCCCCGACGCTCGCGTCGGCGTTGGCCGTCCAGGCCCGCCGCACGCCCGGCGCGACCGCGGTGACGTTCGAAGGCGAGAGGCTGTCCTACTCCGAACTCGCCTCCCGTGTGCATCGTCTGGCCCGGTATCTGGTGCGGGTCGGCGTCGGCCCGGAGTCGATGGTCGCCGTGCATCTGCGCCGTTCGGTCGACCTGGTGGTCGCCGTCCACGCGATCGCTGAGGCGGGCGGCGCGTTCGTTCCCCTCGATCCCGATCATCCGGTCGATCGCACTCGCTATGTGGTGGCGGACACCCGGCCGGTGTGTGTGCTGACCAGCAGCCGGGATCGCCCCGGCACCGCCGGCGACGCCGGGATCGTCGAAATTGATCGGGTGGATCTGTCGCCGTACTCCGCCGCGCCACTGACCGACGCGGACCGGAAATCCCCACTGCGGCAGTCGAATACCGCTTACGTGATCTTCACCTCCGGGTCGACCGGCCGCCCGAAGGGCGTTGCGGTCAGCCACGCGGCCGTCGCGAACCGGATGTCGTGGATGCCGGTCGGCTACGAGCTCACCGCCGCCGACACGGTGCTGCAGAAGACGCCGGTGAGCTTCGACGTGTCGGTGTGGGAACTGTTCGGGCCGTTGCGCAGTGGAGCGCGTCTGGTCCTCGCCCGCCCGGACGGCCACCGCGATCCCCGCTACCTCGCCGAGGTGATCGTGGCTGAACAGGTGACCGTCGTTCATTTCGTCCCCTCGATGCTGGCGCTGTTCCTCGCCGAGCCCACAGTGCGTGAATGTTCATCCCTGCGTGCGGTTTTCGCCTCCGGTGAGGCACTGCCGGCGGCCGTCGCCCAGCGCCTCACCGAGCTGACCGGTGCCTGTCCGCACAACCTGTACGGACCCACCGAAGCCGCGATCGAGGTCACCGCCCACCGGGTGACGGCGCAGGACACGGCGTCGGTGCCGATCGGCCTGCCCATACCCGGCACCCGGGTGTACGTGCTGGACTCGTGGTTACATCCGGTTCCGGCCGGGGTAGCCGGTGAGTTGTATCTGGCGGGAGTGCAACTCGCGCGCGGCTACGCCGGCCGCGCCGCTGCGACCGCGGCACGGTTCGTGCCGGACCCGTTCGGCACCGGCGAGCGGATGTACCGCACCGGGGACCTGGTGACCTGGACCGCGGCCGGTGAACTGGAGTACCTCGGCCGCACGGACCTGCAGGTGAAACTGCGCGGGGTCCGCATCGAACCGCGAGAAATCGAATCCGTGCTCACCGGCATGGAGTCGATCGTGCAGGCGGCCGTCGCCGTGCACACCGACGAGCGGCTCGGCGACCAGCTCGTCGCCTATGTCGTCACAACGGCGGTGATCGACACGGCCGCGGTGCGTGCCGAACTCACCGCCGTACTTCCGCCCAGCCTGGTGCCGTCCGCGATCGTCGTCGCGGCGGCCCTCCCGCTCACTGCCTCCGGAAAGCTCGACCGTGCCGCGTTGCCGGCCCCGGTGTTCGCGTCCCGCGCGTTCCGGCCGCTGTCGACACCCACGCAGCGAACCGTCGCCGATGCGTTCAGCGCGGTTCTCGGCGCCGCACGCATCGGCTCGGACGACAACTTCTTCGAGCTCGGCGGCAACTCGCTGGTCGGGGCTCAGGTCGTGGCACGGCTGACCGACGGGCTCGGGATCCGGCTGGCAGTACGGGATCTGTTCGAGGCGCCGACCGTCGCCGCTCTGGCCGAGCGCGTCGAACACATCGCCGCCGAACCGGCGCGCCCTGCGCTGGTGTCGCGCCCGCGCCCGGCACACGTTCCACTGGCGTTCGCCCAGCGGCGCATGTGGTTGCTGAACCAGCTCGACACCACTTCGCCGGTCGACAACATGCCGGTGGCGATCCGATTGTCCGGCGCGGTCAACGTGCGGGCCCTCGAGCGGGCAGCGCGCGATCTCCTCGCCCGCCACGAGATCCTGCGCACGCGATACCCCGAGACACCGGACGGTCCGGCGCAGCAGACGCTGCCACCGGAAGCGGTCCCGATCGACCTGGCGCCGCGGCCGATCGACGCCGACGATGTCGCGGCCGCGGTAGCCGATGTCGTTTCCGGCGGATTCGATGTCAGCACCGAGATTCCATTCCGGCTGCGCCTCTTCCACACGGGCACAACCGAATACGTCCTGGCCGCCGTCGTGCACCACATCAGCGCGGACGGATGGTCGCTGATGCCGTTCACCCGGGACCTGATGATCGCCTACTCCTCCCGGCTCCGCGGCGAGGCACCGTCCTGGTCACCGTTGCCGGTTCAGTACGCCGACTACAGCCGTTGGCAGCGCGAGCTGCTGGGATCGGCGGACGACCCGGACAGTCGGCTGGCCCGGCAGGCGGCATTCTGGCGCCGCACCCTGGCGGGACTACCGGACGAGCTGAGCCTGCCGACCGACCGGCCGCGCCCACCGGCCCGCTCGTTGCGCGGGGGACGCGTGACGTTCCGGATCGGTCCCGAACTGGACCATCGGCTCCGCCGGCTCGCCCGCGAATACGACGTGACCACTTTCATGGTCGTGCACAGTGCGTACGCCGTCCTGCTGGCCCGTCTGTCCGGCAGCACCGATATCGCTGTCGGTACGCCGATCGCGGGCCGGGGTGCGGCCGAACTCGACGACCTGATCGGCATGTTCGTCAACACTCTGGTCCTGCGGACGACGGTGGCGCCGGAAGAGACCTTCACCGCACTGCTGGCCCGGACCAAGGCCGCGGACCTGGCAGCGTTCGACCACGCCGACATCCCGTTCGAGCAGGTGGTGGACCTGCTGCGTCCGCAGCGCTCGCCGGCCCGGCATCCGCTGTTCCAGGTGGCACTGTCGTTCGACAACACCCCGGACAGCTCGTTCCAGCTGCACGGAATACGAGTCCGTCCCCTCGATCTCGGCGTCGACACCGCGAAATTCGATCTGGCCCTCACGATTCGGGAGAACTCCGACCCGGGATCGGGGATGGCGGCGTCGTTCTCCTACGCTCGGGACCTGTTCGACGAGGCCACGGTCGAGGTGCTCGGACAGCGGTTCCTGCGATTGCTGTCGGCCGCGACCACCGAACCCGACACCCCGGTCGGTGAGCTGCCGATCCTCTTCGCCGACGAGTATCGGATGCTCACCACCGGACCCGAGGACCGGGCCCTCACCGCGGGACCGGTGGATACCGGCCTGCTGCCCGATCTGCTGGCGCACGGGATGCGCCTGCGCCGCGAGCGGATCGCCGTCCGCGACGCGGGCCGGGCCGTCACCTACGGTGAACTCGACGACGACTCGTCGCGGCTGGCACGCCTGCTGATCGACCGCGGTGTCGGTCCGGAAAACGTTGTCGCCGTGGCCTTGCCGCGCTCCTACGACCTGATCGTCGCGGTCTCGGCGATCGCCGCGGCGGGCGGCGCCTACCTTCCGCTCGACCCGGCTCATCCGGCGGAGCGCATCGCCTATATGCTCACGGACCCGGCTGCGGTACAGGGCATCACGAGCTCGACCTACGCGGACACGCTGCCCGGCGAGGTGGAATGGCTGGTCCTCGACGACCCCGCGACGGCGCGGCAGTGCGCCGCGCGGCCCGCCGGGCCGATTACCGACGCCGACCGGCATCTCCCGGTGCGGGCGGCGCATCCCGCGTACCTGATCTACACCTCCGGGTCGACGGGAAAACCCAAGGGGGTCTCCGTAACCCACGCCGGTCTGGCCGGTCTGGTCGCCGAAGTGGCCGGCGCCATGCGGTTGACCGCAGGCCATCGGTTTCTCGGTCTGAGCTCCCCGAACTTCGATCCGTCGCTGCTCGAGTACCTCTGCGCGCTGCACACCGGCGCCACTCTGGTGATCGCGCCGCGGGACCTGGTGGGCGGCCCGGACCTGGCCGCGTACCTGCGCGCCGAACGAGTGACGCATATCGCGACCACCCCCGGCGTGCTCGCGACGATGGAACCCGACGGCCTGGAGCAGGTGACCGCCATCGGCATCGGTGGTGATGTGGCTGCCCCGGAACTGGTCGCGAAGTGGTCGACAGGACGCGACCTGTTCAATTTCTACGGCCCCACCGAGACCACGATCCTGTCCTCCTACACCCGGCTGACGGCCGGCCGCCGCGTCACGATCGGTCGTTCCGTGCGCGGCATGTGGGCCCTGGTGCTCGATTCCCGGCTGTGTCCGGTGCCGCCCGGGGTGACCGGTGAGCTGTATCTGATCGGCGCCGGGCTGGCCCGCGGCTACCGGGGCAGCGCCGGCGCGACAGCCGAGCGCTTCCTGGCGGCCCCCTGGGGTGCGGCCGGCGCCCGGATGTACCGCACCGGCGATCTGGTGCGCTGGTGTGCCGTGTCGGGAGAGCTGCACCTCGAGTTCGTCGGCCGTTCCGACTTCCAGGTGAAGATTCGCGGATTCCGCATCGAACTCGGCGAGATCGACGCGGTCCTCGGGCGGCACCGCCGGATCGAATTCGCGGTGACCACCGGCCGGCGCACCCCGGCCGGCACCACGGCTCTCGTGTCCTACGTACTGGCCACCGGCGACACAGCGCTCGACCCGGCCGACGTCATCGAACACGCGCGGCGCAGCCTGCCACGTCATATGGTCCCCGCGGCCGTCGTGATCCTGGACGAGCTGCCGTTGACCCCGGTGGGGAAACTGGACCGCGACGCCCTGCCGGAACCGGCGGTGTCGCAACGAGAGTTTCGCGCGCCGGTCGGCGAGGTCGAGCGCACGGTGGCGGAGGTGTTCGCGGCAGTTCTCGGCCTCTCGAACGATGTCGGCCGCGACGACGACTTCTTCGAACTCGGCGGGAATTCGCTCGTCGCGACCCACGTGGTGGCCCGCCTGGGCGCGGCGCTCGATACCCGGATCCCGGTCCGACTGGTATTCGAGGCGCCGACTGTCGCGGCCCTGGCACGCAGGGCCGAGGAGCGGGCGGGCCGAGGCCGCCGCGCCGTGCGAGCCGGTGCCCGGCGGGAACGAATTCCGCTGTCACCGGCGCAGCGACGGATGTGGTTCCTGAACCGGTTCGATCGGCAGTCCGCCGCATACAACATGCCGGCCGCGGTGCGGCTGACCGGTGTGCTGGATGTCGACGCCCTCCGGTTGGCGATCTCGGATCTGGTTGCCCGTCACGAGATTCTGCGAACGGTGTATCCCCAGACCGACAGCGGCCCCGTACAGGTGATCCTGCCGCCGGAGCAGGCGGTTCCGGCACTCGCGCTCCGGACGGCGGCCCCGGACCGTGTCGAGTCCGCGGTGCGGGAGCTGGCCACGACCGGATTCGACGTCACCACCGAGGTGCCGATCCGCTTGGCGCTCATCGACATCCGGGATTCCGGAACCTCCGGTCCCGGGGACCACGTGCTGGCGATGGTGATCCACCACATCTCCGCCGACGGATGGTCGGCGGGGCCGCTGACGCGCGACCTGATGACCGCCTACGCGGCGCGAGCCGCCGGTACCGCGCCGGATTGGGCGCCGCCGGTGCTGCAGTATGCCGACTACAGCATCTGGCAGCGCGAACTCCTGGGCGACGAGGACGATCCCGAATCGGTGGCGGCCGAGCAGATCGCCTACTGGCGGCGGGAGCTGGCGGAATTGCCGGACCAATTGGACCTGCCGGCCGACCACCCGCGTCCGGCGGTGCAGACCTACGCCGGGGCGCGGGTCGCTGTCGCCGTCGACGCCGATACCCATCGCGGCCTGGTCGAACTGGCGCGCACGGAAGGCGCGACGCTGTTCATGGTGTTGCACACGGCGTTCGCGGTGCTGCTGGCGCGGTTGTCGGGCACCGGCGACATCGCGATCGGGACACCGAGCGCGGGGCGTGGGGAACCCGAACTGGACGATCTCATCGGCATGTTCGTCAACACCCTGGTGTTCCGGACTCGGGTGCGGAGCGGGGAGCCCTTCACGGCCGTGCTGGCCCGACAGCGGACAGCCGACATCGAGGCGTTCGCGCACTCGGATGTGCCGTTCGAGCGCCTGGTGGAGGTGCTCAACCCGCCGCGGTCCACGGCACGGCATCCGCTGTTCCAGATCGGATTCTCGTTCCAGAACCTTCCGGTCACGCGTTTGAGCCTGCCGGGACTCCAAGTGTCGGAACTGGTGATCGACACGGGCACTTCGCAATTCGATCTGCATCTGAACATCGCGGACAGGTACGGGGCGACCGGTGAGCCGGCCGGGATCAGCGGATTTCTCACCTACGCCACCGATCTGTTCGAACCCGCCACGGTGCGCCTGCTGGTCGAGCGCTTCGTCCGGTCGCTGGCCGAGATCACGGCCCGCCCGCGGACACCTGTGGGCGACCTCACCCAGCTGGGCCGGGAGGAACGCGCCGGAATCGTGCTGGCACGCAACGAGACCCGGCACCCGCTCGGCCCGGAGACAACCCTGGCGGCCCTGCTGGCCGCCGCGCTGCGGACGCACGGCCATGCGGTGGCGCTGCTCGACCCGGACGGCGGGCACCTGACCTACGCGGAGCTGGGCGAGAGAGTGAATCGGCTGGCGCGGCACCTGATTTCGCTCGGAGTCGGCCCGGAATCGCCAGTGGGTGTGGCCCTGCGCCGGTCGGTGGATCTGGTGGTCGCGGTGTACGCGGTGACGGTCTCCGGTGGAGCGTATGTACCGGTGGATCCGGACCAGCCCGCCGAACGCGCCGACGCCATTCTCCGGGCGGTGGCGCCGGTCTGTGTACTCACCGACTCGAATACGCGGGCCCGCCTCGACGCCGGCCGAGATGAGCCGGCTGCCGATACCGGAACGGCGGGCCTGCGGACATGCGGGCCGTGCACCACCGGTGAGCGACGAGTAGTGGTGCTCGACGAACTGGAGCTGTCCACGGTGTCGAGCGAACCGATCACCGATCGTGAGCGCGTCGGGTCGGTGCGACCGCAGAACACCGCGTATGTCCTCTTCACCTCCGGCTCGACGGGGCAGCCGAAGGGGGTCGCGGTGCCGCACTCGGCCGTCGTCAACCAATTGCTCTGGAAGGCGCAGGCATTCGGCCTCGACCCGAGCGATGTGATGGTGCTGAAGACGACCGCGACCTTCGACCTGTCGGTATGGGAGTTCTGGTCGGCCGTGGTGTGCGGAGGCCGGCTGGTGATCTCCGACCCCGAGAGCGATCCGGCGGATCTGAACGAATTGATCGTCCGTGCGGGCGTGACCACCTTGCACACGGTGCCGTCGATGCTGGATGTGCTGCTCGCCGGCGCACTGGGCGGGATCGGCGCGCCCTCGGGTTCCGGCGGTCGTTCCCTGCGCCGGGTACTGGCGATCGGAGAGACGTTGCCAGGGCCGATGGCGCAACGATTCCGTGCCGCGCGTCCCGACACGGCCCTGTTCAACCTGTACGGGCCGACGGAGACGGCGGTGTCGGTCACCTGGCATCCGGTGACCGACCGGGACCGGGTGTCGGTGCCGATCGGCCGGCCGGAGTGGAATTGCCGGGTGTACGTGCTGGATTCGCGGCTGCACCCGGTTCCCGACGGTGTACCGGGCGAGCTGTACGTCGGTGGTGCTCAGGTCGCCCGCGGCTATGCCGATCGTGCGGATTCGACCGCGGTGGCGTTCGTCGCCGATCCCTACGTTCCGGGCGCTCGCATGTACCGCACCGGTGATCTGGCGGTGTGGAAGCGCGACGGTGAGCTGGAGTTCCGCGGCCGTGGTGATTCGCAGGTGAAGATCCGCGGGTTCCGGATCGAACTCGGCGAAATCGAAACGGCACTACTGGCGCTGCCCGAGATATCCCAGGCGGCGGTGCTGGTCCGTTCGGCCGAGCGCCTCACCGCCTACCTGGTGCCCGCCGTCGACGACATCGATATACCAGGGGTGAAGTCGGCGCTCGCCAGGGTGCTGCCGTCGTATATGGTCCCGGTCGCATTCGTGGTCTCGGCCGCGCTGCCGCTGACGGTGAACGGCAAACTCGACCGAAAGGCGTTGCCGGAACCGAACTTCGACGTTGCTGAATTCCGCGCTCCGGCCACACTCACCGAACAGCTCGTGGTCGGCGTCTTCGGTGAGGTACTCGGCCGGCACTCGGTGGGCGCCGACGACGACTTCTTCGCCCTCGGCGGCAACTCGCTGTCGGCTACCCACGTCGCCGCCCGACTCGGTGCCGCACTCGGTACTCGGATCCCGGTGCGGTCGATCTTCGAAACTCCCACCGCCGCAACACTGGCCGCCGCGGTCGACCCAGGGCCCCGCGCGAATGCTCGGCCGGCGCCGGCCGCCGGGCAGCGCCCCGACCCGGTTCCGCTGTCGCCCGCTCAGCAGCGCATGTGGATCCTCAATCGGCTCGACCCGCACTCCGCCGCCTACAACGTGCCCGTCGCGGTGCGCCTGACCGGAAAACTCGACACCGACGCGCTCGGCGCCGCGGTCGGTGACCTGATCACCCGGCACGAAGTGCTGCGCACCGTCTACCCGGACACCGGCACCGGGCCGATTCAGGACATCCTGCCGCCCGGGCGGGCCGTGCCCGAACCGGCGCCGTACGATATCGCGGCCGAGGACGTGGCGGCCGGGCTCGCCGAGTTCTTCGCCGCCCCGTTCGACGTCACCGGCGACATCCCCATCCGGATCCGGCTCTACCGGATTACCGGCGGCACGCGCGACAGTGAGTCGGATGAGCACATCCTGGCCGTGGTGGTTCACCACATCGCCGCCGACGGATCGTCCATGGGGCCGCTCACTCGCGATCTGACGACCGCCTACGCCGCGCGCACAGCGGGCGAGGCGCCCCGCTGGGCGCCGCTGCCGATGCAGTACGCGGACTTCGCTGTCTGGCAGCGCACCCTGCTCGGTGACGACGATGATCCGGAATCTCTTGCCGCCGAACAGATCCGGTACTGGATCCGGGCGCTGGACGGACTGCCCGACCAGCTGGAGCTGCCCACCGACCGCCCGCGGCCCGCGGTCCGGTCCGCGACCGGGGGCCGGGTACCGATCACCATCGACGCCGCACTCCACCGTGCGCTGATCGACCTGGCGCGCGGCGAAAACGTCACCCTGTTCATGGTGGTGCAGACCGCGTTCGCGGTGCTGCTGGCCCGCTTGTCGGGCTCCGACGACATCGCCCTCGGCACCCCGACAGCGGGTCGCGGCGAGGCGGCGTTGGACGGCGTCATCGGAATGTTCGTCAACACGCTGGTGCTGCGCACCCGGATCGATGCGAGCGAACCGTTCAGCGCGCTCCTCGCACGCCAGCGAGAAACCGATATCCACGCGTTCGCCCACGCGGACGTGCCGTTCGAACGGCTGGTCGAGGTACTGGATCCGCCGCGGTCACCGGCGCGGCATCCGCTGTTCCAGGTCGGATTGGCGTTCCAGAACCTGCCACCGACTGTGCTGCACCTGCCCGATGTCCGGGTCTCACCGGTCGAGGCGGATGTCGCTGTCGCCCAATACGATCTGCATCTGATCGTGGCCGACGGGTACGACGGGTCGGGCGCGGCGGCCGGCATCGACGGAGTCGTCGTCTTCGCTCGGGACCTGTTCGACGACGAGACGGTGCGCGTCCTCGCCGACCGATTCGTGCACCTGCTGGGTGAGATCGTGGCACACCCCGCTGCCCCGGTCGGTGAGATCCCACTGCTGACCGCGCCGGAGCGCCGCGCGATCGCCGCGAGCGGCACCGGCGCCACACACGAGGTCGACCCCACGCTGACCTTGGCCGCCCTGTTCGATCGCGCGGTATCGGCCGCTCCGCGGCGAACGGCCCTGGCGGACCTGTCGTACGCGGAGCTGGGCGCACGGGTGAATCGACTGGCGCGGCATCTGATCTCGCTGGGCGTGGGCCCGGAGTCACGGGTGGGTGTGCTGTTGGGACGATCGGTGAACCTGGTGGTGGCCGTGTACGCGGTCAGCGTCGCCGGCGGCGCCTACGTGCCGGTGGATCCGGACCAGCCCACGGAACGTATCGGCGCCATTCTCCGCACCGCGGATCCGGTCTGCCTGCTCACCGACTCGGCCACTCGGGCCCGCCTCGACGAGAGTCGGGCAGCGGTAGCGCCCGACACCGAGGGAGACGACCTGCGAACACGACGGCCGCGCACCGCGGAGCAGCGGGTGGTGGTACTGGACGAGCTCGATGTGTCGAGCCTGCCCGGCGCGCCGCTCACCGACCGTGAACGGGTCGCTCCGCTACAGGGAACGAACGCGGCGTACGTCATCTTCACATCGGGTTCGACGGGTGTGCCGAAGGGGGTGATGGTCCCCCATGCGGCGATCGTGAATCAGTTGCTGTGGAAGAACGCCGCATTCGGCCTGGGCCCCGATGACGTGATGCTGTTGAAGACGACGGCGACCTTCGACGGGTCGGTGTGGGAGTTCTGGTCGCCGGTGGTATGCGGTGGCCGGCTTGTGATCGCCGCGCCCGAGGGACATCGGGATGCGGAGTATATGGACGAGCTGATCCGACGCGAAGGTGTCACCACCGTGTTCGTGGTGCCGTCGATGTTGGATGCCCTGGTGGTCACGGCCGAGGGGCGGCGTGGCCCGAGCGAGGTGGCCGCTTCGGGCGCGTTGCGCCGGGTGCTCGCGGCCGGGGAAACCCTGCCCGGACCGCTGGCGCAACGCTTCCGCGCCGTCTACCCGGATGTGGAGCTGTTCAATCTGTACGGCCCGACCGAGGCGGCCGTCTCGATCACCTGCCACGCCGTGACCGACGCCGACCGCATCTCGGTCCCCATCGGCATCCCGGAGTGGAACAGCCGGGTGTACGTTCTGGATTCACGCTTGCATCCCGTACCCCGCGGGGTGGTGGGCGAACTCTACCTGGCCGGTGCGCAGCTGGCGCGGGGCTATGCCGGCCGCAGCGATTCGACCGCCGAGCGCTTCGTCGCCGACCCGTTCCGGCGCGGTGCCCGCATGTACCGCACCGGCGATCTGGTGACGTGTAACCCGCAGGGCCAGTTGGAGTTCCGTGGTCGTGGCGATCTGCAGGTGAAGGTTCGCGGCGTCCGGATCGAGCTCGGCGAGATCGAAGCCGGATTGCTCGCAGTGCCCGGTGTTGCGCAGGCCGCGGTGCTGGTTCGCTCCGGCGATCCTCGTGGTGACCTGCTGGTCGCCTACCTGGTGCCGACCGGGAATCACCTCGAGGTGGGAGCGGTGAAATCGGCACTGTCCGAGCGGATTCCCTCGTACATGATCCCCACGGCGTTCGTGGTGCTCGACGCGCTGCCACTGAACGCGAACGGCAAACTCGATCGAAAAGCGGTGCCGGAGCCCGTATTCGGCACCGCCGAATACCGCGCGCCCACCGGCCCCGTGGAGCAGATCGTGGCCGGTGCGTTCACCGAACTGCTCGGCGCGGAACAAATCGGCGCCGACGCCGACTTCTTCGACCTCGGCGGTAATTCGCTGCTCGCCACCCGGCTGGCGGCGCGGGTGGGCGCCACCCTCGACAGCCGGATCCCGGTACGAACGGTCTTCGAGGCGCCGACGGTCGCCGGCTTCGCCGCACGGATCACCTCGAACGCCGGTTCCGGTGGTCTGCCCGATCTCACCCCGGGGCCACGACCCGAGCGGCTCCCGCTGTCACCGGCACAGCGGCGCATGTGGATCGTCAATCAGCTCGACACCGGATCCGCGGCTTACAACATCCCGGTCGCGCTGCGGCTCACCGGCGACCTGGACGTCGCCGCGCTGCAGAGCGCCGTCGCCGACGTGATCGCGCGGCACGAGACCCTGCGCACGGTGTACCCGAAGCGGGACGACACCCCGTACCAGCTGATCCTGCCCGCCCTCGACGTGGTGGTGGACCTGACCCCGAAGCCGGTGTGCAGCGGGGAAGTCCACGATCGCATCCACGATCTGATCTCGGGCGGCTTCGACGTCACGGCCGAGGTGCCGCTGCGGATGGCACTGTTCCGGATCGACACTGGTGAGCACGTCCTCGTCGTGGTCGCGCACCACATCGCCGCCGACGGCTGGTCGTCGCGACCGCTGACGCGTGACATGATGGCCGCCTACGCCGCGCGCGTCGCGGGCGGGGCGCCGGTGTGGGAGAGACCAGCGGTCCAGTACGCCGACTTCACCTCCTGGCAGCGGGCGGTTCTCGGCGCCGAGGACGACCCGCGGAGTACAGCCGCCACGCAGATCCGCTATTGGCGCGACGCGCTCGCCGGAATGCCGTCGGAATCCACCTTTCCCGCCGATCGCCCACGTCCGATCGTGGCGTCCCGGGCCGGCGGGTCGGTGCCCCTGACCATCGACGCCGAGACCGCACAGGGACTGCGAGACCTCGCCCGAGCGCACGGCGCGAGCCTGTTCGTGGTGGTACACACCGCGCTGGCGGTGTTGCTCGCCCGGTTGTCGAATGCCTCGGACGTGGCGATCGGCGCGCCGATCGCCGGCCGCGGCATCGCCGCCCTCGACGATTCGATCGGCATGTTCGTCAATACCCTCGTGCTGCGAACCCGGTTCGACCCGACCCGGACGTTCATCGATGCGCTCGTGCGGCAACGAGATACCGACATGGCAGCGTTCTCGCACGCGGAGCTGCCGTTCGACCGGGTGGCGGAATCCCTCGACCTGCCCCGGCAGCCGTCGCGGTCGCCACTGTTCCAGGTTGCGTTGTCGTTCCAGAACTTTCCCTCCGAGACCGTCGAATTGCCCGGTGTGCGAGTGGCTCCGGTCGATATCCCGGCATCGACCGAAATGTTCGACATCACCGTCGTCCTCGGCGAGGATCCCCGTGACGGCTCCGTATCCGGCCGGATCTCCTACTCCCGCGACCTGTTCGACGACCGGACGGTGCGGCACGTGGGCGAGCGGCTGCTGAGTGTCCTGCGGACCGTTGTCGCCGACCCGGCAGCCGTGGTCGGCGACATCGATCTGCTGTTGCCGGGAGAGGGGGCCGAAACGTCGTGCGCCGCGGGCCTTCCCGGCGCAGATCCCGCCCGGACCACGGTGCTGGACCTGGTGGGCACGCAGATTCGTGACCGGCCGGACGACGTCGCCGTACGGGCCGGTGCGGAATCGCTCACCTACGCCGAACTGTCCCGGCGCGCCGATGCCCTCGCCCGGCTGCTGATCTCCCGGGGTGTCGGGCCGGGGTCGGTGGTCGCGGTCGGGTTGGATCGGTCGGTGCGCATGCCGATCGCCCTGCTGGCGGTCCTGCGCGCGGGCGCGGCCTATCTTCCGCTCGATCCGTCCTATCCGCGGGCACGGCTCGAATTCGTGGTGGCCGATGCCGCCCCTGCCTGTCTGATCACCAGTGCGGCGCTGCTCGAGACCATGCCTGCCGACTCGACGCCGGTGCTGCTGATCGAAGACATGGCAAACGGGCCCGCGCAAGCCGCTCTGCCCGTGCCGGTCCGGAGTGACGACCTGGCCTACGTCATCTACACCTCGGGATCCACCGGCGTCCCCAAGGGGGTGGCGGTGACCCACCGCAACCTGGCGCATCTGCTGTCGAATGCCCTGCGGTACTTCGATATCGGCGCCGGCGACGTGTGGACGGTCTTCCACTCCTTCGCCTTCGACTTCGCGGTGTGGGAGTTGTGGGGCGCGCTGAGCACCGGCGGTACCGCGGTCGTCGTCGACCATCTGACCTCGCGCTCGCCGGATACCTTCCGGGACTTGCTGATTCGGGAAAAGGTGACCGTCTCGAGTCAGACCCCGTCGGCGTTCCGTCAACTCGACGAGGCCGATCGGCGCGCGGGCGATCCATCGCTCGCATTGCGTTACGTGGTGTTCGGGGGAGAGACGCTGGAAACGCCGACCCTCACCGGCTGGTTCGAGCGATACGCCGACGACTCCCCACACCTGGTCAACATGTACGGGATCACCGAAGCCACTGTGCACGTGACCATTCGATCGCTCGACCGGCAGGCGACCGTCGGCGCGTCGGTCGGAAGCGGCATCGGGCACGGGCTACCGGGAGTGGGCACCCATGTCCTCGACGACCGGTTGCATCCGGCGCCGACCGGCACACCGGGCGAGATGTACGTAACCGGACCCCAGGTGGCGCGAGGTTATCTCGGCCGAGCGGGCCTCACCGCCACACGGTTCGTGGCGGATCCGGCCGGCCCGCCCGGTGCCCGGATGTACCGATGCGGCGATCTCGTCCGCCGCACCACTCGAGGGCTGGAATACCTCCGCCGCAGCGATCACCAACTCCAGTTGCGCGGATTCCGCATCGAACCCGGCGAAATCGAGGCCGTGCTCACTCGATGCGGCGGTGCAGATGCGAAGGTCATCGCCCGGGACGGCCGGCTGCTGGCCTACCTCCGCGGCGCCGACCCCGCCGCCGCGGCCGACATCCGGCGGGCGGCCGCCCTATACTTGCCCGAGCACATGGTCCCCGCGGCGATCACCGTGGTCGACAGCTGGCCGATGACCGTCAACGGCAAGCTCGACCTCCGGGCCCTGCCGGACCCCGACTTCGCGGCGCTGTCCACCGCCCGGGCGCCCCGCACCGATCGCGAGCGGGCCCTGGCCGCGATCGTCGCAGAAGTGCTCGGCCTCACCGAGATCGGCATCGACGACGACTTCTTCCAGATGGGCGGCGACTCGCTGAGCGCGGTGCGGCTGCGTTCCCGGATCCGGCACGTTCTGGGCGAGGACATCCAGGTCCAGGACATATTCCAGCAGCGCACCGTGGCGGGCCTCGCCACTGTCGCGACCCGACCGTTGGGACTGCCCGCCCGGGCCGACAGCGTCCGCACCGTGCCGGTGCCGCTGTCCTACCCGCAGCGGCGGCTGCTCGAGCTGAACGACCGCGAGCAATCCGGGCCGGGACCCGGCCGCGCGTACGCGATGATGCTCCGGCTGCACGGCTCGACACCTCCAGCGGCCATCGCGCAGGCGCTGGCCGATCTGACCGCGCGTCACGAGATCCTGCGCACGGTCTTTCCCGGACAGCAGCTGATCCTCGACGAGGCCATCGATGTCGAGACCGTCGTCACCGACGACATCCCGGCCGCCACCGCCGCCTGCCTCGCGCGGCCGTTCGATCTGCGCACCGAGGTGCCGCTGCGGGTGCGGCTGTATCCCGACGGCGACTCCGATCTGCTGCTGATCGTGCTGCACCATATGGCCGCCGACGGCTGGTCCGTGGCACCTCTGATCCACGACTTCGCCACCGCACTGCACGCCCGTGGCGGCGGCACCCGGCCGCAGTGGGATCCGTTGCCGATCCAGTACGCCGAGCACGCGATCTGGCAGCACCGCGTCACCGGTGAGCCGCAGACCAGTGTCGTGACCGACACCCAGCTGGCGTTCTGGCGCACCACCCTCGCCGGGCTGCCCCCGGCCGTGGGCCCGTCGCGGTCCCCGGACTCTGCGCAGCCGATGGCCGGTCGGGTCCTCCTCTACGTCGAACCCGATCGGTATCGGCGGAGCGTGAGCTTCGCCGCCGCGCACGACGCGAGCGTCTTCATGGTTGTTCACACCGCCTTCGCGCTCACCCTCCGCGAGTTCGGTTACGGGAACGACATCGCCGTCTGCGCCCCGACGGCCGGGCGCACCGAGGTGGGTATGGAGGATATGGTCGGCCGTTTCACGAACTTCCTCGTGCTCCGGACCGCGGTGGACGACCACCAGGATTTCGTGGCTCTGCTCGAGCGGGTCCGCGACACCACCCTGGCCGCCATGGACCACCAGGACATACCGTTCGAATTCCTGACCGATGCGCTGGGTATCGGCGACCGGCTGCGAATCCGCCTGGCGTTCCAGAACATTCCGACCTCCGACCTGCGGCGCGCCGGGCTTCCGGCCACCTGGGAACCGGTCGAGGCACCCGCCCCCGCCGACTGGGACCTCTCCCTCGTGCTCAGCGAGGAGAAGGACGACGGCGGACACCCACGAGCGCTGTACGGACTCGTCGAATACGCCACCGATGCCGTCGACGCCCCGACGACGCGGCGTATCGCGACGAGATTCGACGAGATCCTGTCGGCCGGCATCGAGAGTCTCGAATATGCGACGAGGAACGGGCCCGGGCCGGCGACAAGGTCCGGATCTTCGGCCGCGGTCCGAGCGGACCGGCTCAATTGAGACCGGTGACCTCCTGGGCGATCGCGGCGAGCCGGGTCTGGGCGGCCGAGACGACGCCGTTGCGGTTCTTGCGGGCCTCCTCGTAGGCGACGATCGCGCGGATGTCGGCGGGGTCGGTGAGCTCCTTCACCGCCGCGACGGCTTGGGAGACGTTCAACTCGTCGTACTCGCGGACCGGCAGTTCTTCGGGTTCGAGGACGCCGGTGGCGGTGCGAATCGAATGCAGGGCGTGGGCGGCGGTGTCGGCGCCTTCGTGGCGGGTGACCTGCTCGGCGGTCTCGAGCGCGGCGTCGCGCGAAGCCGAGAGCGTTTTGACGGCCACATCACCCGCATGTGCCCCGCGGGCGAGCAGGTCGCCGAGTGCGGGCGGAGTGGAGCGCACGGTGTCCAGCGCTCGGTCCAGGCCGCGTGCCGACCAGGTGACGGGGATGTTGAACAGCTTCACCGCGGTGCCGGTGGCGGCCTGTAAAGCGGTGCGGCGCAATGCCGCCGGGCCGCCCAGGGCATCTTCGGCCAACACGGTCGTCAGCCATTCCACGGTCGCGGAATGCGCGGTGACCAATCGCTGAGCCAACGCGATCACCTCGCGCTGCCCGGCGGCGGACGCCAGGGCCTTGATGTAGCGGGCGCGGTCGAGCAGTTGATGTTCCAGGGCCAAGTCACCGAGCAGCGCCTCGTCGAAGGGCTGAGCCTGTTCGGCCATCGCCTTGAGCGCGGCGACCGCGCGGCCGAGGAACGGCCCGACCACCTCCGGCACCCCGCCCAATTCGCGGATCGCCGCCTCGACCGCCTCCGCGCGGGCACGCCCCTTGTCGGCGTTCTCGGACAGTTCCCGGCGCACCGCCTCGGTCCGCGCCTGGGCGATACGGGTCTCGGCCACCTGGATCTCGGTGTTGGTCAAGGTCAGCACAGCGCGCAACTGTGCCAGCAGAGTGGAGGTCTCGGGAGTGCTCATGCGAATCTCGTCCTTCAGCGATAGACAGCATCGGTTCGGGCGCGGCGCTGCACCTGTTCTGCGGCTACCCGGGTGGGGCGACGATTAACATGTGGCTGGTGAGGTAGTCGATTCCTGGTGGCACTCTTGCGCTTTCGTGGTGTTGAGGGCCGTTTTCCGGATCGCGGCGGGGATGGGCGGCGCTGAATACGCCCGGTTTCCAGCGGCCACCCACAGGACATCGACATCAGGAAGTGCGATGCATCGCATAACCGGTTTGTCGTAACCAGCCGCGCATCGGAGCGTTCGACCACGGTGATCCGCGCTGTCCGCGCGCAGCGAACAGCGAAGCCGTTGTCGGAGTCGCCGGATCGTCGTAGCGTCGCTGTGGTGAGTGTTCCCCAGCATCTGCCCGCCACCGCGGGCGCACTGCGCGCCGCCGGTTATCAGCCGCGCGGGGTGAAAACCGAGATCCGCGAGAATCTGCTCGCCGCACTGCGGTCGGGAACCGATCCGTGGCCCGGCATCGTCGGTTTCGACCGCACGGTCGTCCCGCAACTGGAGCGAGCGCTGCTGGCCGGCCACGATGTGGTCCTGCTCGGCGAGCGTGGCCAGGGAAAGACCCGCCTGCTGCGCACCCTGGTGGGCTTGCTGGACGAGTGGACGCCGGTCATCGACGGCGCCGAACTCGGCGAACACCCGCTCGCGCCGATCAGTCCCGCGGGCCGGCGCCTGGCGGCCGAACTGGGTGACGATCTGCCGGTGGCCTGGCGGCATCGCAGCGAGCGATACGCCGAGAAGCTCGCCACTCCCGACACCTCCGTGGGCGATCTGATCGGCGACGTGGACCCGGTGAAGGTGGCCGAAGGGCGCAGTCTGGGCGATCCGGAAACCATTCATTTCGGGCTGGTGCCGCGCGCCCACCGCGGCATCGTCGCCCTCAACGAGCTGCCCGACCTGGCCGAGCGGATTCAGGTCGCGCTACTGAACGTGATGGAGGAACGCGATATCCAAGTGCGCGGCTACACGCTGCGCCTGCCGCTGGATGTGCTGCTGGTCGCCACCGCCAATCCCGAGGACTACACCAACCGCGGCCGCATCATCACCCCGCTGAAGGATCGCTTCGGTGCTGAGATCCGCACCCACTATCCGCTCGACGTCGAGGCCGAGATCGCACTGGTCCGGCAGGAAGCCGAGCTGGTCGCCGAGGTCGGCGATCCGCTGATCGAGGTGCTGGCGCGATTCGTGCGATCGCTGCGCGAATCCTCGGCGGTGGACCAGCGCTCCGGCGTATCGGCCCGGTTCGCGGTCGCCGCCGCGGAGACCGTGGCCGCCGCCGCACTGCGTCGCGCGGCATTGACCGGGGAGCAGCCCGCGGTCGCCCGGCCGGTGGATCTGGAGTCGGTACCGGCCGTCCTACGCGGCAAGGTGGAGTTCGAATCGGGTGAGGAGGGCCGCGAGACCGAGCACCTCACCCACCTGCTGCGACGCGCCTTCGCCGATACCGCGCGCGGTCGCCTGGCCGGAGTGGACCTGCGGCCGCTGGCCGAAGCCGTCAGCGCGGGCCATCCCGTCACGACCGGAGAACGCGTGCCCGGGCAGGAGGTGCTCGCGGCGCTACCGGAATTGCCGGTACTGCAGGAGGTCGCCGACCGGCTGGGGGTCGGTGCCACCGATTCTCCCGCCCGGATCGCGGCCGCCGTCGAATTCGCCCTGGAGGCACTGTATCTGGGGCGGCAGCTGGCCAAGGATTCCGAGGACGGCACCGCCACCTATGGATCCTGATCACCGAACGATGGTGTGAGACAACATGACAGCCCCCGATCGCTATTCCTACGGCCCCTACCACGACGGACCCGATCCGCTGGCGCCACCACTGGATCTGCGCGACGCGCTCGACCAGGTCGGTCGAGACGTGATGGAGGGCAGCTCACCGCGCAGCGCGCTGGAAGAACTGCTGCGTCGCGGCACCGCCCACGCACCGGGCCTGGACGAACTGACTCGCCGGCTGTGGCAGCGCCGCGCGGAGATCACCCGCCGGCATCGGCTCGACGGCACCTTGCGGCAGGTGCGGGAACTGTTGGAGGAGGCGCTCGAGGCCGAGCGCGCCGCGCTGTTCCCCGATCCCTCCGACGACGCCCGCTTCGCCGAGGCGCAACTGGACGCGCTGCCGTCGAGCCCGGCCGGTGCGGTCACCGAACTCGCCGACTACGCGTGGCGTTCGCAGACCGGCCGGGAGAACTACGAACGCATTCGTGAACTGCTGGGACAGGAACTGCTCGACTCCCGGTTCCAGGGCATGAAGCAGGCGCTCGAGAATGCCACCCCCGAGGATGTCGAAGGCGTGCGCCGGATGATGTCGGATCTCAACGATCTGCTCGCATCGCACGCGCGCGGAGAGGACACCGCCCAGCAGTTCGCCGAGTTCATGGCCGAACACGGTGAGTACTTCCCCGAGAATCCGCGCGACACGGAGGAATTGATCGACGCGCTCGCGGCCCGCGCGGCGGCCGCGCAGCGGATGATGAATTCGCTGACACCGCAGCAGCAGGCGGAACTGAGCGAACTGATCGGTCAGGCGTTCGGTGATTCACGCATCGCCGAGCAGATCGCCGCCCTCGACGCCAACCTGCGTGCGCTACGCCCCGGTGAGGATTGGGAATCGGGACAGCGCTTCCGCGGCCAGGACCCGATGGGCATGGGTGAGGCCGCACAGGCCATGCAGGATCTGGCCGAATTGGACGCGCTGGCCGAACAACTCGGCCAGTCCTATCCAGGAGCCCGGCTCGAGGATATCGACCTCGACGCGTTGACGCGCCAACTCGGTGCGGAGGCGGGTGTCGAGGCCGGTCGACTGGCTGAGCTCGAGCGCGAACTGCGCCGCCAGGGCCTGTTCGAGCGCGCGCCCGACGGGTCGCTTCGCCTGACGCCCAAGGCCTTACGCCGACTCGGTGAGGTGGCGCTGCGCGATGTGATCGGCCGCCTGCGCACCCAGCGCGGACAACGCGACACCGTGACCGCCGGCGCCGCGGGGGAGCCGACCGGCGCCAGCAGGCCGTGGCAATTCGGCGATACCGAACCATGGGATGTGTCCAAGACCGTGCGCAATGCCGTACTGCGTTCGGCATCGACCGGTAGCCGGCGGGTATCGCTGGCGGTCTCCGATGTGGAGATCGCCGAAACCGATCAGCGCTCGCGCGCGGCGGTGGCGCTGTGCGTCGACACCTCCTGGTCCATGGTGCAGGACGGCCGCTGGCTGCCGATGAAGCGGACCGCGCTGGCGCTGCACCAGCTGATCAGCACCCGGTTCCGTTCCGACGCACTGGAAGTGATCACTTTCGGCCGCCATGCCGGCACCGTCGACATCGGCGAGCTGACGGCCCTGGAAGCGGTGTGGGAGCAAGGCACCAACCTGCATCACGCCCTCCTGCTCGCGGCCCGCCATCTGCGCCGTCACCCCGATGCGGTGCCGGTCGTCCTGGTGGTCACCGACGGCGAACCCACTGCCCACCTCGAACCCGACGGCACCTCCTACTTCAACTGGCCGCCCGAGACGCGCACCCTGGCGGTGACCATGGCCCAGGTCGACACCCTCGCGAAACTCGGTGCCTCGGTATCGGTTTTCGTGCTGGGAGAGAATCCCAGGCTCGCGGCGTTCGTCGATCTGATGGCCCGCCGCAGTGGCGGGCGGGTGATCGCGCCAGATCTGGACGGGCTGGGTGCGGCGGTGGTCTCGGACTATCTGCGCGGCCGGCGGCGCTAGACCGCGCCGCCGCGCCGACACGCTCTTCGTCGAGGTGTTTGGCCTGTCGGGGCCGGGGTAGCGCGGTGTGGAACGGGTAAACACCGGCGCATCGGATCGGAGGACGCCATGGGATTCGGCGAACAGCAGCGAGATGTTGCCGGGGTGCGGTCGCGGCTGGCTCCACCGCTGTGATGCTCGCATCCTCGCCACGAGTGCCGCCGCGGTGTGCCCCCGCCGCGAATCCCGATGACCGCCGCGGAGTGTGAGACCCGGTGAATGTCGCGGATGTGACGGTCGGTGTCGAGGAGGAATTCCTGCTCGTGGACCCGGTCTCCCACGCCCCCGTCCCGAAGAACACCGAGGTGGCTCGGTCGGCCCGGCACTCGGGAGTGGAGCTACAACTGGAGCTCACCAGCTGCCAGGTCGAGACTGCCAGCGGGGTCCACACCCGGGCCGAGGATCTGCTCCGGGAACTGCGCGGGCTGCGCGGCGCGGTGGCGCGCTGCGCCCGCGACAACGATGCGCGACTGTTGGCGGCGGGGGTCCCGCCGACCGTGCCCGACTCCTATCCGGTGACCGATACGCCCCGTTACCAGCGAATCGCCGAGCGTTTCGGCAGGCTGGCCCACGAACAAGGGCTGTGCGGCTGTCATGTCCACGTCGCGGTGCCCGACCCGGACATGGCGGTGCAGGTCAGCAACTTCTTGCGCCCGTGGCTGCCGGTGTGGCTGGCGCTCACCGCGAACTCGGCGGTCTATCGCGCCGCCGACAGCGGCTATGCCAGCTGGCGCAGTATTCTCTGGCGGCGCTGGCCCAGCGCGGGGCCGCCGCCGTATTTCCGGTCCGGTGCGGAATACGACGCCGCGGTGGCGATGATGCTGGCGTGCGGCAGCATCCTCGACCCGGACATGGTGTACTGGGATATTCGGCGGTCGACCACGTTCCCGACCCTCGAGGTCCGGATCAGCGACGTACCCGCCACGGTCGAGGAGTCGGTGCTGCTGGCGAGTCTCGTCCGGGCCGCGGCGATCACGGCCGAGGAGGCGGTGCGGCACGGCGACCGCGCCCCTGACGTGTCGGCGGCGGCACTGCGCGCGGCGTACTGGAAGGCTGGGCAGGCCGGACTCGACGGCGAGGGAGTGGACCCGGTATCGGCGCGGGTCGAGCCTGCGGGCACGCGGCTCGACCGGCTCGTCGGCTACGCCGCTCCGGCTCTGCGCGAGCTCGGGGAGTACGAATTCGTCACCGATATCCTGGCGCGGGTGCGAGCCCGCGGCAACGGTGCGCAACGGCAGCTGGCGGCGTTGCGCAGGCGCCACGACATCGACGATGTCGTGGCGGAACTCGCGCGCGCGACGACAGCCGGATGCCCGGACGGTGCTTGACCGGCGCGGGTCGGACGAGATCGCCGCCGCGGCAACCGGTGCCGCGATCGGACAGACACGGCGCACAGGCCAGACTAGAACGTGTTCCTGCTAGATTGGGCGGCGGATTACCCGAGAGGAAGGCGTTGTTGTCATGCCGCACGTGACCTCGGCCGGCGCGAAGGTCCACTACAGCGACCCGGGTGGCGACGGCCCGGTCGTAGTGCTCGGCCACGGCTACTTCTTGGATCGGCAGATGTTCGATGCCCAGGTGGCCGGACTGGCGCCGCGGTTCAGAGTGGTGACGGTCGATGCCCGCGGTCACGGCCTGACCGAGGACGACGGAACGCCGTTCAGCTATTGGGATCTGGCGCGTGATTCCTGGGCAGTGCTCGACGCGCTCGGCGTGGACAAGGCTGTCGTCGGCGGGATGTCGCAGGGCGGATTCACGGCATTGCGGATGGCGCTGTTGCATCCGGGCCGGGTCGACGGGCTGATCCTCATCGGTACTTCGGCGCAGGCCTACAGCCCGAAACAGAAGATCGGCTACCGCGAGGTGATGGACACGTGGATGGGTACGGCGCCGCTGGCCCCGCTCGCCAAGACCATGGCCTCGGTGATGATCGGCGGTACCCGCGATGACCAGCAGCCGTGGCTCGACAAGTGGCTGAACTCCGACCGGACTCGGCTTCGGCTGGCGGCGGACTGCCTGATCAACCGCGAAACCATCACCGAAATGATCGGTGCCATCACCTGTCCGGCCGTTCTCGTCCGCGGAGTCGGTGACCAGGCGTTCAGCAATGAGGAGATGGCCGCGCTCGCCGAAGCGCTCGGCGGTTCGGCCGCCCTGCACAATGTGGCCGGAGCGACCCACGCGGTGAACATCACCCATCCGGACGAAGTCAACGAACTCGTGCTGGACTTCCTGAACGAAATCTACTGAGCGCCGGCGCGATCGGTCAGCAGACCGACCACCATCCGCGCCGGTCGACCATTTCCGGCCGTGCGGAACTGTTGCGTCAGTACCGCGTACACGGCTCCCGAGCGTGGATTGCGTAGGCGCACCACGGGATCCGTCCGGTGCGTGACGACGCGCCCGGAGCTCCACAGGCGGCGGAAGTCCGGGTGCTCGGCCAATTCGTCGACCAGTTCACGGACGTGCCGCCGATCCCGCGGCCGGGCCGCGTAATGCCGCAGCGCGCCCACCGCCAGGCCCGCCTCGCGCTCCCACTCCTCGAGTACCAACCGGGCATGAGGGTCGGTGAAGATCCAGCGCAAGGTGTTGCCGCACTCCCGCACACCGGGAAAGGCGGCCTCGAAAGCTCGGTTTCCTACGACGATGTCGAATCGATCGGTCAATACCACCGCCGGGTTGGGGGCGAGGGCGTCGAGGGTCTGCCCCAGGACGGATTCACGGAGCGGATCGTCGTCCCGGGCCGGTTCGGTATGGCCCGCGAGACGATAGAGGTGCGCGTGTTCGTCCACGTCGAGGCCGAGGGCCGTGCTCAGGGCATCCAGCACGCCCGTGCTCGGGCTGACCGCGCCCCCCTGTTCGATCTTGGCTATGTAGCCGACACTCGAATGCACCGCCGTCGCGAGCTGTTGCCGGCTCGAGCCCGACGGGGCCGACGCGGTGGCGCGGGTGCGACGGCCGCGCACGAATCCCCCCAGATCGGGCAGGTCTAGCTCATCCACTGGCCCTCCGGACGCCGTGCTCGAATCGATCCGTTCACTAGTACCACTGATGAGTAGTACTACTGCGCGGTGGGCGGGCCGGATGAGGGTCGGTGGCCGTATTGCCTCGTCATCGCTCGGGCTGGTGGCATGGACGGGTGAGCCTGCCACCGAGTCCGATATGGAGGGGAGGACTCGGTGGCCGCTCCGCGCGGGCCTGTCAGCCCAGATGAGCCTGCAGCAACCAGGCGGGCACCGAGGTGCGGCCACCAGGTTCGTCGTGGACGTCGTCGAACCGGATCGGTGACCGGTCGTCGCGCGGAAGATTGTTGCCGTGGATGCGTGCCGGGCGGATATCGTCGATCACCCAGTACTTCGAGACCACTTCGCGCAGTTCGTCTTCGGTGACCGGGTTGGGGCCGAATCCCTCCGGCGGGTGCGGCAGCGCCTTGCGATCGAAGACGAGGACGAAATACGACGCCGCGGGGGCCGCGGCACGGACGATCGCCTGCTGGTAGCCCTCCCGCTGGTCCACCGGAATGGAATGGAACAGGGTGCTGTCGACGATGGTGCCGAAGCGGCCGTCGTATCCGGTGAACGAGGCGATGTCGGCGACCTCGTAGGAAGCGGTGGTCAGTCCGCGTCGCGCCGCTTCGGCGCGGGCCATGTCGACGGCGGTCGGGGCGGAGTCCAGCCCGACGGTCGTGTGGCCGCGTTCGGCCAGATACAGCGAGATCGCGCCCTCGCCGCACCCCACATCGAGTACGTCACCGTGGAACCTGCCCTGGTCGATGAGCGCTTTCAATTCCGGCTGCGGCTCGCCCAGACTCCACGGGGGTCTGGCATCCAGGAACGGGCCGGCCTCGCCCTGGTAGGCGCTCTCGAACGTGAATTCGCCTGGTGTGGTCATGATTCCCTCCGGATCGGTCGGGGCTATCAGACAGGGTCGAGCTCGTTTCGATGCTACGGCGCTGCTGACAGGTCACCCGCAACGGGTGAAGCGCCGGCGCGCGTCGGCGGGTGAACTGGTCGGGTGCCGCCACGGCTGCCGCGATGGCCGCGGTCCGCGACGGTGACGCGCAGAGCCGTTCGGCCCCACGAAGCCGGACGCCGGCACCGAGGAGACGTCATGCCCGTATGGGATGTGTTCTGGCTCATCATCATGAGTTTCGCGTTCGTCGCGTATCTGATCCTGTTGTTCTCGATCATCACCGACCTGTTCCGGGACCACACCACGTCCGGCTGGGTGAAGGCGATCTGGGTGGTGTTCCTGTTCATCCTGCCGCTGATCACCGCGCTGGTGTATCTGATCGTGCGCGGGGGCGGTATGTCGGAGCGTTCCGCGGATGCGGCGAGGCAGGCCCGAGCGGCCCAGGACGCGTACATCAAGGACACGGCCGGGACGAGTTCGGCCGCGCAGATCGCCGATGCGAAGAAGTTGCTGGACGACGGCACCATTACCGCGGAGGAATTCGACCGGCTCAAGGGCAAGGCGCTGTCCTGAGCCGGTCGCGGCGGCTGTGGGCGTGAACGGGCGGAGGCGTGACCGGGCGAGGCGGCGGTGTGCGGAAGGTGGGTGGCGATGCGGTACGAATTCGTCCTCGACAGCGAATTGTCCGAGCGCCTGCTCGCCGAGTTCCCCGAGCTGACTCACAGTGTCGTCGGGTCCGCGGGGACGACGACACTGTTCGGCTCGCTGGCCGACTACACCGCGATGCGCAGTGTGCTGGCCCGCATCGATGCGCTGGGATTGACGCTGATCGAGATGCGTCGCTTGCCGGATTGAGGCGCGACCCGGCTCGCTGGTCGCGACCGGGCGCGCGAAGGGGGGACCGGCAGCGGCGACCGCCCAATGCGAAAACATTCGGACTCGCATTATTTTGCGGCCGATTCGAGTCACAGGGGAGGGAATTGTCGCATTTTCGATGCAGACTGGCCGGTTCTGCTGAACCCGGCCGGAAACTAGTGCAAAATTAATTTTGTGTCGCGGTTAACATCCCGCATCCCGGATTCGATGCTTCCAATGTCGTCTCTTGGACGGCACCGGTCGGTCGGTCACGGCTGTCCGCCCGGGCACCACGCTCTTGGACGCGCGCATCGACGCTCGGCGCTGCACGCAGTGAAAAGGCGATTCGGCAATGGGGCCGATCTCGTCTCCGGTATGACTATCCCGCGAAATGAGAACGGTGTGCGATGGACATCGATGAGCGTTCCCGCAAGGGCACCTCGGCCACCACTGCGGCGAAGCTAGCAACCTTGCTGCATGAGACTGCGGACGGCAATGCCGATGCGTTCGCCGAGTTCTACCGCCGTACGAACGCCCGCTTGATGTCGCGGCTGACCGCGATTCTGCGCAGTCCTGTGCTGGCCCAGGAGGTCAGTCAGGAGGTCTATCTGCAGGCGTGGGCGGCAGCGGGTGAGTACGACGCCGGCCGGGCCAGTCCGATGGCCTGGCTGATGATGTTCGCGCATCGCCGTGCGGTGGATCGGGTGCGTTCGGAGCAATCGATGGCCGATCGCGAACGTGCCTTCGGTCGCGGTCAGTTTCTGCGTGAGCGGGACGTGGTCTTCGACGAGGTCACCCAGCGCATGGACGAGCACTCCGTCGCCGGGGAGGTGAACCGGCTCGGGCATCGGCAGCGGGAGGCGATTCTGCTCGCCTTCTACGGCGACCGCACCTATCCGGAGGTCGCGCACGACCTCGGGATACCGGTGCCGACCGCGAAGGCCCGGATCCGGGCCGGACTGAAAACGCTGGGTACCAGACTTTCGGCGGCCGCGCGCGACGATATCCGGTGAGCGGAAGCCGCCTGCGGGCGGCGTCGCCGGCCCCTCCGGGGTGAATCCCGCGGCGCACCGGTGCGGTGGTGCGCATCCGGGTGCCCGTGGCCTGTGCGGCTTGTCGTAATTACCCCCCGGGGGTACTCTCGTATGTGTTCGGGTGAGTGTCGGGCGGGCGGGTGTCGCCGTCGCCTATGATCTACTGTGTACGTACGCACGTAGTAGGTCGAGGCGTTCTTCCGGTCGACGATCCGGGCGTCTGTTCGTGAAAAACACTGCGGTGCACATGTATTCGAGGAGGCCGGTTCGTGAACCACTGTCCCGACCGTGGTTTCGTCACGTGCCTCGCGATGGTACCGGCTGGTCGCGTGCGCGTCCGGATCCCGTCGGTGCGCCATCGGCCGTGGCCGGGTGCGCGGTGGTGAACTCGAAGTCCCGGCCACGACGATCGATCGCGGCCGTACTGCTCGCCGCGGTACTGGCCGTGCTCGCGCTGCATGTCGACTGCGCGGTCGCCGGCTCCGCCATCCATGATCACCCGGTCGCCACTCACTCCGCGCCGTCGGTGTCGCAGTTCGCTCACCTCGGCTCACACCTGCCCGCATGGGACGACTGCTGTGTCCGCGATCGGCACCTGGCCCTGGATACGGTGCTTCCGGCGGATTCGGCGAAACCCTGGGCGGGCGCCGCCACTCTGTGGTGGTGCGTGCCGGCCACGATCGTGGCCGCCGTGCGGCGTGGCGTGATCGCCGGGCGTGGACCGCCGGGCGTGCTGCCGCGCCCCCTGTCCGGCCGCGAAATTCTGACGCACGCAGGTATCGCTCGCCGCTGATCGGCCAGCGACAGGCCGGCGGCTTCCGCCGTCGGCCGGTGTCCGCTGCCCGCATCCGCTGTGCCACCCGATCCGGGTGGAATCGATATCGAAAGCGACAGTCATGGACAACGCTGTGTTCGACCTCCCACGCGGGGATTCGGCGGTCGTACCCCCGCCGGTGCGACGCCCGCGCGGACTGGTCGGCAATACGCCGGTGCTGTGGATCGGTGCGCCGCTGGCGCCACGCGATCGTGGCTTCTGGGCGAAGCTCGAGGGCGCCAATCCCGGTGGGATGAAGGACCGCCCCGCGCTGCACATGGTGCGTCGCGCGGCACAGCGCGGCGAGCTGCGCCCGGGTGCCCGCATCATCGAATCATCGAGCGGCACACTAGGTCTGGGCCTGGCACTGGCCGGCACGGTGTTCGCGCATCCGGTCACGGTGGTCACCGATCCGGGGATGGAGCCGATGGTGGTGCGGCTGCTACGGGCCTACGGCGCGCACGTGGAAACGGTCACCGAACCGCACCCCAGCGGTGGCTGGCAGCAGGCGCGACGCGATCGGGTGGCACGCCTGCTGGCCGCCGAGCCCGGGGCGTGGTGCCCCGATCAGTACGGCAATCCCGACAATGTGGACGGCTATGAATCGCTGGCGCTCGAACTGGTCCGGCAACTGGGCCGCATCGATGTCCTGGTCTGTGCCGTCGGCACCGGTGGCCATTCGGCAGGTGTGGCCCGGGTACTGCGCCGGTTCATGCCGCGACTGCGGCTGATCGGCGTGGATACCGTGTCCTCGACCATCTTCGGGCAACCGGCCGGGCCGCGCCTGATGCGGGGGCTCGGCTCGAGTATCCACCCGCGCAATGTCGACTACGGCGCCTTCGACGAAATCCATTGGGTCGCACCGGCGGAAGCGGTGTGGGCCTGCCGGACCCTGGCCGCCACCCACCATGCCGGCGGCGGCTGGAGCGTCGGCGCGGTCGCGCTGGTGGCAGGCTGGGCCGCACGAGTGCACGAGGACGGAACCCGGATCGCCGCGATCTTCCCCGACGGTCCGCATCGCTACGCCGACACCGTCTACAACGACGCCTACTGCGCCGAACACGGACTGCTGGAAGCCGATCCGCCCGTGGAACCCGATACCATCGCCCATCCGGCCGCGCGAGTGGTGACCTCCTGGACGCGGTGTGCCACGGTGGTCGACCCTCGCGCCCTCGGCCTCGACCCGGAGCTCGCACAGTGAACCCGATCGCCCAGTTCCGCAGTTTCGACCTGACGGCCAGGCTGCTGATGGTCAACCAGTTCGGTATCAACCTGGGCTTCTACATGCTGATGCCCTACCTGGCGGGATATCTCGCCGGCCCACTCGGGTTGGCGGCGTGGGCGGTGGGCCTGGTGCTCGGCGTGCGGAACTTCTCCCAGCAGGGCATGTTCCTCGTCGGCGGCACCCTGGCCGACCGGTTGGGTTACAAACCGCTCATCGTCGCCGGATGTCTGTTGCGCACAGCAGGTTTCGCGCTGCTGGTCTTCGCCACCTCGCTGCCGATGCTGCTGATCGCCTCGGCCGCCACCGGATTCGCCGGCGCGCTGTTCAATCCCGCGGTGCGGGCCTATCTCGCCGCCGAGACCGGGGAGCGCAGGGTGGATGCCTTCGCGGTGTTCAACATCTTCTACCAGGCCGGGATCCTGGTGGGCCCGTTGGCGGGCCTGGCCCTGATGGTGTCGGACTTCCGGGTGACCGCCGCGGTCGCCGCGGTGGTCTTCGCGCTGCTGACTCTCGCGCAGTTGTTCGCACTGCCGGCCCGGCGGGCGCCGGTGTCGGCGGCGTCGGCCTCGGTGCTCGCGGATTGGCGCACGGTCGCGGGCAATCGCCGATTCCTGGCGTTCGCCTGCGCGATGGTCGGTTCGTACGTGCTGTCGTTCCAGATCTATCTGGCGCTGCCGTTGCAGGCCGAATACCTGTACGGCGATCGCGCGCAAGTGGTGACATCGGCATTGTTCGTGGTGTCCGGTGTCGTGGCGGTGGCCGGGCAGTTGCGTATCACCGCGTGGTTCCGCCGCCGCTGGGGGACCGGCCGCGCGCTGGTGGTCGGCATGGGCGTGCTGGCTGCCGGGTTCGTGCCGCTGCTGCTCGTACCCGGTCCACAGCGGTTCGGAACCGCGACAGCCGTTGCGGCACTGCTGCTCTCGGCGGCGGTCGTCGCGGTCGGCACCGCCGCGGTATTCCCGTTCGAGATGGACACCGTCGTCACGCTCTCGGGCGGCACCCTGGTGGCCACTCACTACGGCTTCTACAACACGGTCGTCGGCGTGGGGATCCTGATCGGCAATCTGGCCACCGGCGCGGTGCTCGGCGCCGCGCGCGCGGCCGGGCTGGACGCACTGGTGTGGGCGGCGTTCGTGCTGATCGGTGTGCTGGCCGCACTCGCGCTGGCGGTGCTGGACCGTTCGATCCGGGTCGCGGCCGATCACGCCGGGGGAGAGACGGATTCGATCGGACCGGTGCGCGAATCAGCGTGACCGGCAGATGCGCGAGGGCGGCCCGCGCGCCGGCCCCGCGCGTCGATATCGCACGCGGTCGCCGCGATGATCCGGGCGATCTCGGCGGCCACCGTGGCGGGCCGTTCGGTGGGCACCATATGACCGCAGTCGGCGACGAGATGGCGGCCGTCGGGCATGCGATCGGTCCGGCTCCGATGTGCGGCGGTGAGGGCGGCGCGCGATCGCACCGAGATCCCCGGCGACGTCGAGGCCGCCGAAACGATCGTCATCGGCAGGTCGGGACGATCCGGATCGGCGGCGCGCAAGGATTCGAGATCGGTCGTGTACGAGGCGAGTTCGGCGCCCCGCGTGCGCATGGCCGCCCGGGTGAAGCCCTCCACGCGGAAGTCGTGGCGGGCATCGTCCGGTAGCGCGGCGAGCGTGGATCGATACACCAGCGGCAGCGCGCCGATTCGAGCCAGCGCGACGCTCAGCAGTTGCACGCGCCGGTTGGCGCGGCGGTTGGCGGTGGTGAACAGGTCGCCGCAGCCTTCGTCGGTCGGGTCGAGCAGGACCAGCCCGGCGATTCGCTCGGGACGATCGGCCGCGGCGAGCCGCACGATCGGGCCGCCCCAGCTGTGGCCCACCAGCACCATGGCCGAGGGGGCGAGTCGTTCGTCGACATAGTCGACCACATCGATCAGGTCGTCGGCCAGCCGCCGCAGGGTGCGCGGACGGTTGTCGGGCGCGCTACGGCCCAGTCCGCTGCGGTCGTACACGATCGTCGGCGCCGATCCGGCCAATTCCCGTTGCACCGCGGCCCAATAGGATCGGCCACAGGCGAGTCCGCTCTCGAACACCACCGCGGGCACCCGGTGGTCGTCGTGCGTGGCGGGTTTGTACTGGTAGTGCAGTCGACGTCCGTCCTGGGTGGGCGCAATGCCCGCCGTGCCCTGGCTGTGCGGTCCGGTGCGAGTGCCCCGGCGCCCGCGCGACGACCGATCTGTCCGGCTCCCCTGCGTGCTCCCAATCACATTGGTTAGCCTAACCTAAAGATGTCAGCATGCCAGGATGCGGTTCTTTCAGGGTGTCAGCGGCGCGGTGCACTATCGAGTGTGGACGGCCGAACGGCCGCACTCGATAGTGGTGCTGCTGCACGGTCTCGGTCAGCAGAGTGCGGATTACCATCGCTTCTCGCGTGCGCTGAACCGAGCCGGCACAACGGTATTCGGCATCGATCAGATCGGTCACGGGCTCAGCGAGGGCGACGAGGGGGCGCTGGCGCCGATCGAGGATCTGGCGGCGAACGCGCTCGCGCTGATCGAGCTCTCGCACGCGGCGAATCCGCGTCTTCCACTGACCCTGCTCGGACATTCACTCGGCGCCGCGACCGCGGTCGTGGCGATGAGTTCCCACGTCGAGACGACCGCGCACATCACCTCGATCGTACTGCTCGGTACTCCGGAACAGATTCCGGCGCAAGGCTATTCACCGCCGCACGGGCCCACGCTCATCCTGCACGGCGGTGACGATCGCCGCGCTCCGATCGCGGCGATTCGCGCCTGGGCCGCCGATGGGCAGAGCTGCCGCCTGGTCGAGGTGGCCGACGCCGGACACGATCTGCTCCATGAACCCGTCCATCGCCGGATCACGAACGACATCATCGACTTCCTGCGCGTCGATCGAACGCCGCGCCCCGCGCGCACGCATACCGGTCGCCGGGGCGCCGCCCTCCCGGTGGCGCGGCGCGTGGCCGTCCGAGGTGGCCGATCACCGAGTTCGGCTGTGCTGTCGAGCCTCGCGTACCCGCTGTCGCGGAATCCGCCCGCGGGTGGATGAGCCGGATTCGGCAACGGGCTAGTGTCGGCACGGCGCCGATCGAACCGCGTGCCCGGTGGTGAATCGGTTCGCCTGCCGAGGGGAGAGGTACGACCGATGGAGACGTTCGCCCATGCCGGGTTCACCTTCGAGGTGACCGATACACCCGCGGAATCCGGCGGCGAGGTCACGGAAACCGTTGTGCTGCTGCACGGTTTTCCCGAGGATCGTCACAGCTGGGACCGGGTGGCGCCGGTACTGGCCGCGGCGGGATACCGCGTACTGGCACCGGATCTGCGTGGCTACTCGCCGCGAGCCCGGCCGGTGGCGCGCTCGGCCTACGCGCTGGCCCGACTCGGCGACGATGTGCTGGCCCTGGCCGCCGCGGCCGATATCGAGCGCTTCCACGTGGTCGGGCACGACTGGGGAGCGGCGCTGGCCTGGTATCTGGCGGCCACCCACCCGCACCGGCTGCGGTCGCTGACCGCGCTGTCGGTGCCGCATCCGATGGCGTTCGCGCGGGCGATGTTCACCGGGAGTCAGGCGGTGCGGTCCTGGTATATGGCTGCCTGCCAAGTGCCGTGGCTACCGGAAGCGGTGCTGTCCGCCGGCGGCGGCCGGATGCTGCGCGACGGGCTCATCCGGTCCGGTCTGGATCCCGAATCCGCGGCTCGGTACGCCACCCGCGCGTCGCGGCGGCGGGATCTGCGCGGACCCGTGAACTGGTATCGCGGCCTGCCCTTCGGCCTGCGCCGCCCGGTTGCCCGCATCGAAGTCCCGACGCTGTACGTGTGGGGTACCGGCGATCGCTACATCTCACGTGCCGCGGCACAGCTGTGCCGGCGACAGGTCACCGGTCCCTACCGCTACGAAGCGCTCGACGGTGCCTCGCACTGGTTACCCGAAGCCGACTCCGAGCGGATATCGGTGCTGCTGTCCGAACATCTCGCGGACGTCTCGGCTCGCGCGGCACGGTCGTCCCGGTAGCGGCGGCCGCCCGGTCCGGGGGATGACGGCTGTGCGAGGCCGATCATGCTGGGGCAGTGGCCGATTCGCCCGGCACACCGACGATCGATGTGTTGCCGAGCGACGAGGGCGGCGGTGAGCAATTCTGCCCGCCGGGGCCGGAGATCAGGATGACGAGAACGTAGCCGCACATCATGGCGACGATTCCGCAGCTGCTCGCCGAACGCCGCAGCAGCCCGATTCGACGATGCCGCACCCACAGATCGGCCAGCAGCGCCACTCCGATCGCCAGCATGACGACCGATCCGGTGACTTGAAATATCTGGACGGACCGGAATTCCGCCTCTCGCGATGCCGTGTCACCGTGTACCGCGTCGCAGTAGTCACCGACGCCGTGTGCGAAGAACAACAGCCCGCACCAGAAGATCGCCGGTCCGAAAACGCACGAGGCGACGATATAGAGCAGTGTCAGTACCACGGGACGTTCCAGGGGCTTCACCGTATGGACCGTAGATCGTTTCCGGCCGCGACAATCCCCCGCCGCGGGAAGGCGGGGCGCCCGAAGAGCTCGGCTACCGGGAAATGCTCCGGTCCGGGAGCATCCGGCCGAAGATGTCCCCGCCGTGACTCGTGGTTTCCGGTGCGCCGGGCACCAGCCGATAGGTACGGGTGCCGTCGGCCAGGCGTTCGGCGCGCAGGAAGACGGCGTCGGGTCGGTCGCGCTCGTAGAGGCCGTGCGCCAGATCGTAGAGATGTGTGACCAGAACGAGTTTCGCGCCGCGTGCGCACAGTGCGCGCACGATCGGCGCGGCGATCTCGGCGGCTTCGCGCTCGTTCGTGGAGGAGAACGGCTCGTTGCACAGCACGAGGGAGGTGTCGCCGATCCCGTCCACGATCCCGCGCATCCGGACCATCTCCTCAGCGAGCTTTCCGTACGTCATCGTCGCGTCCTCCGGCGCGCGGAAATGCGTGAAGATCCCATCGCGCACATCGGCGGCGAAGGAATCGGCCACGACGAACAAGCCGGCCTGCATCATCAGATGTGCCGAGCCGACACCGCGCAGAAAGGTGGACTTCCCACCGCTGTTGGCGCCGGTGGCCACCACCAGTGATACGGCCGGTGCGGTGAGCGTGTTCCCCGCCACCGGGAGCGGCGACGACAGGCACAGCGCCGGATCCCGCAATCCGGCGAACTCGAGCCCGGGCGTGCCGGACGGTAACGGATCAGGGAAGCAGGCCGGGTATCCCGCGGCGCGGACCGCCTCGTACAGATTCAGCCCGCCGAGGTAGAAGGCCAGCTCGGTGCGCAGATCGGAGAAGAATCGCTGGACCAGATCGGTGGCGTGCGAGACGGTGTCGGCCACCGAGCGCAGTCCCCGCCCGAGCAGTGCGGTGACGTAGTCCGAGCCTGCCTCATCGTCGTTGGGAACCTGAAACGACCGTCCGCTACGCAGAGCGAGCCGTCGCCGCCGCGGCGCCGTGGGTTCGTGCAGCACGATCTCGGTCGCCTTGTTACCCCGGCCGAGTCCGGCGCTCATGTGGTAGCCGTTGTCGAATCGCAGACCCCGCAGACAGGTGCGGATCGCGTCGAGATAGTCGTCGTTCAATTCGGCGTCGAGTCGGGTGGTGAGCCGGGTGAAGCCGTCGGACCGCAGCAGCGGAGCGTATCGCCGCAGGGCCGCACGCAGCTGCCCGGCACAGGTCAGCATGCCGTCCAGGGGTTCCAGCGACAGATTCAGCTTGGTGCGCGGCTCGCGGTTGCGCGCGGCCGTCCAGCGCCGGACCTCGGTGGCCTCGGTGGCGATCCGATACAGCTCGCGCACCGCGTCCGGATGCGCGCAGCAGTCCGCGAGGACCTGCTGGCGGTACCGGATCGCGGCCGGATCCACCAGACTCTGCGGTACGAGCGCGCGCACCACCTCGCCGATGAAGGCGTCACCGTGAGCCATCGTGTCGAACAGGACGCTCCAGCCCAGATCGTCGATTACGGCAGGGCCGTTGCCGACCGCTTCGTAGCGCACTCCCGGCGCGGAATCGAGCAGTTCGGCCTTCATCGGTGCCTCCCGTCGACGATGGCGTCGTAGGTCAGGCCGAATTTCTCCGCCATCGCCACCGCGTGAGCCTTACCGTCGGCGGGCCGCCGTTCCAATCGGAAGGTCCGCTCGTCGGGATCGCTGTCCACGCCGGCGACCATACTGACCACGGCGGGCAGGGCGGCCAATTCGTCGAGGAAGGTGACGAACACGGTCAGCGTGTGGGTGGCGACGAGACGGCCCAGCACCTCCGTGCCGATGTCGAGCGCGTCGGCGGTGGTGGTGGAGCTGAAGCTCTCGTTCATGACGACCAGGCTGTGATCGGTCACGGCGCCGAGCGTGGCGCGCATCCGCGCGATCTCCTCCTGCAGGGTGCCCTCCGGATCCGACAACTCCTCCGAGCGCTCGAAATGGGTGAACAGCCTGTCCACCAGTGGGAAGCGGGCATGGCGTGCGGGGACGGGGCAGCCGAGCGCGGTCAGATGGGCGAGCTGGCCGATCGACCGCGCGAATGTGGTCTTCCCGCCCTGATTGGGTCCGGTGACCACCAGGACGTATTCACCCCGCCCGGTTCCGTCCAGCGCGAAGTCGTTGGCCACCGGTCCGGTCCCGTCCCGTCGGAGTGTCAGCGCCAGCGCCAGATCGTAGGCACCGACGACCGCTATCGAGTCGTAGGTCTCGGTGACGTCCGGGTAGCAGAAGTTCTCGGGACCGAGGCGGTCCATCATCATGCGGTAACGCAGATAGAACGTGATCTCGTGGTCGAAGGTCGCGACGGCGGAATCGATGAATTCGCGATGCGTGGTCCAGAACGCGTCGAGTGCGGCGAAAGGTTCGGGAAACAGCGCGACCAGATGGTCGAGGATCCGTTCCTCGACGTGATTCATATCCGGCCATTCGTGGACCGTCGCCGTGTCGGCCGGTCGGCTCTCGCCCAGCAGAGGGTGGAACAACTGCTGAACCGCCGCGGTGTAGTCGGCCCGCCCGTCGTGCCGGTCGACGGTGATCTGCTGGTCTCGGAGGGATACCGAGAAGCGCACCGCGCGCAGGCGCTCGTCGAGGGCGCGGCTGTCCGCACGCAAGGCGGTGAACGCGGCGGTCGCGAGATATTCGGTGAGATGGTCACGCCATGCGCGCAGGCCCGCCGAGCGCACGGGCGCCGCCGACAGCGCGCGATGCAATTCGATGAGCAATGCGCAATAGGCGAGGACGGCGTCGAGATGGAAGCGGTGTTTCTGCTGCGGGTGGGAGACGCGCGCGGAGATCGTCGAATAGCTGCGCATCGCGGCCATTTCTCGCACGAATTCGACCAGCGCTGTGCGAATTCCGTCGTTGGCCACATCGCGGAAGACATCATGGCGGTAGATCACCGCGTCGCGATCGCTCAGTCCGAGATCGAGGTACTCCCGGAACTCGGGATCCGGATCGGCCCGGATGGCGGCGAAGATCCGGTCCAGATTCAGATCCCGCACCGCGTCCTGGCGGATTCGACGTCCACCCCCGTTCGTCGACGGCCGCGGCCACAGGATGCTGTGAAAGCGAGTCACGACGACCACTGTAAGTGGTGGCGGCCCACGGGTGTTCGCGAACGAAACCCGGCGGCGCGCCGCGGCAGCGACTGTCGGCGCACGATCCGATGCGCCGCCTGTTCGACCGAACCGGCGCCGAGCGGCTATACTCGGCGGCGATGACTACCGGGACGGCCTTGTGCCACACACGGATTGGTGACCCGGTGCTGCGCTGAGCGCGCTGCGGGCCGGTGGCCCGCTCCAGGTATCACGCCCATCGCGCGCGCCCCCTGTCGGCTGATCGTCGATCGAGAAGTTCAGCCACCCACAGGAGGATTCATGACCGCACGTTTCAATCACACCATCATCGCCGCCGTGGACCGCGAGGAGTCCGCGGCCTTCTTTCGCGATATCTTCGAGTTCGCCGACGCTCCGAACTGGGGCGTCTTCACCAATCTGCTCTGCTCCGACGGAGTGCTGCTGCAGTTCGCCGAGCCGCCGGTGGAGATCCAGATGCAGCACTACGCCTTCCTGGTCGACGACGCGCATTTCGATCGCGCCTGGGCGTATCTGCGCGAACGCGGGATCGACCATTGGGCGGACCCGCAGCGGACGCGGGCCGGGGAGATCAACAACGAGCACGGCGGCCGGGGTGTCTATTTTCTCGATCCCGCCGGCCACGGAATCGAGATGATCACCCGGCCCTATCTGTGACAGCGGTGCGAGTGGCCCGCGTGGCGGTCGTGTGATCGCCACGGACTCGGGGTCCGGTGCATCGGTGACGCATCGCTGACCGTGACCGGGTGAGCCGGTGATATCCGTCCCGCGTGCGGGCGAGCGGGGATGGGGATGCCGGCGATCAGCGCGCGCCGATCGGGAGTAGATGTGCGAGAGCCGATTCGAGGTCGTCGACCGTGACGGCATCGGCCGGCAGTGCGGCGTCCGCCCAGCCCGGCCCGGCCAGGACCGGGTGGGCGCCGCCTTCGGTGCAGGTGCGCACCGCCGAGGTCAGGGCAGTCGATTCGTGGTGCGACCACAGCACCACGGTGGTGGGCGCGGAAGTCCTGGTGAGGGTGTCGGCCAAGGCGTGGGTCGGCACATCCGGGCCGAGCATGTTCGCCGGGGCGCCGCGTTCGGCCAGTGCGGCGCGCAGCACCTCGAGCGGCAGCGCATGGGCCTCACCGCTGGTGCAGGCGAGGACGATATCGGCCACCGCGCTCGCCGGGGGCGGTGGCACCACGCGATGCAGCGCCGAGGTGACACACCACGACAGCAGATGTTCGACGTCGATGCAGCCCTCGCCCGACCCTTGGCGTCGCACGATCTCGGCGAAAGTGGGGCGGCACAGCCGGTTCCAGGTCGACACCACCCCGAAGGTGCGCAAATGGCTCATGAGCAACGCTGAGGCGGTGGCGCTGTCGAGTGCGAAGACGGCCGCGAGCAGGGAGGAACAGTCACCTTCGGCGGGGGCGGGGCCGCGCACCGACGATGCGGCGCGCGCCGGACTCGCTCCGGCGCGCACCAGCAGCACCATCCGTTCCAGCACCGCGATATCCGCCTCGGTGTAGAGGCGGTGCCTGCCGGGCCGGTGTCCGGTGGGGCCGATACCGTAGCGCTGATTCCAGCTCCGCAGGGTTGCGGTCGGAATGCCGATGCGCTCGGCGACCGTGCCGATCGGGAAACCGGCCGACTCGATCTCGGGTGCCGGGTCGGTGGGCATGACGGTCATTCTGCCCTCCTCTGTGCCCACTCTCCCTACCCACTCGACGATATGCATCGTTTGTGCATCGCTTGTCTGCTAGCATACATCCAACGATCGAAATCGAGGCGTCACCCAACCGAGGAGTCTCCAGTGCTCGAACGTTCATCGGCTCGCATGCCCCAGAACCCGGCCCGCGACAGGGGCTCAGGTCCGGCGCGGTCCTCCCGTCGGACGGTGAGATCGGCCCGGCGAACGGCCCTGCGGGCACTGACCGTCAGCGCGGCGGTCGCCTTCGGTGTCGCCGCGGCGGCGGTGACGGGCCCGGCCGCGCCCGCCGGTGCCGATGTCCCGGCAGCGGGGCCCGCTCCGGTGCCCCAGCTGGATCTCGATCGCTACGTGGGCACCTGGTATCAGCTGGCCGCCGTCCCGCAGTACTTCAACCTCGTCTGCGCGCGCGACACCCGTGCGGAGTACGCGCCCCTGCCGAACGGTGATGTCTCGGTGCACAATTCGTGCACCACCTGGAACGGTTCGAACAACGAGATCCAGGGAGCCGCCCGGGTTCAGGACCCGCGGACGCGGGCGCAATTGCGGGTGGCCTTCCCCGGGGTTCCCACGCAGGAGAGCCTCGATGGCCCGGTCAACTACATCGTCACCGCACTCGGTCCGGACTACTCCTGGGCGCTGGTCACCGATCCGGCGCGCATCTCCGGATTCGTACTGTCGCGCGGGCCCGCTCTCTCGGGTCAGCAGTGGCAGGAGGTCGTCTCCGCGGTGCAAGCCGCAGGTGAACAACCCTGTCTGTATCTGACCAGTCCGACTACCGGGGGCCGGTCAGACATCACCCCGCTGTGCCGATTGTGAGGTCCGGGGCCGTGGCGGCGACCGTTGCCCTGTTCACCCGCGATCTGCGGGTGCACGACAATCCGGTACTCACCGCCGCGCACGCCGGCGGGGATGCCGTGGTTCCTCTTTTCGTCGTCGACGATTCGATGATCGTGGGGCCGAACGCCGCGCCCAACCGGCTGCGTTTCCTCGAGGCCGCGCTGCGCGAACTCGACGAGCAACTGCGCGGCCGCGGTGGCCGGCTGATCCTGCGGCGCGGCAAGGTCGCCGACGAGGTGGCGCGCATCGTTTCCGAGGTGGGTGCGCAGACCGTGCACATCGCGGAGGAGGTGAGCTATTACGGTCGGATCCGCGAGGCCGCGCTGCGGGAACGGCTCGCGGCGCACGACTGCCGGTTGCGCAGCCACGCCGCGTCGGTGATGAGCGTGGATCCCGTCGAACTCCGGCCGAGTTCCGGGCGCGACCACTTCGCGGTGTTCAGCCCGTACTTCCGGCGATGGGAGTCGGCGCCGCGGCGCGCGATACAGGATCCGCCGCGGCGACTCACCGTCCCCGAGATCGAGAGCGAGGATCCGGCTCAGGTCGGGCTCGATGCGGGAACAGCGTCGCCACAACTGCGGGTCGGCGGGGAGACCACGGGCCGAAAACTGTTGCGTCAGTGGCTGTCCGGGCCGATCACCGACTATGCCGAGCGCAACGACGATCTGACCGCGGACGCCACCTCCCATCTGTCGCCGTATCTGCATTTCGGCTGTCTGTCGGCGGCGGAGGTCGTCTCGCGAATCGATATGTCGGAGCCCGGCGGATACAGCTTCGCCCGGCAAGTGGCATGGCGGGATTTCCACCATCAGATCCTGGCGGCCCGGCCCGATGCGGCCTGGGCCGACTACCGGCCCGGCCCGATCGAGTTCCGTGACGATCCACAGGCATTCGACGCCTGGGCCGAGGGGCGGACCGGTTTTCCCATCGTCGACGCACCGATGCGGCAGCTGCGCGCGGCGGGGTGGATGCCGGGCCGGGCGCGGTTGATCACCGCGTCGTTCCTCGCCAAAACCTTACGTATCGACTGGCGTCGGGGTGCCGACCATTTCCGTTACTGGCTGGTCGACGGCGATGTGGCGAACAACCAGATGAACTGGCAATGGGTGGCGGGAACAGGAACCGATACGCGTCCGAACCGAAAGCTCAACCCGCTTCGCCAGGCACAGCGTTTCGATCCCGACGGCGTCTACGTCCGGCGGTGGCTGCCCGAACTGGCCGAGCTGTCCGACGACGTGCATCGGCCGTGGCGGGCCGACCTCGATCCGGCGGTCTATCCCTTGCCCATCGTCGAAGTTCCGGGAATGTGACCGGCGGCAGGAGGTAGGCGATATGCGCTGTGTGGTGTTCGGCGCCACCGGATACATCGGTGGCCGACTGGTTCCGGAGCTGCTCGCCGCCGGCCACGAGGTCACGGTCATGGCCCGCACTCCGGCCAAACTCGACGATGCGGACTGGCGCGACAGCGTCGAGGTCGTGCGCGGTGACGTCCTGAACGCCGATGAGGTGGCGGTCGCGCTGCGCGGTGGCGAGGTCCTCTACTACCTCGTTCATTCGCTGACCCGAACGGATTTCGACGATGTCGATCGCCGTGCCGCCGCGCTGGTGGCCGAACAGGCGGCCCGCGCCGGTATCGGCCGGATCGTCTATCTGGGCGGAATCGCACCGGGCGGCCAGCGGTTGTCGCGGCACCTGTCCTCCCGGGCCGAGGTGGGCCGGATCCTGCTGGAGGGAACGGTGCCCGCGATCGCGCTGCAGGCCGCGGTCATCATCGGCTCGGGTTCGGCCAGTTTCGAGATGCTGCGATATCTCACCGAGCGGCTGCCGATGATGGTCACCCCGCGCTGGGTTCGTAACCGGATCCAGCCGATCGCGGTCCGCGATGTGCTGTACTACCTGACCCGGGCGGCCGGGCTCCCGCCCGAGGTGCGTGGCGCCTTCGATATCGGCGGACCCGACGTCCTCAGCTACGAGCGGATGATGCGCGAGTACGCGGTCGTAGCCCGGCTACCGCGCCGGGTGATCGTGCCGGTGCCGGTGCTGACGCCGTGGCTGTCGGCGCAATGGGTCAATTTCGTGACGCCGGTGCCGAAGGCGATCGCGGTGCCGCTGATGGAATCGCTGGTCAACGATGTCGTATGTGCGGATCACGCGATAGCGCAACATATTCCGGATCCGGACAACGGCCTGATCGGCTACCGCCACGCCGTCGAACTGGCGTTGGCCCGGGTGCGGAATCTGGATGTCCCGACCCGGTGGTCGGACGCCGATCAGACACGTGGCGAACCGTCGGCGCCGCTGCCCACCGATCCGGCCTGGTCGGGTGGGTCGCTGTATGAGGATGTGCGCGAGCGACGCAGCTACGCCGACCCGGCGACGTTGTGGGCGGTGATCGAATCCATCGGCGGTGAGCACGGGTGGTATTCCTTCCCGCTGGCCTGGTCACTCCGTGGCTGGATCGACCGGCTGGCCGGCGGCGCCGGACTACGTCGCGGCCGGCGCGATCCGCACCGGTTGCACGCCGGCGAGGCCCTGGACTGGTGGCGGGTCGAGCGCATCGAGCGGCCCCGGGTGCTGCTGTTGCGCGCCGAGATGCGGGTGCCCGGGCGGGCATGGCTGGAACTGGGCGTCGACACCGATGAGCGCGGTGCGGTGTACCGGCAGCGCGCGCTGTTCGAACCACACGGGCTGGCCGGGCATCTGTACTGGAAGGCCGTCCTGCCGTTCCACGCGATCGTCTTCGGCGGCATGACCCGCAACATCACCGGGGCGGCCGAATCGAAGGCCGCGTAATCGATCGGCCGGCTCCGGTCACCGGGCCCTCCTGTGCGACGATCACGCGATGTACTCGACCGGATCGGGATCTGCGAGGTCGGATGTGAGCTTCAGCGACGGGGACGCGAGCCGGGGACGAATTCCGCTCCCCGGACCGGCCGCCTGGGTGGTGGCACTATGGGGCGCCGTCGTCGCGATCTGCTCGGCTCCCTTCGCCGCCGCCCTGGTCGCGAGCCTGTACCGTTTTCCGATCCCGTTCGGCGACTACGCCCGGGGCCTGAACGAGGCACTGAACGCGGCGCTGGCCTCGATCTTCTATCTCGTGATCGGTGGCATCGTCCCGCTGGCGCTGGCGGGGGCGATCGCAGGATTTCTTCTCGCACGCAGGAACGTGCGCGGTCGCGCCCGCTGCCTCGCGCTCACCGCGGCGACGGGCTTCGCGATGGCGTGTGTGTGCGCGCTGCTGCTGGCCCTGCTGGAGTATGCGATCGGGCCGTGGTGACCGGCCCGACCGTGAAAGTGGTTGTGTGGCAATCAGTGCAGACCGGCGCCGAGGGTGTCGCTGATCGTGTCGCGCAGCCAGCGTTGCGCGGGATCGGCATCGAGCCGGGTGTGCCAGGACAGGCGCACCTCGACCTCGGGCAATTCGACCGGAATGGGGAACCAGCGGATACCCAGGGTGTCGCCGTACTGTTCGGCGAGCCGCTGCGGGACCAGACCGACGTACCGGCTCGACGACACCAACAGCGCCGCGACGGCGGAAGTCGGGACCACCGCCGCGATGTGGCGGCGCAGCCCCGCGGCCTCGAGTGCGCCGTCGAGCGGTCCGCGGGCACGGCCGCGGCGAGAAGCCGGGACAGGCGGATAACGGCACAGCTGTGACAGTGTCGGACGCCGATGCCGGCCCAGCGGACTGTCGGTGTGCACGACGCCCACCAGACGCTCGCGATAGAGCATCGCCACCCGTGAGCTGCAGGACTGGACACCGTCCGGGCCGACGCTGCTCGCCGATATCCGAGCCGGCGCCCACGCCGGATCCTGACCGGAGGCAACGGGTTCCGGCGAGCGCCGCACCGAGATCGGTTCGATCGGCTCGGACGCCCGCCGTTCCCGGCCCCAGGATTCCGGCGCCGGGGGAGCGGGCGCCTGAGCGGTGCTGCGACGGGCTGTCCGGGCCCATCGGAATCAGCTCGAGTGGAGGTGTTCTCCCGAGGCCCGCAACAGCGCACACTGGTCCGATGAGCTACCACGCCGACGTGCCGCATTCCGGTCCGCCGATCCCCGCGGTGCGATATCGCGGCACCGAGATCACGGCGGTGCACGCGGATGAGTAGCGGCGATCGAGCGGTGGTGGACCACTACCGTGAGCTGGCCGCGGCGGCCGCGGGACTGCTCGCGGGCGAACGTGACCGGATTGCCAACGCGGCCAATATCTCCGCGCTGATCTATCACGGCATCGCCGGCGTGAACTGGGTGGGGTTCTACTTCTTCGACGGGCACGAACTCGTCGTCGGTCCTTTCCAGGGCCGTCCGGCCTGTGTGCGAATCGGGCTGGACCGCGGCGTGTGCGGAGCCGCCGCGCGCACCCGCCGCACCCAGCGGGTCGCGGACGTACATGCCGTCGCCGACCACATCGCCTGCGATCCGGTGAGCAGATCCGAGCTGGTCGTTCCGCTGGTCCGTCACGACACGCTGATCGGGGTCCTCGATCTCGACAGCCCGATCCTCGATCGCTTCGGTCTCGACGATCAGCGGGGCTTGGAGGAGATCGCCGGGCTGTACCTCGATTCGCTGGGGCCGCGGGCCCGACCGTCCGGTGAATCCACCCGGACTCCGGATCGGTGAGCGTCGGTTCGCGCTGAATCGACGTGGTGCGCAGGGACTTACGCCGCGGCTCACCGCACGGCGGACGCGTGCCCGTCGGTGATACGCAGGGCCTTGAGCCGGGCGTAGAGCGTGGTGCGGCTGATTCCGAGCTCGTGTGCGGTGCGCAGCTTGTTGCCGTGGTGGCGGCGCAGCGCGTCGATGATGGCGTCGCGTTCGGCGCGTTCGCGCCCCGACAGGGTGCGTGCCCGCGAGGACACCCGATAGCGGGCCGGTAGATCGCCGATGGTGACATCACCGCGATGGCGGTGCTGCAGCACATGGGCCAGCACGGCTTTGAGTTCGTGCAGGTTACCGGGCCAGGGGTGGGTGGCGAGCAGTTCGATCACACTCGGGAGCAGACGCAGCTCGGCGGACGGATCGAGTTCGCGCAGTATGTCTTTCGTGATCGCGGGCAGTTCCGCGGCGCGGTCGCGCAGGGGCGCCAGCTCGATACGATCCACACACATGGCCGCGAGCGCGGCATGGGCTCCGGTGGTCGCTCGGAGTGGCAGCGAGGTGAGGATCAGCGCGCCGGCCGGCGCGTCCTCCATCGCCCCGATCAGCTGATCGACCATCGGCTCGGGCAAGGCGTCGACGCATACGGTGACGCCCGGGCGTGCCACGCGATCGCGCAGCAGGGCGAGCCATTCCTGTGTTCCCGCGTCCGCGATATCGGCGCACTGATGGAACTCCACCTCGCGTGCGCGCGCGAGCCGGCGTGCCTCGGTGCTGCGACCGGTGCCGCGATCGCCGACGATCAGCACCGGGCCGGTGACGGCGGGTCCCCGCTCGAGCGGCCGGGTACTGCCGCGCACCGACGTGGTGAAGGTGGAATCCTCGATCGGTTCGAAATGGAAGAGCATTCCGGTGCTCGCTCCGGCCACCCGCGACAGGTGGATGCGGACCGACGTCCCCGAGGCCAGGCGGACGTCGGTACTCCCCGGGCGGGAGGACGATTGTTCCGCGAGCAGATGCAGCAGGGCGTAATCCGACGGGTCGAGCAGATCGACAGCGCTGCGGTTGGTGAGCACGATGTCGTCTCCGACGGCGGCGACCGCACGGCGTTGCCGCGAAAGTGTCTGGAACGCGGCCAGCAGCGCGCGTTCGGATGCCTTGGACTGATCCAGCAGCCGCTGCTCGATATCGTGGACCGCACGCTGCAGAAACGGGCCGAGTATCGGGTCGGCATGGGAATTGGTACTGGTGATGTCGAGGACGCCGGCCAGTCGCCGGGTGACCGGATGCCGGATGGGGTGGCCGTAGCAGGTGAATCCCTTGAACCGCTCGATGAAGTGTTCCGACCCGTTGACGGTGATGCCCTGTTTGGTTTCCAGTGCCGTACCGAGCGCATTGGTGCCGACCGCGTCCTCGGCCAGGCTGGCGCCGTCCCGGATACCCAGCATGTCGAGCGCGGACTCGAACCGGGGATCGTCGAACCATCGGTACACCAGCCGGCAATCGCGATCGCCGAGCAGCAGACTGTAGGCGGTTCCGGTGAGCGCGGCCGCCATCTGATCGAGCACCACCGACGCGGCGTCGAGCAGTCGGCTGCGTGGATCCACCTCCGCCACCGGAAGATCGGAGAATCCGTCGAACTCCGGCGCCACACCGAACAGTCGCGAGCGGCGCCACGACAGTTCGATCTCCCGGCGCGGCACCGCGGGTTGTGCACCGTTGCACTGCGTTGAGGTCATCTGGTGCTCACTCCTGTCCTGCTCGGTGCCGTGCCGCTCCCCGTCTGCCGGGCGCCGGGACTCGGCGTTCGACGGGCGATCGACCTGCCGTTGATCAGCCTACTGACCGGTCTGTGTCGTGGGTCACCGAATGGGCGCTCCGCAACAGTCTGCGCGACCGGCGGTCCGGCGCGGTGTTCAGTTTCTGAACACCGCGCCGAACTCGTGCCGGCCCGCCGAGGATCAGCTCCGGGCGTGGATCACGACGCCGCGGATGTTCTTGCCGTCGCGCAGATCCTGATAGCCCTGGTTGATATCTTCGAGTCGGTAACGGGTGGTGATCAGCTCGTCGAGTTTCAGCTGGCCGCTGTCGTAGAGCCGGAGCAGTCGCACGATGTCGTACTGGGGGTTGGCCGACCCGAACAGGGTGCCCTTGATGGTCTTCTCGTTCAGTGTCAGCATGGCCCCGGAGACGTGGATGGTGGCCTTGGCCGGATCGGCCAGGCCGGTGACCACGACGATCCCGCCCTTGCCGACGATGTCGAACGCGGCGGAGACGACCTGTTCGGTCACCGTACCGACGGTGATGATCGCCTGGTCGGCACCCTGCCCCCAGGACAGTTCGCCGACCTTCGCCGCGGCCTCCTCGGATGTCGAAAAGGCATGGGTGGCACCCATTTTCAACGCGGTTTCCCGTTTGAAGTCCACCGGATCGACCACGACCACATACTTGGCGCCCGCGTGTACGGCGCCCTGCACCGAATTGATGCCCAGTCCGCCGATGCCATATATCACGGTGATGTCGCCGGCCCTGACGTTGCCGGAATAGACCGCGCTGCCCCAGCCGGTCGGCACCCCGCAACCCACCACGACGGCGGTCTCGAGTGGTAGCCAGTCGTCGACCTTGACCACCGAGTGCTGGGAGATCGTGGCCCGTTCGGAGAAGGTGCCGAGCATGCACATGGCACCGAAATCCTTACCGCCGGAATGGAATCGAAAGGTTCCGTCGGGCATGCAGCCGTCCAGGATGGTGGCGCCCATATCGCAGAGGTTCTGCCGCCCGGTCGAGCAGTAGCGGCAGGTGCCGCAGTTGGGAATGAAACTGCAGACCACATGATCGCCGGGGGCGACCTTGGTGACCCCCGGACCGACTTCCTCGATGATGCCCGACCCCTCGTGGCCACCGACGATGGGGTAGCGCGGTGGCAGATCACCGTCGGTCAGGTGCAGATCGGAGTGACACAGGCCGGCGGCGGTGTAGCGGATGAGCACCTCGCCGGGCCCGGGGCCGTCCAGTTCGAGTTCCATCAGCTCGAACGGCTTACCGGGTTCCAGCAGTACTGCGGCGGTGGTTTTCATGATTTTCTCCCGAGTGCTGTGCGAGTCAGAGGGCGACGTTGACCGACTTGGTCTGCAGATACAGATCCAGGCCGGCCGGGCCGAGCTCGCGACCCCATCCGGACTGCTTGTAACCGCCGAACGGCATCGCCGTGTCGAAGCCGTTGTACTGGTTGATCCACACCGAACCGGCCTTCAGCTGGCGCGCGGCCCGGTGGGCCTTGGAGATGTCGCGGGTCCAGATCCCCGCGGCCAATCCGTAGAGCGAATCGTTGGCCTGCTGGGCCGCCGCGGCGACACCCTCGTCGGCATCGAACGGCAGCGCCGCTACCACCGGACCGAAGATCTCCTCGCGAACGACGCTGAATTCCGGTCGTACATCGACGAATACGGTCGGCTCGACGAAGTATCCGATGTCGCCGTGGCGCTTTCCGCCGGTGAGTGCCCGCGCGCCGTCGGTGAGACCGGCCTGCAGATAGCCGGTCACGCGATCGAACTGCTCCTGCGATACCAGCGGCCCGAGTTCGGTGGCCGGGTCCAGGCCGGGGCCGATCTTGACCTGTGCGGCGGCCGCGGCGACGGCTTCGGTGAAATCGCCGAAGATCTTGTCCTCCACGTACAGTCGGGTTCCCGCCACACAACACTGGCCGTGATTGAACAGCCACGCGTTCAGCGATCCGGTGACCGCGGCATCGAAATCGGCGTCGGCGAAGACCACGTTGGGACTCTTGCCGCCGAGCTCCAACGAGACCTTCTTGAGGTTGCCCCGGGCCGCGTCGACGACCAGCTTGCCGACCTCGGTGGACCCGGTGAAGGCGACCTTGTCGACGCCGTCGTGGGCCGCCAGCGCGGCACCGGCCGCACCGAATCCGGTCACGATATTGACCACGCCGGGCGGGAATCCGGCCTCCTGGAACAGCTCACCCAGCAGCAGCGCGGTCAGCGGCGTCTGCTCGGCGGGCTTGAGGATCACGGTATTTCCCGCGGCCAGGGCCGGGGCCAGCTTCCACGCCGCCATCAGCAACGGGAAGTTCCACGGCACGATCAGCCCGCACACCCCGACCGGCTCGCGCAGGGTGTAGGCATGGAATTCGCTGCCGGGCGGCGCGAACGGCATCGACACGTTCACCGTGCTGCCCTCGATCTTGGTGGCCCAGCCCGCGTAGTACCGGAACACGTCGGCTGCCCAGGCGGTGTCCACGGCGGTCGCTATACCAGCGGATTTGCCGTTGTCCAGCGCCTCGAGCTGGCCGAACTGCTCGGCGCGCTCGGACAGCAGATCGCCGACCCGCCAGAGCAGGCGTTCGCGTTCGTTCGGCTTCATCCATTGCCACGGGCCGTCGTCGAAGGCGGCCCGGGCAGCGCGTACGGCGCGATCGATATCGGCCGCCTCCCCGTGTGCGACCTCCGCCAGGGGACTGCCGTCGGCGGGATTGTGCGTCGTGAACGTCCGACCCGACGCGGCATCGACCCATGCGCCGTCGATCAGCAGTTGCTTGCGGCCGGCCAGCAGCGCGCGAACATCCGCCCGGATCGGGAATTCGGAGACGACCGTCATCGAAACCTCCTGAGTACCTCGTGATGTGACACACGACATACTCCGGTGGATTCGGCGCGGCGAAGTGTTCGGAAACTGAACACGGTGAACGGCCCTGAGGCGGGCTCGTCGTCGCGCCGCCTGCACCCCTCGGTGCCGAACCATCCACTCATTCGTATTCGCGCATGAGTTGTACCGGTTGCCTAGGTGTTGCTATACGCTGATGACGAGCTCATTCGACATGAACTCGTCCGGCTGTCTCCTTCCCCTCACGCAGGAGGATGAAGATCAATGGCCCACCTTCGGAACTTCCAGCGTCCCGCGCTTGTCGTATCGGTGTTCGCGGCCATGGGGGCGGCTGTCGTCTCCCTCGCCACCGCGGCGCTCGCCGATAACTCCATCAAGGTCGACGGAGTCGGTCCGGCCAATGTGGCGGTCCAATACAGCTGCGATCCCGCTGCCGGAGTGACCGCGATCAAGGCCATGACGGGCGATCCCGCAGCCGACCGGCCGTCGGCCACCGGCACACAGGACCAGGTCACCTGTGATGGCAGCCCCCAGAAGGCCGTGATCACACTGACCGGAGCCGAGCTGGCGGCAGGGCAGCGGGTGCAGGTGCGCGTCGCCCTGGTCGATCCCGCCGACACCGTCGTCTCCGGATACGCCAACGTGTTCACGCTGGGGCAACCCGGCTGACCGCGCATGTGACGACCGCGGGGTCTCGGTCGCCGACGCTGTGAACGAGTCGCACGTCAGCTCTTCGATATCCAGGACGTCTGTGTGGTCGACTCGCGCGGCGGCAGATTGATCAGCAGCCCTCTTCGATTGCGCCACTGTGGTTTTCGCTCACACATCCGGTTGTGGGGCCGGGGGTCAACCGGGTCACGAACGCAGGGTCGCGGCGAACAGTTCGGTGACGCGCTGCCAGGAATCCGCCGCTGCCGCCGCATCGTGCACCGGTCGTCCGGGAAAGAAATAGGCATGTTGCGCACCGGGATAGACGACCAGTTCGTATTCCGCTCCCGCCTGCGACAACGCGATATCGATGGCCGCGCGCTGCCCGGCGTCGATCACATGATCGTGCTCGGCCAGCAACAGCAGCAGCCGGGTTCGGTGTTCCGCGATCGCCGGAGTGTGGGTGAGCAGCGGGTCCGGGATGCTCAACGCGGTGCCCGCGGTCGGCAGCCATCCGGGATAGAAGACGGCGGCGGCGGCGAGATCGAGCCGGGTCGCGGCGAAGTAGGTGATGTGGCCGCCGAGGCTGAAGCCGAGAGCGCCGGTGGTGTCGCCGCCGTCGCCCTGCTCCCGCGCGAAGGCCACGGCCGCCCGCAGATCCGTCTCCACGCCGTCGCGGGTGAGCGTGCTCAGCAGGTCGAAGGCCCGCGCCCGGTTCTCGTCCGACTCGGCCAGACCGGCCGCCGTCTCGGGCCCGCATCGATGGTACAGATTCGCGACCACCGCGACGTAGCCCTGTGCGGCCACCCGGTCGACCACCGCACGCACTTCTGTTGTCAGACCCCACAATTCGGCACCGACCAGCACCACCGGGAACCGGCCGCTACGGGCCGGCCGCGCCAGGTACACCGCCATGACCGAACCGTCCACCTCGACTTCGGCATGCCGGCCGACGATTTCCTCGGACATTCTCGCCTCCACTGGGCGCGCCCTGCCGATCAGTGTGCGCCCCAGGCATTCTGCCGCACCCGGGATGTTGTCCCCAGTGGGGGAGCGGGGGTTGTGACGGACCGCGCGTTCGGCCGGACCCGCACAGTGACGAGGACCGAGAGCGCGCAGCGCGGCCACCGACTTCCTGAACATCCCCGCCCCATCGCTGGGCCATGGGTCCGTGCGTCGTGTCAGGATGGGCGCATGACTCCGGTTCCAGAAGGCCGTGCAGTTACTCCCACTGATCCGGCCCGGCCGAACGCCTACGACAGCTTCGCTGAGGGCTACACGGCGGAGAACGAAACCAGCCTCCATAACGCGTACTACAACCGGCCCGCGATGCTGGAGCTCATCGGGGACGTCACCGGGCGGCGGATCCTGGATGTCGGCTGTGGCTCGGGGCCGCTGTTCGCCGCGCTGCGCGAGCGAGGCGCGATCGTGACCGGGATCGACGCGAGTGGGGGGATGCTGGCGCAGGCTCGGCGGCGCCTCGGTGCCGATGCCGACCTGCGAGTAGTCGACCTGGCCGACCCGCTGCCCTTTCCCGACTGCGCGTTCGACGACGTCGTCGCGTCCCTGGTGCTGCACTACCTACAAGACTGGGGACCGACACTGGCCGAACTCCGACGCGTACTCACTCCCGGCGGCCGACTCGTCGTGTCGGTCGAGCATCCGTTCGCGAACTTTCTCGGGCAGCGCTTGGCCGGCGAGGAGACCAACTATTTCCAGACGCGTCACCGGACCGAGGAATGGACCATGGGCGGGCAGACCGCCCGGCTGAGTTTCTGGGACCGGCCGCTGCACGCGATGACCGACGCCTTCACCGTCGCCGGCTTCCGCATCGGTGTCATCAGCGAACCGCCGGCCCTGCCCGCCGCCCGCGATCTGTTCCCCGAGGGATTCGACGAGAGCACCGGCATGAGATTCCTGTGCTTCCTGTTCTTCGTCCTGTACGCCGATTCGGCCAACTAGAACGACTCGCGGCCCAGCTCATAGGGGCAACGCCGATGGATCGGCGGACGCCGGCGGCGCTACTGGGCGGACGGTCCGCCGGCGAGCGCCCGGACCGACCGCGGAGGAGACTGCTGCCCGGAGTCGTTCCCGCACAGCGCGACACCACTACTCGGGCAGATATCGGTCCCCGCGCGAGAACACTGCCACCAGGAAGTCGGATTCGTCGGTGAAAGGCCGGAGATCCCATGTCGAAAGCCGAATATCCACAGTGAGTCCCGCCTGTTCGGCGTCGGTGAAGAACTGCGGGAAATCGTAACCGCGATCGGCGCCGAAGCCGACGACGACCCGGCCGGTGGGGCAGAGATGGCGGGCGAAGCCGGCCAGCACCGCGTGCCGGGTGGGAGGCGCCAGAAAGGTCATGACGTTCCCCGCGCACACGATGACATCGAAATCGGCCTCGATCCCGCGCACCGGCAAGTCCAGTTCGGCGAGATCACCGACCAACCAGGTCGGACCGGGATGATCCTGTTCGGCCGCGGCGATCAAGACCGGATCGACGTCGACGCCGACCACCACGTGACCGGCTCGATGCAGATAGCCGCCGATACGCCCCGGCCCGCACCCGGCATCCAGAACCCGGCCACCCCGGCCGAGCATCGCGTCGACCAGTCGCGCCTCGCCGACGATATCCTTGCCCTCGGCCGCCATGGTCCGGAACCGCTGCACGTACCAGGTCGAATGCGCGGGGTTGGCGGCGGTGAGCTCCTCCCACTGACTCGGGGTGCGTCGGCCCATGCTGTCTCCTGTCGCCCGGTCGTCTCCGCTCTCACTGTGCCACCACGGCACCGATGCGGCGCTCGCGGCCCGAGGTCGCGGGCATCCTGTCGACCGCGCGAGATCCGTGCGCGCACCGACGACCCGCGCCGGCCGGAGTTGAAGCAGTACATCAACGTCTTCGCCGCCCGCGCCGCCGACACCGACGATCCGAAGCTGCTCGCCGTGGCCCGGCTGTACCACGATCCCGAGGTCGAGGCCGCTATCCGCGCGGAATCGGGGTACGACGGGATTTTCGAGAACAACGGGATTTTCGAGAACGACGGGATTTTCGAGAACAACGACCCGGCCGATCTGCGGGCGACGCTGCACGAGCTCGAGGCCGAGTTCGGAGAATAGTCTCGGCGTGCCGGATGGTCGCGGCCCTCTCGGCTCGGTGGCCGTCGGCCCCGCGGAGATCGGTCTGCGAGTTCGGCCAGAGTTCGGGCAAAGCCCGACATGCCTTCACGACCCGCGTGAATCGGACGAAACGGTTGAACCGGCTTTACCGTTGTTTCCGCGAACTCTCGGCAGGCCACGCGTGGTTCGCAGCTCCATCAGCTCGACCTGCTCGTGTCGCCGCTGCCCGCCCGGCGGCGGTGGCTTCCGATCGCAATGACATCAGGAGGTCGTCGATGATGTTGTCCCGCGGGATCCGTACTGCCCTGCCCGTGACGATCGCCGCCGCGGCGGCCCTGCTGACGGTGTGGGCGCCGGGCGCTTCGGCGCGACAGCCCGGACCTGAGCCGACCTATACCTGCACACTCGCCCACGACGAGGGCGACGGACTCACGGCCGAAGGATGTCGTGATGGCGGCACACATCCGCCTCAGGACGGTGACGTCGTCGAATCGACGTTCGTCGTCGTGAACCAGCACCCGACGGACGCCGCCCCCAAGTACGAATGCCGCGGCGCCGTGTTCGCCCTCGAGGACGAGGACGCGCCGCCGGTTCTGCACGCCCGCGAATGTGCCCCGGTGGCCTGACGCGGCGTCATCGCCACCGGGTTCGCCGTCAGCTCGCGGCCCTGATCGGTGCGCGCCGCAATTCCCGCAGCGCGGTGCGAAGGCCCCGGCGCTTGCCGGTCTCGGGATCCACGCCGAAATGCTCCTGCATGCCTTCCCGGATGGCGAACCGGAGTTCGGAGGCGGTCTCCGGCGCATCGTCGGAGGTCGCCGCGAGCAGTGCGTTCGGCAGCGCCAGTTTCGCGATGGTCCGGAACGTCTGCAGGTATTGGTGGCCGATCGAACCGGTCGTGTAGGGCAGGTCGTATTTGTCGCACAGCTGGCGCACCCGCACGCCGATCTCCTCGTAGCGATTACTCGGTAGATCGGGGAACAGGTGATGCTCGATCTGATGACTCAGGTTGCCGCTCATGAAGCGCATCACCGGTCCGGCACGAAAGTTCGCCGATCCCAGCATCTGTCGCAGATACCAGCGGGGCTGATCCTCCGCCGACAGCTCGGCGAGGGTGAACTTCTCGGCCCCGTCGGGGAAATGGCCGCAGAAGATGACCAGATAGGCCCAGTAGTTGCGGATGAGGTTGGCGGTGGCGTCGGCGGTCAACGTCGTCTTCCAGTTCCGTCCCGACAGCGCGGGAAAGATCAGATAGTCCTTGGCCGCCTGTTTGCCGACCTTGGTCCCGATGATCCGCAGATCCCGCAGCGCCTGCCGCCAGCTCTTGTCCTTGTTGCGGAGTTTCTCGACCTCGAGGTGGTGTAGCGCGACGCCCCACTCGAAGCCGGTAGCCAATGCCAGGTTGTAGACCGGATTTCCGACGTTCCACCACTCCCACCGCTGGTCGCGGGTCACGCGCAGAATGCCGTAGCCGACATCGTCGTCCATGCCGACCACATTGGTGTACTTGTGATGGACGAAGTTGTGCGAGTGCTTCCACTGCACGCTGGGGCAGGTGGTGTCCCACTCCCACGACGAGGAGTGGATCTCCGGGTCGTTCATCCAATCCCATTGGCCGTGCATCACATTGTGGCCGAGCTCCATGTTCTCGATGATCTTGGCCAGCGCGAGCATCGCCGTACCCGCCAGCCAGGCCGGTCGCCGGTTGCTGAACATCAGCGTCGCCCGACCGGCCGCGGCCAGCGCCCGCTGCGCCGTGATGGTGCGATGGATGTACCGGGCGTCGCGCTCACCGCGGGAGTCCTCGATGTCGCGGCGGATGGTGTCGAGTTCGGCACCGAGTGCCTCGACGTCGTCGGGGGTCAGGTGGGCATAGGCGTCGATATCGGTGATGGCCATCGGGCCTCCTACACGTCGAGGGTGCATTCACCAGACACGCTGCTGATGCACGTCTGGATTCGTTCTCCTTCGCGCCGTTCGGCGCCGGTGCGCAGATCCCGCACATATCCCCCCGCGAGCGGAAGGACGCACGTCTGGCAGATACCCATCCGGCAGCCGAAGGGCAGCGCTATCCCCAGGTTCTCACCCGCTTCCAGAAGTGTTGTCGCACCGTCGATCTCGGCCTTCTTGCCGGAGACTGCGAAGTACACTGTGCCGCCCTCGCCGCCGTGGTCGGTGCGGGCGATCGTGAATCGCTCGGTGTGCAGGCGGTGGCGCAGTCCGCCGGACTCGTAGTGCGACTCCATCGCGTCGAGCAGGGCCGGCGGCCCACATGCCCAGCAGTCGCGTTCGCGCCAATCGGGCACCCACTCGTCGAGGCGGGCGGCGTCGAAATTGCCCATCTCCCGGGTGAGCTGGAGTCTCAGGTCGTACTCAGGGGCGGCGGCGCGGGCCTGCATCTCGTCGAGGAAGATGACGTCGTCGCGGGTGGGCGCGGAGTGCACGTGGCAGATGTCGGGGGTCTGTCCTCGTGCTTCGAGGGCCCGCAGGATCGCGATGACCGGGGTGATGCCGCTGCCCGCGGTGACGAACAGGACCTTGCCCGGCACCGGTTCCGGCAGATGGAAGTCACCTCGGGGGGCCGCCAGCCGGATGATGGTATCCGGGACGACGCCGTCGACCAGGTGGGTCGACAGGAAGCCGTCGGGATTGGCCTTGACGGTGATCGAAATGGTTTTGTCCCCGGTCGCGCCGATGGAGGTCAGCGAGTAGGAGCGCCAGTGCCAGCGGCCCGCGATCTGCAACCCGATGCCGACATACTGCCCGGGTTCGTAGGTCGCGGGGAACCCCCAGCCGGGGCGAATCGTGACAGTGGCCGAGTCGGCGGTCTCCTTGACGACCCTGACGACCTTTCCGCGCAGTTCGCGGGCGGTCCAGAGCGGATTGACCAGGCGCAGGTAGTCGTCCGGCAGCAGGGGCGTGGTGGCCCGCGCGAGCAGTCCGCGCACGATGTTGACGCGAGGTCGCTTCGCGTCGATGTCGGCGGCGGGCCGTTTACTCCACTTCAGCAGATCCATCACAGCCCCCTGATTTTGTGTACGACCGTACACCCATAATGGGTAGACGGCCGCCGATTGGGCCGGCTACCTCGCGTTATCGCAGCCCGCGACAGGCCGACGACAGGTCGATCGCGGCCGACGGGACTGCCGACATGTGGAACGGTGTCAGCGGGGGTCATGCTGGGGGATATACCACCAAAAGTGAGCGGTATGCACCCGCGTCGCGACCTTTTCGGCGAATTCGGCGCCGATCGCTACGCGCGGTGTCCCGCGGTGGCGCCAACCGCACGTTATTGAGTGGACAACTGTGCTCCGAGTGACGTCGTCGATCGCGATCGTTACGGTACGGTTCACGGTTGCTTGCCGAGACGTCGCCACTCGGCCGTGATCTGGTCGTGCAGGGCTCGGTACCGGCGTAGGACGTCGGTGCGATCGGGTTCCTCCGGTATGGCCCGGACGGCGTGCTCGATCATCGTCGCCTGCTCGAGCAATACCCGGAGTCGTTCGGGATCGGTGACGCGGTCGGCGATCTGCGCCAGCGCGTCCAGCAGGCGGATCATCACGGCCGGCTGCCCCGCGCCGGCCTGGCGGAGCTTCTCGAAGGCGCGCTGGACCAGGCGCTCGTAGCTCACCTGTGCCGCCAGCACCCGGATGTGACCGTCCCTGTCCCGGCGTACCGGGTTGGGATCCCAGGTGACCGCGATCCGGGACAGGCAGTCGCCGAGCCAGTCGACGCAGGTCAGCACCGTGAACGTGTCATTGGTCGCCGAAGCGAGCGCGCGCAGCGCGATCTCGACGATCTGATCGACCCCGAAGGACACGTCCTGCACCAGGGTGCGCATCGAGCCGGTGACGTGCCCGCGGGAGAACTGCTTCTCGATCCCCTTCGTGGCCCGGGTCGGCCAGACCCGCGCGACCACCTGCCCCTCGGTGACGAAATGGCCTGGGCGATAAGGTAAAAGGATCACCGCCTCCGCCTCGGCGGCCACCCGGACCAGTCGCTCGTAGCGGATGTACTGCAGATAGCCGCTGCTGGTGGTGCGGACCTCGCCGCCCGACCGGGTCAGCAGATCCCGCAGCTCGCGCGCTGTCGGACCGCGTTTCGCGCCGGTCGCGGTCGTATCCGCGTTGGCGTCGACCGCGGTCCGTACCTCGCGTGCGATATCGGCGACCACATTCGGCAACTGGATCTGCCCGCCGATGTGATTGATGAAGTAGATGAGGACCGCCAGATCGACCACCAGCGAGCCGATCGACACCGTCGCGCTGATGTGCGGAACGAAGTTCTCGCCGACCGAAACCAATACCGCGATCGCGTAGACGAAGGTCGCCACGAAGGTACCCAGCGTCAACTGGGTCCCCCGGTCGCGAATGAAATTGCGCAGCATTCGCGGTCCGAACTGGGTCGAGGCCAGCGTCAGCGCGAGGATCGTGATCGAGAAGACCACACCGACCACGGTGATGATCGCGGCCGCGATGGCGGTCACGACCTGACGGGCCGCATCCGGCGTGCCGCCCAGCACCCAGCCCGGCAACTGAGTTCCACTGTGATACGCCGAGCGATCGAGGGTGAAGGTGAGCGCGAACAGCGCCACCGCGCCCAGGACCTCCAGGGTGGGCACGAACCACAGGTTCGTCCGCAGGCGTTCGGCCCACCGGTCCGCCTCGAGCGAGATCCCGTGCACGGTGCTCTCCTTCCGCTGTCGCGGACCGCAACATCCGGCGTCGCCCCGAACCTACCTCCGCTCGCTCCACCAGGGGCGATGCTCGGCAGCGGTTTCGTGAGATCGGCGGCCGGCCGACAGTGGCCGGGACGGCGGTGACAGGCCCCCGGTCCGGCCTTCCAGTCAGCGAGACGTCGCGATCTTCGGGGTGTGCGCCGGCCGTACCCTTCCGATGCCCCGGCCCCGACCGCGGGCGGGCGGGCGACTGACGATCAGGAGGGCCGATGGCAACCGAAACCACTGTCGACGCGGATCTCCTCGCCGGGCCGGACGCGGCTGTGCGGGGCTCCGGCGGATACTTCGTCCGGGTGGCGGAGGTGATCGAGGAGACGCCGGACGCGCGTTCGTTCGTGGTGGAGACGGTCGCCCCGGGCGGGCCGCCCTACCGGCCCGGCCAGTTTCTGACCGTCCGGGTGCCCGACAGCGGCCGCGGTGCGGCGCGTTGCTACTCGTTGTCGAGTTCGCCGCACACCGACACCGCGATGAAGTTCACGGTGAAGCGGGTCGAGGGCGGGCACGGATCGAACTGGCTCTGCGATTGTGTGTCGGCCGGAGACGAACTCGAGGTGCTGCCACCCGCGGGAACCTTCACGCCGGGCTCGCTCGACGAGGCGGTGGTGCTGGTGGCGGGCGGTAGCGGTATCACTCCGGTCATCGCGATCGCGAAGTCGATTCTGTTCGGCGGCGACGGCGATGTGGTGCTGATCTACGCCAACCGGGATCAGGAGTCGGTCATCTTCGCTCGCGAGCTGCGCGCACTCGAGGACCGGTTCGCCGATCGCCTGACCGTGATCCACGTGCTCGAATCCGTCCAGGGCTATCCGACGCGGCGCATGCTCTCGATACTGTTGCGGCCGTTCATCGATCGGTCGGTCTTCATCTGTGGACCGGCGCCCCTGATGGATCTGGCCGCCGATGTCTGTGCGTCCGTGGGGTTTCCACAGGCCCAGGTGCATACGGAGCGGTTCCTGTCGCTGCGGCGTGACCCCTTCGCGGTCACCGCGGAAGCCGGTGACGCGGCGGGCGAGCTCGTGTGCGCCGTCGAGGTATCCCTCGACGGCGCCGACCATCGCGTGCCGTGGACCTCGGGGCAGAAGCTTCTCGATGCGCTGCTCGCGGCCGGACTCGACGCGCCGTACTCGTGCCGTGAGGGGGCGTGCAGTGCCTGTGTGTGCTCGCTGACATCGGGGCGAGTCGAATTGGCGCACAACGAGATCCTGTCCTCCGACGATATCGCCGACGGCTACATTCTGGCGTGCCAGGCCGTTCCGGTCAGCGACGAGATCTCGATCGAGTACTGAGCCCTGGGCATCGGAAACGAGGCGTTCGATTCGGTGTTCCGATGAGTAGGAGATTCACGTCACAGGGGCGGTCCGAGCGGCCAAGCTGAGCCCCATGTCCAACACAGTGATCGGCAATATCGAACGCATCGCCGCGGAGATTCGCAACGGGGCCGAAGAGGGTGACTCGCTGGGCCGGCTGCCCGACGACATGGCCGAACGGCTGAAGGACGCGGGCATCATCCGGATGCTGCAGCGCAAGAAGTACGACGGCTACGAGGCGCATCCGCGTGAGTTCGCCGAGACGGTGATGAAGACCGCGAGCCTCTACGGCTCGGCGGGCTGGGTGGCCGGCATCGTCGGCGTGCACCCGTGGCAACTCGCGTTCGCCGATCCCCGAGTCCAGGAAGAGGTGCTGGGCGAGGACACCGACATCTGGATGGCATCGCCCTATATGCCGGGCGGTGTCGCGGTACCCGCCGACGGCGGATATGTCATGAGTGGGCGCTGGCAGTTCTCCTCCGGTACCGACCACTGCGACTGGATCTTCCTGGGCGCCCTGGTGGGCGACGCGGACGGTGAACCGCTGATGCCACCGCAGCCGCTGCACGTGATCCTGCCCCGGTCGGACTACGAGATCGTGGCGGACTCGTGGGATGTCGTCGGGCTGCGCGGCACCGGCAGCAAGGACATCGTGGTGAAGGGCGCGTTCATTCCCGACTACCGGGTGATGGACCAGGCGAAGGTCATCGACGGGAGCGCGGCCCTGGAATACGGCGTCACCGAAACCCTGTACCGGATGCCGTGGTCGACCATGTTCCCGCTGGGCATCACCTCGGCCACCATCGGTATCTGCGAGGGCGTACTCGCCGCCGGGATCGACTATCAGCGAAACCGGGTGGGAGCCACCGGAACCCTGGTCAAGGACGACCCCTACGTCCTGCACGCGCTCGGCGAATCCGCCTCGGAGATCGACGCCGCCCGCCAGCAGTTGCTGGCCAATGTGGACCGCATCTGGGACCTGGTCGACGCGGGTGAGGAGATCGATTTCGGCATGCGCGCCCGAGTCCGCCGCGATCAGATCCGCGCCGCCTGGCGGGCGGTCCGCGCCGCCGACGACATCTTCGACCGCGCGGGAGGCAACGCGCTGCGGATGGACAACGCGCTGCAGCGGTTCTGGCGTGACGCCCACGCCGGCCTGCACCACGCCATCCACGTCACCAGCACCACCTATCACGCCTCGGCGATGGCCTCGCTGGGTGTGGAAGTACCGCAGGGTCCCCTGCGCGTGATGATCTGACCGACCCCGAGAGAGAACGTGAGTTGTCGATGAGTGAAATCAAAGGGCTCGGCTACGTCCGGGTGCTTGCCACGGATATGGATCGCTGGCGGGAACTGGGCTTCGACGTCCTCGGCTTCGCACCGGGATTCGGAGACGAGACCGACGCGCTGCACTTCCGGATGGACGAGCGGCCATCGCGGATCACCGTCGAGCGCGCCGATGTCGACAGGGTGAGCGCGGTCGGCTGGGAAGTGCGCGACGCGCCGGCGCTGCGCCGCCTGGCCGCGACTCTGGACGCCGCGGGATTCGAGTACACGGTCATGTCGACCGAACTCGCCGACCGGCGCAAGGTCGAAGCGGGTCTGTGCATGACCGACCCCGGTGGCACGCCGCTGGAGTTCTTCCACGGTCCGGTTCTCGAACACAGCCCGGTGGTCACCAAGTACGCCCAGCGGTTCGTCACCGGCGCACAGGGTCTCGGTCATGTGGTGATGCCGACCGCCAACTTCGAGGAGTCCTACGCTTTCTACACCGAGACGCTGGGGTTCTTGTCCCGCGGCGCGTTCCGGATGCCGTCGCCTCCCGGGGCCGGACCGCTGCGCATCCGATTTCTCGGCGTGAATCAGCGACATCACAGCTTGGCGATCATGCCGGCGCTGGAGGGACGCGATCCCGGTCTGATCCACGTGATGGTCGAGGTCGACTCACTCGATGCCGTGGGCCGGGCCCTGGATCAGGTGGTGGCCAGGGACTTCCCGGTGTCGTCGACGCTGGGCCGGCACACCAACGACAAGATGATCTCCTTCTACGTCGGGGTACCGGGCGGCTGGGATATCGAATACGGGACCGCGGGCGAGCCGGTCGATGAGGCCTACTACACCGCCGAGGAGATCACCGCCGACAGCTACTGGGGGCACGAATGGCTGTGGGCGAAGCAGATGAAGCAAGCGTGAAAGGCCGGACCGCGATGAACTCCACCGAAAACAACACACCCATGGCACAGCACGAGGTCGATCTGCTGATCGTGGGGTCGGGAACCGGTCTGGCGGCTGCCCTGACCGCCGCCGAGGCCGGATTGTCGGCCCTGGTCGTGGAGAAGTCGGGATATGTCGGCGGCTCCACGGCACGTTCGGGCGGGGCATTCTGGGTGCCGGGCAATTTCGTGCTCGCCGACCGGCAGCCCGCCGACGGCGCCGCCGCCGCATCGGCGTATGTCGAAGCGGTCGTGGGGGATTCGGCTCCGCGCGAGCGGGGCGCGGCCTTCCTCGCACACGGGCCCGCCACCGTCGAGATGCTCGCGCGGACCACACCGATGAAATTCATGTGGGCCGACGGCTATTCCGACTATCACCCCGAACTGCCCGGCGGATCGGCGGCGGGGCGCACCTGCGAATGCACACCGTTCGATGCCGCGCAGCTCGGCTCCCAGCGGTCGCGCCTGCGCCCCGGCGTGATGGAGGCGTCGGGCCTGCCGATGCCGGTGACCGGTGCCGACTACAAGTGGCTGAATCTGATCGCGAAGACTCCCCGCAAGGCGCTCTGGCGTGGCATGAAGGCCATGGCGACCGGCGTCGGCGGTCTCGCACTCAAACGCGAATACATCGCCGGCGGACAAGCATTGGCCGCGGGTCTGTTCGCGGGCGCTCTGCGCGCCGGAATTCCCATCTGGACCGACACCGCCCTGGTGCGGCTGATCGAAGCGGACGGAGTGGTCACCGGAGCGGTCGTCGATCGCGAGGGGACGCTCACCGCGGTGACCGCACGCCGGGGAGTCGTACTCGCCGCCGGAGGGTTCGACCACGACACGCAGATGCGGCGAAAGTTCCAGTCGGACAGGTTGATCGAGCACGCCAGCCTGGGCTGCGAGGCCAATACCGGTGACGCCATCAAGCTGGCGCAGGAAGCCGGTGCCGCGATCGGCCTGATGGATCAGGCCTGGTGGTTCCCGGCCGTGGCGGCATTACCGGGCGGGGAGCCGGCGGTGCTGCTGGCCGAGCGCGCGCTGCCCGGGTCGTTCATCGTCGACCAGCGCGGCCGCCGGTTCGTCAACGAGGCCACCGACTACATGTCGTTCGGACAGCGTGTCCTCGAGCGGGAGCGCGCGGGCGATCCGGTGGAGGATATGTGGCTGGTCTTCGACCAGCGCTACCGCAACAGCTACATCTTCGCCGCGGGCCTGTTTCCCCGCCAGCCGCTGCCGCAGCCCTGGTACGACAACGGCATCGCGGTGACGGCGCTCGATCCGGCCGGGCTCGCCCGGGCCATGGGTGTGCCCGCGGAGGAGTTCGGCACGACCTTCGACACCTTCAACGCCGCCGCGGAACTGGGGGTCGATCACGAATACTCCAGGGGCGCCAGCGCATACGACCGCTACTACGGCGACCCCACCATCGCCCCCAACCCGAATCTGCGGCCGCTGGGCCGCACGGGGGCGCTGTACGCGGTGAAGCTGGTGCTGTCGGATCTGGGCACGTGCGGCGGTCTGCGTGCGGACGGATCGGCTCGGGTACTGCGCGAGGACGGCAGCGTGATCGACGGCCTGTACGCGATCGGCAATACCGCGGCCAACGCTTTCGGCAACACCTATCCGGGTGCCGGCGCGACGATCGGCCAGGGACTGGTCTTCGGTTACATCGCCGCGAAGACCGCCGCGGCGTCCGCGGGGCGGGGCTGATATGGGCGCGCACGGTATTCCCGATGTGCTCGCTCCGGCGCGGCTGGGACCGGTAACCCTGCGCAACCGGCCCATCAAATCGGCCACTTTCCACCGGATCGACGCCGACCATTCGGTGAAATCGCTGTGCGTTCACCGCAACAAATGCATGCCGACGATCTTCTCCGACACCCACTGCGTGCCGGCGGTGCCCGAGACGAATGCGGTGAGCGGATCATGACCGGCCCTCGATTCGTCGCGGCGGAGCCGGCCGGCGTGGATATCCCGGAAGTCGATCCTGCCGTGATGCGCAGTGTCCTCGGACATTTCGCGACCGGCGTCGTCGCGATCACCGGTATCGACCCACAGACCGGGCAGCCGACCGGCCTGGCCGCCAACTCGTTCACCTCGGTGTCACTGGATCCGCCGCTGATCGCCTTCTGTGTGGCCGCGTCGAGTACCTCGTGGCCGTCGGTGCGGGCGGGCGGGCGCTATGTCGTCAACATCCTGTCCGACAACCAAGAAGGCGTCTGTCGTCAGCTGGCGGCCCGCGGCGGGGAGAAGTTCCGGGGAATCGACTGGGATTCGTCACCACTGGGCGCGCCGGTCCTCACCGACTGCCTGGCCTGGATCGAGGCGGAGCCGGAGGCGGAGTATCCGGCGGGTGACCACACCATCGTGGTGTCGCGGGTACGTCGTCTGCACGCGTCGGGGCGCTCGCCGCTGGTGTTCTTCCGCGGCGAGTACGGACGCGTCGTCACCGGACCGCTCTAGTACGCGGTCGTCGATCGTCGCGGGGTCCGCTGATGGGGCGGGCGTCAGCGGGGACCGGTGACCGATCGGCTCGACGGATCGCACTGTCGCAGCTTCGGTATATAGGGTCCGAGGGTGAGAATCGATCGTTACCGTGATTCCGATCTGGATGTGCTCGCGGGTATGCGTGCACGGCTGTGGCCGGACGCAACGGTGGCCGAGCATCGCGCCGACGTCGAAAAGACCTACGGCGGCGAGCGCCCTGCCGTGGCGTTTCTGGCTCGTAGCGAGGACGGCGCCGTGATCGGATTCGGCGAAGCCACACTCCGCAACGACTATGTCAATGGTTGCGACACCTCGCCGGTGGTGTTCCTCGAAGGGATCTACGTCGAACCGGGGCAGCGGCGGTCCGGCGCGGCCCGAGCGCTGTGCGCCGCCGTGGAGGAATGGGGTCGCGAGTCGGGCTGTACCGAGTTGGGTTCCGATGCGTTGATCGACAATTCGGCGGGCCACGAGATGCACAGGGGTCTCGGCTTCGAGGAACGCGAACGAGTCGTCTACTACCGCAAACTCCTCTGACAGCGGCCATTCGCACCACGATCTACGGCCTGAGTACCGGAGGCCCTGGCGAGATCCGCTCGATCGCAGCGGCTTTCACCCGGCCGGACCCGGATCTCGGGCAGGGTGAACCAGCGTGCCGCTCACCGGGAAAAGACGGCGTCGCGGTGCGTGGGCGGTGGCAGGCTCGGGATATGAGTACATCCGTCGACACCCGCGCGGTGCCCGAATTGCTGGAATTGCCCACCGAACACGGCGTGCTGCGTTATCGCGACAGCGGAGAGGGCCCGCCGCTGCTGTTGCTGCACGGGTCCGGGCCCGGCGTGACCGGCTGGCGCAATTTCAGCGGTAACGTGCCGACGTTCGCACAGCACTACCGCACGCTCGTCCTGGAGTTTCCCGGATTCGGAGTGAGCGACGATTTCGGTGCGGTGCATCCGATGATGTCGGCGCAGCGGGCGGTCACCGCCTTCCTGGACGGGCTCGGTCTCGACCGCGTCCGGATCATCGGAAACTCGATGGGTGGTTTCGTCGCAACGGAATTCGCGCTGGCCGCGCCGCAGCGCGTCGACCGTCTGGTCACCATCGGCGGCATCGGCACCACGATCTTCGGTCCGCAGCCGGGGGAGGGCATCATCCGGCTCAGCGAGTTCGTCGAGAACCCGACTCGCGACAGTCTGGTGGCATGGCTTCGATCGATGGTCTACGACCACACGCTGCTGACCGAGGAACTGATCGAACAGCGGTGGGAGCAGGCGACCGAACCGGACGTGCTGGAGAACTCGCGGCGGATGTACGGGCGGGCGGCACTGGCCCGCATGGCGGAGGCGGCGCGCGATGCCGACACCGTCCCCGGCTGGGCGAATCTGCGCCGTATCTCCGTGCCGACCCTGATCACCTGGGGACGTGACGACCGGGTGAGCCCGGTCGACATGTCGCTGATCGCGATGCGGACACTGCCGAACGGTGAGGTGCACATCTTCCCGAACTGCGGGCACTGGGTGATGATCGAGCAGAAGCAGGCATGGGAGGCGACCGTTTCGGCGTTTCTCGCCCGATAGCCGCGGCGTCGGCGCCGGTGCGATCACCGGCGCCGACGCGGGGGCGGGGCGGCTAGGGCGCTGGGACCGCCGGTTGCGTCATGACCGCTCGGAGCCCGACCAGCAGCATCTTCATGCCCCGCAGCTGCAGTGCCTCCACCTCGGAGAAATCGCCGCAGTCCTCGTTGTCGACCCATTGGATATAGGCCTGGCGGCTGGTGTGCACGATCAACTCGGCGGGCAGCTTCCGCAGGAACGGGTCGTCCCCGAGATCGACTCGCGCCGAGAGGAATTCCGTGATCGGGCCGCAGAGCTGCTCACCCCACTCCAGCCATCGCAGCCGGTACTGCGGCGTGTTGATCATCAAAGTCATGAATGTGCGGTCGGATTCGGGAGTCTTGCGGTTGTAGACCTCGGTGGTGAACGCGCGGGCCAGGGTCTCCGCCGCGTCGGCGTCGGCCGGCGCGTTCTTCAGGAAGTCGATGATCAGCGCCTGGCTGCGCCGGAACAGCGGACCCATGACGTCTTCCTTCACCGGGAAGTGCCGGTGGAAGGTCCTCGGCGCGATGCCGACGGTCTCGCAGATCCGCTCCACGGTCGCGGAGGTGTCCCCGTCGGCGACGAACATGTCGCGCGCGGTGTTCGCGATGGTGAGGCGGAGCTCCTCCGCGCGGCGTTCGGTCAGCGTGGGCCTGGACGGCTTGCTCACGGCCACTGTCCTCCTTGGTCGCAGTCCACAGTATCGCGGTCGGGAAATCGCTGGTCGCGTCCGTGTCTTTCCTACTGGGCGGACAGATCGGTGTGATCTGCTTTACATCCATCAGCGCCCTCCTTACACTCGATTATGTCAGATTCTGACAGGTAGACAGAGTCTGACATGACTGGCGGTTGGAGGTAACAGGTGGCAACGGTGCAGCTCGAACAGACCCCTCACGCGATGATCGATCGGGTGGCCTCTCTGCTGGAGGCTTTCGTCGGACAGCGGCCCATGACGTTGGCCGACATCGCCCGGCGGTCACATCTGCCTCGCTCGTCGGCGCATCGAATCCTGCAGCGGCTCGTGGAGCTGGGCTGGGTGGAACGCCACGGGTTCGAATACGCACTGGGGATCAGGATGTTCGAGTTCGGATCACAGGTGATGCGCCAGCGCAGCGTGAACGATGTGGCGATGACCGTCATGACCGGGCTGCACCGGCGTACGGGTTTGACCGCGCACCTGAGTCTGCTGTCCGGGGGAGAGATTCTGCATCTGAACCGGGTCGGGGCCTGGCCGAACCCGGGGCGGCAGTGGGCGGTCGGGGCGCGCCAGCCCCTCGAACTCACCGCCGCCGGACATGCGCTGCTGGCCGCGATGGAGCCGCAGCAGTGGCCCGAGTTGCCGTTCGCGAACGCACCCACCGTCTACAGCGTGCGAACCCGCCGGCAGCTCGAACGCGAACTGGACAAGGTGCGCGATCGCAGCGGGGTGGCGGTGGACGCGCAAGGATGCGAATTGGGCGTCACCGTGGTGGCGGCCGCCCTCGACGTCGATGTGGACCGAGGCCGGGTGGCGGTGTCACTGTGTGGTCCCACGCGGACGATCAATACCGACGCGGTCGTCACGCAGGTGCGCCGCGCGGCGTACGAAATCTGGCGGCTGGCCGTCGGTGCGCCACGCCTGAGCCCCCGCCCGATGCACGTCTGAGGTCTCCGGCAGCGAGATCGGCCCTACCCGTCGCACGACGGTAGGGCCGATTCGTGGGCGAAGCTCGCTCAGCCGACCGGATTGTCGAGCACCGACAGTTCCCCGGATTCCGCAGCGGCCCAGATGGATTCGCGAAGCGCGGAACAGTGCCGCATGCCGGCCTCCGACAGCGCGCTCGCGGCATGACGTTCCATACACGCCGCGGTCGATGCCGCGTCCCATTGAATACTCGTCTGCGCCCGACTGCTCTTGCGAGCGAGAACGCGGGCGCCACACCGATGGCACCCGACCGGCGCCATGGGAACGTCCCGGATGCGTTCATCGATGGGAGGGGTCATGAGGTCGCCTCCGCGGCTTTGCGGGCCACGTTCTCGGTGACCTCGGCATTCCAGGCGGCCAGCGGTCGGGTGGTGTCGAGTTCGAATTCGAACCTGTCGACCATCTCCGGGGCCACGTCGGCGACATCGACGTAGAACTGCTGATACCAGCGGCGCAGTTGATAGACCGGGCCGTCCTCCTCGCACAGCAGCGGATTGTCGATGCGAGCCTTGCTCTTCCAGATCGCGACGTCCTGCTCGAAGCCGATCTTGACCCAGTCCCCGAGTGCGACGGCGGTGGCCATCGCCTGATCCTCGGGCAGCGTGTCGGACTTCTCGACGATGATGCCGTATTGCAGGACGAACGAATTCGCGTCGATCGGATAGTGGCAGTTGAGCAGCACGGTCTTGTAGTCGCCGTGCTCGTAGTGATAGACGAGGTCGTCGATCATGAACGAGGGCCCGTAGTATGAAGCGACCGACGAGGTTCCGAGCAACTGCGGCTGACCGACCGGTCCGGGGAGGTCGGCGCGGGCGCCGCTTTCGAAGTACTGGGTTGCCACCGTTCCTTCGAAGACATTCTTGAAATAGGTCGGCAGCGATCCGTGGATGTAGAAGAAGTGCGCCATATCCACGACGTTGTCGATGATTTCGCGGCAGTTGGTGTTGACGATCGTGGTGTACCAGTGCCACTCGGTCCAGTTGTCCGCGCCCGCGCCCTCGATGCGCGGAATGGTCACCTCGGCCGGCGGCGGGTGGCCCTCCGGATCGTTCCAGACGAACAGCATGCCGTCCTGTTCGAGCGTCGTCCAGGCCCTGGTACGCGCCAGTGGCGGCACCCGCCGGCCGTAGGGGATCTGCTTGCAGCGCCCGTCCCCGCCCCAGCGCCAGTCGTGGAAGGGGCAGGCGATCTCGTTACCCTTGACCTGCCCGTCGGACAGATCGCCACCCATGTGCCGGCAGAACGCGTCGAGCACGCTGACCCGGCCGTCCGCACCGCGAAAGACCACCAGCTTGGTGCCGAAGGCCTGGATCGAATGCGGTCGGCCGTCGGAGAAGTCCCTGAGCAGGCCCAGGCAGTGCCAGCCGCGTGCGAACCGTGCCGGCACCGTCTCGGCCTCGATCTGGCGAACCTCGTCGTGCACCGTTGTCATGTCCACCGTCCTTCGAACGAAATATGTGGTGGAAGCGGGCTGTATATCCGCGCCGTCGCGGACAGCTTCCACCACATATTCGTTCTAACACCGCGAACACGGTTGTATCGCAGCCGATTTCACTGGCTGGAATGCCTTACCGAATTGTCAGCGGATTGATCGGGGATCCCACGCCCCGGGTGAATTTCAGCGGCGCCCCGGTATAGAAGAAATCGTAGATTCCGTCCGCCGCGCTCCACGCCCCAGTCGTCCGAACCCACGACCGCGATGTCGCGGTCGCCTTCCGCGGATCTGTGTGCCGGAGCGGGTGTTTCCGCGATGCCGGAAGGGGAATACGTCGATACGTCGGCCGGTCGCCGCGGATCCTTCGCCGCACCGACGACGTCGGGAGTGCTTCGGCGAGAAGGCCTGACGGTGGCCAGAGGGAGTCGCGGGCGGATGCAGACAATGGCGTACCTGTCGATCGGCGGGGTCTCGATGGCCGCCGGGCTCGTCCTGGCGTTCGTCGGTGCGATCCGAGTGGCGCGGGAGCCGCGCCGGATCTCCTCGGGCTTCGTACTGTTGGCCGCGGTCACGATGCTGGGTGCGGGATGCGCGACCGTGATCGTCCGATTGTTCCCGGGCATGCCCTCGCAGCTCGGCCTGATCGCGGTGCTGGCCGTTCCGCCCGCCGCGATCGGTATCGCGTTGCTGGTCAACGGGATCGGGCTGATGTCTCGAGAGGGAGTCGCGGCGATCACCGCGTTGCCGGTGGTCGCCGGCGTCGGCTTGGTCGGCGCGGTTTCCGCGGCCGTGACGGCCGGAACCGGTCCGGATATTCCGAGTTGGGCCACCCGGCTGATCGTCCCGGCCACCGCCATCGGGGTCTACTTCGTCACGCATCTGATCGCATTCGGCGGCTACGCCCTGATCTACGGAAGTCTGGCGGCACGTCCCGAAGCCGATGCCGTCGTGATCCTGGGATGTGGCCTGAATCGCCGGTCGGTCACTCCGTTGCTGGCCGCGCGGCTCGACCGCGGCATCGACGCCTACCGCACGGCGGTGAGGTCCGGGCGCCATCCGGTCCTGGTCACCTGCGGCGGGCAGGGGCCCGATGAGGCGACGACCGAGGCCGACGCCATGGCTCGCTATCTGACCCGCCGCGGAGTGCCCGGACAGGTCATCGTCCGAGAACGGCACTCGCGCAACACCGCCGAGAATCTGCGCAACTGCCTGCGGGAACTGAACCATCGCGGCGCGGCTCCGCAGGATCTGCGAATCACGGTGGTCACCAGCAACTTTCATGTGCTGCGCACGGCGGCGCTCACCCGTCGCCTCGGTATCGACGCCCAGGTCCTGGGAGCGCGGACCGCTGCCTACTTCCTGCCCGCGGCCTTCCTGCGCGAGTTCGTCGCCGTACTGGCGACCCACTACCGGCGCAGCCACATCACCGTCGCGGTCTCCTTGCTGATCGTGCTGCTCGCCGTCATCGCCCTACCGTGAATTCGGCAGCGCGGGCGCCCGGCGACCTGAGAGAATCCGATCATGTGGTCGCCGGATCGTGACGCACTTCGTGACAAGATCGCGGTGGTGGCCGGGGCGACGGTCGTGTGCACCGGGCGGAGCAGCAGCCATCCCGATCCTTCGATACGGTCGGATTACGACCGCCCCGAGACCATCGAAGAGACCGCCGAACTGGTGAACCGGCTGGGCGGGGTGGGCGTCGCGGTCCAGGTCGATCATCTGGACGCGCGGCAGGTGGGGCGGCTGGCCGAGCGGCTGCGCGCCGACTACGGTCACCTCGACGTTCGGTCAACGACATATGGGGCGCAGAAGTTCTCAAAGGCCCTCCGGCGACGTGGAATACGCCGATCTGGGACCACGACCTCGACACCGGACTGAGGATTCTGCGGCTGGCGATCGACACCCATCTGATCACCTCGCACCACCTGTTGCCGCTCATGCTCGACCGGCCTGGAGGGCTGTTGGTGGAGATGACCGATGGCACGGCCGACTTCAACGCCGACCGGTATCGGATCTCGGTGTACTACGACGTGGCGAAGGTCGCGGTGAACCGGCTGGATTCTCTCTTCGTATAGCAAACTATCGGCAATCGATTCGGGGCATCGCGGGTCCGACGGGCGGAAGCCCGGAGTCGGTGGACTCCGGGCTTCCGGACGCTGTGCGGTGTTCCCGATGCCGGGACGTCACCGCGGGGTCGATCAGTTCGGCTGCATCTGGCGGACCTGCTGGCGCATCTGGTGCATCTGCAGTTCCCACTGCATCGCGCGATCCTGCGCGCGGGTGGCCTGATCCTCGGCCTGCTGGGCCAGCTGGGCCGCCTGCTCGGCCTGATCCTGGGCCGCCTGCGCCCGCTGGTTGGCCTGGTTGGACTCACCCTGTGCCTGCTGGGCCTGATTCTGTGCCCGGTCGGCCTCGCTTTGGGCCTGTTGCGCCTGGTTCTGGGCCTGCATCGCCTGCTGGCGGGCCTGTTGGGCCTGCTGGTTGGCCTGGTTGGCGTCGTTCTGCGCGGACTGGGCCTGATGGACCACCTGCCGCGACTGCTGCTGCGCCTGCCGAGCGAGGTTCTGTGCCTGCTGGGCGTACTGGCGAGCGCTCTGTGCTTCCTGTCGCAATTCGTCCAGACCCGACCGCATGGCATCCAGGCCCGACCGCATGCCGTCCATATCCTGGGAGTCACGAAGGCCGTTCCGGGTTGCCGTAGCAGTGCTGTCTTGCGCCATCTGAGCTTCCTTCCAGTGATGTGAATGGAACTCGAGTGAATGGAGCGAACCGTGAAGCAGATGCAATCTTTGCACACGAGAGAGGCCATGGCTACATTTCGGCAATCACTATGAAATGAAGTGTTCACGCGTCTGAACTGGAACGATTCAGATCGCTGAGGAGGGCGCTCGAGACTGCGCTGTCAGACCTCGGGGTCGTGAGCGGCGGGCACGGTCACCGGTACGTGCTCGGTGAAATCCACCACGAGTTCGCGGCGGGAGAACAACCAGGCGTCCGCGGTCCGCGCGAAATCGTCCCGGTACCGGAGGGCGACTCGCCTGTCCCGGTACTCGTCGCCGCGTCGATGGATGTGGTGTGCCGTGCAGTAGGTCTCACCCCGCGCGCGGTCGCGCGAAATCGTCTCGAGCACCTGCTGTTCCACGACGTGCCGGGTGGCGCGATAGCGGGACACCGCGTCGATCACCGCGGAAACCAGCGCCTCCCGTCCTGTCAGCACGCTCATGGCATCCGTCCCGTTCAGGACCGGTGGCAACACGAGTTCCGCATCCGGGGTGAACAGCGCTGCCAGAGCGGTGGCGTCCCGGCGGTCGACGGCCTGCGCGTAGCGCGCCGTGAGCACAGTCAGGGCAAGGCGGTCCGTGGGTTCCACACCTCCATCTTCGCGCGGTCGAACCCGGTGCGGAACAGGGGTTTCCGGTGGGTGGGACCTTGCTCGCCGTCTCCCGATCCGCCACGACGACGGCGAGCATCACCGGCGAACCCGACGGTGTCCGCGCGGCCTCGGACCCTACACTCGTGGATAGGGCTCCGGATGCCAGTCGTAGACGACGGTGGTGCGCAGGAGGATGTCCTGTAGCGAGTGGCGGTGTGAATCGACCACCACCCAGAGCAATCCGAACGCGAACATGACACAGAGCACCGCCCGCACCAGCGCCCGCGGCCATCCCATGAGTTCGCCGTGGCGGGTCACCAACCGGAGCCCCATCAACACCGCGCCGACGGTGCGTCCGCTCACGGCCCAGCATCCGGTGAGGTACAGCACCGAGACCGTCAGAAATATCCCCATCGACAGGACCGCCCCCGCATCCGGCCACCTGAAGTCCTGCGGTGAGAACAGCAGCCGGGCGAACGCCAGGCCCACGTAGATCGCGGCCATGATCGCCAGGACGACGGCGACATCGATCCCCGATGCGATCGAGCGGGTCACGATGCCTGCGGGACGGTGGGCGGGGCTACTCACTCCGTGCCCGATCCGGGCCGGGCCCGCCCGAGCACCTTCCCGACGAAACCCGCGACGGCGTCGTCCGCGTGCATCCCCTGGCTTCGGATGCCCAGAACCGCCTCCGCGGACATCGAGTCGGTGGATTCCCGGATGATCCGGGGCAGGTCGACGCCCTCGATCACGGTGTCGGCCAGCGCGACCAGGTCGACCCGGTGGATGATCTTGTCGACATCGATCCGTTCGGCCACGGCATCGAGATCCACATTGTCGACGACGATCGCCGTGAGATCGACGGCGTCGAGCGCGGTCTGCACGATCCGGCGAATCACGCCACCCAGTACCCGCGCGGTGAGGTCGTCGACGGCGCCTCGGGTGTCGGCGGCGCGCTGTCCGAGTTCCGCGAGCACCGGCTCGACGCCGGGTACCTGCCGGGCCACGCCCAACCCGAACCCCAGCATGCGCCCCGCCGCTCCGCCGACTCGCGCAGCGGTTCCCGCCATCGGATTCGCCGACCTCGATGTCGTGCCGTCCATACCACCATCAAACTCCGTCGACACCGGATCGGGTGCGTATTTCGGGTGCTTCAGCGCCTGTCGGCCTGTCCTTCGAGGGGTGCCGGGAGAGACGTGCGGGTGGGGGCGCGCCGAAATATGGGGTGCCGGACGGATACTCGGGCGATCGGATGAAATCTAGCAGCGCTAGACAAGGTAGCGATGAAATGCTACCGTTGCTCCAGTTGCTAGCGGCGCTGGAGATTCCGGCTGATCGCCGGGGCGCGTCCGATATCGAAACCACCGAGGAGTAACCGACATGACCTTCACCAGCAATGAACAGCAGTTCCTCGCGGAGGCCGGGATAGGCCGGCTGGCCACGGTGTCGCCCGACGGCGTCGTGCAGAACAACCCGACCGGTTATCGGGTGAACGCCGACGGCACGATCGATATCGGCGGCATGCGGATGCGTGCCAGTCGGAAGTATCGCAATGTCGTTGCGGGCAGCCGGGTGTCGTTCGTCGTCGATCAGCAGGTTTCATCGGAGCCGTACGTGATCCGCGGCATCGAGGTGCGCGGCACGGCCGAGGCGCTCGACGATCAGGAGCCACCGTTTCCGCCTCAGGAGCGCGCGGTCATCCGAATCCACCCCGAACGGGTCATCTCCTGGGGCCTCGACGGCGGATCCTTCGACTTCACCAGTCGTAGCGCCGAATAGCTGAGCATCGTGGGCGACCGGCGAGAAGGCCTGTCGGCGAACGCTTTACGTGCCACCGGCCCGGCGCGGCCCGGTCGCAGTCCCTGAAAGTGCCGAGGGAATCAAACGCGGCACCGGCGGCAGCGGTGCGGACACGGGGGAGGCCCGGAACGCTTGGATCATGAGGGCGGCGAAGCGCCGGGAGGCCGCGATGCGCGCCGCCGGCGTGCTCGCGTCGATGCCGTTGTTGGCCATGATCATGAGAATGAGGTCGTCGAGCACGATGTCGGGGCACAGGCGCCCGGCGTCCTTGGCGCGGCGGATCAATTCGGCAGCGCCGGTCAGCGATGACCTGCGGATCGCGGCGAAATCCAGCGCGTGAGGGAAGGCGGACATGAAGGCCGCGGTGAAGCCGTGGTCGCGTGCTTGCAGTTCGCAGAGCTTCTCGACTGCCAGGCAGAATCCCTGCCAGGGATCCGGTTCGGCCAGTCCCTCGTCCACGATGGACCGGCAGGCGAGCATCTGGTCGACGAACGCCTCCGCAACCAGCATCTCCTTGGTCGGGAAATGGCGGTAGAGGGTCGCGGGCCCGACCCCGGCCCGCCGGGCGATCTCCCGCAGTGGCACCTCCAGGCCGGCGCTGACGAATACCGTGCGAGCCGCCTCGAGGATCCGTTCGCGATTGTCACGTGCGTCCGAACGCAGTGCGTGAGGCAAATGAGCGGTCACCACTCTCACTTTAGCTAAACGGACGGGGGCGTCCGTTACGTTCCGCTGGTTGGTTCCCATCGAGAAGAACAGGGAGATACCAGTGAAAGCAGTGATGGTCCAGGCGTTCGGGGGTCCCGAGGTGCTCGCGGTCGCCGACCTCGCCGGCCCGCGTCCGGCGGCCGGGCAGGTGTTGATCACCACCGAGGCGATCGGTGTCGGCGGTGTCGACGCCCTGATCCGAAGCGGCGCCCTGGCCGGGTACGGCGCCACGCCCGGTCGCATCCTCGGCAGCGAGGTGGCGGGCATCGTGACCGGGGTCGGAGAGGGCGTCGACACCGCCTGGGTCGGCCGGCGCGTGTGGGCGCTCACCGGGGAGAGCGGCGGCTATGCCGAACAGGCCGTCGCACCGGCCGAGACTCTCGTCCCCGTCCCCGCGGCCCTCTCGCCGGTCGACGCGGTGACACTCGGCAGTTCGGCGGTGGTGGCGCACTTCGCCCTGCGCCATGCCCATTTCGGTCGTGGTGATTCGGTGCTGGTGCGCGGCGCGGCCGGTGGCATCGGGGTCATGGCGGTCCAGCTCGCGGCGCGCGGAGGAGCCGGTGCGGTGGCGGTCACGACCTCCTCGGCCGAGCGTGGCGAACGCCTGCGTGAACTGGGCGCGACCGATGTACTCGACCGGCTCGGCCAGGGCGCGCCGGACGCTCCCGCGGGCTTCGACGTCATCATCGACATCGTCGCAGGCGCGGATCTGCCGTCCTTTTTCACCAGGCTCGACCCGAACGGTCGCATGGTGGTCGTCGGTGCGATGGCAGGCATGCCACCCGCGGACTTCGGCGCACCGATGGTCGAGGCCTTCAGGAAGTCGATGTCGTTCGCGACCTTCAGCGCGGACACCGTGCCCGTGCCCGAGCGCCGCGCCGCTACCGCCGAACTGTTCGCCGCCGCGGTTCGTGGCGAGCTGAAAGCGGTTGTGCACGACATACTTTCCCTGGATCAGGCAGGTCTGGCCCATCGGAAGATGGAAACCGGCGAGGTCTTCGGTCGAATCGTGCTCACCCCATCGGTGCGATAGGCGTGGCGCCGAGCTGGTCGGGCGCCGGGGTGCACCGGTCCTTCTCGGGGTTCTCGGGGGCAGAAGCCGGCGACCATCTGCGGTAGACGCGGGCCCGGCCGTGGCGGTCGACCGGCTGGTACCCTCGCTGCTGTGCCTGTGATCGTTGCCACCATTACGCCGAAGCCCGACAAAGTCGACGAGGTAGCTGAAGTCCTCACCCGGCTCATCCCGGAGGTGCACAGCGAGGACGGATGTGAGCTGTACGCCTTGCACAAGGGCAAGGACCGTTTCGTGTTCGTGGAGAAGTGGCGGGATATGGCGGCTCTGGGTGTTCACGGCGGTGCGCCGAGCATCAAGGCCTTGAACGAGGGGCTCGAGGGCTTGGTGGCAGGCCCGCCGGACATCCAGATCCTGGAAGCCCTCCCCGCGGGTGACCCGGCGAAGGGTGCCGTTTAGCCGCCCACGCCGGCGCTGGACCGCCGACGCGGAACAGTGCCCTCCCGGTGTTCTACAAACTCCGCCCGATTATCAGCTTCATGATCTCGTTCGTCCCGCCGTAGATCTTCTGGATCCGCGCGTCGGTGAACACCCGCGAGATCGGGTATTCGGCCATGTAGCCGTAGCCGCCGAACAATTGCAGGCATTCGTCGGCGACGCGGCACTGCTGTTCGGTGAGCCACCACTTGGCCTTGGCCGCGGTGGGGATATCGAGTTCCGCGCGTAGGTGTTTGGTGACGCAGTCGTCGAGGAAGGCCCAGGCGACCGAGGCGATGGTGTCGCATTCGGCGAGGGTGAATTGGGTGTTCTGGAAGTTGAAGACCGGTTTGCCGAAGGCCTGGCGTTCCTTGGTGTAGGTGACGGTCATGGCCACGGTGGCCTCGATCGCCGCGGCGGCGGCCACCGCGAGGATCAGCCGCTCCTGCGGCAACTGCTGCATGAGCTGGACGAAGCCGGTGCCCTCGGCGGTGCCCAGCAGATTGGTCTTCGGCACCCGCACGCCGTCGAAGAACAACTCACAGGTGTCCTGACCGTGCTGGCCGACCTTCTCCAGGTTGCGCCCGCGCCGGAAACCGTCGCGGTCGGTCTCCACCACGATCAGCGAAACCGACTCCGCGCCTTTGCCTTCGGAGGTCTTGGCGGCGACGATCACCAGGTCGGCCAGCAGGCCGTTGGAGATGAAGGTCTTGGCGCCGTCGATGACGTAGTGGTCGCCGTCGGCGACCGCGCGGGTCCGGATGCCCTGCAGGTCCGAGCCGGTGCCGGGCTCGGTCATCGCGATCGCGCCGACGATCTCGCCCGAGGCCATCTTCGGCAGCCACGCCTGCTTCTGCTCCTCGGTGCCGTAGGCGTTGATGTAGTGCGCCACGATCGTCGAATGCACCGGATTGCCGAGGCTGGGCGCCATGGCCCGAGTCTGCTCGATCGCGATCACCGCCTCGTGGGCGAAGGTGCCGCCGCCCCCGCCGTATTCCTCGGGAATCGAGATGCACAGCAGGCCCAGTTCACCGGCGCGATTCCAGATCTCACGGTCGACGTGATGCTGGCGGCCCCACCGATCCTCGTTCGGTGCGCATTCCTTCTCGAAGAATCGCCGCGCCAGGTCGGCGAGCGCGTCGAGATCTTCGTCCATCCACGGGGACCGATGCACCGGCACGGGGGAACTCCTCTGGTCGACAATAGTGCTCACCGGCGACGGTAGAAGTCCGGCGGGCGCGGGCCAATGACCGCAGCGCTCGAACTGTTGACCGGATCGCTCAGGCCCGCGCCGGGAGGTCGGTGGATGCCTGGTAGGAGCCGGGTGAGCTGCCGGTCCAGCGGCGGAACGCGCGGGAGAAGGCACTGGGTTCGGAGAATCCGAGCCGTCGGGAGAGGGCGGTGACGGTTTCGTCGCCGCGCACGAGCGCCGCGATGGCGTTGTCGCGCAGGATCTGTTCGCGGATATGGCTGGTGGAGGTGTGTTCGTCGCGGAGTTTGCGACGCAGCGTCGCGGGGCTGACGGAGAGTTCGGCGGCGATCTGTTCGACGGTGGGCCAGTCACGTGGCCCGCCGTGTTCGAGGATGAGCCGCACCCGGGCCGCGGTGGAGACCGCGTCGTCGCGGCGGCCGATCACGGCTTCGGGGGCGTTGCGCAGGAACCGGATCAGGTCGTCCTCGTCGCGGACCAGCGGGGTGGCCAGGACCGCCGGATCGACCACGAGTGCCGGGTGCGGAGCCGAGAATCGCACCGGCGCACCGAAGATCAGTTCGTAATCGTCGAGTTCATTGGGCGGATAGGGAACTTCGACTCGCAGCAGCCGCAGCGACCCGCCGACGGCCCAGTCCAGGAACCGATAGGAGACCATCAGCATGGTATCGATGATCAGCTCGTTCGGATGACGAATACCGTTGAGGTCGAACGAGATCCGTGCCTCGTCGGCGCCGGCGGTCACGGCCAGTGGCGGGAATCCCGGCAGCGCTTTCTGGAACAGGCGGAACCGGTGGAGGGCGGCACCGACATCGCGCGAACCGAGAAGAGCGAAGCAGACCAGCCGGAAGGTGCCGCGCGGCATCGGCGCCCGCCCCAGGCCCAGTATTTCGTCGTCGGTCGCACGCCACAGTTGCTGCACGAGATGCACGGCCTGGCCGGCCGTGACCCGGGCGCGGCCCTGGGCGAGCAACTGCGGCGCGATGCCGGCTTCGGCGAGCAGTGCCGTGGTGTCCCAGCCACGCCGGGCCGCCAGGTCGACGATCGCGTGCACGCGGCCGATCGGCAAGGTGAAGTCGGTCGGTGTCGCGGGCACGCAGCGACGCTATCAACGGCCGGGCCCCGCCACCGCCGCGCCCGGTGACCGGCGTTCGGCGGGCCGGCGCGAAGGCGCGAACTACCATCGATCTCTCCACCGGGGCGCGGTGACCCGGGTCGGAAGGAGCGTGATGAATCCTGCGACGATGACCGCCTGGCAGGTAGTGCGACCAGGGCCGATCGACGATTCTCCGCCGGTGCGGGCCCGGATCCCGATTCCGCGACCGGATGTCGGCGAAGTGCTGGTGCGGGTGTTGGCCTGCGGAGTCTGCCGCACCGATCTGCATGTCGCCGAGGGCGATCTGCCGGTCCATCGATCGGCCGTCGTGCCGGGCCACGAGATCGTCGGCGAGGTCGTCGCGGTGGGTGATGCTACTGCCACCGGCGTGGCGCCCGGGGACCGCGTCGGCATCGCGTGGTTGCGGACCACCTGCGGGGTGTGCGCGTACTGCCGCCGCGGGGCGGAGAATCTGTGCCCGAATTCGCGCTACACCGGCTGGGATGCCGACGGCGGATACGCCGAATACGCCACGGCGCCCGCCGATTACGTGTATCCGCTGCCGTCGGGGTATGCCGATGCCGAGCTCGCGCCGCTGTTGTGCGCGGGCATCATCGGTTATCGCGCTCTGCGGCGGGCGTCGCTGCCGCCCGGGGGCCGGCTGGGCATCTACGGATTCGGGGGAAGTGCGCATCTGGCGGCACAGGTCGCCCTCACGCAGGGAGCCGAGGTGCATGTGATGACCCGGGACGGCGCGGCGCGACAGCTCGCACTGGACCTCGGCGCGGCCTCCGCCCAGGGGGCGGCCGATCCGCCCCCGGTGCCGCTGGATTCGGCGATCCTGTTCGCGCCGGTCGGTGATCTCGTGCCACCCGCGCTCGCGGCGCTGGACCGCGGAGGTGTGCTGTCGATCGCCGGAATCCACCTGACCGATATTCCCGCGCTGAACTATCAACGACATCTGTTCCAGGAGCGCGAGATTCGCTCGGTGACCGCCAACACCCGCGACGACGGGCGGGAGTTCCTGAGTTTCTGCGCCGAGCACCGGGTTCAGGTGCGGATCAATCCGTATTCGCTGGCATCGGCCGACAGCGCCCTGGCCGATCTCGCGCACGGGCGGTTCGCGGGCGCGGCGGTGTTGCTGCCCTGAGCGTGGTCCTCGCCTCCGCCCGGTACCATCGGAATTGCAACGTGTTCTAATACGTGGCCGATCCACGGGATTCGGAGGGATGCGATGACAGCAGATCGGCAGGCCGGCGCCGGGCGTGTGAGTGCTCCGGCCGGCACCCGCTTCGGCTCCCGGGTCTCCCGGGCGACCTCGGTGCCGGCCGGGCGGATGGTGGACCTACCCGGGCGCGGGCGGACCTATCTGGTCGACATTCCGGGGCCGGAGGGCGCTCCAACGGTGATCTTGCTGCACGGGCTGGTGACCACGGCGATGCTCAACTGGTTCCCGGCGTTGGACGAGCTGTCCGAACACTATCGGGTGGTGCTTTTCGACCAGCGCTGGCACGGTCACGGAATCCGTTCGCCCCGTTTCGATCTCGACGATCTCGCCGACGATGTGGCCGCGGTGGCGGAGGTGACCGGGGTGCGACGGCCCATTCTGGCGGGCTATTCGATGGGCGGCATCGTCGCCCAGCTGCTCGCGCATCGGCATCCGGAGCTGGCCGGTGGCCTGGTGTTGTGCGCGACGACCTATCGATTCCGGGAGAAGTGGCGGGAACGGTTGTTCCACGGCGGTATGGCGCTGGTGGCGGGTGCGATGACCGATACCGCGGCGCGCCGGGTGGAGCAGGCGGGAAGCCGGCTGCCGCTGCTGCCCGACGTCTCGTGGGAAACCGGGCGGCTGGATCGCTGGGCGTTGAAGGAATTGCGCACGACCAACGGCTGGGCGATGACCCAGGCGATAGCGGAGCTGGGGCGCTTCGACTCCTCGTCGTGGCTGCCGAGCCTGAACGTGCCGACGGCGGTGGTGATCACGACACACGATCACGCGCTACCGGTCTACCGGCAGCTGGAAATGGCGAAAATGATTGCGGGAGCGGAGATCTTCCTCGCGCCGGCCGGCCACGCGGCCTGTGTACTCGAGGCGGACGCCTTTGTCCCTGTGCTCCTCGAGGCCTGTGCGGCGGTCGCCGCCGAACGGCAGAAGTGATCCCTCGGCGACTCAGCGCGGTGCGCGGGCGGCCTCGAGCAGGATCGTGATGGTCTCGTGCACGGCCTCGGCCATGCGCTGGACGTCGGGCACCAAGTCACGGCAGGCGATGAAACCGATGTCGAGGTCACCGTTGGCCGACAGCACTGTCACATTGAGACCCGCGCCGTGGAAGACCGGTCCGAACGGGAACAGCGCGTCGATGCGATGGCCGAGGAAATGCAGTGGTTCCTGTGGCCCCGGCACATTGGAGATCACCAGGTTGTGCACCACCGGATGGCGTTCGGCGAGTTTGAAGGAGGAGTAGGCGCGTACCGCGACGCGGAAGGTGTTCGGCGGCGCGTACTCGGCCCAGTCCTGCAGGAAGTCCGCCCCGATCACCTCGTGGTCCGCCTTGGCGCCGCGATTGGCCTGCGCGATGAGTCCCAGGCGCTCGACCGGATCGTCGATCTCGGTGTAGAGCTGGGTGAACAGCGTCGAGACCTTGTTGACGCCACGCTCGTGCCGGGTGGTCTCGTGAGTCGACACCGGGATCGAGGCGATGAGCGAGGTCTCCGGCAGCTCGTCGTGGTCGCGCAGGTATTGCCGCAGTGCGCCGGCGATGACGGTCAGCACGACGTCGTTGACCTTGGCGTCGAAGGCCGCGCGGATCTCCTTGATATCGGCGAGGTCGGCGGTGGTGAACGCGACGCTGCGATGCGGTGTGATGGTGCGGTTGAACGGCGTGCGCGGCGCGGTGAAGGGCATGGCCATCCCCTGTTTGTCGGCACGGCGACGCTGCACCAGACCGCCGAGCTTACCCAGCGTCTTGGGCACCATCCCCACCACGCCGAGCTTGCCCGGCATGCGCACCAGCCCCTCCGCGGCGAGGGCGAGGTCGTTGGGAGACTCGGCGTCGGAGTGGATTTCGGCCGGCGGATCCGGATAGCGCGTGCCGGGCTCGGGATCGCAGAGGTAGGCCATCATGTTGGCGCCGGTGATGCCGTCCACGGCGGCGTGATGGTATTTGGAGACCACCGCGATCTTGCCCTCGGCCAGGCCCTCGATCACCCACATTTCCCACAGCGGCCGCGATCGGTCCATCGGCTGGCCGGCGATATCGCCGACCAGCTCGGCCAGTTCGTAGGATCCGCCGGGGGACGGCAGTCCGAGACGGTGGACATGGCGGTCGAGATCGAAGGTGGCGTCGGTGACCCAGACGGGGTGGTCGAGATCCAGCGGTACCCGGTGCACCTTGCGTCGCATGGAGGGCACGAGGTGGATTCGGCGCCCCAATTCCTGTTTGAGCTCGCCGAATTCGTACGTCGTGCCGCCGGCGGCGGGGTCCAGGATCAGCAGTGCGCACACGTGCAGCAGTTGGGTATCGGTCTCCAGATACAAGAAGCTGGCGTCCAGCCCGGTCAATCGTTCCATCCAGCCAGGGTATTAGAACAGGTTCTAATTTTCTGACGATCGGGAAACCGGAAAGGTTACGGTCCGGAGGGATTCTCGGCGGTAACCAATTGCGAGACGGTCACGAAATCATAACCGCGCGAGCGGAGTTCCGTGGCGATTCGGCCGATCGCGTCGAGCGCGTTGGGCTGATACATGGCGTGCAACAAAATGATCGATCCGGGGCGGGTCCGGGTGACGGTTTCGGCGACGATCGTATCGGTGCCGGCGCCGCCGGTGGAGTCGGATTCGACATCCCACATCACCGTGGTGCGGTCGTGCTGGGACAGATACCGGGGCAGCGCGAGGAGCTTCTTGCCGTAGGGAGGACGCACGGTCACCGGTCCGCGATAGCCGGTACGCGCGATTTCGGCGTCGGTCCGCTCGATCTCCGCGCGCACCGTGGCGGGGGTGACGAACACCAGTCGCCGGTGGGTGTAGCTGTGATTGCCGATCTCGTGCCCGGCCGCAGCGATGGCGGCCCCGTAGTCCCGATGTGCGGCCAGATCGCGGCCCACGAGATAGAAGGTCGCCGGAATGTGGTGTGCGGCCAGCGTTTCGAGGATGGCCGGGGTGCGATCGGTGGGGCCGTCGTCGATCGTCAGCGCGACGAGTGCGCGCTCGGTGGCGACCCGGTGCACCAGCCGCCCGCCGAGCTGATATGTGCGTGAATTCATCAGGACGTAGGCGCCGCCGGAGACCGCCACGAGGACCGTGAGCACGATCGCGCCGACGAGTAGCAGCCTTCGTGTCACCCGCGCAACCTATCACCGGGCGGGTGGCCCGGTGACAGGTCCGCCTTTACCAGTTCAGCCCGGGCAGGCGATTGACGATGCGCGCCGCGGGGGTCGGCATGCCCATCAGTGGCTGCACCACCGGCGCCAACGCCAGCAGCGGGCTGCGACCGGTGGCCGCCGCCGGTGGTTCGGCTGCCACCACGACCGGCCGGCCCGTCCCGCGCTGGGCCGCGGTGGATTCGCCGAACCTCCGGAACCCCTGGGCCAGAATCGCTTTCTTCACCGACGGCATCACCGTGTCGACGAGCTGGGCGAAGGTGCCGATGGGGGTATCGATACGCGCCGGGCGCTCCTCGAGTGCGCGCACGACGATCGCCGCGGCCTGTTCCGGGCTGTGTACCGGCAGCGATCGATACATCTCGGTCGGCGCGATCATCGGTGTCCGCACCAGCGGCATCCGCACCGAGGTGAAGGTGATGCCGGCATCGGCGTTCTCCACCGCCGCGATCTCGCTGAAGGTGTCCAAGGCCGACTTGCTCGCCACATACGCCGCGAAGCGCGGCAGTTTGGTCTGCACCGCGATCGAGGAGATGTTCACGACATGCCCGAATCGGCGCTCCCGCATGGCAGGCAGCAGTGCGAGGATCAGCCGGACCGCACCGAAGTAGTTGACCGCCATCGTCCGCTCGAAATCGTGAATGCGGTCGGTGGAGTTGAGCACCGAGCGCCGGATCGAGCGCCCCGCGTTGTTCACCACGTAATCGACGTGCCGGTGATCGGCGAGCACCTGCTTGACCAGCAGCTCGACGGCTTTGTCGTCGGTGATGTCGCACGAGTAGCTGTAGGCGGCGCCGCTGTGCTCGCGGACGTCGGCGGCGGCGGCCTCGAGTTCGTCGACACCGCGAGCGACCATCAGTACCGTCGCGCCTCGCGCGGCCACCGCGTGCGCGGTCGCCAGGCCGATGCCGGAGGAGGCGCCGGTGATGAGCACGATGCGGTCGCGCAGCCGATCCCCGCCGTTGTGGCGGCGTGCCCGATCGGGATCGAGATGTGTGCGCCAGTACCGCCACAGTGTGTCGGCGTAGTCGTCGAACTCGGGCACCTCGAGCCGGGCGCGGCGCAGCAGCGCCCGAGTGGAATCGGAGACGAACTCCGAGGCGAACGAGACGTGTGGTGCGACCTCGGCCGGGATGCCCAGCTGTGCGAGCAGGAAATCGCGGGCGGCAGCGACTCCGGGCAGCCGGTTCAGGGTCTGCAGCACGGTGTGGCTGCCGGGGACCGGCCCCAGGCCACCGGGCGCACCCGCCGCCCGCGAGAGCGCGCCGTAGATCTCGGTGAACGGCTGCGGACGCGGGTTGACCAGGTGGAAGGTGCGTTTGTTCAGGCCCGGCCGGCCGATGAGCTCGACCATCGCCGCGGCCACGTAGTCGACCGGCACGATATTGGTCGCGCCCAGATCCGGCAGTGGCAGCGGCAGCCCGTCGGGCAGTGCCGCGAGCCCCGCGATCGCCGGGAAGAAGTAGTAGGGGCCGTCGAGTTTGTCCATCTCGCCGGTGCGGGAGTCGCCGACGATGATCGCCGGGCGATAGACCCGCCAGCGCAGGCCGCGTGCCTCACGAACCAGCCGCTCAGCGGCGAATTTCGTTCGGTGGTAGGGGGATTCGAGATTCTGTCCGAGGTCGAAATCGTCCTCGAAGAACTTGCCGCGATGATCGCCGGCCACCGCCACCGACGACACGTGGTGCAGCATCGCCCCCCGCTCACGAGCCAGCGCGATGACCGCGCGTGTGCCGGTGACATTCGCCGCGTAGGCGGCCTCCTCATCGGCGGTCATGTCGTAGACGGCGCCCAGATGCACCACGTGCTCGGCGGCGGGCGGCTCGTCGGCGAGCCCCAGGCCCGGCTCGGTCAGGTCTCCGATCAGCGGAAACACCCGATCGGTAGCGTCCCAGCGGGTGGCGAGTTCGGCGAGTTTGGCCGCCGACGCCTCGCGCACGAGAATGTGCACTACCGCATCCGGATCGGCTGCGAGCAGGCCCTCCACCACTCGCCGTCCCAGAAATCCCGTTCCCCCGGTCACGATATAGCCGGTCACAACCCCTCCTGCATGTTGTCGAACCTGTTGTCGCGCAACGGTGTTCGTCCGACATGCATCGGTGGATGCGGACGTGAGCGAAATGAGAATCGGCCCCTAGCAGATGTGGGGCCGCTGTAGGAACACCTTCGTGCCTAACTGATGAGTAACTTTAGCCGCTCGAGCTTTGTGCTCGCAACCAAACGGCGCCCCCGGCGGTGTGGGACTTGTCACCACGTGGGGGCGCCGTTTGGTGTGTGTAACAACAGTTTTGATGTAACCCCGCGACGCACTTGGCAACTGGGCGGCAACCATTCGGTCGCTTGTCCAGGTGTTTGCCGAGCGGGTCAGCCTTCCCGTCGAATCGGGAATTCGGTTGCCAGCTCGGCGAATACGGCGGTGTTGAGGTCGAAGGCGCGGCGGCATTCACCGAGGACGCGCTGCTTCTCGAGATCGTCGACGGCCAGCTCGTCGAGCAGGGTGCGGTACCCGCGCTTGAAGGCGGCGGGGTTGGTGATCTGATCGAAGACGTAGAAGCGGACCCCGTCGCCGTGCTTGGGGAGCTGCCACAGCTTCGCCGCGGTGCCGCGGATGACCTGACCGCCGGACAGGTCGCCGAGGTAGCGGGTGTAATGGTGGGCGACGTAGCCCGCGGGCCACTGCTGTGCGCATTCGGCGATGCGGTCGGCGTACTCGGCGGTGGCGGGCAGGGCCGTGATGTCGCCGCGCCAGTCCGGGCCGCCCAGATGCGCGAGATCGTCCTCGAGATGCGCCAGGCGCGCGAGTTCGGGCCGGATGAACGGACCGGCGACCGGGTCGGCGGCGAGAACATCCCAATGTGCCTCGAGAGCCTGGTAGATGTGCCAGAGCTGGCCGGTGTAGCGATAGAAGGCCCGGACGTCCAGGGCGCCGCCCAGCATATCGCTCATGAAGGTGGAGTTCTCGGCGCGCTCGTGCTGTTCGGCGGTGGCGGAGCGGATCTGCGCGGAGAACGGCACGGGGTGCTCGGGAGGGGTGGCATCCGGCATGATCGGAGATTTCCTCGCTTCGTGGGGCGACAAGTATGGGTAACCTAACTTCGCCTCCGACGATACCGGTTCACGGGATCGGCGGAATCAAACTTTCGGACGAGAAAGCGGCGTGTGAGCGCCCGGGCGCCGGTGGCCGATGGCCGGTGAACCAGGGTGGGGAGGGGCGCGCGGGCGAAGGTTGTCGAACTTTCGCCTGGGCCGGGGGTGCCGAACTATTCGGTCGAAGGCGGCAAGTCCGGACAAGCCCGGACAAGCCCGGACAAGTCGGGCGTATGGTAGCGCCCTCGATTCTCCTTGTGTTACAACGGTTTTACGGATAATTCCCTAAGCTAATTAATTATTGAGAGGCGGCGGAATGTGCGGAATCGCGGGCTGGGTGGCGTTCTCCGAGGATCTCACCCGGCAGCAGGGGGTCGTCGATGCGATGACCGAAACCATGGCCTGTCGCGGGCCGGACGGGCGAGGCACTTTCGTTCGTGAACACGCGGCGCTGGGGCACCGGCGACTGGCCATCATCGACCTGCCCGGCGGGGCGCAGCCGATGACCGTGCCGACTCCGGCCGGCGATGTCGGAATGGTGTATTCGGGCGAGGCCTACAACTTCCGCGAGCTGCGCGACGAGCTGCGCGGGCTCGGGCACTCCTTCGACACCGACAGTGACACCGAGGTGGTCCTGCATGGATACCTGCAGTGGGGTGAGGCCGTCGTCGACCACCTCAACGGCATGTACGCCTTCGCGATCTGGGACGAGCGCGACCAGAAGCTGGTCATGGTGCGGGACCGGATGGGGATCAAGCCGTTCTACTACTACCCGACTTCGGACGGGGTGCTGTTCGGCTCCGAGCCGAAGGCGATCCTCGCCAATCCGCTGGCGGCCGAGACGGTCGATCTCGACGGCCTGCGCGAGCTGTTCGCGATGACCAAACAGCCCGGCTGGTCGCTGTGGAAGGGAATGGAGGAGGTGCTGCCCGGAACGCTGGTCACGGTGGACCGCGACGGGATTCGCACTCGCACCTACTGGCGGCTCGACGCCGTCGAGCACACCGACGATCGGGAGCGGACCGTCGATCGGGTGCGCGAGCTGCTCACCGATATCGTCGACCGCCAGCTCATCTCCGACGTCCCGCGCTGTGTACTGCTCTCCGGCGGGCTGGACTCGAGCGCGATCACCGGCCTGGCCGCGGCCCGGCTGGCACGCGACGGCGAGCAGCTGCGGACGTTCTCGGTGGATTTCGCCGACCAGGAGCGGAACTTCGTTCCCGACGAGATGCGCGACACCCCGGATTCGCCGTTCGTGCGCGAGGTGGCCGCGCTGGTGCGCTCGGCGCATCGTGATGTGGTGCTGAACCCGGCCGATCTGGCCGATCCCGCGGTGCGGCGCGCGGTGATCACCGCCCGCGACATCCCGGCCGGACTCGGCGATATGGACACCTCGCTGTATCTGCTGTTCGCGGCCATCCGGCAGCAGTCGACGGTGGCGCTGTCGGGGGAGTCGGCCGACGAGGTGTTCGGCGGGTACCGCTGGTTCCACGACGAGGTCGCGCTGAAGGCGGACAACTTCCCGTGGCTGGCGTTCAACAGCGCTCTGACCGGCGACGCGCGCTGGCAGATCCTCGACCCGGCTCTGCGTGAGCGGCTGCGGCTCGAGGAGTTCATCGCCGATCAGTACCGCGCGGCGGTGGCCGAGGTCGAGCATCTCGACGGCGAATCCGAGGTCGAACACCGGATGCGGACCGTATGTCATCTGCACCTGACCCGGTTCGTGCGCACCCTGCTCGACCGCAAGGATCGCGCGTCGATGGCGGTCGGGCTCGAGGTCCGGGTGCCGTTCTGTGATCACCGCCTGGTCGAGTACGTCTACAACGCGCCGTGGTCGCTGAAGACCTTCGACGGCCGGGAGAAGAGCCTGCTGCGCCACGCCGCCGAGCACGTCCTGCCGGAATCGGTCGTGCGGCGGGTCAAGAGCCCGTATCCGTCGACGCAGGATCCGGGCTACGCGGCGGTCCTGCAGCAGCAGGCCAAACATGTGCTCGCCGACGATGATTCACCGATCTTCGAACTCATCGACCGGCAGTGGCTGCAACGGGCGGTAGCGCTGGACCCGGCCGGCATCGACAGCTACATCCGTGCCGGACTGGACCGGATCATCGACATGCACACCTGGCTGGAACTGTATTCACCGCAGTTGCAGCTGGACTGAGCATCGGTTCCGCGGGCCGGCTCGGACCTCGCGTCTGGGCCGGCTCGTGATCTGTCGGTGCTGGTCATCGGTGGTGACGAGGGTGATCTCGGCGAGCGGAAGAGGCGCGTGAACATTATTTACTAATAGGTGTTCACAAATCGAGTGTGGTGTGGTTCACTCCATAGGAACGTGTTCCAAAGGAGGTACCGTGTCCGCGCCGTCTCTGCCGTCCATCAGCCACGAATTCGACTTCACCGATCCCGATCTGCTGGCCAACCGCCTGCCCGTGGCCGAATGGGCCGAACTGCGCCGCACCGCCCCGGTGTGGTGGGTCGATCAGCCCAAGGGTGTGAGCGGCTTCGACGACGGCGGTTACTGGGTCGTCAGCCGGCTCGACGACATCAAGGAGATCTCGAAGAACTCCGAGGTCTTCTCCACCCAGGAGAACACCGCGGTCATCCGCTTCAACGGTGAGATCACCCGTGAGGAGATCGAGATCCAGCGCGCCATGCTGGTCAACACCGACCCGCCGGCCCACGACAAGCTGCGCCGCATCATCTCCCGCGGCTTCACCCCGCGCGCGGTCGAGAGCCTGCGGGTGGCGCTGCGCGAGCGCGCCGAGCGGATCGTCCACGAGGCCAAGAAGACCGGCGGCGGCGACTTCGTGCAGCAGGTCGCGTGCGAGCTGCCGCTGCAGGCGATCGCCGAACTTCTCGGTGTGCCGCAGTCCGATCGCGGCCAGCTCTTCGAGTGGTCGAACCAGATGATGGGCTACGACGACCCCGAATTCGCCGACAGCTACAAGATGGCCAACGCTCAGGTCATGGGTTACGCGTGGAATCTCGCCGAAGAGAAGCGCAAGTGCCCGGCCGACGACATCGTCTCGCAGCTGCTCAACGCCGATATCGATGGCGAGGCCCTCGGTTCGGAGGAATTCGCCTGGTTCGTGATCCTGCTGGCGGTCGCCGGTAACGAGACCACCCGTAACGCCACCACCCACGGGATGAAGGCCTTCGTCGACAATCCGCAACAGTGGGAGCTCTACCGGGCCGAGCGCCCGCGCACCGCGCCCGACGAGATCGTGCGCTGGGCCACCCCTGTCATCGCCTTCCAGCGAACCGCACTGTCCGACACCGAAATCGGTGGCCAGGCGATCAAGAAGGGGCAGCGGGTCGGGCTGTTCTACTCCTCGGCGAACTTCGACGAGGAACGCTTCGACAAGCCGTTCGAATTCGACATCATGCGCAATCCGAATCCGCACGTCGGATTCGGTGGCACCGGCACGCACTACTGTGTCGGCGCGAATCTCGCCCGCCTGCAGCTGGATCTGATCTTCAACGCGATCGCCGACGTGATGCCCAACCTGCGTCAGATCTCCGAACCGGTCCGGCTACGCTCGGGCTGGTTGAACGGAATCAAGAGCTGGCAGGTCGCCTACGAATGAGCGTCCGGGCCGACAGGGGTGCCACCCGTGTCGGCCCGGGCCTCGACGGCCCAGGACACAGTGTGCGCACCGGCCTCGACGTACCCGTGACGTCGAGGCCGGTGCGTATGCGACGAAGGACAACGCATGACACCCGCACGACGGGGCCGCATGCCCGCGGTGAGCGACGCCGACATTCGTCGGGTGGCTCGCACACTGCTGGTCGAGCAGGGGCCCGAGGCGGTGACGCTGCGCGCGATAGCGCGCGACCTGGGCATCACCGCACCGGCGCTGTATCGGTACTACGCCTCGCGCGACGATCTCGTCGGCGCGCTGCGCAGCGATATCTGCGCCGACCTCGCGCGGGAACTGGCCGGTCAGGTGGCCGCGCTGCCCGAGGACGGCGTTGTGCAGTTGTTCGCCATCTGCCGGGGTTTCCGGCAGTGGGCGCTGGCCCACGCCCACGAATTCACCCTGGTGTTCGCCTCACCCGCCGGTGATTCCACCAGTGCCATGCGGCAATTCGACGAACCGTTCGGCCGCATCTTCCTCGAGGCGGCCGGCCGGCTGCTGACCACCTACGACATCGTCACCCCGCCGACCGACGTGATCCCCACCGCGCTGCGCGAGGATCTGATCGGATTCCAGACCGAACTGCTGGCCGTACTCGCCGAATCGGGCCAGAAGTTCCCGGCCGAGAAACTGGATCTCGGCGTCACCTATCTGATGATCCAGTTCTGGGCCCGGCTCTACGGACATGTCACCCTCGAGGTCTTCGGCAACTACCCGATGCCGGTGCGCAACCCCGACGCTTTGTTCGACGCCACCCTGGCCGATCTGGCTCGTTCCATCGGTTTCGCGGCCTGACCCTCAGTCGAAGTCGTCGGGGCGAACCCCGGTGACCCGCCGCAGGATTCGCGGCCGCCGCAGCCAGCGGGCGAACCATTCACCCAGCGTGATACCGCCGCCGAGCGCGCAGCCGACCACCAAGGCGGCGAACATCTGGTTCAAGCCGGCCACCAGGTCGTCGTTGAGCAATGAGAACAGGCCTCGGTAGACCTTCAGACCGGGAAGCAGCGGGGTGATGCCGGCGATGGCCACCACCAGCGGGGGAGTCACCGCACGACGAGCCAGCAGACCACCGGCGAGGCCGATCACGGTCGCGGCGACGGCGGCGGCGATCACCGGGCCGAATCCGGCGTGCTGGACGAACAGGTAGCACACGGTGATCCCGGCGCCCGTGATCGCCGCGACGGTCAGCGCGCGACGTTCGGCGTAGCAGGCCAGTGCGAAGGCCGCCGCCGCCAGGGCACCGGCGACGATCTTCAGCGGCAGATTGTTGATGTCGTAGGTCGGCGACATGTCGATCGGTGGCGCCTGGGCGCCGAAGGCTTCCGCACCGCGCAGTGCCACCGCCACGCCGGCGATGATCGCACCGGTCATGACGAGTACTTCGAGCATACGGGCGGCCGCGGTGATCGGCGCCCCGGTGATCGCGTCCTCGACCGCGCCGACCAGTTGTAAACCACTGAGCAGCACGGTGATTCCCGCCGCGACGATCAGGCTGGGATTGATGTCCAGCCCCTCGGCGAAGGTCTGCAGCAGGATCGCGGGGACGGTGGCGATGACGCCGCCCATCATATTCTGGAAGAAGAACGGCAGGCCGCGCTTGTTGAGCGAGCGATTGGTCCGGTCGATGAGCAATGTGGTGGCGAAACTCACGGCCGCCACCAGGACCCCGCCGCCGAGCAACAGCGAGATCGACGCCGCCAGCAGCGACCAGCCGAATGTCGCGATCCATCGGTTGTAGGGATGCGGTGCGCCGGTGATCGCGTCGAGTGCCGCGTGCGCGTCCTGCGGCGGCACCATCTCGCGGCGGATGCGCCGGGTGAGGCGATCGACGGCCGAGAGCCGGGTGAAGTCCAGTGATCGATACTGCACCACCCGCATGGTGCTCGCGGGCGGGAGCGAAGGACCGCGATCGGCGGAGATGCGAATCGAGTTGTAGGTGACGTCGATATCGCATTGCGCCAAACCGTAGGTGGCGGCGATGAATTCGACCTGGGTGCTGGTATCGGTGACCGCGGTGCCCGAGGCGAGCACCACCTCCCCGACGCGCTCGGCCAGGTCGAGCACCTCGGTGACCGCCGCGTCGTCGGTCAGATCGATCGGCCGTAGCGGTGCGGGCGCCTCGACCACGGCGTCGACGGTGGCCCGACGCTGGGCGACCAGCCGATCGGTTACCGCTCCCATCGCCCGATGCCACAACGAACTCGGCCGGGTCTCCGGCCCCGTGCGGACGAGTTCGGGCTCCAACTCATCTGTCACAGCAGATACGTTAGTCGGACGACACGCGGACGCACGGTGGCGTCCCTCACCCCGGCCGTTTCGGCAACGCGCTGGTTATCGCCGGGGGTCCGCGAGTACCGCTACAGTCGGTGCCATGGGCACCGAGATTTCGACAGCCGACCATCTGCGGGCGGCACTGGACGGACCGTGGCGTGACGTGCGGGAACAGGCGAGGCGGCAACTGCTCGACGACCGGCTGTTCGGCGACCCCTACCTCGACTACCGACAGGCGCGGGCGCGGGTCCTGGAGCAGATGCGGTTGGTTGCCGAGTTCGGTTATGCGGAAAAAGGTTTCAGCCTCGAACACGGTGGCAGCGCCGATCCCGGCGGGGCCGTCACCGGTCTGGAGATGCTCGCCTACACCGATCTGTCGCTGTGGGTGAAGGCCGGTGTGCAGTGGGGGTTGTTCGGTGGCGCGGTCGAGAATCTCGGCACCGAACGTCATGCCGATGTGGTCAAGCGGCTGCTGTCGCTGGATCTGCTGGGCTGTTTCGCGATGACCGAATCCGGGCACGGCAGCGATGTCGCCAATCTGGAGACCACCGCCACCTACGATCCGGGCACCGGCGAATTCGTCGTGCACAGTCCCACCGCCTCGGCCCGCAAGGACTACATCGGCGGCGCCGCCGAGCACGCCCGGATGGCGGCGGTGTTCGCGCAGCTGATCACCGGCGGCGAAAGCAAGGGCGTGCACTGCTTTCTCGTCCCCATCCGCGATGAGCGCGGCGCCGATCTGCCCGGCGTGACCACCTCTGACTGCGGTCTCAAGGGCGGTCTGCCCGGTGTGGACAACGGCCGCATCCAGTTCGATCAGGTCCGCATCCCGCGCGAGAACCTGCTCAATCGCTACGCCGATGTCGAGCCCGACGGCACCTACAGCTCCGAGATCGAGAATCCGAGCCGGCGATTCTTCACCACCCTGGGCACCCTGGTGCGCGGCCGGGTCAGCGTGGGCGGCGCCGCGGCGGCGGGGGCGCGGGTCGCACTGAGTATCGCACTGCGCTACGCCGACAAGCGGCGCCAGTTCTCCGATCCCGACGACGGTGGCGAAACCCTGCTGCTGGACTATCGCAGCCATCAGCGCCGCCTGCTGCCGCATGTGGCGCGGGCGTTCGCGCTGTCGTTCGCCCAGAACGACCTGGTGCGCCGGATGCATCTGGTGCAGACCGGCCAGAACCTCGACCCCGAGGCTCAGCGCGCACTGGAGAAGCGCGCCGCCGGACTCAAGGTCGCCCAGACCCGCCACGCCACCCGATCCATTCAGGAATGCCGGGAAGCCTGCGGCGGCGCGGGCTACCTCACCGAGAACCGGCTGGTGACGCTGAAGGCCGACACCGATGTGTTCACCACCTTCGAAGGTGACAACGTGGTGCTCACCCAGTTGGTCGCCAAGGAACTGCTCACGTCCTACTCCGACGAGGTGCGCGATCTGGACGCCCTCGGCTGGGTGCGCTTCGCGGCGACCATGGCGCGTGACGTGGTGCGCGAGACCTCCGGCGTGCGCCAGCTCATCCAGCGGCTGCGCGATCGCTCCGACGACGGCGTCGACGACGGCGATCTGTCGCGGCGTTCGGTGCAGCTGCAGCTGTTCGCCGACCGCGAGGACTATCTGACCCGGACCGCGGCTCATCGATTGCGCGCGCGGGCGGAGGAGACCGGCCCGTTCGAGGCGTTCAACAACGCGCAGGACCACATCCTCGCGGCCGGGGAAGCACATATCGACCGGCTGGTGCTGGAGGCGTTCATCGAGGGAATCGCCGATATCGAGGATCCCGATGCCCGGGCGCTGGCCGATACCGTCTGCGATCTGTTCGTCTACTCCGCCATCGAACAGAATCAGGCCTGGTACATCATGCACCGGTTCATGTCGGTGGATCGGGCCAAGGCGGTGCGCCGCGGGGTCAACGAACTCGTGGACCGGTTGCGGCCGGAGTCGGGTGTGCTGGTCGAGGCGCTCGGCGTCCCCGAGGCGATGCTGCGTGCGGCGATGCTCGACGATGCGAGCGTGCACCAGGGCGACTGATTCGGCCGGCGCCGCGACGGGGCGGGGTGGTGTCGCGTCCGGGCTATCGTCGAGAGGTGCATGCTCCGCCTCCGATCACCTGGTATCGACCGCAGCCCGTCCGCACCGCCGTCGTCGTCCTGATCGGGCTGCTGATCACGGTTACCGTTCCCCTGACCTTCCCCCCGGACAGGGGGCCGACCGGTTTCGATCGTGCGGTCGGTGACCGGGTCCACGCCGGTCTGGACGGCCATCCGGGGATCTATCACGCCCTGGTGATCCCCAGCGACGCCTATATCGTGTTGCCGCTGTTGCTGATCGGCATCCTCTGGTGTGCCTGGCGGCGGGACTGGTGGGCAGCGGGATTCCTGCTGGTGGCACCGGAATTGGTGGTGGCGATCAATACCTGGGCACTGAAATCGCTGTGGGACAGGCACTTACAGCACTACCTGGCCTACCCGAGCGGGCACACCGTCCAATTCGTCGCCATCGCCACCGGTTCGGCGCTCGTCGCGGCCACCGCACGGGTCCGGATCGTGGTCGTGGCGGTCGCGGTGGTGGCGCTGTTCGCGGTGGCGGTGGGCATGATCGGGCTCGGCTACCACTATCCGACCGATATCGTCGGCGGCGCCGCCCTCGCCGTCGCGGCCGTCACGGCATGCTGGGCGGCGGTGGCGTCGGTGCGGATCCGCTACGCCGAGCACCCGCGTGCCGCGGTCACAGCGGGGCAGACGGCCGGATCAGCCCGGGCCGTAGGTCAGGATCAGTGAGATCGCGAACCACAGCACCCAGGCGACGCCGATGAGCATGCCCACCGCCAGCAGGATGCGCAGGACCGCGCGCCCGGGGTCGACGCGCTCAGGCTCCTTCGGATAGAGATTCCACGGGCTGTACCAGGGCATGGTGATCGCCGGTGCTCGCCCGTAGGACTGTTCGAGCTGTGCCTGTTCCTCGAAGAACGCCTCGGCCTGCGCCTGCTGCGGTCCGCCGTACCACAGCGTGGTGTCCACCGGACCGCCGAAGCCCTCGCCGACGAGGTCCTGCGGGGCGGGCAGATACGGCAGGATGCCCAGTCCGCGGAAGGTCAGAGCGATCTCGTTGACCGTCCATTGCGCGCGGCCCTGCGCGGTCAGCGCGGTCAGGCACTCGGCCAGCCGCCCCGGCCCGTCACCGAGCAGCACCTGCAATCCCGGATCGTTCCACAGCTGGCGGATGCGGGGTTCGGCGCCGTGCGGTGGCACCACAACGACCACACCCTGGACGACCCGCTGTCCCAGACCCCGCTCGGCCAGCCAGTTCTGCAGTGCGTGGGTGTGTTCCCGGGAGCGGTCGAGCGGGGTTCCCCGGTCGCCGCCCTCGAAATTCACCACCTGGCCGCCGACGCGCCAGGGGCCGTTCAGCGGTACCTCCAGCTCACCGGTGACCCGCTCGACCAATGCCTCGGCCTCGACCACCACGCAGGTGGTCGGGGTCCAGATCACCGCATCGAACTGATGCAGCCGATCGGCATAGAACAGGCTGCAGTTGACCACGGCGACACCCTGCGGATCGTGGTGACCCTTCCAGGTGCGCAGCCAGTCGATGAGGGCCCGTTCGGCCAGGGACCCGGCCGCATTCTGCACTCGCACGAGCATTGGCGACCGCCCTTCCGTCGATACTCGATATCGGAAAGCATAAGGGGCGCTACAGGTCCGGGGGAGGCTCCGACGCGCCGGTGGTGACGAATCGAGAGGTCAGCGGTCGGCGGTCGCCGGATCGATCGGTGCGATGGGCAGCCGCAGCGCACCCGGTGCGGTGTCGGGCACGGTCGCGAAATGCGGTGCGACCGGCTCGATCCGGCGGTACGGCGTACCGAGTTCAGGCCGGGGATCCGGCTCGCCGTTGTTGGGCCAGAACGCCATCGCGCGCTCGGCCTGCGCGGTGATGGTCAGCGACGGGTTCACCCCGAGGTTCGCGGTCACCGCGGAGCCGTCGGCGATGTGCAGGCCGGGATGGCCGAACACCCGCTGATACGGATCCACCACGCCGCTCTCGGGCCCCTCGCCGATCACGCAGCCGCCGATGTAGTGCGCGGTCGCGGGGATATTGAACACATCCATGACCAGCCCGTGCACATCGCCGTCGACCTTGTCGCCGAAGCGGCGGCCGATCTCGTGCGCCATCGGAATCCAGGTGGGATTCGGTTTGCCGGTGCCCTGCCGGGTCTTGAGCTGCCCCCAGCGGCGGAACGAGGTCAGCGAATTGTCCAGTGACTGCATCACCAGCAGGATCACCGACTTCTCCGAGGCACGGCGGGCGTTGAGGCTGCGCGCGAAGACCACCGGATGCAGCAGGATGGCCAGCAGGAATCGCAGGAACCGGAAGGCGCCGCCGTCGACGATCGGCACCGACATCGGGAACAGCGCGTTCTGTCCCTTGCCGTAGTGGCAGACCTCGATGTGGGTATCGGGTTCGGGATGGATCGACGAGGTGATGGCGATGCCCTCGGCGAAATCGCGCCGCTGGCGGCTGACGACGTTGAGAATCGCCTCGGAGTTGCTGCGGGTGAGCTCACCCAGCCGCGGTGACAGATTCGGCAGCACCTTGTCGTCGCGCATCTTGTGCAGCAGCTTCTGGGTGCCCAGCGCCGCCGCGGCGAAGACCACCTGCTGGGTGGTGAACGTCTTGCGGCCCTTGCGGATCCAGCGATCCGAGCGTTGCGTCTCGATGGCGTAGCCGCCCCCGGTCATCGGGCGCACGCTGGTGGCCGTGGTCAGGTCGAAAACCTTGGCCCCGGCCTGTTCGGCGAGGTACAGGTAGTTGGTGGGGGTGGTGTTCTTGGCGTTGTGCGGGCAGCCGGTGAAGCAGCGGGCGCAGTGGATGCAGCCGCTGCGGCGTGGGCCGGCGCCGCCGAAATAGGGGTCGTCGACCTCGACGCCGGGCTGCTCCTCGTTGAAGAACACCCCCACATTGGTGGGGTGATAGGTATCACCCACGCCGAGATCGTCTGCGATGGAACGGATCACCTCGTCGGCCGGCGTGACGCGCGGATTCGGCGCCACGCCCAGCATCCGCTTGGCCTGGTCGTAGTAGGGCGCCAGCTCGCTGCGCCAGTCGGCGATATGGGCCCACTGCCGGTCGGTATAGAAGTTCGGAAGCGGTTCGTAGAGGGTGTTGCCGTAGATCAGCGATCCGCCACCCACGCCCGCGGCCGAGAAGACCGCGCACTTGCCGAGCACACTGATGCGCTGCGGGCCGGTGAGTCCCAGCCGGGGCGCCCAGATCGACTTGCGGACATTCCAGTTGGTACCCGGGATGGATTCGGCGGGCCAGCGGCGTCCGGATTCGAGGACGGCCACTCGGTAGCCCTTCTCGGTCAGGCGAAGCGCGCTGACACTGCCACCGAACCCGGAGCCGATCACCACCACGTCGTAGTCGAAGTCGGGCATGTCATCCTCTCGTCATCGCATCACAATGAAACGATTCTCGACGCACCGTGTCTTCGACAGTATCCACCGGCTCGATGCGACGGGTAAACATATCGCGCATCGCGACCACCGTCGCCGGGCGTCCGCCCTCCGCGTGCGGCGTGCCCGAATGGCGTCGCCGCAGGCATTGGGGTAAGCACACAGGCTGTGACCACTCCAGCGGGCGGCGGGCCCGTCCCCGATCCCCGGCCGTCCGAACCGGACGCCGACCCGACGTCGAACGCGAACGAGGACCGCATCCTCACAGTGCCGAACGCGCTGAGCGTGGTGCGGTTGATCGGCGTGCCGGTGCTGTTGTGGCTACTGCTGGTCGAGCACGCCGACGGCTGGGCCTTCGCCCTGCTGATCGCCAGCGGTATCACCGACTTCCTGGACGGCAAGCTCGCGCGGCTGCTCGATCAGTCCTCACGGCTGGGCGCGCTGCTGGACCCCTTGGTGGATCGGCTGTATCTGATCGCCACCGTGCTCGCCTTCCTGGTGCGCGGCATCCTGCCCTGGCCGTTCGTGGCCGTGCTGATCGGCCGGGATCTGGTCCTGGCCGCGGTGTTGCCGATCTACCGGCGCCGTGGTCTGGAACCACCCGAGGTGATCTACCTGGGTAAGGCCGCGACCTTCGCGCTGATGTCGTCGGCGCCCTGGCTGCTGGCCGGGCAGATGGACTGGGCGGCAGCCGGTTTCAGCCGGGCCTTCGGCTGGGCCCTGCTGTGGTGGGGTGCCGCGGCCTACGTGTGGACCGGTCTGCTGTACCTGTGGAAGGCGTTCGCGGTCGCCCGGACCATACCTGTTGTGCCGCGAGCAACTTCGTAGCGGGTGTGTGGGTCGCGGTGTCGGCCCGGCTCGATACAGTTGTCGCGATACCGGCGAGAGGACGCCTGTGAAAGGACGCCCCGTGAAAGGAATCAACCTGTGACCGACCTACCCGAGGATCTTCGCTATACCGCCGAACACGAGTGGGTACGCCGCGTCGCGCCGACCCGGGTGCGGGTCGGGATCACCGATTACGCCCAGTCGCAACTCGGTGATGTGGTGTTCGTGCAGCTGCCGGCGGTCGATACCGCGGTGGCGTCCGGTGAGGCCATCGCCGAGGTCGAGTCGACCAAGAGCGTGTCCGAGATCTACGCACCGCTGCAGGCGAAAGTCGTTGCGGTGAACGAGGAATTGGACGCCGCACCGGAGCAGCTCAACACCGACGCCTACGGCGCGGGGTGGATGTTCGAGCTCGAGCTCGACGACGCCGCGGCACTGGATTCCGCGTTGGGTGGCCTGCTCGATGCTGCGGGTTACCAAGGAGTTATCGAGGGCTGAGTCAGCCTTCCCAGTTCTACCTGCACGGGTGCGCCCGAGCAGGGTACGGTCAACACCAACAGATGTGCCGGCGGCCGGTGCCGGGAACTCTGCCGGAACTTGCCGGTGACACCTGACAGCGCGACAGCCGGTCGCGATGAGTGGTGGCGGTGAGGGCAGTGCGCTCAGTATTGGCGCCGGATACCGGTACGGATAATCGGTTCGAGGAGGAGAGCAAGGGTGAGCGAGAACAAAGACCCGGGTTACGGGGAGAGCGCGGCCGAAACGACTTCGGTGTTCCGCGCTGACTTCCTCAACGAGGTCGACGCGTCGCGCTCCGGTGAGCAGACCGGCGAACAGCCGGTGCAAGGGGTCGAGGGTCTGCCTGCGGGCGCTGCCCTGCTGGTGGTCAAGCGTGGACCCAACGCGGGTTCGCGATTCCTGTTGGATCAGCCCACCACCTCGGCGGGGCGGCACCCCGACAGCGACATCTTTCTCGACGATGTCACGGTGTCTCGTCGGCACGCGGAATTCCGGCAGGACGAGGACACCTTCCAGGTTGTGGACGTGGGCAGCCTGAACGGCACCTACGTCAACCGCGAGCCGGTGGACTCCTCGGAGCTGCAGAACGGTGACGAGGTGCAGATCGGCAAGTTCCGGCTGGTGTTCCTGACCGGACCGCGGCCTCAGGTCAACGAGCCGAGCGCGTAACGAGCCGAGGCGGATTCCACTGATGACTGGCGCAGCGCAATGGACACGCGGAGGGATGTCGATCGGCTCCGTGCTGGACCTGCTGCGTCCGGATTTTCCGGACATCACCATCTCCAAGATCCGGTTTCTCGAATCCGAGGGACTGATCCGCCCGGAGCGCACGCCTTCGGGTTATCGCAGATTCTCGGTCGCCGATGTCGAACGGCTCAAGTTCGTCCTGACGGCGCAGCGTGATCAGTATCTGCCGCTGAAGGTGATCAAGGAGCAACTCGAAGCGATCGACCGCGGCGCCGCGACCCTGGGCGTGCGTGAAGCGCGCGCCCGGGCCGACGGCGCCGGTGCGGACGGTTCGGGGCGTGCGCCCGACGCCGGCCGCGCGGTGGGCGCGACCGCCGTGCCGCGCCGCCTGGGCGTGGTGCCCGGCGAGGTGTCGCCGGACGAACTGCGGCTGGACCACGAAATACGTGTCACCCGTGCCGATCTGCTCGACCAGGCCGGGATCGATGAGAAATTTCTCACCGAATTGATCCGCGCCGGGCTCATCACGCCCGGCGCAGCCGGGTTTTTCGACGCCGAGGCCGTCACCTTGGCCCGGACCGCCCAGGCGATGAGCGAATTCGGTTTGGAGGCACGGCATCTGCGGGCGTTCAAGCTGGCCGCGGATCGCGAGGCGGCCATGATCGCCCAGATTGCCGCGCCGATTGCCAAGAGTCGCGACGCCGATGCCCGCGCCCGCGCGGAGGAGACGGTACGCGAGTTGGCGGCCCTGTCGCTGACCTTGCATACCAGCTTGGTCAAGACGTCGGTGCGCGCTTCCCTCGGCGGCTGAATTCATCGCCTAGACTCGGTGATACGGCCTGCCCGGCTGGGCTCGTGCGGGTGGTCGGTGAGTATTGGGAGGCCAGTGCGATGAGTGAAATGCGTGTGATCGGCATCCGGGTCGAGCAGCCCCAGAATCAGCCCGTGCTCCTGCTGCGGGAGGAGTCCGGCGACCGCTACCTGCCGATCTGGATCGGTCAGGCCGAGGCGACCGCCATCGTGCTCGAGCAAGAGGGTGTCACCCCGATCCGCCCGTTGACCCACGACTTGATCAAGATTCTGATCCACGACCTCGGCCACACCTTGAAAGAGGTGCGAATCGTGGACCTGCAGGAGGGCACCTTCTATGCCGACCTGGTCTTCGACAACGATGTGCGGATCTCGGCGCGGCCCTCGGATTCGGTAGCCATCGCCTTGCGGGTCGGTTGCCCGATCTATGCCGAGGAACCGGTCCTCGAGGAAGCCGGGCTGGTGATGCCCGACGAACGTGAGGACGAGGTGGAGAAGTTCAAGGAGTTCCTGGAGTCGGTCTCTCCGGACGACTTCAAAGCCACCGATAGTTGATGCGACCCGGCGGCAGCCGGACTGTGCTCTATACCTCACCTAGAGGGTGAGAAACACGCCGCACGCGGAGTTTGGTTCCACGCCCGTGCTGCCGAGACAATCGACAGAGTAGCCTCGACAGTTAGGCCGTTGTTCTTCTTCGGCGATGCAGTGAGGGAGTAGCAGTGGGAGACCGACCGCAGCAACCAGCACCCGACCCGCGGCCCACCGCGGTCGTGCAGCCAGGGCTGTTCCCTGACGACACCGTTCCCGACGAACTCGTGGGTTACCGGGTTCCCAGCGCCTGCCAGGTCGCAGGCATCACGTATCGGCAGCTCGACTACTGGGCTCGGACCGGGCTCGTCGTTCCGTCGATCCGCAGCGCCACCGGTTCCGGCAGTCAGCGCCTGTACTCCTTCAAGGACATCCTGGTTCTCAAGATCGTCAAGCGTCTGCTCGACGCCGGGATCTCACTGCAGAACATTCGCATCGCCGTCGATCATCTGCGCAGCCGCGGGGTCGAGGATCTGGCCGGCATCACCTTGTTCTCCGACGGCACCACCGTGTACGAATGCTCCTCGCCGGAGGAAGTGGTCGATTTACTGCAGGGCGGGCAGGGTGTCTTCGGCATCGCGGTCAGCGGTGCGATGCGTGAGTTGACCGGTGCCATCGCGAACTTCCCGGCCGAGCGGGCGGAGGCGCACGCCGCGAGCGAGCGTCCCGAGGACGAGTTGGCCTATCGCCGCAAGGCGCGGGAGAACCGTAAGACCGGTTAGGCGGGCGGACCGCACACGGATGTGACCAAGGTGACCGCTCGACGGCGAGGGTCGGAAACATACCGGTAACGACGCTCCGCTTAGACTGTAGGCGCGTCGCAACCGTGCGGGAGAGTTCCGGGTTCGGCCCGGACGCCGAAGGAGCAGCACCTCCCCGTCAATCTCTCAGGCACCAGGGACCGTGCGGAGTTGGACGCCTCTGGAAAGCGGTGGCCGCACACAATGCGTGTCACCCGCCCATGGGGAAAGGGAACGCCGCGCGGTCCCGAATCTCTCAGGCGCCACGACAGAGGGGGAGGGCCGACACTCGTCGACGTGTGGCATCCGGTGTCCCGGTCGACGTGCCCGAACCTGGAGCTGCCGTGACCCGTAGTTTCGCCGATCGCCACATCGGTCCCGACGCCACCGAAATCGATCGAATTCTCGCCACCGTCGGTGTCGCGTCGATGGAGGAACTGGCCGGTCGGGCGGTGCCCGCGAGCATTCTCGACGCCGCCGGCGATACCGGACTCGATGTGCTGCCGCCCGCGGTGTCCGAACACGATGCGCTCACCGAACTGGCCGCGCTGGCGCATGCCGACACGGTGGCCACCTCGATGATCGGGCTCGGCTACTACGACGTGCTCACCCCGCCGGTGCTGGTGCGCAATCTGCTCGAGAATCCGGCCTGGTACACCGCGTACACGCCGTATCAACCGGAGATCAGCCAGGGTCGGCTCGAAGCGCTGCTGAACTTCCAGACCATGGTCTCGGATCTGACCGGTATGGAGGTCGCCAACGCCTCCATGCTGGACGAGGCCACCGCCGCCGCGGAAGCGATGACGCTGCTGCAGCGCGCCAACCGCAAGAGCACCTCGCAGCGACTGCTGATCGATGCCGATCTGTTCCCGCAGACCCGCACGGTGCTGGCCACCCGGGCCGAACCACTCGGTATCACCCTGGTGGAGGCCGATCTCAGCGCGGGCCAGCTGCCCGACGGAGACTTCTTCGGCGTGGTGCTGCAGACCCCGGGGGCCTCGGGCCGCATCGTCGATCCGGCCGAACTGATCGCGGCCGCCCACGAGCGGGGCGCGCTCGTCGCGGTCGGCACCGATCTGCTGGCGCTCACCCTGATCACCCCGCCGGGCGAACAGGGTGCCGACGTGTGTTTCGGCACGACCCAGCGCTTCGGTGTCCCGCTCGGGTTCGGCGGTCCGCACGCCGGCTATCTGGCGGTGCGCACCGCGCATGCGCGCCAGCTGCCGGGACGCCTGGTCGGGGTCTCGGTGGACGCCGACGGCGCCCGCGCCTACCGACTCGCGCTGCAAACCCGGGAACAGCACATCCGCCGGGAGAAGGCCACCTCCAACATCTGCACCGCACAGGTGCTGCTGGCGATCGTCGCCGCGATGTACGCCTCCTACCACGGCGGGGACGGATTGCGGGGGATCGCCCGGCGGGTCCACCACCACGCCGAGCAACTCGCCGCCGGACTCGGTGACGCGGTCGTGCACGATCGTTTCTTCGACACCGTGCTGGTGTCGGTGCCCGCCGGTGCCGAGGCCGTGGTGGGTAAGGCGAAGGGCCGCGGTATCAACCTGCGGCTGGTGGACGCCGATCATGTCGCGGTGGCCTGCGACGAGGTGACCACCGACGTGGAGGTGGCGATCGTCCTGGAGTGCTTCGGCGCCGATGCGGCCGTCGAGGCGGCGCAGCTGCCGTCGATCGAAACGCGGACCTCGCCGTTCCTGACCCATCCCGCGTTCACTCGCTACCACACCGAAACCGCGATGCTGCGATACCTGCGGCAGCTGTCGGACAAGGATATCGCCTTGGACCGCAGCATGATTCCGCTCGGATCGTGCACGATGAAACTCAACGCCACCGCCGAGATGGAGCCGATCACCTGGCCGGGATTCGCGCGGTTGCACCCCTACGCCCCGGTGGAGGACGCGGCGGGCATGCTGCGGGTGGTCGAGGATCTCGAGCACTGGCTCGCGGCGGTGACCGGTTACGACCGGGTCAGCCTGCAGCCCAATGCCGGCAGTCAGGGCGAATATGCCGGTCTGCTCGCCATCCGCCGCTATCACCTCGATCGTGGCGACACCCACCGCGACACCTGCCTGATTCCGTCCAGTGCGCACGGCACCAACGCCGCATCGGCCGCGATGGCCGGACTGCGGGTCGAGGTGGTCACGTGCCGCGACAACGGCGATGTCGATCTCGACGATCTGCGGGCCAAAATCGCCGATCACGCCGATCGGCTGGCCTGCATCATGATCACCTACCCGTCCACGCACGGGGTCTACGAGCACGAGGTCGCCGAACTGTGCGCCCTGGTCCACGATGCCGGCGGCCAGGTCTACGTCGACGGCGCGAATCTGAACGCCCTGGTCGGGCTGGCTCGTCCGGGTCGGTTCGGTGGCGACGTCTCGCACCTGAATCTGCACAAGACCTTCTGTATTCCGCACGGTGGTGGCGGTCCCGGGGTCGGGCCGGTCGCGGTCCGCGATCATCTGGCGCCGTACCTGCCGGGCGATCCGTTGCAGCCGGATTCCCACGCGGTGTCGGCCGCACGCTACGGGTCGGCGTCGATCCTGCCGATCACGTGGGCCTACATTCGGATGATGGGCGCCGACGGGCTGCGCCGGGCCACGCTCACCGCGATCGCCTCCGCGAATTACCTTGCGCGGCGTCTGGATCCGCATTTCCCGGTGCTGTACACCGGGGACAACGGCATGGTCGCCCACGAGTGCATCCTGGATCTGCGCGAGATCACCAAGCGGACCGGCGTCACCGTCGACGATGTGGCGAAACGGCTGGCCGACTACGGATTCCACGCTCCCACCATGAGCTTCCCGGTCGCCGGGACCCTGATGGTCGAGCCGACCGAGAGCGAGAACCTCGAAGAACTCGACGCTTTCGTCGAGGCGATGATCGCGATCAAGGGCGAGATCGACGCCGTGGCGGCGGGCACCTGGCCGGTGGAACAGAGCCCGCTGCGCGGTGCCCCGCACACCGCGGCGTCCCTGGTCGGTGAGTGGGATTACCCCTACAGTCGTGAGACCGCCGTGTATCCGCTGGGCGTGCACGCGGCCCGCGCGAAGGTGTGGCCGGCGGTGCGGCGTATCGACGGCGCGTTCGGTGACCGGAATCTGGTCTGCTCGTGTCCTCCGCTCGAGGCCTACGCCGACTGAGCGGATCGGGGGGCGGCTCGCCGCGGGCGGCGACCGCCTCCGGATACGCCGTGGCCGATCGTGCGGTCGCGGCGGCCGCCCCGGCCGGGCCGGGTGCGCCTACGGCGTGGTCAGTGCGTGGTTGACCGCGGTGCCGAAGCTCATATCGTCCGAGGTGCTCACCTTGGTATAGGTTCCGCCGGTCTTCTGGGCCAGATTCTGCAGTGTCTGGGTGCCCTGGCCGCCGATGACGATCACATCGATGCGGACCTTGTGGGCGCCGTCGGTCGCACTGGTGAGCTGAGTGAGCAGTTGATCGCCACTCACCGACGACTCGTCGTTCGGTCCACCGGTGATCAACAGCACGGAGTTGGTCTTCCCGGTGGCGTAGTCCTCGACCGCGCTGCGGTAGGCCGCTTCGAGCGCCGGATAGGTGCGGTCGGTGGTGGAGCCGTTGAGCGCGACACGGCCCAGGGCCGTGGACAATTCGGAACGATGCGCAGTGCTCAGCGCGGCCGTCGGCGCGACCACCCGATAGGGTTTGCCGCCCTCGATATCGCGGGCGTAGACCCAGGCCCCGGCGCCGAAGTCCGGCGGCATGGTATCGAGGGTGGACTGCACGGCGGCGAGGGTGTTGTTCAGCCGCGACATCGAGCCGTCGGTCACCGCCATCGAGGCCGAGGTGTCGATCAGAATCGTGGACTGCACCCCGAGGACCGGATGGGCCAGCACCGATTGCACGCCGTCGAGCACCGATTTCGGAGGGGTGGGGGCAGGGGTGGCGGCCGCGGGCTCGAATCCGTTGTCGGTGAACAGCTTCTGCTGTGCGGGGGCCCGCAGATAGTCGGCGAACATACCGGCGACCAGATTCTGGGTCTTGTCGACCCAGTTGCCGGTCAGCATGGCCGCGGGGTGATCGGCGACCGGCGCGGCACCGGTGGGCCGGAATGCGGAGACGCCCTTGGCTTTTGCTTGCTGTTCGGTAACTGCCACCGCGTGGATCGGTGAGGTGGCGGCGTGTGCGGAGTCGGCGACCGCTGCCAGCGCGGCGCCCGGATCGGAAGATTCGGGCGCCTCGGCGGCCAATCCGGAAATGGCGGCCACCACCTGACCGGATCGAGCGGAATCGTCGGTCAGGGGGTCGGAGCCCGAGACCGCCGAGCCGACCGCCACCGCGGCGGCCAGCGACCCGTCACCCGGCGGCAGGGCCATCTTCAGCCCGCCCCAGCTGCCGAGGCCGATATCGCCGAGTGATCCGCGCTGCAGGCGCGGCAGATCCGACCAGCTCAGATCGGCCTTGGTCAGGGCCTGCGCCAGCTGGTCGGGTGCGGCCACCACGATCGGGCTGACCGCCACGGAGGCCGGGGCGCCCTGAACCAGACCCGGTACCCGCATCTGCTCGACGGCCCGGGTGGAACTGGGAATCCACAGCCCAGGCTGCTGCCCGAGCCCGGCATCCCAGTTCGGCGCGGTGAGCCCGGCCACCATCGCGGCCGTGGGCTGGACGGTGACCGCGATCTTCGCGCAGTGATCACGCACCTGTGGGGAGGTGGCGTTGTAACGGTCGGCGGCCGCGCGCACGGGTCCGGCGATATCCGGATCGACGGTCACCGGGAGGGTGACCGGGCCTTCGATGCACTGTCCGGCGGCGCTGCGGTTCTCCGATGCCGACCGGTTGCTCAGCCACAACCAGCCGCCGACTGCCGCGATCAACAGCAGGACCGCCACCACGGTGATAACCAAACTTTTGCTGACGCCCCGTGATCCGTCCGCGCTGCGATGTGTGCCCACGGTCTGCCAGTGTATGGTCAGCCGAAAAGCAGCGCTCGGCTGGTACCGGCAGAGGACACGGTCGGGGCCGGGAATCCGGGAGCGCGGGTGGTGAAGGCCACCCGCACCCCGGATCGGCTATCAGTCCCGGATCAGTGTGCCGCGGTCGAATTCGTGACCGCCCCACACGCCGGACTGTCCGGTCGCCGCCGCGAACTCCGCGCACTGCGCCACGATAGGGCAGGCGGCGCAGATGGCGCGGGCGTAGTCGAAGTCCTGCGACGGGTACGGGAACCACGCGTCGTGGTTCGGGTCACCCTTGCAGGCGGCCTGTTCCCAGCTCGGCGTATCCGAGAGCGGGAGCAGATCCACCAGGGTCGGTGCGGGCATCGTGTTCGTCATATCGGTCCCTCCTTCCTCGGGATACGGTTGTCAGCTCGCGCCGGCGAGCCGGCGCCAGATGTGACGCTGCCGGCGGTGCATATCGTTGGGGGCCTTGGGTTCCCAGAGCAGCCGCATCCCGGCCTCCTCGGGAGTCCGGTCGGCCTTGCGGGTATTGCACGGGCCACAGGCCGCGATCAGGTTGTTCCAGGTGTTGGGCCCGCCGCGGCTGCGCGGGCGGATGTGGTCGACGGTGCGTGCCCAGCCGGAGCAGTACCCGCACCGGTGGCCGTCGCGGCGCAGCACCGCGGCCATGGTGGCCCGGCTCTCGTCGTGGACGAGTACCCGGTGCTCGAGGTAGACGTAGTGCCGCAGCCGAATCGTCTCGGGCAGTGCGATTTCCAGGTGCTTGGATCGGATCGGGAACTGCGGCTGCCGCTCGGCGATCGTCTCGGCGGCTCCGCTGATCAACAACACCACCGCCCGATCGGCGCGGATATCGGTCAGCGCCTCGTAGGAGGCGTTGAGGACCAGCACCTGCACGTGTATCCAGTTGTCGGGGGACACTTCGGGGTCGGCGTGACGGAACAGCATGGGAGTCACCATGTTTCGTGAAAGGGAGACGAGCAACGAAGCGAGAAGGGACCGGATCAGGCCTGCTGGACGAGGCGGCCGGAATCGCGCCCGCAGGACTGCGAGAACTGCTCCGCCCGCATAGTGCAATGCGAAAAGCGTTGTCCGGCACTGATGTACAGCACGCCGCACATGGTCTTCGGATTCATCGGCCACCTCCTCCTTCCCGTTGCTCGTCGAGCGGCGACGCCTCGCCGGCGCGCCGTTTGTTCATCGTTGCCATGGTGACACAGCGTTACCGCCGCTGTCGGGTCATTTTTTCGGCGCCGCGGTGGATCTGCGCACGCCCGTCCCCCGGTTGTGCTGGATACAGCATCCGGTCGGTGTCGTTTATTCCGCGCGCGCCGGCGGTGCCGGTGTGTGGTCGAACACCCGGGCGCCGGAGCGGCTCACGAGGCTCGGTGCAGACCGAATCCGGCGGTGCCGGCGGTGTCGACGTCGTCGCGCAGCCGCAGGGTGCGGTCGTAGTCGCCGCCGGCCTGCGTGCGGTAGGGGATGGGTTCGAGCTCGTCGATCCGTGACAATCGCGCGCGCAGTTCGTCGGCGAGATCGTCGAAACGCCGCTCGTCGACGCGCAGCGAGCCGTGCACCAGGAAGGGCGGGAGGACATCCATGCCCGGGTAGTACAGGATTCCGTGGTGGATCGGGAACAGCAGATCGTCGATGTGGCCGTTGATCCCGCGCTCGGAATAGGCGGGTTCGCGGCCGCCGATCGACACCACCAGCATGGCCCGGCGTCCGCTCAGCGCCCCGGCGCCGTAGCGAGGCAGTGCGGTACTGCCCGCGCCGTAGGCGAACCCGTTGGTGAACACCCGGTCCACCCAGCCCTTGAGGATCGCCGGCATCGAGTACCACCAGAGCGGGAAATGCAGCAGCACGACCTGGGCCCAGCGCAGTTTGTCCTGTTCGGCGCGAATATCGGCCGACAGGGTGCCGCCGGAGTAGGCCACGCCGGAGGCGAGCATGAAGTTGGTTTCCTCGACGGTGCCGAAGTCGGCGGCGTCGGCATGCGCCTTCCAGCCCATCGCGTAGAGATCGCTCACCACGACCTCGTGCCCTTCGTCGCGAAGGTGTTCCACCGCAACGTCTTTGAGCGAACCGGTGAGGGAATCCGGTTCGGGGTGCGCGTACACGATCAGGATTCTCATATCTGCTGACAACCCGGCGCGACTCCGGCGAATTCCGTGGAGTCCCCGGCGCCGGGCGTGAGCCGTGGACGCCGCAGCCCCGGCCGGGAGCCGGCCGGGGCTGCGGACGTGCGGGTTTGCTCAGCCCTTGGCGGCGAGCGCCTTGGCCTCGCGGCGACGGCGGTGCAGGATCGGCTCGGTGTAGCCGTTCGGCTGGCACGCACCCTCGAGGATCAGCTCCTTGGCGGCCTGGAAGGCGACGCTGCCCGCGAAATCGGGAGCCATCGGCTTGTAGGCGGCGTCACCGGCGTTCTGCCGGTCCACCACCGGTGCCATCCGCTCCAGGCTCTCGACGATCTGCGCGTCGGTGACGATGCCGTGGCGCAGCCAGTTCGCCATCAGCTGGCTCGAGATACGCAGGGTTGCACGGTCTTCCATGAGCGCGACATCGTTGATGTCGGGCACCTTGGAGCAGCCGACGCCCTGGTCGATCCAGCGGACCACGTAGCCCAGGATGGACTGCGAGTTGTTGTCCAGTTCGTTGCGGATGTCCTCGGCCGACCAGTTGGTGTCGGCGGCCAGCGGAATCTCGAGGATCTGGTCGACCGTGGCGCGGGGGCCGCCCTTGGCGATCTCGGCCTGCCGCTTGAACACGTCCACCAGGTGGTAGTGGGTGGCGTGCAGCGTGGCGGCGGTCGGGGACGGGACCCAGGCGGTGGTGGCGCCGGCCCGCGGGTGGCCGATCTTCTGCTCGAGCATGCCCGCCATCAGGTCCGGCATCGCCCACATGCCCTTGCCGATCTGCGCCTTGTGCGGCAGACCGGTCGCCAGGCCGGTGTCGACGTTCCAGTCCTCGTAGGACAGGATCCACTGCTGCTGCTTCATCTCGGCCTTGCGGATCATCGCGCCGGCCTCCATGGAGGTGTGGATCTCGTCGCCGGTGCGGTCCAGGAAGCCGGTGTTGATGAACACCACGCGGTCGCGCGCGGCGCCGATGCAGGCCTTCAGGTTGACCGTGGTGCGGCGCTCCTCGTCCATGATGCCGACCTTGAGGGTGTTGCGGGGCAGGCCCAGCACATCCTCGACACGGTCGAACAGTTCGTTGGCGAAGGCGACTTCGTCGGGACCGTGCATCTTGGGCTTGACGATGTAGACCGAGCCGGTACGCGAATTGCTCACCGCGGCCTTGCCGTTGAGCGAGTGCACCGCGATCAGCGAGGTGATCAGGCCGTCCAGGATGCCCTCGGGCACCTCGTTGCCCTCGGAGTCGAGGATGGCGTCGGAGGTCATCAGGTGGCCCACGTTGCGGACGAACAGCAGCGAACGGCCGTGCAGCACCACATCGTTGCCGTCCAGGCCGGTGTAGACCCGGTCCGGATTCATGGTGCGGGTGAAGGTCTTGCCGCCCTTGGTGACCTCTTCGGCGAGATCGCCCTTCATCAGGCCCAGCCAGTTGCGGTAGCCGGCGACCTTGTCGTCGGCGTCGACCGCCGCGACCGAGTCCTCGAAGTCCATGATCGTGGTCACCGCGGACTCCAGCGCCACATCCTTGACGCCGGCGTCGTCGGTCTTGCCGATGGGCGACTCGGGATCGATCTGGATGTCGATGTGCAAACCGTTGTGGCGCAGCAGGACCGAGCTCGGCGATGCCGGATCGCCCAGGTAGCCGACCAGAGCGGAGGCGTCGGCCAGGCCGATGTCGGTGCCGTCCTCGAGGGTGACCTCGAGCTCGCCGTCGACGATCTTGTAGGCCTTGGAGCCGACATGTGAACCGGTGATCAGCGGCACGGCGTCGTCGAGGAAGTTGCGGGCCCACTCGATGACCTTGTCACCGCGAACCTTGTTGTAGCCGGTGCCCTTCTCGGCACCGTTGGCTTCGGAGATGGCGTCGGTGCCGTAGAGCGCGTCGTAGAGCGAGCCCCAGCGCGCGTTGGCGGCGTTGATCGCGAAACGGGCGTTGCTGACCGGCACGACCAGCTGCGGGCCGGCGGTCGTCGCGATCTCGTCGTCGACGTTCTGGGTGCCGATGGAGAAATCGGCGGGTTCCTCGCGCAGGTAGCCGATCTCGGCGAGGAAGTTCTTGTAGGCGGCCTTGTCGTAGCCGGTGCCCGGGTTCTCGGCGTGCCAGGCGTCGAGCTTGCCCTGGATCTCGTCGCGTTCGGCCAGCAGCGCGCGGTTGCGCGGCGCGAGATCGTTGATCACGCCCTCCGCACCGGTCCAGAACGCGGCGGAATCTACGTCGGTGCCGGGGAGCGCCTCGTTCTCCACGAAATCGTGAAGAACCTTGGCCACCTGGAGTCCGCCGACCTGAATCCGCTCTGTCATCTACTGCCTCATTTCGAGAAAGCCGGATGGAAAAAGTACGCCTGTCATATTACCCGTGGGTAGTTTCGCGTTGTCGGCGGCATCGATCGAGCCGGCCCGATTGTATCGTGGGCCACAATCGGCCAGATCGAGTACGGGCTAACTCGGGGCGAACTCCGGGCATCGGGTGCGGGCAGTGCTCAGGTCGTCGGGACGGTAGCTGTTGCCGCGGCTCGACCGGCCGGGCGGGCCAGGCGCACCGGGCGGGGAATGGTGGCCAGCAGCAGTCCGCCCAGAGCCCAGCAACCCAGAATCCCCAGGGCCGCAGCCGATCCCGCGCCGTCGAAATAGGCCGTCGAGCGCAGTGCGGTGGCGGCCGCGCCCGGTGGCAGGAACGCGCCGAGGGTGCCCCAGCCGCTCGGCAGCAACTCCGGGGCCGACATGGCGCCGGACAGGGGGATGCCCAGTGCGACAAGGATCCCCGCGCCCACGCCGATCCCGGCGATGCCGAGGGTGGCGCGCAGGCCGAGTACCGCCATCGCCGTCGCCGCGATCGCCAGGGCCGCCACAGCCGCATCGGCGAGGTAGCTGCCCGTGACGACGCCGAGCCAGGTCTGCAGCACGGCGGTCACCGCGCATCCGGTGACGACCGCCACGGTCAGGGCGGCTCCGATCCGTGCCGCGCGGCCGACGGGTAGCAGTGACAGGGCGGCCCCGGTCAGCAGGCCGCCGATGACCATCGGCACCAGCGTGAGGCCGAAGACCGCGCCGCGTGGGTCGGCCGGCGGGGCCGCGACGACATCGGTGGTCAGCGGTTGCGGGGCGGGGGAGAGGTGGTGTGGGGGTGCGGTATTCGAGTTCGGATCCGCGGCCGTGGCGGAGGGCGAGTCGACCCGCGACATGGACACGGCGGAACGGCGCGCTGCCTCACTCAATGCCTGGGCGACCGCCGGGCTCGCCGCGGACGCGGTCAGCACCTCCGGGCCGCTCGCCGAGATCACGATCGCGCCGTAGATGTCGCGGTTCTCGATGGCGGTCACCGCGGCGGCCCGGTCGGGGAAGACGGTGGCGTCGAGGGCGTCGGGGCCCAGCGTGCCGAGTCCGGTCCGGACCTGTTCCACCGCGGGGGCGGGCCCGGCCAGCCCGACCGGTAGATGCCGCGGAGCCAGCTGGGAGGTCGGCCAGGCGAATGCCGTGACGAGCAGGGTGATCAGCGCGGACAGGCCCAGAATCGGGCCGAGCACGGTGACGAGCGGCGGTCGCATCACGCCTCCAAAGAGAAGGAACGTTCGTTTTGTGGTTCGAGCATGCGCTCGCCGCGTCGGCGTTGTCAAGAACGAACGTTCTTTTTATGATGCGGACATGCCGCGACTGACGGAAGCGCGCCGGGCCGCGCGCCGCGATCAGCTCATCGCCGCCGCGGTGCGCTGTGTGGCCCGCGAGGGTTTCCACAAGACGACGATGGCCGCGGTCATCGCCGAATCCGGTATGTCGGCGGGTGCGGTCTACGGCTACTTCAAGTCCAAGAACGACATCATCCGCGCCATCGCCGATTCGGTGCTGGGACGTATGACCGCGAATCTGGCGCGGCTGACCGATGCCGAGACGCCGGTGTCGCCGATCGACGCGTTGGAATCCGTCCTCGAGCAGATCCGAGAGCTCGCACGCGACGGAGACGGGGATATTCCGCGCGTGGCCGTGCAGGCGTGGGCGGAGGCGGGGCGCGACGAGGCGGTGGCCGAGATCGTGCGAGAACGAATCGGACAGGTGCGCGCGGCCTGGCGTGAACTGCTGGTCCGGGCGCGGTCCGCCGCGATCCTGCCGCCCGACGCCGATGTCGACGCGATCGCGCAGGTCATGCTCGGTGCGACGATGGGTTTCATCCAGCAGTACCTGTTGATCGGCGATGTCACCCCGCACGCCTACGCCGGTGGCTACCGTGCCCTGGCCGCGATATCGGGCGCCTGACCCACAACCGGTTCCAGTGCGGAGCGCCGGGGAGCCCGGAGTGCTCCGGACGGGACCGGCCGTGGTCACGGATCATGCGGCGGGCCGCGCGGCTACCTGCGGGACCGCGTCGCCGCGCTGCGACCCCGGGAATCGGCGATGGATCATCAACGCGAGCGGCAGGTGTGAATCTCGGCCGAGGCGAGGGGGTCGGCTACCGCCGAGGCTCGATCCAGAGCGCCTCGGCCACTACCGCGAGATCGCCGTCCGGTGTGGAAATCGCTACGCCCACGGTGTATTTGCGGCCGGAAGCCGCGATCGGCCAGGACCAGACCAGGTACTTCTCGCCGGCGTGCACGGGGGCGATGTGCCGGGTGGTCAGCGCGGCGGTGACCCCGCCGGGACGCATCCCGGCCAGATCGATCGCGGCCCAGCCGCCCGGACAGTCGACGGCCGACCAGATGTTCTCGGTGGTCAGATGGCCACCGGGGCCCGCCAGTTCGATATCGGGAGTCCACGCGGCCGCGACGAGGTCGTGTCCGCGTAGCCGCCACGGGTACAGCCGCAGGCCACGACCGGGGGTGTTGGCGGTGCCGCAGCCATAGCAGTCGGGAATGGGGCGGCCCGCGGCGAAGGAGTCGCGGGACGCGAGCACGGCCTGCTCCCACGACGGCGGGGGCAGCACCGCCAGTTCCACCGCGCCGGGACTCGCCTCGGCCAGCACGGTGCCGTCGAGATCGGTGAGGACGCAGCCGGATTCGGAATCGGTGATCAGGACCGGAGTCCGTACCGGAACGCCGCGGCGGAAGTCGACGCGCACCTCACCACCGACCCGATCGGCCAGCATCCCGGCGATATAGCCGCCGAACGCCAGGTCCGGATAGCCGTGTACATGGTCGGGAATGGTGATCGCCGTATCGGCAGTCATTCGCGTCCATACCTTTCGAGTGCCCGGGTCGGTCTCAGGGACCATAACCGCGCCCACCGACAACCGCGGTCCCGGTGCGGTGCGCGACCGTTACGGCAGCGGTCGCGCACCACGCTGATCGAGCATCAGCGCCATCAGCCCGGTTTCCTGTCCCTGGGCGACGATCATGGCTCTGACCTGCTCCTTGACCGGACCGGAGGCGATCTCGCGGTCGGCGGCGCGGGCCATCGCCAAGCCCCCCTGATGATGTCGGTACATCAATTGCAGGAAAAGGACTTCCGCCGCACCTCCCCGGGCGGCCGAAAGCCGGTCGAGGTCGGCCATCGTCGCCATTCCGGGCATGGCCGACGGTGCGGCCGCGACGGCGGTGTCACCGTGCTGGTGGGCCGCTGTCGCGCCGGATGTCATCCAGGCCATGGGGCGCTCGGCGGTGGGGGCGGCATTCGCCAGCCGCAACCAGCCCAGCATCGTGCCGATCTCGACGCGCTGGGACTGGTCGATCTGCTGGGCCAGGCGTTGCACCTGCGGATCCACTCCTGGGGCCAGACGCTGCACGATCTGGATCGCCTGCTGATGGTGGGCCGTCATGTCCTGCGCGAATCCGACTTCGGTCGCGTCGAGAACCGGTGTGGCGGTGTGTTTCTCGGGCAGCACCACCGGCCGCAGTGCCGCGCCGACCACCAGCAGCAGCAATGCGGCGGCCGCATACGAGGCCCAGCGAAACCAGCGCGACATCTCAGGAGCCCACGATCGAGTTCTGGTCCGGCGGTGGCGAATAGACGTCGTTGTCCAGTTGCAGCACCATGAATCCGTTGTCGTTGCAGCTGGTCCACAGCTGACTGCCGTGCCATTCGGGCGGCGCGAAGCACCAGTCGGAGGACACGTCACCACCGGCGATCATGCCGCTGCGCGGCGAAAGCGCCTGCGCCGGATCGAATTTGCCGTCCAGGATGGCGCGTGCCACCGAGAAGCCCTCCAGCGCGGGCGGTCCGATCAACGAGGCCAGCGCGTGCGGGGAATTCCACAGCTGCAGGTTCTGCCCGGTGCGGGCCGGGGGATTGAAATAGGCCAGCTCGCGCACGTGGAACGGGTCGCGCACATCGAATACCCGGATGCCCGACGATTCCCACCCGCAGGCCAGTGCCGTCGGATTCTCGGGACGATCGGCCGCGCAGTAGTGCGGATCGTAGGAGAACACCGAACCGCCCATCGACGAGGCGAGCATGCTGTCCTGGTTTTCGGGCAGGTCGATCCGGAGCTTGATCTTGTTGACCACCTTCGGATTGTTCTCGTCGGAGATGTCGACGAGTTTGACGCCGCCGGCCCCGGCTTCGTCAACGGTGAACAGATACGGCCGGCCGTCGTAGCTGACCGGGACGCTGTGCTGAGTGGCCCAGCCGTCGGTCCAGAACACCCGGCCGATGTGGTTGACCCGAGGATCGGGATCGCGGCGCTGTACGGCGCTGATGTCGAGCACCGTGAACCCGCCCAGCGCCGACAGGTACATCCGGTTGCCGTCGGGACTGATCCCGAAACCGTGCGCCTCGATACCGGTCAAGCCCTGCCAGACCACATGCGGATTCGCCGGATCGGTGAGGTCGACGGCGCTGACGAATCCGGGCGCGATACCGGAAGCCCAGTAGGTGCGGCCGTCGGGGGAGAAGCCGCCCTCGTGTGTCGTGATCGGCAGTGGCATGCCCAGATTCGAGCCGGGCCCCGGATTGAGCAGGCGGGGATGCGCGCAGTCGGAGATGTCGTAGACCGAGAGATACCCCACGCCTTCGAGGAACGGAACACCGGTCCCCACGAGCAGTTTGCGCGCGGCGTTGACTTTCAGGCTCTCCCAGGTGCCGGCCAGCATCGCCGGTTCGGTGAGGGTGGCCGTCAGTGCCGGATGTGCCGGATCGGCGGCGTCGATCACCTGCACGCCCTGGGCGGGGCCCAGGAGGTTGCCGGGGAAGAACGATCCGGTGTAGGAGCAGTGATCGTAGGTCGTGGAGGTGATGCCGGCCCCGCGCCCGGCATAACCGCCCACGAACGACATATTGCAGGTGTAGCCCTGGGTGCTGCGCCCGGAGGCGCGGTCGGCGGCCGGAACATCGCCTTGCATCCCGGTTTCCGGGCGCGATCCCGGACCGCAGTCGGCGGGTGGCGCCGCGGCCTTGCCGATATCGAGGAATTCCTGCACCTGGGTGGCGATATCGGACTGCAGATCCGCCGAGGCGCCACCGATGGGCAGTACCGCGGCGGCGAGCAACGCCGCGACCAGGACGAACAGGGGTCTGGGCATCCTCGATAACCGCGCCATTGCGGTCCCCCACTTTCCACATCGAAACGGGTGTCGCGATCGCCGAGATGACCGGTACCATCGGTCCCGGCAATGCACCGAAACGGTAACCCAGTCACCTTCTCAGCGGGTCCGTTTTCCGGGAAAGAGCCGGAGCGGTCGGGAGCTGTTGCGCCACAGCCACACTTGGGACAAACTCCCCGCATGGGAATGAAACACGTTGCAGTCATATCGGGTGCGGTGGCTGCCGCGTTGAACGCGGGAGCGGCTGTTGCCGCGGCAGCACCGAATCCGGCCGATACGCCACGCGAGGCCGTCGCCCGCACCTACATCGACGCGCTGGTCTCCCACGACGCGAGCGCTGTGCCCTTCGCGCCCGATGCCACCCGGGTCGAAGCGGGTCTGAAGACCGGGTACTCGGGGCCGCAGCTGACCCAGGAGCTGAACCACGGCGTGCAGTATTCGGTGATCCAGGACATCCGCGATGTGCGTATGACCGAGTGCGGTGATGTGGTGACCGCGCGGTATCTGCTCGACTCCGGTGTCGCGGGCGTGCGGCTGATGACCGTCGACATCACCGAAACCTTCGTCATTCCCGACGGGACCATCCACACCATCAACGCCACCATCGATCCGGTGTTGTAGGGGAACGCGAAAGCGAGGAAACGGTATGTCCGACAACGATGATCCGCAGGCGGTCGTTCTGCGATTATGGGCGGCCCTGGCCCGGCGCGACTGGGACGAGGTGGGCTCGCTGCTGAGCGAGGACTGCATCTATCTGGATGTGCCCACCGGTCCCACCCTGGCGGCGAAGGGGCCGGCCGATACGGTCAAACGTCTGCGGATCGGACTCGCCGGGCTGTCCGAATACACCAACCACGACGGGCTGCTGGTCGCCAACGGCCCGGACGTGATCTACGAGCACTCCGAGACCTGGGTATGGCCGACCGGCGAGCGCGCCGACCTGCCCTTCGTCTCCGTCCACCGGGTCGATCGCGGGCGGGTGTCGCTGTGGAAGGACTACTGGAACTTCGACACTCTGTCCTCCGCGGCGCCGCCCTCCTGGATGGAGGATTTCGCCGCGGCGGATATGTCGTGGATCTACGACGCGACCGCGGAGCTGAGCGCTCGCAGCGGTCGCTGAAATACGCGGCGCGGCACATCTATTCCGGTGTGCCGCGCTCCGGCACATTCGGGCCGGCGCGGTGCCACGCGTCTCACTGCTCGGCGAGCAGACGTCGGCAGCGCTGCAGGAGGGTGGCACGCAGGCCGGTCGCGCGGGCGGCGAGATCGGCCTGCGCGCGGACGTAATCGGCTCGGCCGCTAGGGGTTTCGATGGGAATCGGTTCGTAACCGAAGCTGGACAGATCGTACGGGCTGGCGCGCATATCGATCTCGCGGGCGGCGCGGGCCAGTGCGAAACAGTCCAGCAGCAGATCCGAATCGATCAGCGGGATGAGCTTGAAACCCCACTTGTAGAGATCCATGCCCGCATGCAGGCAACCGGGTTGTTCGCGGCGCACCTGGTCGTCGCGGGTGAGCTGTTCGGCATTGCGCGGGGCGGCGCCGGGGGTGAAGAAGCGGAACGCGTCGAAGTGGGTGCAGCGCAACGACATCGAGTCGACCACCGCATCCGTCCCGGCGCGGCCCAGCCGCAGCGGCACGTGCTGGTGGCGGACGTCGTCGCTGCGGTAGACCATCGCCCATTCGTGCAGCCCGAAGCAGGACAGCTGCGGCGAGCGAGACGCCGTGGCCGCCAGTAGGTCCGCGACGAAGGCGATGGTGTCGCGGCGCCGGTCGACGAAGGCCGGATCGGCGGTGTGCACGGGGCCGGCCGCGCCCGCGACCTCGATCCGGTGATAGCCGCGCCGCTGCGCGTATTCGTCCGAATCCGCCAGCGCCACACCGAATCCCGGATGCCAGCGACGCAGTTGCGCGGGTTTGTGGCCGTAGTAGGTGAACAGGAAGTCGATCACCGGATGCTTACGGCCGTCGGCGCGGCGGCGCAGATACGGGCCGACGAGATCGTCGACCCGATCCCGATGGGCCTGTGCCCGGGGCCGCCACTGCTGCGCGGTCAGTGTCGCGAGCAGCGGAGGCGCCTGCGCGGTCATTCCGCCACCCGGTGCGTCGCATCGCGCACCGTTCCGACGAATTCCTCGACCAGATCCTCGAGTGCCACGATGCCGACGGTGTTGCCGCGGCTGTCGATCACCCGGCCCAGATGGCTGTTGGTGCGGCGCAACCGGGCCAGCGCCTCGTAGAGCGCGGTACCCATGCTCAGCGTTGGCAGTGGGCGGATATCGGTGCGCGGAATCGGTGTCGCGGGTCCGGCGGAATCGTCGGCCACCTTGTCCAGCACGTCTTTGACGTGCAGATATCCCACCAGCGAGCCATCGGCGGTACGCACCGGATACCGGGAGAAGCCGGTCTCGGCGACCGCGGATTCGATATCTCCCAGTGTGGTGCCGTCGCCACGCAGCGGAACACACCGGGTCGTGGCCAGCGGCACCATGACGTCGGCGACGATCCGGTCGGTGGTGCCCAGCGCCTGGGTGAGCCGGCGATGCTCCTCCTCGTCGATGAGTCCCTCCGATCGGGATTCACCGATCATCTCCGCGAGTTCGACCGAGGAGACGGTGGCATCGAGTTCGTCCTTGGGCTCGACCCGCAGCGCGCGCAGGGTCAGGTTGGCCGCGAGGTTGTACAGGCCGATCAGCGGCCGGGCCAGGCGCAACCACCACAGCATGATGGGGACCAGCAGCAGTGCGACCCGTTCGGGACCGGCGAGGGCGATATTCTTCGGAATCATCTCGCCCATCAGCATGTGCAGGATGACGACCAGCGCCAGAGCCAGTGCGAATCCCACCGGATGCAGCAGTTGATCGGGCACGCCGGCCAGATCGAAGGGGCGCTCGAGCAGGTGCGCGATCGCCGGTTCGCCGATCCGGCCCAGCAGCAGCGAGCAGATCGTGATGCCCAGCTGTGCGGCCGCCAGCATCATCGACAGATGCTCGGCCGCGCCGATCACCGTTCCGGCGCCCCGCTTTCCTTGGGCGGCAAGGGTTTCCAGCCGGTCGCGGCGGGCGGAGATGAGCGCGAATTCGGCGCCCACGAAAAAGGCGTTGGTGCCCAGCAGCACGAAGGTCAGGAGCAGTCCGAACAGATCACCCATGGCTGAGCTCCCACGTCGTCACCGCATCGGCGTCCACCGGCTGCAGCAGTACCCGGTCGATGCGCCGGCCGTCCATTCGTTCCACCCGGGCCAGCCAGCCGCCGTGGGTATGTGGCTGCATGACGTGATTGCCGCCGGCGCCGTTGGCCGGAAGCAGCACCTCGTCACCGGCCACCGGGATCCGGCCCAGGGTGGTCAGCACGAGTCCGCCGAGGGTGTCGTATTCGCCGTCGGGGGCGGCATAGCCGGTGGATCGCGACACCTCGTCGATGCGCAGCAGGCCCGAGCAGTTCCAGCCCAGCGCGGTGCGCCGCACGTCGAGTTCCTCCTCGTCGTGCTCGTCGCGGACGTCGCCGAGGATCTCCTCGATGATGTCCTCCATCGTGACCAGGCCCGCGGTGCCGCCGTATTCGTCGACGACCAGCGCCACCTGCATACCGTCGGCACGTACTCGCTCCAGCACCGTGTCACCGTCGAGGCTGGCCGGCACGATCGGCACCGGCCGCGCGATCGTCGACAGCGCGATCGTGCCGCGCCGCGCGACCGGGTGCAGGAATGCCTGTTTGACGTGCACGATGCCGAGGGTGTTGTCCAGATCGCCGTCGATGACCGGGAACCGGGAGAATCCGGTGCGGCCGGCGGCTGCGATGAGATCGGCGATGGTGTCGTGCTGATCGAGGGATTCGATCTTCACCCGTGGGGTCATGAGATCCTCGGCGCTGCGCTCACCGAACAGCAGCGAACGGTCCACCACCAGCGCGGTGCGCTGATCGAGCGACCCGCGCAGTGCCGACGTGCGGACCAGTGACCCCAGCTCCTGCGGTGAGCGTGCCGATCGCAATTCCTCCGCGGGCTCGATGCCGAGCCGTCGCACCGACCAGTTCGCGGCGCCGTTGAGCAGTTTGATCAGCCAGGAGAAGATCGTGCTGAAGACGACCATCGGCCCCGCGGTCCAGCGCGCGGTCGTCAGCGGTTCGGCGATGGCGATGTTCTTGGGGACCAGTTCGCCGTAGGTCATCGACAGCGAGGTCGCCAGGACCAGGGCCAGGACCAGCGAGACGCCCTGTGCGGTACCGGGACCGGCGCCCAGCGCGGTGCAGATCGGCTCGATGAGCCGGGCCAGCACCGGTTCGGCGATATAACCGGTGACCAGAGTCGTGATGGTGATGCCGAGCTGTGCGCCGGAGAGCTGGAACGACAAAGTGCGGTGCGCGTGGCGGACCTGACGGGCGCGGCGGTCACCGTCGCGGGCATGCGCCTCGACGGTGCTGCGCTCCAGTGCGGTGAGGGAGAACTCCGCGGCGACGAAGATCGCCGTGCCCGCGGTGAGTGCGATGAATCCGAGCAGGCTGACGATGGTGAGCACAATGGACACGATCAGCACCGCCCGCCGGATAACGGAGGATCTGCGGAGACGGAGGCGCCGGGTTGGTCACCCGGCTCGGTAGAGGAGCCCTCCCGTGTGGCGCCCTCGGACGCGGGTGACAACTGGTTCCTTTCGCAGTGGACGAGCCGAAACAATACACAATGCCGGTCGGCGGAGACGTGCTCCACCGGTCGGCAAACCCTATGCTACCGGGCGCGGGCCCGCGGCTCATCGCCGCGGCGCGTCGCGACTCCGGCCGCCGTCGCCGGAGCGGCGGCGCCTCACCAGCCCGAGGGCAGCGGCCGTCCCTCCGCGAAACCGGCGGTCGACTGCACCCCGAGTACGGCCTTGTCGTGCAGTTCGGTGAGGGTGCGCGCACCGGCGTAGGTGCAGGCACTGCGCACGCCCGAGCAGATGTGGTCGATCAGATCCTCGACTCCGGGGCGTTCCGGGTCCAGGCGCATGCGCGAGGAGGAGATGCCCTCCTCGAACAGTGCCTTGCGGGCCCGGTCGAAACCGCTGTCGGCAGCGGTGCGGGCCGCGACAGCGCGCTTGGAGGCCATGCCGAAGCTCTCCTTGTAGGCATTGCCGTCACGGTCGACGCGCAGATCGCCGGGCGATTCGTAGGTACCGGCGAACCAGGAGCCGATCATCACGTTGGCGGCGCCCGCCGCCAGTGCCAGCGCCACATCGCGCGGATGGCGCACGCCCCCGTCGGCCCAGATGTGGACGCCGAGATCCTTTGCCGCCGTGGCGCATTCGGCTACCGCGGAGAACTGAGGCCGGCCCACGCCGGTCATCATCCGGGTGGTGCACATGGCGCCCGGCCCGACGCCGACCTTGATGATGTCGGCACCGGCCTCCGCCAGATCGCGGGTTCCCGCCGCGGACACCACATTGCCCGCCGCCAAGGGGACGCCGAGTTTCAGATCGGCGACCGCGCGCAGCGCCTCGAGCATCTTCACCTGGTGGCCGTGGGCGGTATCGATGACCAGCACATCGGCGCCCGCGTCGACCAGCGCCTTCGCCTTCGCGGGGATATCACCGTTGACCCCGACGGCGGCGGCGATACGCAGCGCGCCGTTACCGTCCACGGCCGGGGTGTAGATACCGTCCCGCACGGCGCCGGTGCGGGTCATCACACCGGCGAGGGTGCCGTTGTCGTGGACGAGTACCGCCAGGTCGGCGTGCGCGGCGTCGAGCAGGTCGAAGATCTCGCGGGGCGAGGTGGTCGCGGCGGCGGTGACGAAGTCGGCGTCGGCGACGGTCCGCAACCGCGCGAACCGGTCGACATCGGCGCAGGCGGCCTCGGTGACCACGCCCACGGGTTTGTCGTCCTCGACGACCACCACGGCCCGGTGGGCGCGCTTGTGGATCAGTGCCAGCGCTTCCGACACCGAATGGTCGGGTCCGAGGGTGACGGGGGTGTCGGCGGTCAGCGATCGGCTCTTGACGAACGAGATCGTTCTCGCGGCCGCGCTGATCGGCAGATCCTGGGGCAGGACCACCAAACCGCCCCGTCGCGCGACCGTCTCGGCCATGCGGCGCCCGGCGACCGCGGTCATGTTCGCGACCACGATCGGGATGGTGGTGCCGGTTCCGTCGCTGGTGGACAGGTCGACATCGAACCGCGACGACACGTCGGTGCGATTGGGGACGAGGAACAGATCGTCGTAGGTGAGGTCGTACGGCGGCGTGTGTCCTGGAAGAAACTGCACTCCGGCCATTGTAGGGGAATCGATCATGGGGGAGGGTGGGCTCGACAGGACCGCGGCGAAAGGATCGGACCATGCCACGTATCGCGACCGCCACCGAGGTCGGCCGGACGGAACTGCTCGACTTCGCCCGGCCGCGTCATCGAGCGGTACTGGTCACCACCCGGGCCGACGGCAGCGCGCAGATGTCACCGGTCACCTGCGGTGTGGACGCGGCCGGACGGATCGTGATCTCCACCTATCCGAGCCGGGCCAAGACCCGCAACATCCGGCGCCGGCCCCAGGTGTCGATCTGCTTGCTGTCGGACGAATGGGACGGTCCCTACGTTCAGATCGACGGGCGCGCAGAGGTATTCGACATGCCCGAGGCCCTCGACGGGCTCGTGGACTACTACCGCTGCATCGCCGGGGAGCATCCGGACTGGGAGGAGTACCGCGCGGCGATGGCGCAGCAGGGCAAGGCACTGATCCGGATCGATATCGAGCGCTGGGGTCCGATCGCCACCGGCGGCTTCCCGCCCGCCGACGACTAGCGCCGCGGGCGGCCGAGCCGGAGCAGGCGCCGCCACCACACCGGGCGTTCCACGTCGAGTCGTCGCCGTTCGGAAGTGGCCGCCGCGGAAGGATTGTCGGCGCGCTGCGGGGTGCCCCGCCCGGGCCGGGCCGCACGCCAGTCGGATACGACGTCGTCGGCCCGCACCGGAGCGATCCGGACCTGCGGACCGTGCGGTCTGCGGATCCACTCCACGATCCGGGAGTTGAGTTCGGTGACGTAGGCGCGGACCTCGGCCTCGGAATCCATGTCCGCCACGGTGGCGGGCAGACGCTCCAGATCTCTGCGCAGCACCAGGGAGGTGGGCAGCAGCGCCTCGCCACCCACACCCTCGCGTCGCAGGTAGTTCCGCAGCCACCAGTTCTCGTCGTAGGGTTCGCCCACTCCGGGCAGCGGCTTGCCGGCGCCGGTCAGGTTGTCGAATTCACCGCGTTCGCTCGCCTCCCGGATCTGTTTGTCGATCCAGGACTCGAAACCCATGCCGGCCGGTTTGCGTTCGGTCATCGGCACCTCCGCGCATCATCGGCGTGTCACCCGATCGTAACGCGTTGGGACATAACGGACATCGGCGCACGTCGCGTGCAGCGGTACGCTGGCTGCCGGCACAGGCTGTGCCGCAGCGGGCACGCACGCGGATGCGCCAGGAGAACGCCGATGACGCGGTACACCCAGACTCTGCACGGCACCACCTACACCTTCGACGGACCGGTCGACTTGCTGGCGAAGGCGACGCCGCAGCGCAGCGGTGACGAACTGGCCGGCTGCGCGGCCTCGTCGGACGCCGAACGGGCCGCGGCGCAATGGGCGCTGGCCGAGGTGCCGCTGACCACGTTCCTGAACGATCCGGTGGTGCCCTACGAGACCGATGAGGTCACCCGGCTGATCCTCGACGGCCACGATCGGGCGGCCTTCGGGCCCATCGCACATCTGAGCGTCGGTGGGTTGCGGGACCGGCTGCTGGCGATCGCCGCCGGGACCGGCCCCGGCGCGCCGGCCGAGGTGCTGGGTGCCCTCGCACCCGGGCTGACCCCGGAGATGGTGGCGGCGGTCAGCAAGATCATGCGGAATCAGGATCTGATCAGCGTGGCCCGTGCCGTCGAGGTGCGGTCCGGCTTTCGCACCACGATCGGGTTGCCGGGACGGCTGAGCACCCGGCTGCAGCCCAACCATCCCACCGACGATCCACGGGGGATTGCCGCGGCGGTGCTGGACGGGTTGCTGCTCGGCTGCGGCGACGCGGTGATCGGGGTCAATCCGGCGACCGATTCGCCGCACGCCGCCGGTGAGCTGCTGCGATTGCTCGACGAGGTACGGACCCGCTACGACATTCCGGCCCAGTCCTGCGTCCTCGCGCACGTCACCACGACCCTCGGGCTGATCGAGGCCGGTGCACCGGTCGATCTGGTCTTCCAGTCGGTCGCGGGCACCGAGGCGGCCAACCGGGGATTCGGCGTGGATCTGGCCCTGCTGCGCGAGGCGAACGCGGCCGGCCGGTCCTTGGGCCGCGGCACCGTCGGCGACAACGTCATGTATCTGGAAACCGGTCAGGGTTCGGCGCTGTCGGCCGGGGCGCACCGCGGTAGCGGTGACAAGCCGGTCGATCAGCAGACCCTCGAAGCCCGTGCCTACGCGGTCGCACGTGATCTCGACCCACTGCTGGTCAATACGGTGGTCGGATTCATCGGCCCGGAGTATCTCTACGACGGCAAGCAGATCGTCCGGGCGGGACTCGAGGACCACTTCTGCGGCAAACTGCTGGGCCTGCCGATGGGCGTGGACGTCTGCTACACCAACCATGCCGAGGCCGATCAGGACGATATGGACACGCTGCTGACCTTGCTCGCGGCGGCGGGGGTGGCCTTCGTCATCGCCGTGCCGGGCGCCGACGACGTCATGCTGGGCTATCAGAGCCTGAGCTTCCACGACGCCCTCTACGCGCGCCGCGTCCTCGGCCTCGCGCCCGCACCGGAATTCGAGCAGTGGCTGGCGCGGCTGGGCATGATCGACGCGGCGGGCGGTATCGCCGCCGTGGAACCGCTGTCCTCGCCGCTGCGTGAACTGGGCGCCGCCCGATGACCGCGCCGGCCGGGATGCGCCCGGACCCCGACGAGTTCTGGGCGGACCTGCGGCGCACCACGCGAGCCCGGATCGGGCTCGGCCGGACCGGCGACGCGCTGCCCACCACCCGGGTGCTGGAATTCCGGGCCGCGCACGCGGCCGCTCGCGACGCGGTCCACGCCCCGCTGGATGTGGACGCGTTGACCGTGCGGGTCGGCGCGGTGGGGCTGGGCGTCCCGGTCCATGTGCCCAGTCGCGCCCGCGACCGTGCGGAGTATCTGCGCCGGCCCGATCTGGGGCGGCTGCCGACGCACACCTCGGCGGTCACCGGCAGCGATGCGGATGTGGGTTTCGTTCTGGCCGACGGACTTTCGCCGCAGGCGCTCGCCGAGCACGGCCCGGATCTGCTCACCGCCCTGGTCGCCGAACTATCGCCGCGATGGACCCTCGCCGCACCCGTGATCGCGACGCAGGCGCGAGTGGCGATCGGCGATCACCTCGGGGCGGTCATGGGTGTGCGGACGGTGCTGGTGCTGATCGGCGAACGGCCCGGGTTGTCGGTGGCGGCCAGCCTCGGCATCTATCTGACGCACCGTCCGCGGCCCGGCCGCACCGACGCCGAGCGCAACTGCGTCTCCAATATCCATCCGCCCGCGGGCCTCGGATACCGGCAGGCCGCCGCGGTGGTGGCGGGGCTGGTCGTGGGAGCCCGCGCGCTCGGCCGATCCGGGGTGGAGCTGAAGGACGGCTCCCGCGCCGCGGCGATCGATGCGAACGCGGGCGTCGATCTTCCGGGCCTGCCGTAGTGGCCGCCCGTGCACGGATCAGTGTGCTCGACGCTTGCCGCGGCGTGCCGGGTGCGGCGGCCTGCCCGAATGGCGCCGGGGTTTACCGGGCGTGTCGGCAGGCGGCCGCGGGGCGGCGGGAGCAGCGGGATCGGAAACCGGGCGCCCGGTCGGGAGACGCGCCCCGGTCATCTCGGTGAGGTGCGGATCGCCGGGACGCACCCGGGAGACCCGGTGCGCGACAGCGGCATCGCGGAGGACGGCCGTCGTATCCTCCTCCGTCCCGGTGACGATCGTGACGACCGTTCCGCCCGCGCCCGCGCGGCCGGTACGGCCGGAGCGGTGCAGGTAGTCCTTCGCGTCGGCGGCCGGATCGACGTGGACCACCAGCGTGATGTCGTCGACGTGGATACCGCGGGCGGCGACATCGGTGGCGACCAGAACCGGTGCGGCGCCCGCGGAGAACGCGGCGAGTGTGCGGACTCGCTGGTTCTGGGTGAGCCCGCCGTGCAGGGCTACCGCGCCGATGCCGGATTCGCGCAGTCGCCGCGCCAGCTTGTCCGCGCCGTACTGAGTGCGCACGAACAGCAGGGTGCGTCCGGATCGGGCCGCGATCTCGGTGACCACCGCCCGCTTGTCGGCGGGGCGCACCCGCAGCAGGTGATGGGTGACCGCATCCGTGTCCGGCGGGGCGGGCGCCGTGGCCGGGTCCGGCGGCGCGACCGGCTTTTCCGCCTCGGTGACATCGTGGCGAACCGGATCGTCGAGATAGTCCCGGACGAGGGCGTCGACGGCCTCGTCGAGCGTGGCGGAGAACAGCAGATGCCGGCAGTCGCCGGGCAGCAGATCGAGGATCGCGCGAACGTCATCGATGAAACCGAGTTCGGCCATATGGTCGGCCTCGTCGATCGCGACCGTGCGAACCGCGTCGACGGCGACCGTACCCCGATCGAGCAGATCGCCGAGCCGGCCCGGCGTGGCGATCAGCAGGTCCACACCACGGCCGAGACGCTCGGCCTGGCGTTTGATCGGCAGCCCGCCTACGGCCGTGGCCAGTCGCAACCCCAGCGCCACCGCGGCCTCGTCGAGCGTTCGCTCGATCTGCAGCGCGAGTTCGCGAGTCGGCGCGAGGACCAGACCCCGCGGCCGGCCGGGGGCGGAGGCGCCGCGCCGCAGCCGCACGAGCATCGGCAGCCCGAAGGCGAGAGTCTTTCCGGAGCCGGTGACGGCTCGCCCGAGCACATCGCGTCCGGCGAGGATGTCCGGAATCGCCGCCGCCTGAATCGGGAAGGTGGTCTCGAGTCCTTCGCGCCGCAGGGCCTGTACGAGTTCGACGGGCAGGCCCATCGTCGCGAAGGCGGGTCCGGCCGCTCCGCCGCCGGGGCGCTCAGGCACGAAGTAGCCGGTTCAGTTCGACCAGCCAGGGGATGGCGACGGCCAGGGTGGGAACCACCAGAATCGCCGCGGCGGTCGCATAGGCGGCGCTCGCGATGCGCAGATCACCCAGTGGCCCGGTCAGGCGCTGAATCCGGATCAGGGTCGTGGGTCCGCCGACGGCCATGGCGCCCTGGGGCGCCGTGGAATTCGAGCAGGTGACCAGCGCACGCGCCAGCGGGGTGGGGCCGGTGATCTTCACCGCGGAGTCGTCGGCGAGCAACTCGATCAGCAGTTTCACCGAATCCAGCGCCGATTTGCTGCGGACCACGCGCGGGAACGCCTCGTGTGCCGCGGTGAAGGCCTCCAGCACCAGATCGTGGCGGGCTCGCAGATGGGAGCGTTCGTGGCTGACGATCGCGGTGAGCTCGGACCGCGACAGATTCGCGAAGGTGCCCTGGCTGAGCACCACTCGCTGGCGCAGACCGGGCAGGCAGTACGCGATCGGCTCCGCGGCGGCGAGGATGCGGATATCGGCGGCCCGGGTACCGGCGAGGGGGGAGCTCGCGATCAGATCGCCGTGTGTGTCGTCGCCCTGATCGAGCAGATCGACCAGCATGCGGTGGCGGGCGCGACGGCGACGGGTGTGCACGCCGACGCGGACCACCGCGTAGATCAATCGCGCGCCGACCATCAGGGTGAGGGCGAAAACCACCACGTAGATCAGCCACACCGCCAGCCCGAGCGCGTCGATCTCCTTGGTGGGCGAGGTCGTGGGGCGGCCGTCGGGACCGGGAACCAGCAGCAGGCTCGCGATCGCGAGGCCGGATCCGAAGGCGGACAGCACCGCTGCGAGCGCGACGGCCTGCCACAACACCAGCGCCGCGCGCGGTGTTCGGTACGGCCAAGTGGCTCGACTGAGCAGCGCAGGGACCGGTCCCGCGAGAAGCAAGGCGAGACCGGCGAAGACCGGCGCTGTTGCGTTCATACTCAGCTCACTGCGTTGTGGGGCCAGGACCCGAGATCGCGGCGGCCGGAGAACGCCGCGCAGCTACTGCGGCGGGGCGACTCCGTTGTCGTCGGACGCGGTGTTCTCGTCATCGGACGGGTTGCGCGCGGCCTCGGTTGCTTCGAGCTTAGCGAGTGCATCGCGGAGTGCGGCAGCCTCGTCCTTTCCGACCTGTTCGACGAAGTGCACGAGGGCCGCCCGGCGGGAGCCGACCTCGTCGGCCTGCTGCAGCGCGTCGACCATCAGACTCGCCACGAGCTCGTCGCGAGTGTGCACCGGTGCGTACCGATGCGCGCGGTCGTCGCGTTGCTGGACCACCAGATCCTTCTTCGCCAGTCGCTGCAGCACGGTCATCACCGTGGTGTACGCGAGCTCGCGGCGCGCGGCGAGGGCTTCATGGACCTGCCGGACCGTCTGCGGTTCATCGGCCGACCACAACTGGTCCATAACCGCTTTCTCGAGTTCACCAAGACCTGCCATCCCTCAAGCTTACGGAGGCAACGACACAAATGCGTACTACAAGTCGTCGTAACCGGTCGGTAGCTGTGTGGGATTTTTCATAGCCCGGTCGGGGAACTCGTCCCGGCCTGCGCGGAGCCCGCTTCCCGCGGCGGTGCCGCACTCGCCGCCCGATCGCTCGCGCGCGGTCCGCCGACCGCGCCGATGACGTGACGGGAACCGATCGGGACGATCATCGGCCGTTCCGACACCGGGTCGGTGTGCACCTCGGCGCGCAGGCCGAAGACGGTGTGCAACAGGTCGGCGTCGATGACGTCGCCGGGGGAGCCCTGGGCGACGATGCGGCCCTCGCGCATGACGATCAAGCGATCGCTGTAGCGGATGGCCAGATTCAGATCGTGCAGCACCATCACCACGGTCCGGCCCAGATCGTCGTGCAACCGGTCGACCAGATCGAGCACCTCGAGCGAATGCGCGAGATCGAGGTAGGTGGTCGGTTCGTCGAGCAGCAGGATGTCGGTGCCCTGAGCCAGCGCCATCGAGATCCAGGCCCGCTGCCGCTGTCCGCCGGACAGCTCGTCGAGGGTGCGGTCGGCCAGATCGGACACCCCGGTCTGAGCGAGTGCGTGAGCGACCTCGGATTCGTCGTCACCCGACCACTGCCGCAGCCAGGACTGATGGGGATGGCGCCCGCGCGCGACCAGATCTGCGACGGTGAGGCCCTCGGGCGCGACCGGTGTCTGTGGGAGCATGCCCACGATGCGGGCCACCTCCCGAGTCTTCATGGTCGCGATAGCCTTGCCGTCCAACAGGACCCGGCCCGCGTTCGGGCGCAGCAGCCGGCCGAGTCCGCGCAGCAGGGTGGACTTACCGCAGCCGTTCGGGCCGATGACGGTGGTGATCAGACCGGGCTCGATATCGACGCTCAGGCCGTCGACGATGATCCGGCCGCCGTAGCCGAGGGTCACCCCGTCGGCGGCGAGGCGGTGGGCCGGCCGGTCGGTGGATTCGTCGGTGGTGATCCGGTCCGAGGTTCGGGTGGTCACAGGGTCGCCTTCCGGTTCACGCGGATCAACAGCAGCAGCAGGAACGGACCGCCGAACGCGGCGGTGACGAGGCCGACCGGCAGGTCGACGGGTACGACGGTGCGGGCGGCGACATCGGCGGCGATCACGATCACCGCACCGGTCAGCGCCGAACCGATCACCGGCTCGCCCGGGGTGCGCAGGAGCCGGCGGGCGATCTGGGGTGCCGCGAGCCCGACGAAGGCGAGCGGGCCGACCGCGGCCGTCGCCAGGGCCGCGGCCATCACCGCCGCGCCGATCAGGACCATCTGCTGAGTCTGCACTCGCACACCCAGCGCGCGGGTGGTGTCGGAGCCGAAACGCAATGCGGCCAGTGTGCGGGCCGAACCGGCGGCGATGACGACCACCACGACCAGGCCGGCGACCGCCGCCGTGGTCCTGGGCCAGTCCGCGCCGTTGAGCGATCCGGTGAGCCACAGCTGCGCCCGTGACGCGTCGTCGAGGCTGGCGCGGGTGATCAGCCAGTTGATGCCCGCCAGCAGCAGAGCGTTCACGCCGATGCCGATGAGAATGAAGCGCATACCGCCCAGCCCGGTATCGCCGGAGCCGCCACGTCCCAGCGCGAGTACTCCGATGATCGCCGCGGTGAGCAGGCCGCCCGCCAATGCGGCGAGCGGAACACCCAGGGAGGCAATGATTCCGGTGGCGGTCCCGCCAACCCCGGCCAGCACGGCGACGGCGGCGAAGCTCGCGCCCGAGGTGATCCCGAGGACATCGGGACTGGCCAGCGGGTTGTGCAGGATCGACTGGGTGATGGCCCCGGCGATGCCGAGCGCCGCGCCGGCCACCAGCGCGGTCACCGCGCGCGGCAGCCGCGATTGCGTGATGACATAGCGCTGGGAGCGGGTGCCGCCGCCGGTCAGCACATCCACGACGCGGCCGAGCGCGATGTGATAGTCACCGACCGAGATATCCACCGCGAACAGCACGACGATGGCGACCGCGAGGGCGGCCAGTGTCAGCAGTGCGGACAGGCGCAGGACCGCGGACATACCGGCGATCCGGACGGCCGGGCGCACCCGCCTCAGCGCCGCGGTGGGCGCCGCCGGGTCCGTGTGCTGCGGACCGGTGACCGGCTCGCCGACGTCGATATCGGTGCGCGGGTTCACAGTTCGGCCACCTTCCGCCGGCGCACGAGGGCGATGAAGCAGGGGGCGCCGATCAGCGCCAGCACGATGCCGGCCTGCAGTTCACCGGGCGGAGCGATCACGCGGCCGACGATATCGGCCAGCAGCAGCACGATCGCGCCGAGCACTGCCGAATACGGAATCAGCCAGCGATGATCCGGGCCGGTGATCATCCGGCCCAGATGCGGAACCACCAGGCCGAGGAAGGCGATCGGCCCGACCGCGGCGGTGGCGGCTCCGGTGAGCAGGACCACCGCGATCAATCCGACGGCGCGATTGCGGGCGATGTTCACCCCGAGGCCGCGTGCCACGTCCTCGCCGAGCCCGATCGCGTTGAGCCCGGGCGCGGCCAGGATCGCCAGGACGGCCCCGGCCAGGATGAACGGCGCGATCTGGGCGGCCACCTCGGGCTCGTGACCGGCCGGTGTGCCGACCACCCAGAAGCGGTAGGTGTCCAGTGCCGCCGGATCGAGCAGGATCACGGCATTGGTCAGCGCCTGGAGCAGCGCGGTGACCGCCGCACCGGCCAGGACCAGCGTCAACGGTGTGGATCGGCCGCCGCCGGTGGCCGAGGCGGCGAACACCACGACACCGGCGATCAGGGCCCCCGCGAAGGCGAGCCAGATGTACTGCCCGGGCTGGGTCAGGGCGAAGAGGTGGATGCCCAGCGCGGCCAGGAAGGCCGCGCCGGCGTTGAGCCCGAGCAGGCCCGCGTCGGCGAGCGGATTGCGCGTGTAGCCCTGGATCAGCGCACCGGCGATACCCAGTGCGGCGCCGGTGAGAAGGGCGAGAATCGTTCGGGGGAGACGCAATTCGCGCACGATCTGCTCCGCCTGCCCGTCGGCGGGGCAGGTGAACGGCACTCCGCCCGGGCAGGTGACGGCATGCAGCACCGCGGCGGGGGAGACGGATTTGGCGCCGACGGCGAGTCCGGCGACGACGGCGATCAGCAGCACTCCGATCAGGAGCGCCAGACCGCCCGCGCGCCGGCGGGAGGTGGTTACGGCTGCGGACACGGCGGCGGGCGACTCCTGGTGACGCGTTTCATGGCGGTGGAACTCTGGCTCATCAAGTCTGGTAAGCCTAACCTATGTTTCGTTGTCGTCCGTAATGCCGAGCGTTGAGGGGGTTCGATGTCCGAACCGGTGACGATATTCCCGGATCGCCGTGTGGAGCCGGCGTTCGAACAGATCTGCGTCCGGCTGCGGGCGTTACAGCCGGGGCATCCGCGGGTGTACGCGATGGCGGCGATGGCCGAACAGGGGCGACGCCGCTGGTGGCGGCTGGCCGACGGCGTCCGCGAAGGGCGCATCGAACTGATGTACCGGCGCCATGCCGCGGAGATGGTCAACGCCGATATCGCCGCGGAGGTCGTCGCCACCGCACTCATCCACGCCGTGGTGGGCCGGGTGACGGCCCTGGTGGTCTGTGACAACCGGGCCTGGGATCCGGGACTCGAGAATCTGTGGGTGCACACCGACAACGACGGCGGCCTCGACTGGGCGGGGTTGTCCGACACCACGATTCGCGTCGTGGCGGGCGATCCGCTGGCCGGGCGGCTGGGGGTGGTGACGCTGCCGTGCGATCGGGCGCTGGACGTGTGGCTGGCGCATCGTTGTGAAGCGTCGCTGCGGTTGGTCGGTGACACGCTGTCGCGGTGCGGTGGGCTGAGTCCGGGGCGCTTCTGGGGTCTGGTGGGCGAGGCCGTCGTCGGCGCCGCCACGTATGTCCCGGAACTCGCGCGGACCGGCGCCGATCGAGGCATCGAACGAGGGCAGGCGGTGCTGGCGGCGATGGCCGATCGAGGACAGCCGGTGCGTCGGTCTTGCTTTGTTAGGTAAGCCTGCCCTACACTCAGTTCCGGCGTCAGGATCGAGCGAGAGTCCCGAGGGCTGCGGTCGACTCCCCGATCCCCTGCCCGCGGCGGGCCCTGTGTCACGAAGGGCCCGCCGCGTCGTTCCGGCCCCGACCGGATCCGACGACACGCGAAGCCCGGCTCCCGCGGGGGAGCCGGGCTTCGATGTGCGGAACTCAGCGCGTGGCGGCCAGACCGGCGCGCAGATCGGCGATGATGTCGTCGATGCCCTCGATCCCGACCGCGAGGCGGACCAGCCCCGGCGTCACACCGGCGGCGGCCTGCTCGTCCGGGGTCAGCTGGGAGTGGGTGGTCGAGGCCGGGTGGATGACCAGCGAGCGCACATCGCCGATATTGGCGACATGGCTGTGCAGGCTCAGCGCATCGACGAACCGCTTACCCGCGTCGACACCACCGGCGAGCTCGAATCCGACGATGGCGCCCGTGCCCTTCGGGGCGAGTTGACGGCCGCGCTCGTACCAGGGCGAGGACGGCAGACCCGCGTAGAAGACCGTGGTGATTTCCGGCTGCTCGCTGAGGAATTCGGCGACGGCCTGCGCATTCGCGACATGCCGCTCCACTCGCAGGCTCAAGGTCTCGATGCCCTGACCGATCAGGAAGGCGTTGAACGGGGCGATCGCCGACCCGAGGTCGCGCAGCAACTGCACCCGCGCCTTGAGCGCATACGCCGGCGCGCCCAGATCGGCGAAGACCGCGCCGTGGTAGCTGGGATCGGGGGTGGTGAAACCGGGGAAGCGGGAATTGCCCTGCTCATCGGTCACCGTCCAGTCGAAGGTGCCGCCGTCGACGATGACACCCGCGATCGCCGCGCCGTGTCCGCCCAGGTACTTGGTGGCCGAGTGCACGACGATGTCGGCGCCGTGGCGCAGCGGCTGGATCAGGTACGGCGTCGGCACCGTGTTGTCGACGATCAGCGGCACGCCCGCGGCGTGAGCGGCCTCGGCGATACCGGGCAGGTCCAGAATGTGGTTCTGCGGATTGGACACGGTCTCGCCGTAGAACGCCTTGGTGTTCGGCCGGACCGCGGCGCGCCACTGCTCGAGATCGTCCGGGTCCTCGACGAACGAGACCTCGATACCCAGTTTCGGCAGTGTGTAGTGGAACAGGTTGTAGGTGCCGCCGTACAGCCGCGGGCTCGACACGATGTGGTCACCGGCGCCGGCGATGTTGAGGATCGCGAAGGTCTCGGCGGCCTGCCCCGAGGACAGCAGCAGTGCGGCCACGCCGCCTTCGAGGGCGGCGATCCGCTGTTCCACCGCGTCCTGGGTGGGGTTCATGATGCGGGTGTAGATGTTGCCGGGCTCGGCCAGCCCGAACAGCGCCGCCGCGTGCTCGGTGTCGCGGAAGGTGTAGGAGGTGGTCTGGTAGATGGGTAGCGCGCGAGCATTGGTGGCGCCGTCGGGGACCTGGCCGACGTGCACCTGTTTGGTCTCGAAGCTCCAGTTCTGCGCCGGATCGGTCGGCTCGACGGAGTCGGTCATGGATTCTGCTCCAGGGGATCGATGGGATGGGAAGGGGTCGCGCACGGGCGGCGGGTGCCGCCCCGGAAGGCCTGGATCGCGGTAGTGATCAGGCGGAACGGTCAGGCGGAGACGGTGGAGTGTTCCAGCTCCGGTGTCACCAGTATGGTCCGCACGGGCGTGTGCCCGGTGGAGATGTCGAGGACGGGGCACCGTGCGTCCACGACCTGCTGCAACTCGGCGTAGCGCTGGGCCGGTTCGGGGCCGTCGATGTGGACGGTGACCCGGACCTGCTGGAAGCCGGCGCGCACGCCGTCCTCGAGGCCGAAGAAACCGCGGACGTCCAGGTCGCCCTCGGCGCTGATACGCAGGTCGCCGACTTCGATGCCGAGCCGCTGCGCCCAGAATCGGTAGGTCACCACCTGACAGGAGATCAGCGCGGCGAGGTAGAACTCGACCGGATTCGGCGCGGTGCCGTCACCGCCGAGCGCCGCCGGCTCGTCGACGCGCACCGTGTACTTGCCCGCTGTGACGGCACTGCCGACGGCGCCCTCCGCGACTCCGTCGGCGGCGAACACCACCTGCGCCTGCGCCGGATCGTCCGCCACGGCCTGTGCGGTGGCCTCGATGATGTCGTTGAGCGGCGTCCCCGATTCGGCTGTCATGGCCGACACCGTAGGACGGGCCGCGCTCGGGAACGAGGGTTGCATTCGGCGTGATCGCAACGGTAGCCGCGATCGGGCGCCGGCGCCGCTGTCGCCCGCGCGCGGATACCGGCGGACCGAGCGGTCCGCAGGTGGTGTAAGTGTTCTTCTATGACACAGCACGACCGGTTCGAGGGCTCGCTGGCGGATGTGACGCCGGAACAGATGACGCGCTACAGCGAGGGAACCTTCAGCGATCTGATCGGCCTGAAGTACACCGAGATCGGACCCGATCGCGTCGCCGGGGAGTGGGTGGTCTCGCCGCAGCTGCACCAGCCCGCCGGAATCGTCAACGGCGGGGTGTACTGCACCATCATCGAAACCCTCGCCAGTGTCGGCGGTGGTGTCTGGTTCGGCGACCGCGGGCACGTGGTCGGAGTCAACAACAACACCGACTTCCTGCGGGCGGTGCGCGAGGGCACGCTGCGCGGGGTGGCGACCCCGGTCCACCAGGGGCGATCGCAGCAGCTGTGGCAGGTGCAGATCACCGATGAGCAGGACCGGCTGGTCGCGCGGGGTCAGGTGCGGCTGCAGAACCTCACCGCCGAGGGTGCCGCCAAGGCCTAGCCCGGCCCGCCCCATGCCGCCGAGCGCGGTCCGTACGACCGTGCCAAAATATCGAGCACCGAGATTCGCGCGGGCCCAGCGCCGCCGACCCGAGCCGCCGAGGAGCCGATGTGCGTTTGTCGCCGCACGAGCAGGAACGACTCATGCTCAGCTATGCGGCCGAACTGGCCCGCCGGCGGCAGGCCCGCGGATTGAAGCTCAATCATCCCGAGGCGGTCGCGATCATCACCGATCACGTCCTCGAGGGTGCCCGTGACGGCCGCACGGTCGCCGAGCTGATGTCGTCGGGCCGCACCGTGCTCACCCGCGACGACGTGATGTCGGGCGTCCCGGAGATGATCGCCGATGTCCAGGTCGAGGCCACCTTTCCCGACGGCACGAAATTGGTGACCGTCCATCATCCGATCGGCTGAGGTCAGACATCATGAGCACGACGTCCATCGGGGACGAATCCGGCGTGGTGCCGGGCCAGTACCTGCTCGCCGCCGATCCGATCGAGATCAACGCCGGTGCCGACCGCATCGAATTCGAGGTCGTCAACACCGGTGATCGTCCGGTGCAGGTCGGTAGTCATGTGCACTTCCCCCAGGCCAACGCCGCCCTGGAATTCGATCGGAACGCCGCCCACGGCCGCCGTCTCGATATTCCCGCGGGGACCGCGGTGCGTTTCGAACCCGGTCTGGCGCAACGCGTGTCGCTCGTGCCGCTGGGTGGCACCCGCGAGGTGTACGGCATCGGCCCCGGCGCTCCGGGACCACTGGGACCCGTTGTCGCGGCGGGCGCCCCGCCGGCCCGGGACAACGCCGACGAAAGGCCGCTCGACCGATGACCGAGCTCTCCCGCGCCCGCTACGCCGCGCTGTTCGGCCCCACCGCCGGTGACCGTATCCGCTTGGCGGACACCGATCTCGTCGTCGAGATCACCGAGGATCGCAGTGGCGGACCGGGTCTGGCCGGCGACGAGGCGGTATTCGGCGGCGGCAAGGTGCTGCGGGAGTCGATGGGCCAGGCCCGGGCCACCCGGGCCGAGGGAACTCCCGACACCGTGATCACCGGCGCGGTGATCATCGACTACTGGGGAATCATCAAGGCCGACATCGGTATTCGTGACGGCCGGATCTGCGCGATCGGCAAGGCCGGCAATCCCGAGACCATGGACGGGGTGCATCCGGATCTGGTGGTCGGCCCGTCGACCGAGATCATCGCTGGTAACGGCCGCATTCTCACCGCCGGTGCCATCGACTGCCACGTGCATTTCATCTGCCCGCAGTTGCTCGAGGAAGCGCTCGGCGGGGGCATCACCACACTGGTCGGCGGGGGCACCGGCCCGGCCGAGGGCTCCAAGGCGACCACGGTCACCCCGGGCGCCTGGCATCTGGGCCGCATGCTCGAGGCCACCGACGGCTGGCCCGTCAACGTCCTGCTGCTCGGCAAGGGCAACACGGTGCGGCCCGAGGCCATGTGGGAGCAATTGCGCGGTGGCGCGGGCGGTTTCAAGCTGCACGAGGACTGGGGCACCACCCCCGCGGCGATCGACGCCTGCCTGAGTGTGGCCGATGCCGCCGGGGTGCAGGTCGCATTGCATTCCGACACCCTCAACGAGGCCGGATTCGTGGAGGACACGCTGGCCGCGATCGCCGGCCGGGTCATCCACTCGTATCACACCGAGGGGGCGGGCGGTGGCCACGCGCCCGACATCATCACCGTCGCCGCGCACTCCAACGTGCTGCCCAGCTCCACCAACCCCACCCGTCCGCATACGATCAACACCCTCGACGAACATCTCGACATGCTGATGGTGTGCCACCATCTCAATCCGGCCGTGCCCGAGGATCTGGCCTTCGCGGAGAGCCGGATCCGGCCCTCGACCATCGCCGCCGAGGACCTGCTGCACGATATGGGCGCGATCTCGATGATCGGCTCGGATTCCCAGGCCATGGGCCGGATCGGCGAGGTGGTGATGCGCACCTGGCAGACCGCCCACATGATGAAGCGCCGCCGCGGCGCACTGAGCGGTGACGGCGCCGCCGACAACAACCGGGTCCGGCGCTATATCGCGAAATACACCATCTGCCCGGCGATTACGCACGGAATGGATCACGAGATCGGATCGGTCGAGGTCGGCAAGCTCGCGGATCTGGTGCTATGGGAACCGGCCTTCTTCGGCGTGCGCCCGCACGCGGTGCTCAAGGGCGGCGCGATCGCCTGGGCCGCGATGGGTGATGCCAATGCCTCGATCCCGACCCCGCAGCCGGTGCTGCCGCGGCCGATGTTCGGTGCCGCCCCGGTGGTCGCCGCGGGGACCTCGCTGCATTTCGTCTCCCCGCAGGCCGTCGAGGACGGCCTCGCCGAGCGCTTGCAGGTGCGGCGCAGGCTGGTGCCGGTGGCCGATGTCCGGCGCCGCACCAAGGCCGATCTGCCGCTCAACGACGCCATGCCGCGCATCGAGGTGGAACCGGACACCTTCACGGTGCGGATCGACGGTGAGGTCTGGGATCAGCAACCGGCTACCGAACTCCCCATGGCGCAGCGGTACTTCCTGTTCTGACCCGCGCGGCCTCCGCCGGCCGTCCGGCGTACGGGCGCACCGCGGATCGTGGTGGCAGACTGGCGCTCATGACGGATACCGAATGGGGCGCGGTCGATCGTTATCTGGTGGACACACTGATCGGGGACGGTGATTCCGATGTGGCACAGGCCAATTCGGACGCGGGGTTGCCGCCGATCGACGTCTCACCGCCACAGGGCAAGTTCCTGCATCTGATCGCGCTGTCGGCGGGGGCGCGGCGGGTGCTGGAGATCGGCACCCTCGGCGGTTACAGCACGGTGTGGCTGGCGCGTGCGGTGGGACCGCGGGGCCGGGTGGTGACGCTGGAATTCGATCCACACCATGCCGAGGTCGCCCGCGCGAACCTCGACCGCAAGGGAGTCGGGGAGCGGGTGGAGATCCGGGTCGGCGCGGCGCTGGACAGCCTGCCGGACGTCGTGCGGGACCACTCCGAACCCTTCGATCTGGTCTTCATCGATGCCGACAAGATCAACAATGCCAACTATGTGCAGTGGGCGCTGCGCCTGACCCGTCCGGGCTCGATCATCATCGTCGACAATGTGGTGCGCAACGGCGCGCTGGTCGACGGCGATGCCGGCGATCCGGGAGTGCGCGGCGGCCGCGAGGTGCTGCGCCTGCTCGCCGACGAGCCGCGGGTGGAGGCCACGGTGCTGCAGACCGTCGGCGGTAAGGGCTGGGACGGTTTCGCCTACGCGGTGGTCGTCGGCGAGTGATCGGCTAACCCGCTCGGTCCCGGGACCGCGGGCCGCCGGGGCCGTGTTCCGGATCCTCGGCGAGTGCGGTCCAGAAGTCCACCTGGGCCTGTTCGTGGCCGATGCCGAGTTCGAGGACGCGCGAACGGGATCGGGCGCGTACGGTGTCGTCCGGATCGATCGCGGCGAGCAGCGCGCGATAGCGATCGAGCCAGCCGCGGTGCTCGGCGGCCTGCTGCCGCGCCAGCGCGACCACATCGCCCGGCGCGCCCAGATCGGCGAAGAACAGCTTCACCTGCGCCGGATCGCGGGTCTCCGGCGGCGGGCAGTCCGGGTCCGACAGCCAGTCCCGCAAGGCTTCGCGCCCGGCGTCGGTGAGGTGGAAGACCCGCCGGCGCCGCCCGGTCTCCTCGGCGTCCTCGTGTAGTAGCCCGCGCTCGGCCAGCCGGGCCGGAATCCGGTAGAGCTGCGCGTGCGGCACCGGCCAGAAGTATTCGACGCTCTCGTCCATGTGGGCCTTGAGCTCGTACGGGGTCAGCGGGCCGTGGCGGGCGATGAGCCCGAGCACGATGTGGTCCTGCGCTCCCGAATCCGCCATGGTCGTCTGCTTTCGGTTCGATGCGGCCGCGGTCGCTCATTGACATGGTCTCGTTGAGACTATAGCTTCATCTCGGCAATACCGTATCAATGAGACTATTGGAGTTATCGTGCGCGACTTCGGAATCGAACTGTTCGATCGGTGGACGGCGATGTGGAACGGCGAACTCGAACTCGCCGAGCGGATCATGGCGCCGCGTTTCACTCTGCGCTACGCCCAGCCGGGCGCCGAGGTGTACGACACCGTGCGCGATCCCGCGGCGTTCGCGCGCCAGATCGCGACATTCCGCGCGGCGCTGCCGGGGCAGCGGTTCGAGGTCCAGGGTGTCGCCGTGGTCGACATCGACCACGGCCGCACCGGATTCGTCGCCCGCCCGTACGGTTCGCGGCGGCCCGGCGCCGACGGTGAGATCGCGATCAGTGGCACCGATATTCTGCGCGTCGTCGACGGGCTGATCGTGGAGGTGTGGTCGGTGTCGGGTGGGATTGCGGGGCGGTCGTACTACTGATCGGCAACCGGCCCGCCGTCCGCGGGTGTCGTCGCTACGGAACCGCGGGGGTGCCGCCGGGCGATACCGGCAGGCCCGCGGCCTTCCAGGCCCGGAACCCGCCGACGAGATCGGTGGCGTGGGCCAGCCCGAGCCGGCGGGCGTCGGCGGCGGCCAGGCTCGAGGCGTAGCCCTCGTTACAGACGATCACCACCTCGGTCTCGGGCGACAGGCCGGGCAGCCGGTGGCTCCCGGTCGGGTCGAGGCGCCACTCCAGCACGATGCGCTCGACCACGACGGATCCCGGAATCTCCCCCTCGGCGAGCCGGTTGGCGTGCGGGCGGATATCGACGACCAGCGCGCCGTGTTCCAAGCGCCGCTGCGCCTCGCCGGGGGTGACCCGATCCAATCCGGCCCGCGCCTGTGCGAGTAGATCCTCGGCGCTCATACCCGTTTCTCCTCTCGTGCGCGGTGATCCACCCGTATGGTCACACACCCGTGAAATCGGTCAGTGCCCGGTAATCGCGGACCGGGCGCAACGGCGGTGAGTAGGCGTGCACCGTGGCGGCTGGACGGGCGCCGCGGTTGAGCAGCTGATGGGCGCGCTCGGGTCCGAACGCCACCGTGTCACCGGCCTGCCAGGTCGCCGAACGCACGGGCCCGGCCCCGTGGCGGTACTCCTCGTGGAGTTCGCCGATGGAGACGGTGAACGATCCGGCCGCGCCGCCGTGGTCGTGTGGTTCGGTACCCTGCCCGGGCGCCCAGGACAGCAGCCACAGTTCCACGCCCATGGTGAGTGCGAGCCGGGCCCACCAGCGCTGCGTGGTGTCGAATCGCACGATATCGAGCAGGGGGGTCGCCAGCTCGCTGGCCACGACCGCGGTCAGCTCGTGCAACTCCGCCGGTGACCACAGCGCTCGTTCCGGGACAACGGCCTCGTGTAGTAGCGGCACGTCGAGGCTCGGATGAATATCTCTGGCATGCTTCAGATTCACTGGCAAAGCCGTGGTCACACTACCCCTTATGTGTCGTGCGGATCAGGGGCCGCTCGGGTGGCACACCGAGTGGCCGCACGAATTATCCTCGGCCGCGGCCGTTTTGCCACCACCAAGACTCACCGTGAGCGAAAACCTCCGCCGAAGTCGTTGCGGGGCGGCGGGATCCGGCGCTGGTCAGTGCCTGGCGGCGAATCCGTCGCACATCGCGATCAGGCCGGAGTGCAGTTGCCGCTCCGGATCGAGCAGATCGCCGGTTCCTGTCCCCTCGAGCGGCGCCAGTGCCGGGGGGCTGGGCCAGCGCGGCGTGCCTTCCAGTAGTGCCGTCAGACCGGAGGTCTCCTCGTCGTCGGCATCGCGTTCGGCCAGCATCGACGCGCTGACCTGCTGCAGGGCGATGCCGGCGATATAGCTCCACACCTGCAGCGCCATCCGGGTGGCCTCGCGCCGATCGTCGGTCAGCTCGGTGAATCCTTCGGTCAGCCAGGCGAGACAGGCCAGGCTGTGCGGCCCGAAGTTGTAGCGCGGCACCGCGAAGGTGAACAGCACCCACGGGTGCAGCCGGTACAGCTGCCAGTCGATGTCGGCGGCCGCCCGCACCCGTTCGCGCCAGGTCCAGCCCGAATCCGGCTCCGGATACGGATAGCGGCGGGCGACCTCGTCGGTCATCTCGGCCAGCAGCGCGTCCTTGTTCGGCACATGCCGGTACAGCGACATCGCGCCCACACCCATCCGGTCGGCGATGCGGCGCATCGACAACCCCTCGATGCCGTCGGCGTCGGCCAGGGCGATGGCCGTGTCGACGATCGCCGCGCGGGTCAGCCGCTCGGAGTGGGATCTGCCCCGCGCCGGTGCGTGGGGATCGTCCGGTGCGGGTGGGTGGGAATCGTCCGGTGCGGGTGGGTGGGAATCATCCGGCATGGAATCTCGCTTTCCTTTCCGCGGCCCGATGCGTACGCTGTACCCGGGCCGCGTACGACGTACGCATCGTGGAGAAGGATAGGTGATGGTCGGCATACATACCTCGGCGGCGGTGCGCGCCGCGCCGAGCGCTACTCCCCGTCGGGCCTGGTTCGGCCTGGCAGTGCTGGTGCTGCCGGTACTGCTGGTGTCGATGGATATGTCGGTGCTGTATCTGGCGATGCCGACACTGACCGAACACCTCAACCCGTCGGCCGAACAGCAACTGTGGATCCTCGACATCTACGGATTCATGATCGCGGGGCTGCTCATCACCATGGGCAATCTCGGCGACCGCATCGGCCGCCGGACCATTCTGCTCGCGGGTGCCACGGTGTTCGGACTCGCCTCGCTGATGGCGGCCTTCGCCTCCGGCGCCGGCATGCTCATCGTGGCGCGGGCGCTGATGGGTGTCGGCGGTGCGACCCTGCTGCCGTCGAGTCTGGCGCTGATCTCGAGCCTGTTCGCCGATGCGCGGGCGCGCGGGACGGCCATCGGCATCTGGACGGCGTTCTTCGCGGGCGGCTCGGCGGTGGGCCCGGTGATCGGCGGGCTGCTGCTGCACAAGTTCTGGTGGGGTTCCATCTTCCTGATCAACACACCGGTGTTGCTGGTACTGCTGGCGCTGGCTCCGCTGCTGCTACCCGAACACCGCTCGTCCGGGCGTGGACCGCTCGATCCGGTCAGCGTGGTCATGTCGATCGGTGGCATCCTGCCGCTGGTGTACGCGGTCAAGCGCGCCGCCGCCGAGGGCGTCGACGCGGTGTCGGTGGTTCTCGCGATCGCCGGTATCGCGGTGCTGGTGGCGTTCGTGCGGCGGCAGCGGGTGCTGACCGATCCGCTACTGGATCTGAGCCTGTTCCGCCGCGGGCTGTTCCGGGTGGCCATCGGATCCTCGACGGTGGGCATGATGTCGCTGGCGGGAATGAGCTATCTCACCAGCACGTATCTGCAGACGGTCGCGGGGCGCGACGTCCTGGGCGCCGCGCTGCTGGGTATTCCCGCGGCCATCGCGGTCTTCGTCTGCTCGATGGGCGGCGCCCGGGTGGCACGCCGGCTCGGCACCCGGGGGTCGTTCGTGCTGGCGCTCAGCGCGGCCGCCGTCGGCAATCTGGCGCTGCTGGGCATCGGTGTCGACAGTGGAATCGGCTGGTACCTGGCGGGTTCCACGATCGCGGGCCTCGGCTACGGCATCGTGTTCACCCTGGTGTCGGAGGTCGCGGTGTCGTCGGTTCCGGCCGAGCGCGCGGGCTCGGCCGTCGGTATCAGCGAGACCAGTTTCGAACTGGGCAATGCGCTGGGCTTGTCGCTGCTGGGCTCGCTGGCCGCGCTGATCTTCCGGTCCGGCGGCGACTTCGCCGACACATTGGGGGAGACGATCGTGGAGCACCACGGCGATGCCGGGGTCGTCCGCGCGGCGCAGACCTCGTTCGTCACCGGGATGCACACCGCGGTGGCCGTCGGCGCGGCGCTGCTGATCGCGATGGCGGTCGCGGCGGCGGCAACCTCGTCGCGGCGGCGCCGGCGTGCGGTGGATCCGGCGACCGCGCAAGCCGGTCCGGACTGAGCCGGTTTCGGCGCTCGATGGCGCCGGCGCGATTCCGGTGGGGCCATTCCGGCCCCGCGGTGCCGGGCCCGCCAATACAGTTTCGGCTGTGACAGACAGTGTCTCGAACGATTCCCCCGGGCGTCCGCTGGCCGAACGGATCGCCACCCGGCTGCTGTACCCGACCACTCGGCCGCGCGCGAAGGATCTGCGCGCGGCCGTCTCCGGGCGGGTGGTGCTGGTGACCGGCGCATCGCACGGCATCGGCAAGGTCGCCGCCGGCAAACTGGCCGCCGCGGGCGCGGTGGTGGTGATGGTCGCCCGATCCGGCGACGAACTCGAAGCAGCGGCCGACGCCATCACCGCCGCGGGCGGCGTCGCGCACAGCTACCGCGCCGACCTCACCGATATGGACGCCGTCGACGAACTGGCCCGCACGGTGCTCGCCACACACGGCCGGGTCGACATGGTGATCAACAACGCCGGTCGCTCGATTCGTCGCTCGATCGACGAATCCTACGACCGTTTCCACGATTTCACCCGCACGATCGATATCAACTACCTCGGCCCGGTGCGATTGTTGCTGACGCTGCTGCCCACGATGCGCGAGCGCCGGCAGGGACATATCGTCAACATGTCCACCTGGGGTCTGCGGATGCCGCCGGCTCCGCGCTGGGCCGCCTACGGCGCGTCGAAAGCGGCCTTCGATCAGTGGTTACGGACGGTGGCCACCGAAATCGCCGCGGACGGGGTCAGCACCACCTCGATCTACATGCCGCTGGTGCATACGCGCATGAGCGCACCGACCGATTTCGGATCGATGCCCGGACTCACCGCACACGAGGCCGCCGACCTGGTGTGCCACGCGGTCACCGCCAAACCGGTCGAGATCTCGCCGTGGTGGAGCGGCCCGTTGCAGGCGTGGACCGATATGACCCGCGGTCCCGCACAGCGATTGATGGCGCGCAGCTTCCGCGCGACCTAGGCAACCGGGGCCGGCCCATCGGCGACACTTGACCCATGCGATACGTCGCCCGGGTGCCCGCCCCGCCGCTGGACCGTTTCGTCGACGACATCTATGTCCTGACCGGGATCCCGCGCCACCGCCGGATGACCGTCCCGCCGATGCCGTCGGCGCACCTGTTCGTCAACCTGGGCGAGCCGGTCCGCCTGTGGGACGGCGAGCCTTCGATGCCACCGGCCCTGATGTGCGATGGATGGTTCATGGGGGTATGGACCAGGCGTTTCGTAGTCGAGTACCCCGCCCGCCTGCGGCTGGTCGGGGTGCATTTCAAGCCGTGGGGCATGGCGCCGTTCGTCGGCGTCCCGGCCGGTGAGCTGCGTGATCGATGGGTGCCCCTCGACGAACTCTGGCAGCGATCCGCGGATCGCATCCGCAACCGGGTCGGCGCCGGCGTCTCGGCTGCCGAGGCGCTGGATGTGGTGGAGGAGGAACTGCGCTCGCGGCTGGCCGAAACACCCGTTCGCGGCCTCGACCTGGTTCGGTACGCGGGCGCGCGGTTGGCGAGGGCCCACGGCGCGATGCCGGTCGGCGCGCTGACCGATGCGGCCGGCGTGAGCGCCAACTATTTGGCCGCGCAGTTCACATCGCATATCGGGGTGACGCCGAAGCGGGTGGCGCGAATCTACCGCTTCGCGCGGGTGATCCTGTCCGTGGACGCCTCGCGCCCGGTCGACTGGACGGAGATCGCCTACACCGCAGGCTATTTCGACCAGGCTCACTGCAGCAGAGAGTTCAAGGACTTCACCGGCCACACCCCGACCCAGTACGTGGCGCTGCGGCGCCGGTTTCCGGCCGCGCGGGGCTTTCCGCCCGACAGCGGTCCGATGCCCGCCGAGTGATTTTCTACAAGCCCGGCGCCGTCCGGATCGGCACGATCGAAACGACATCCGCACGGGCATTCGAGGAGAATCTGTGGGCACGGTAATCATGCACAACGTGGTGTCGCTGGACGGCTTCATCGCCGACGAGAAAGACGATGTCGGACCGCTGCACGAGTGGTACTTCAGCGGTGACACCCCGATCACCGACACCGACGACCCGCTGTTCGATCATTCCGGAGCGGGTCTGGGCTTCCGGGTGTCGGCCGCCTCCGCGGAATACGTCCGGTCGATGTGGCAGTCGATCGGCGTGATCGTGATGGGCCGCCACCTGTTCGACCTGGTGAACGGCTGGGAGGGCCGCCCGCCCGCGGGCGAACACGTGGTGGTGGTGTCGCATCGGCCCAAACCCGAAGGCTGGCATCCGGAGGCGTCGTACCACTTCGTCGACGGGGTGCGAGCCGCGATCGGCAAGGCCCGAGAGCTGGCGGGGGAGCGAACGGTCAGCGTGAACGCCGGTGAGGTGGGAGCTCAGATTCTCGCCGCCGGGCTGGTGGACGAGGTCGCGATGGATATGGTGCCGGTGGTGTTCGGCGCGGGGAAACGCTACTTCGGCGGTATCGACGGGCATTGCCTGCTGGAGGATCCGCACGTGGTCGTCCGGGGCGAGCGGGTGCTACACCTGAAATTCAAGGTCCGCCGCTAGGCCGTCCGAGCGGGCCATCGCGCTTCGGGGACACGGCGATGAGCGCCGATTCCCCGCTCGCGGGTATGTTGCCCGCGAGCGGGGTCCGGTTCAGCTCTGCAGGAATGTCAGCAGATCGGTGTTGAAACGCTCCTTGTCCCCGGGGACCAGCGCGATACCGTGGGAACCCCCCTCGTAGACGGTCAGGGTGGCGTTCGGGATGATCTTGGCCCCCTTACGGGCGGTGGCGTCGATGGGGACGACCTGGTCGTCGTCGCCGTGCACCAGCAGGGTGGGCACGTCGAATTTCTCGAGGTCGGCGGTGAAATCGGTGTATCCGAAGGCGTCCACGCAGCGCACGCCGGCCTCGATCGACTCGTGCATCGCCATGAACCAGAACGCGTCCCGATTGCCCTGGGTGGCCTTGGTGCCCGGCCGGTTGGCGCTGAAGAAGCCCTCGGAGGTGTCGCGCCAGAACTGCGAACGTTCGTTCAGGATGCCCTTCTTGATCTGATCGAACACCTCGTCGGGCACGCCTTCGGGGTTGTCGGCGGTACGAGCCATCAAGGGCGGGATAGCCGACAGCAACACTGCGGAGCGGATGCGGTCGGTCCCGTGACGGCCGATGTAGCGAGCCAGTTCGCCGCCGCCCATGGAATGCGCGACCAAGGTCACATCGCGTAGGTCGAGTTGGGTGAGCAGGTCGTCGAGATCGTCGGCGAAGGTGTCGAAGTCGTAGCCGCTCCACGGCTGCGCCGAGCGCCCGTGACCGCGGCGATCGTGCGCGATGCCACGAAATCCGTTGTCCGCGACGTGTTTCAACTGATCGTCCCAGGCGTCGGCATTGAGCGGCCAGCCGTGGATGAACACCACCGGGCGGCCCGACCCCCAATCCTTGTAGTAGATGTCGACCCCGTCGCGCGTGGTACACACAGGCATGGACGAACCTCCTCTGCGTGCGCCCGCCGGCCTCCGTCGCGGGCCGTGAGAACGAGACGCGACCTCCAGCGTAGGAGCCGCGAGCGACGCGGGAGGCTACGAATCAATTACGTCAGCAATCTTACAGTTATCGACCGTGAGGGCTCGAGAATCACCTTCCCGACGGTGGCCCGCCGCTCGAGCGCCCGATGCGCGGCGGCGGCATCGGTGAGGGCGAAGCGATGTACGGCCGGTCGTAGCCGTCCGGATGCGGCTTCGGCCAGGGCGCGGGTCTCGAGGGCCGCGATCCCGCCACCGCGTTCGAGCATCGCCGGACCCAGGGTCGAGCGCGAGGTGATGCCGCGGGCGGCAAGGTGGCCGCGGTCGATGTCCAAGGCGGTGTCGCTCCAGCCGAACACCAGATGGGCACCGCCCGGTGCGAGCAGTTCGACCGCCGCTCGACCGGCCGCCCCGCCGACCCCGTCGAAGACCCAGTGGGCGGGCCGCTCCCCGAACCGTGCGCGCACCGCCTCCGGCCAACCGGGGTCGGTGTAGTCGAGGGCGAGGTCGGCTCCGTTGGCCGCCACCGTGGCGACCTTGTCCGGCCCGCCGGCCAGTCCGACGACCGTGAGCCCCGATGCGCGCAGATACTGCACCAGCAGCGTTCCGATACCGCCCGCCGCCGCGGGAACCACCGCGAGGTGTCCCGGTTCGAGTTCGGCGAATCCGAGGATGCCGAGTGTGGTGCGGCCGGTGCCGATCATCGCCACCGCCGCGGCCGGGTCCAGTTCGCTCGGAATCGAGTGCAGCCGGGCCGCGTCGGCGACGGCCAGTTCGGCGTAGCCACCCGGTGCCGTGCCCAGGTGGGTGACGACGGCGGTGCCGAGTAGATCCGGGTCGACGCCGGGGCCCACCAGATCGACGGTGCCGGCGACCTCCCGGCCGGGAATGGTCGGTAGCTGCGGCAGCGGGTAGGGGCCGGGCAGTCCTCGGCGCAGATGGGTGTCGACCAGATGAATCCCGGCCGCCGCCACGGTGATCCGGACCTGGCCGGCCGCGGGCAGCGGATCGGGCGCCGATTCGTAACGCAGATTCTCGGCCGGTCCGAATTCGTGCAGACGTATCGCTTTCATGATCTCACCCTGCAACCTCAGCCAATGTTGAGGTCAAGTGCCGGGTCCGCGCTCCGCTTCCGGGACGTTGCCGACACCGTGCAGCAGGGTGTCGACCACGACGTCGGCGGCGCGGGCGGGGTCGAGGTCCGGTAGGTCCTCGGCGGCGTTGACCGTCAGCTGGGCCAGCAGTGCCGATACCCAGCCTTCGGGGAGGCCGGGGCGCAACAGCCCGTCGTCGGTGGCTCGGCGCAGAAATGTGTCGACCTCGGCGATCAGTGGGGCGCGCCGTTCCCGGATGGTCTCGTCGGCCACCAGTCGGGCCGTCTGTACGGGCCAGCGACGGTTGACGGCGACGATCGCCTCGACGTATCGATGCAGGGCGACCGCGACCGGCGCCTCCCGCAGCCGGGCGCTCACGATGGCCTCCTCGACCGCGTCGTAGCGCGCTCGATACACCGCCGCCAGCAGGTCGTCGCGGGAGGCGAAGCGGCGGTAGACGGTACGCCGGTCGACGTTCGCGGCGGCCGCGATGGCCGACAGGCTGGCCGACGGATCGTCGGCGAGCAGCCGGGCGCCGGTGGTGAGCACCAGTTCGATATTGCGGGCGGCATCAGCTCTCACCCGGCCAAGGTAGCCAATAGAGCAGCAGTTGGTCCACTATTTGCTGCTTTACAGTAGCCAAAAATGAGGTAAGTGCTACAGTGGTGATACATTTGATGGATGTCCGGATCCCTCGCCGAGGGTGTCCGGACCGTCGAACGGAGAGCTGAACATGGCCCGAACCTGGCTGATCACCGGTGCGTCACGCGGCCTGGGCCGCCATCTGACCGAGGCCGCGCTGGCCGCCGGAGACCGGGTCGCCGCCGGTGCGCGTCATCCCGAGCAACTCGACGAGCTGCTGCGGCGATACCGATCCCGCCTGCTGCCGGTCCGGTTGGATGTCACCGACCCGGCGGCGGCCGAGGCTGCGGTGGCCGCGGTCACGCAGACCTTCGGCTCCCTCGACGTCGTGGTCAACAACGCCGGGTACGCCGACAGCGCACCGATCGAGGAGACGGCCATCGACGACTTCCGGGCGCAGATCGAAACCAACCTGTTCGGCGTCGTCAACGTCACCCGGGCAGCGCTGCCGGCGCTGCGGACGCAGCGGTCGGGGACCTTCGTCCAGATCTCCTCGATCGGCGGGCGGGTCGGCGGCTCACCCGGATTGGGCGCGTATCAGACGGCGAAATTCGCGGTCGAGGGATTCTCGGAGGTGCTCGCGAACGAGGTGGCGCCGTTCGGGATCCGGGTCGTCATCGTCGAGCCGGGGGCATTCCGCACCGATTGGCAGGGTGCCTCGATGACCATCCATCCCGTCGGGCCCGACTACGAAGCCACCGTCGGCGAGATCCATCGCTTCCGCCGCGACAACAACGGATCCCAGCCCGGTGACCCGGCGCGCGCCGCCCGCATCATCACCGAGGTGGTCCAGGCGGCCGAACCGCCGCGACGGCTGCTGCTGGGCAGCGACGCGCTGGCCGCGGCGCGCGCGGCCGGTCGAGCGCGTGCCGAGGAAACCGAGAAATGGGCCGCCGTGAGCGTCGCGGCGGACTTCGCCGCGGCCGGTTGAGCGCGCGGTTCTAGGATCGGAGACCGTGATCGGCCGCGGAGGATGCCCATGAGTCTCGCGATGGTGATGTCGCTCGCCGATTCGCGGCTGCCCATCGGCGGGCACGTCCATTCCGGCGGTGTCGAGGAGGCGATCACCTCGGGGATCGTGCGTGATGTCGATACGGTGACGGCATATCTGCGGCGCCGGATCCGCACCACCGGGCTGGTGTCGGCCTCGCTGGCGGCCGCCGTGTGCGCCGCAGCACTGACGCCCGCCACGGCCGACGCGGAGGCCGATGCCCGAACTCTCGCACCGGCCGCGCGCACCGCCTCGCGGGCGCAGGGTCGCGGGCTGCTGCGGCTGGCGAAATACGTCTGGCCACACCATGATTGGTCCGCCCTCGATGCGCGGCCGCATCTGTCCACGGTCTTCGGGGTCGTGGGCCGGGCGGCGGAGCTGGAACCGGTCGAGATCGCCGGCGTCGTGGTCTATACGACGATGACCGGCGCGGCGACCGCGGCGCAGCGGCTGCTCGCGCTGGATCCGGCCGCCGTCGCGGCGACCACCCTGGCGCTCGCCCCGCTGTGTGAGGAGACCGCCCGCGCGGCCACCGCCGGCCCGGCCGCCCTCTCCGATCCGCTCGGCGACGTCCTCGCCCAGCGCCACCTCGACCGAGAGATGCCGCTGTTCGCGTCCTAGCGCCACCGCGGGGATCGGGCGTGGTCTCGGTTCGCTCACCGGGCCGGTAACACCGGGTTCACATGCATCGGCCACGATGATCAGCCGAGAGGCCGATGCGAGAGGAGAGCCCATGGCGCCCCATCTGATCGATGGTGAACCACACGATCATGCTCACGACCGACCCAAGCGGGTGCGCACGCCCGGGGAACCGGTGCGTATCGGGATCGGCGGGCCGGTCGGCTCCGGGAAGACGGCGCTGGTCGCCGCTCTGTGCCGGCAGTTGCGGGAGGAGTTGTCGCTGGCGGTGCTGACCAACGACATCTACACCACCGAGGACGCCGACTTCCTGCGCCGGCATGCGGTCCTGCCCGATGAGCGCATCACCGCCGTGCAGACGGGCGGCTGCCCGCACACCGCGATCCGTGACGACATCACGGCCAATCTGGATGCCATCGACGATTTGATCGAGGCCAACCCGCGGCTGGATCTGATCCTCGTCGAATCCGGCGGCGACAACCTCACGGCGACCTTCTCCGCCGGTCTGATCGATGCGCAGATCTTCGTGGTCGACGTCGCGGGGGGCGACAAGGTTCCGCGCAAGGGTGGTCCGGGCGTGACGTATTCGGATCTGCTGGTGATCAACAAGACCGATCTCGCGCCGATGGTGGGCGCCGATCTCGAGGTGATGCGCCGGGATTCGGCGGCGGTCCGCGAGGGCCGCACCTTCGTGTTCACCTCGCTGACCGAGGATCCGGCCGCGACACCGGTGCTGGGCTGGGTACGCGACCAGTTGCGCGCCGCGGCCGGGCAGGGCGACGTGCCGGCGTCGGTCACCGGGGAAAGCGCTGTTGCGCACTGAGATTCGCATCATCGCCCGCGCCGGAACGTCGCCGCGGGTGGCCGCCGTCGGCGGGCTCGCGGTGCGGACCACCGGACCCGACACCGTTCATCTGATCGGTGCCGCCGCCACGCCGCTCGGTGGCGACGACATCGATATCGGCATCGTCGTCGAACCCGGCGCACGGCTGGTGCTGCGATCGGTGGCGGCCACGATCGCGCTGCCCGGCCGGGACACCCGGCTGTCGACGGCCCGCTGGCATGTCGAGGTCGGCGCGGGCGCGGAACTCGATCTGGATCCGGAGCCGACCGTCGTCGCCGGTGGCGCCGACCATCGCAGCGTCACCGTGGTCCGGCTGGCCACCGACGCCCGGGTGCGGATCCGCGAACGCGTCCAGATCGGCCGCAGCGGTGAGGATCACGGATTCTGGTGTGGCGATCTGATCGCCGATGCCGCCGGGGCGCCGCTGGTGCGCCACCGGCTGGAACTGGGCGCCGGATCCGCCGCCGACGATCTGCTGGCCATGCCCCGCGCGGTCGCGAGCGAACTGCGCTATCCGGATGAGCGAGCCGCGGCCACAACGGGTCTGACCGGTGCGCTGCTGCCGCTGGCGGCCGGTGGCACGCTGTCGACCTGGACCGGCGCGCACCTCGGCGAGGCCGGCCGGATCGGACGACCGGCCGCCGCGGTGGGCTGATCGAATCCGGCGGTCAGCCCGCCTTCGGCTGTGCGGTATCCGATCTCGCGGATTCGCTGGTACCGGGTGCGGTGTCGCCGTCGGCACCGGAAGCCGCGTGGCTGCCGGCGGACGGTGTCGCCGCACCGGGTGAGGCGGGTTTCTCGCCGACCTCGGCGCGTACTTCGCGCGCGTCGGTGTCGTTGCCGTTCATGGCCTCGAGCGCCAGCCGGGCGAAGACCCACTGCTCGGTGGCGGCCATCTGACCACGGTTGCGGCCCAGGAAGGCGACGAACCACTGGAAGACGGTGACCGTGCGGCTGCGGTATCCGATCAGGTAGTACAGGTGCAGGACCAGCCAGATGAGCCAGGCGAGGAAGCCACTGAACTCGAGCTTGCCGATCTGGCAGACGGCGTTGAACCGCGACACCGTCGCCATACTGCCCTTGTTGAAGTACTTGAACGGCTTGCGCTGCTCCGGTGTCTGCTTGCCCGCGACCTCGGCCTTGATCTGCTTGGCCGCGTAGGTGGCGCCTTGGATCGCGCCCTGGGCCTGGCCGGGGACACCGGGCACCGACATCAGATCGCCGACGACGAAGACGTTGGGATGGCCCTTGATGGTCAGATCCGGTTCGACGACCACGCGCCCGGCCCGGTCGGTCTCGGTGCCGTCGGAACCGTCGGCCAGCATCTTGCCGAGCTCGCTGGCCTGCACGCCGGCCGACCACACCTTGCACGCCGACTCGATCCGGCGTTCGCTGCCGTCCTTGTCCTTCACCGTGACACCGCGCGCGTCCACATCGGTGACCATGGCGTTGAGCTGGATCTCCACCCCCATCTTCTCGAGGCGGCGTTGCGCTTTACCGCCGAGTTTGGGACCCATCGGCGCCAGGACCGCGCCGGCGCCCTCGACCAGCAGCACACGTGCGTCGCGGGGATCGATGTTGCGGAAGGTGCCGACCAGGGTGCGATCGGCGAGTTCGGCGATCTGCCCGGCCAATTCGACGCCGGTCGGGCCCGCGCCGACGACGACGAAGGTCAGGAATCGATCCCGTTCCTCCTGCGTCTTGGCCAGTTCGGCCTCCTCGAACGAGCCCAGGATGCGGGCGCGCAGTTCGAGCGCGTCGTCGATGGTCTTCATACCCGGCGCGTACGTCGCGAACCGGTCGTTGCCGAAGTAGGACTGCTGGGCGCCGGTGGCGACGATCAGACTGTCGAAGGAGGTGACCGTGTCCTGGTTGAGCAGTTCCGAGGTGACCGTCCGGTTCACGAGGTCGATGTCGTGGACCTCGCCGAGGATCACCCGGGTGTTGTGGTGTTTACGCAGCACGATGCGGGTCGCCGGGGCGATCTCACCGGTGGACAGGATGCCGGTGGCGACCTGGTAGAGCAGCGGCTGGAACAGGTGCGTGGAGGTCTTGGAGATCAGTACGACGTCGACGTTGTCGTGTTCGAGATGTTTGCACGCGAACAAGCCGCCGAAGCCGGATCCGATCACCACCACTCGGTGGCGTCGGTTCTCGACAGTTTCGGTTCCCATCTGCGCTCCTCGCCGGACGTGCGGTCTACGACAGGCTCAACGGTAGTCGGCGACCCGGAGGCAGTCACGGCGAGCATCGATTGTCGGCGCGTCCGGTCACTTCGGTACCGGTGCCGCCGCCTCGGCGCCGACCAGCGGCCCGCTGAGGCGGTCGCCGCCGATACTCTCCACCGTCGGCCACAGGAAGGCCGCGAGTTGATCGATGAATTCGGTGCGTGAGCGGGTCGGTTGCTGCATCCACGCCTCCGCCGACATCAGGATCGCGCCGACGGTCGCGGTCGCCCAGATCCTCGCCAGCGCGGGATCGGCGTCCAGCCTGCGCAGGATGGTGTCGAAAACCGATGTGGCCCAATCCGATACGCGGGTGAAGAACGGCCGGTGCTCGGCATCTCCGCTTTCCAGGCGCTGCATCATGACGTGGTGCAGATTCGGGTTGGTGTCGACGAAATCGCACATCAGCGCCACTACCGCGCGGAGCAGCCGGCGGGCCGGCAGCGGCTGGGCGAGTAGTTCGTCGGCGGCGCCGATGATGGCGTCCATATGTCGTTGCGCGAGCGCGTCGATCAGTGCCGGCATATCCGGGAACACGGCGTATACCGCGGTACGGGCGTAGCCGGCCTCGGCGGCGACCTGCGCGATGCTCATCCGGGCCCCGGCGGTCGCGACCACGCGTTCGGCGGCGTCGAGGATCTCCGCGCGCCGCCGCTCCGGATCGCGGGGTGGCCCGGGCGGCCGGCCCGGCCGCCGCACCTCTGTGTCCCTTGTCACAGCGCGATTCTACCTCTAATGTACGAGGTGTACTTTTTCTGCGGCCGCGCGGTGTGGCGGGGCCGCTGTGTTCGGGAGGCTCCAATCATGGTCAGCGCCGACCCGCGTCCCGCCGGCACCGCGGGATCCACTGCCGGGGTGTACACCGTCGCGGACCGGGAGAACATCGATTTCCTCGAGATTCCGGATCGCCACCGCGTCGATCGGCTGCTGCGCCGATTGCCCGTCCGCGAACAGGTGCTGGCCACCCCGCCGCCGGGCAGCACCGCGGCCGCGGTGCGCGGCGACTCCGGACTGCCGGTCATCGGCCGCTCATTGCAGTATCTGCGCTGGGGCCCCGCTGAGATGCTCGACCGGTATCGGCGTTACGGCCCGGTCAGCTACAACAAGTCCTTCGGTGTCGACCGCGTCCTGGTGGCCGGTCCGCAGGCCGTGGACGAGGTACTCGGCAAGCGGCGCAACGACTTCGGGCAGGGCTGGGACTTCCTGATCGGCTCCTTCTTCCGCCGCGGACTGTTGCTGCTGGAATTCTCCGAGCACATGTTCCACCGCCGGATCATGCAGCAGGCCTTCACCCGCGAACGGCTCGAATCACATCTGGCGCATCTGAGCCCGGTGCTCGACACCGCGATCGCGCGCTGGAGTCCCTCCGGTACGCGGAGTCTGCGGCTGTATCCGACGATCAAGGATCTGACCCTCGAGATCGCCACCGAGACGTTCATGGGGGTCGACGCGGGTCCGCAACGACAGCGGCTGGGGCAGGCCTTCCTCGATTGCACGCACGCACCGCTGGCGCTGGTCCGCCACCCCGTACCGGGTGGCGCCTGGCGGGCCGGCCTGCGTGGCCGCACGGTACTCGAGCGGTATTTCGCCGAGATGGTGCCGCGCAAGCGCCGCGGCGAGGGGGACGATTTCTTCTCGGCGCTGTGTCATGCCCGGACCGAGGACGGTGCGACCTTCTCCGACGCCGACGTGGTCAACCACATGATCTTCCTGATCATGGCCGCCCATGACACGACCACCACGACCGCCACCGCGGTCGCCTACTACCTGGGCCGGCATCCGGACTGGCAGCAGCGGGTGCGGGCGGAGGCCCAGGCGCTGTTCGGCGATCTCGGCGGCGCCACGCCGACCATCGCCGACCTGGACCGCCTGCGCGATCTGGACCTGGTGATCAAGGAGAGTCTGCGCCTGGTCCCGCCGGTGCCGGGACTGGTGCGGCGCGCGGTTCGCGATACCGAGGTGGCCGGTCACTACATCCCGGCCGGAACCCACGTCGATGTCGCCTACGCGGTCAACCACCTGATTCCGGAACTGTGGCGGCATCCGGCGCGGTTCGATCCGGAACGGTTCGCCGAAGGCCGGCGGGAGGACAAATCCCACCGGCTGGCGTGGATGCCGTTCGGCGCCGGGGCGCACAAATGCATCGGCATGCATTTCGGCACCCTCGAGGTGAAGGTGGTCATCGCCGCGATGGTGCGCGCGTACCGGTGGGATATCCCGGAGGACTATCTGATGCCGTGGGGTTTCAACACCATCCCGTTCCCACGCGACGGTGCGCCCATGCGGCTGTCGCGGCTGTGATCGCCCGGCGGCTCACCGACCGGAGAACAGCAGCTGCGCGACGTGCGTGGTGGTCTCCTCGCCTTCGGTATAGCCGCCCTGATCGCCCAGCGAGTTCATCACGGCCAGGGTGTAGCGCTCACCGGGTCCGGCGAATCCGACGGAGTTGACGACCCAGCCGCCGTTCTCGTCGGACCAGCCGTTCTTCAGGCCCGGCCGCATCGCATCGCCCGCGCCCCACACGCCCCAGTGCTGGTTGGTGTCGACCTTGCGCATGCGATCGAGCAGGTAGCCGCGGTCGTCGGGGTTCATGTGGTCGAGCACATTGTTCATCAGCCGGTCCAGGTCGGCCGGAGTGCACTGCTGAAAACCCCAGTCCGGGAACGCGTGTCCACCCGTCGGCGGCTGCGGGACGAGACCGGTCATGCCGTTGGCGCGGAAGGCGTTGTTGAACGCCAGCCGGTCGGGCCCGGCGTATTTGTTCCACAGATAGTCGGCGGCGGAATCGTTGGAGGTCGCCAGCATCGATTCCATCTGGGTCCGGTCCTCGGGCGACAGCACGATCGCGCCGACACGGGCCCGGTTGAGCAGATCCTCGGCGATCGCGAGCTTGATCGTCGACGCGGTCCAGAACATGGTGTCGGCCTGGCCGTTGCTGTAGGTGCCGCCGGTGACGCGGTCGCGCACCACGTAGCCGGTCACACCCGGGCGAGAGGCCAGATAGTTGTCGACGGCCGCGATCCGGCTGCCGAAATCGCAGTCGAAGCCGTCGCGGCAGCCCTGCATGCGCAACGGCACGGCGCCGGCCGGGGCCGGGTCGAGTGCGGGCGCGCTCGCCATCAACGCGGCGGCGACGACGCAGGCGCCGGCGGCGAAGCGGGTGGTTCGAATGCCGCGTGACGCGGTCCGGGGATAACGCACGGTGAGCCACAATAGCCATGAATGCGCCGATGATGCACGTCTTGAGCTGGACCCGCGGTTGTGGTAGCTGCGCAAAGTTCCTTGCGGGCCAGCGTATTTCGGCCACCGTGCGGGTATCCGCGCAGGTCAGCGGAAGGCCGCGAGTAGATCCTCGACGCTGCGGCCGTTGAGTCGATAACAGTGCGCGAAGGCCTCGGAGTGCTCGTCCCGGGCCCAGGTGTGCAGGACGACGCCACGGCCGTAGTGCCGGGAGTTGATCAATTCCCACGTCTCGCCCGATCGTCGTACCGTGAACCCGGATCTCGGTACGAGGGGGACCACCGTCGCAGACATGAATCGAACCAGCCTTTCGATACCGCTTCTCCCAACCCTCCCCGCAAAGCACTGTGACATACCGTGAGCCCGGTGTACGGGTGACACGCGGTGGCGAATCCTGTTCGCGACCGACGCGGGTGCGAAACGACCGGATTCGATTGTGTTGCCAGAAGTTTGGTGACATGCTGCCGAAGTCGGCAATTCGGAGTTCGCGGGCGGTATCGGTGTGGTTGCGGATATGGTCGGCTGGTGGCGGCGGACGCGACAGAGGGTCGGGACGGACGCACCCGGGGGCCGGGTTTGTAGGATCGTCCCGCCGGACCACCCCGACAGCGGATCGAGTGAGGACAGAGAGGCGGGGAGCAGGTGCTGCACATTCACCGGGCGGAGTCGGCGAGCACCCTGGCCGACGCGCTCGCGGCGATGCTGGCCCATCCGCTCCCGGATCCGTTCTCCGCCGAGGTGGTCGCCGTCGGCGCACACGGCGTGCAACGCTGGCTCAATCAACGGCTGGCCTCGGTACTGGGCGGCCCGCGCGGAGACGGCGTCTCGGCGAATATCGACTACCGCACACCGGCGGCGCTGGTGGCCGACATATCGGCGGCCGCTGCCGATATCGCGGCCGACCACGACCCATGGGCGCTCGACCGGCTGGTGTGGCCGGTGCTCGACGCGCTGGACGCCTCGCTCGGTGAGCCGTGGGCCGCGGTGCCGGCCCGGCATCTCGGTGTGGGCGCCGGGCCCGGTGAGGGCTACCGCGCCGGGCGGCGACTGGCCACCGCCGCGCATATCGCCGCCCTGTTCGACACCTACGGAACCGCTCGCCCGTCGTTGATCGCCGAGTGGGCCGACGGCGCCGACACCGATGGCCGCGGCGTCGAACTGCCGGAGGACCTGCGGTGGCAGCCGCGGCTGTGGCGTCGGGTGCGGGACCGGATCGGGACGCCCGCGCCCGCGGAACGGCTCGAGGCGGTTTGCCGCCGATTGCGCACCGAGCCCGCGAGTATCGATCTGCCCGAGCGGCTTTCGCTGTTCGCGCCGCATCGGATGCCGGCCGGGCAACTCGCGGTCCTGACCGCCCTCGCGCACCATCGTGACGTCCATCTGTGGCTCGTTCATCCCAGCCCGGCACTGTGGAAGGCGGACGAGCCGATCCGCGACGATCTCGCACCGGCGGCGGTGGCGACCGCGCGAGCGGTCCTGGTGGCGCCGCGGCGGCGCACCGCCGCCGAGCCGCTGACCGCGCACCCGCTGCTGGCGGCTCTGGGACGCGATGTGCGGGAGCTGCGACACCGGCTGGCGGCGGTCGAATGCGTCGACACCCACCACCCCGCGGTCGGCGGGGACGATGAGAACGATTCGGGCACAGTACTTTCCGGCCTGCGGGCCGCTGTCCACGCGGGCCGCCGCCCGCAGCGCACGGCGACGGCCGAGCACGACGACAGCGTGCAGATCCACGCCTGTCACGGCCCCGCGCGCCAGGTCGAGGTGCTGCGCGATGTACTGCTGGGCCTGTTCCGGCGCGATCCGACCCTGGAACCGCGTGAGGTGATCGTGCTGTGCCCGGATCCCGAGGGATTCGCACCGCTGGTGCGAGCCGCGTTCGGGCAGGGGCCGGCCGGCCCGGACGATCCCGATGCCAATCCCGCCCACGGTCTGCGCGTCCGTCCGGCCGAACGCAACGCCGGCGCCGCCAATTCCGTGCTCGCCGTCCTGGACGACCTGCTCGGGCTGGCCGAGGGCCGGGTGGGCGTCACCCAGGTACTCGATCTCGCCGCGACCGAACCGGTTCGATACCGCTGCGGATTCGACGACGACGATATCGAGCGGCTGCGCGAATGGGCAGCCGAAACCGGCGCGCGCTGGGGCATCGGACAGCGGCAGCGGCAAGCCTTCGGACTCGCCGAATTCGGCCAGAACACCCTGAACGCGGCGGTCGACCGCATCCTGCTGGGCGTCGCCGCCGGTGAATCCGGGGCGGACTGGCTCGATCTGGCGTTGCCCCTCGACGATGTCGACTCCGGCGACGTCGATCTCGCCGGGCGCTTCGCGGAATTCGTCGACCGGCTGGCGGTCTGTGTCCGTGATTTCAGCGGCCCCAACGCCGCCGACCCCGCCGGTACGCCGCGCCCGGCCCGGCAATGGTCACAGTTGCTGCACCGGGCCCTGGACCTGCTGACCGACCTGCCCGCCGCGGCGGCGTGGCAGGGGATCGCGGCGCGGCGGGAGGTGGTCGCGGCGTTCGAGCACGCCGGTGAGACCGAACTTCGGTTGCCCGATGTCGTCGCGGCCCTGCGCGCGCGGTCGCGGGCGCGCGCCGCGCGGTCGAACTACCGCACCGGTGAACTCACGGTGTGCGGACTGGCCCCGATGCGGGCGGTGCCGCATCGGGTGGTGGTCCTGCTGGGACTGGACGACGAGGTGTTCCCACGGACCGGAGGTATCGACGGCGACGATGTGACCGCACGCGAACCGCTTGTCGGGGAACGGGATCCGCGCAGTGAGGATCGCGGTCTGCTGCTGGATGCGGTACTGGCCGCGCAGGAGCATCTGGTGGTGCTCTACACCGGCGCCGACCCGGTCACCGGGGTGCCGCGCCCGCCGGTCACACCGCTGGCCGAACTGATCGATGTGGTGCGGGCACACCGGGGCACCGACGCCGTCGTGCGGCGGCATCCGCTGCAGGCCTACGACCGAAGCAATTTCGATGCTCGCGACCCGTTCGGTTTCGACACCCTCGCCCTGGCCGCCGCCGAGGCGGCCGCCCGTCCCGCCCAGCCGCCGCCGCTGTGGTTGCCGGCACCTCTGCCGGCGCCGGCGCGCACCGATGTCGAACTGTCCGAGCTGGTTTCCTTCGCCGAACATCCGATCCGGGCCTTCCTGTGGCAGCGGCTGGGTATCCGGGTGCCGGAAGAGGACGAGGACATCGACGAACGGCTGCCTATCGAACTGAGCGGGCTGGCGACCTGGAATATCGGCGAGCGCATGCTGGCGGCCCGGCTGACCGGCGCCGATCCGGCCGCCCTGCGCGCGGCGGAATGGCGGCGCGGCACCCTGCCCCCGTTCGGCCTGGGTGCGACGGTGCTGGCCGATGTCGAAGCGACCGTCGACCGCCTCGTGGAAGTCGCCGCACCGATTCAGCAGGCGCCCGCGCGCACCCTCGATATCGCGGTCGATCTGGGAGCGGGACGGCGGCTGTCCGGAACGGTCGCCGATGTGCACGACGACGCCATCGTCCGGGCCACCTTCTCCCGGCTCGCGCCCAAACATCGCATGGCCGCCTGGGTGCGGCTGCTGGCCCTGGCCGCCACCGAACGGCATCAGAGCTGGCGAGCGATCAGTATCGGGCGCGGCAGATTCGGTCGACCGGCCTGGCGTTCGACTCTGACCGCACCGGCTCCGGCCACGGCCGCCGAACTACTGCGCGAGCTGGCCGAGCTGCGCGATGAGGGGCTGGCCGAACCGTTGTCGTTCGCGCCGTCGGCCTCGGCGGTCTACGCCGAACGCCGCTGCCGCGGAGCCGATCTCGACTCCGCCCTCGCCGCGGCCGAGGAGGAGTTCTTCGGCGGACCCAAGGGCCCGCGGCCGTTCGGCGATCACACCGACCGCTATCTCACCTATATCTGGGGGCCCGATCCCGCCTTCGACGAGCTGGCGGCGCCGCTGCCCGCACCGGATCGCCACGGGGAGACGACCGCCTTCGGCTCGGTCGCGCGACGGATGTGGAATCCGTTGCTGACCAACGAATCCCAGGGGCAACCGTGACCGAAGAACTGTTCCCGAGCGCCGAACTCCGCGGCGTCGACGTCGCGACCCGCCCGGCCGCGCGGCGCCGAGGCGAGCGCCCGGGGAGCATCGAATCGCGCGGTGCGACCGAACCGGCGGAGCCGGGCGCGACCGAACCGGCGGAGCCGGGCGCGACCGAACCGGCGGAGCCGGGCGCGGCCGGCGCCGATGCTCGGATCCCGGAGGCGAGCGCCACCACGCCCGGTCACTTCGACCTGTGTGGCCGGCTGCCCGCCGGTACCACCGTGCTCGAGGCCAGCGCCGGTACCGGGAAGACCTACGCGATCGTCGGACTCGCCGTGCGCTTCGTCGCGGAGGGCGTCGTCGACATCTCCGAGTTGCTGCTGGTCACGTTCAGCCGGGCCGCGACCCAGGAGCTGCGGGAGCGCACGCGCGAGCGATTCGTCACCGCCGCGAACGCCCTCGACGATCCGGACACCGCCCGCGCGAGTGCCGACGAGCTGATCTCGTATCTGGCCACCGCCGACGCGGAGGAGGTGGACCGCCGCCGGGGCCGGCTGGTCGCGGCACTGTCGGATTTCGACGCCGGAACCATCTCGACCACCCACGGATTCTGTCAGCGCATGCTCGACGAACTCGGCATCGCGGGTGAGCACGACCCGCGGGTCCGGCTGGTCGAGGGAATCGACGAGCTGGTGGGCACCGTGGCCGAGGATCTGTACTTGGCCCGGTACGCTCGCGGCGGTGCGCCGATGCCGATCCGGCAGGCGGTGTCGCTGGCCGTCGCGGCGGTGGCCGACCGGCGCGCGCGGCTGGTGCCGGGGGAGGAACTGGGCGATCATCCCGCGGCGGAGGCGGCCGCCTTCGCCGCCGCCGTCCGCGCGGAAGTGGAACGGCGCAAACGTCTTTCGGGAATTCGCGATTTCGACGATCAACTGGTGCTGCTGCACGAGATACTCGCCGATCCGGCCCACGGCGAACGGGCCTGCCGTCGCATCCGCGAACGCTTCCCGGTGACGCTGGTCGACGAATTCCAGGACACCGACCCGTTGCAGTGGGACATTCTGCGCCGGGTGTTCCACAACCACTGCACGCTGGTCCTGGTCGGCGATCCCAAACAGGCGATCTACGCCTTCCGCGGGGCGGAGGTGCTGAGCTATCTCGACGCGGTCGCGCATGCCGATGCCCGCCGGGAACTCGATACGAATCGGCGCAGCGACGCGGGACTGCTGGCGGCACTGCGGCATCTGTTCGGTGGCGCGGCGCTGGGACATCCGGAGATCACGGTGCCCGAGGTGCGGGCGGTACGGCCGCGCACCCGGCTCGGCGGCGCCGCGGACTCCGCGATTCCGTTGCGCCTTCGGCTGTTACCCCGGCAGGGCGCCGGTGCGTTGAACGGCAGTGGCTTCCCGGCGGTGGTCCGTCAGCGCGATCGGGTCGCCGCCGATCTGGCCGCCGACATCGTGCGGGTGCTGGAATCGGGCCTGCGCATCGACGACCGGGAGCTGGGTCCGGGCGATATCGCCGTGCTGGTCCGGACTCGCGCCCAGGTCGATGTGGTGCGCGCGGCACTGGACCGGGCCGGGGTGGCGTCGGTGCTCGCCGGCGGCGCCAGCGTCTTCGCCACCCGCAGCGCCACCGACTGGCTGTGGGTGCTGCGCGCGCTGGAACAGCCGCATCGTGGGGACCGGGTGCGGCTGGCGGCGACCACGCCGCTGCTCGGGCACTCGGCCGCCGAGATCGATGCCGGCGGTGCGGATCTGGTCGGCCGGCTCAGCACCCAGCTGCGCGACGCGGCCCGCCTGTTCGCCCGGTCGGGCTTCGCGGCGGTCTTCGACCGGCTCAGTGCCCAGGCCCGGCCCGCGCCGCGGCTGCTCGGCCAATCCGGCGGCGAACGCCGGCTGACAGACCTCCGCCATATCGCACAACTGCTCGACGAGGTCGCCGCGCGCGAATCGCTGGGGCTCACCGCCCTGACCCGGTGGCTGGCCGATCGGGTGCGGGATCCGGCCTCCGGCACCGTCGCCGGGCGCAGCCGCCGCCTCGATCGGGATGCCGCCGCGGTCCAGATCGCCACCGTTCACGCCAGTAAGGGCCTGGAGTTCCCGCTCGTCTACCTGCCCTTCGCCTGGGACGGCGCCAAGAATCCCAAGCCGTCGACCCTGCTGTTCCACGACGGTGACGAGCGAGTCCTCGACGTGGGCGGTCCCGATGCGCCCGGATACGCCGAGCACAAGCGGTGGTGCGAGGCCGAGGAGGCGGGCGAGGAACTGCGCCTGCTGTACGTGGCGTTGACCCGGGCCCAATGCCAGGTGGTGGCCTGGTGGGCGCCCACCTACGGCACGGCCGCGTCACCGCTGCACCGGATGGTCCTCGGCCGCACGCCCGGCAGTGCCGATGTGCCGCCGCGCTGCGACGTCGCCGCGGATCCGATGGTGCTGCAACAGCTGCGTGACTGGGCCGGCTCGGCGGGCCCGGGACTGATCGCGATCGAACCGGTCCGGGCTCCCGAACCGGCCCGGCTGCGCGGCGAACGCGGCGATCTCGGCGCCGTCGACCTGGCGGCCGCGCGGTTCGAGCGCACCGTCGACCACGACTGGCGCCGCACCTCCTACTCCGCGCTGACCGCCTCGGCCCACGATCAGCAACCGCTCGCGGACTCCGGCGCCCCGGATACCCCCGCCGGCGGCACCGACGAACCACTCTCGCCCGCACCGGAATTCCAGACCGCCGACGCCGCCGAGGACGAATTCTCCGGCGCCGCACCGTCGTTGATGAACGACCTGCCCTACGGCGCGGAATTCGGCACCCTGGTCCACGGTGTCCTGGAACTCGTCGACACCGACGCCCCGGATCTGGCCGCCGAGGTGCGGGCGCGCTGTGGCCGGGCCATCGCCGAACTGATGGCCGATATCGACCCCGACGACCTGGCCCGGGCTCTGGTGGCGGTGCTGCGCACGCCGCTCGATCCGGTCGCGCTGGCCGATATCCGATCCCGGGACCGGCTGAACGAGCTGGAATTCGAACTGCCGCTGGCCGGCGGCGACGATCCGGTGGCCCAGCGGGTGACACTGCGCCGCATCGGCGCGCTGTTGCGCACGCACCTGTCCGCCGACGATCCGTTCGCCGGCTACGCCGACGCCATCGACCGGCTCGACGACGTCGTGCTGCGAGGCTATCTGACCGGCAGTATCGATGCCGTCCTGCGCACCGCCGGCCCACGTTTCGTCGTCGTCGACTACAAGACCAACCGGCTCGGCGCGGGCGATCTGACCGTCGCCCATTACGGGCGTGACCGGATGGCCGAGGAGATGATGCGCTCGCACTACCCGCTGCAGGCCCTGCTGTATTCGGCCGCGCTGCACCGATATCTGCGCTGGCGGATGCCGGATTACGATCCGGCCCGCCATCTGGGCGGTGTGCGGTATCTGTTCGTGCGCGGCATGATCGGCCCGGCGACCCCGCCGGGATACGGCGTCTTCGACTGGGATCCGCCCGCGGACCTCGTCGTGGCGCTGTCGGATCTACTGGCCGGGGTGGATCCGCGATGACCGCTATCGGACTCGCGCAGCGGGCCACCGGTCTGCTGCGGACCTTCAACACCGCCGGGGTGCTGTCGGCGGCCGATGTGCACGTGGCACTGCGGTTGGGCCGTCTCGGCGGGGAATCGGGGGAGCAGGTGCTGCTGGCCGCGGCGCTGGCGGTGCGCGCGGTGCGCTCGGGATCGGTGTGCCTGGAATTGCGGCGCATGCACGAAATCGGCGTCGACGGTGAGGGTTTCGACCTCGGCGAGACCGAACCGATGGATCCCGCGCTGCTACCGTGGCCGGAGGTCGAGGCGCTGTGCGCGGCGCTGCGCGAGAGCCCGCTGGTGGCCGGGAGCCCGGCCGGTCCGTTACGGCCGCTGCGACTGGTCGACTCCCACGGCGGGCCGCTGCTGTACCTGGATCGCTACTACCGCCAGGAGCAGACGATCCGCGCGGCTCTGGACGAGCGCGCCGGCGGACATCCGCTCATCGATCCCGAGACGGTGCGTCGGGAGCTGGATCGGCTGTTTCCCGGTACCGGCGCTCCCGGCGCGGCTCCGGACCGGCAGCGCATCGCGGCCGCCGTCGCCGCCACCAGCTGGACCACGGTGGTCGCCGGTGGCCCGGGAACCGGCAAGACCCACACCATCGCCCGCATCCTGGCACTGCTGGTGGCGCATCAGCGTGCGCTCGCCGACACCGCCCCGCTGCGGATCGCGCTGGCCGCCCCGACGGGTAAAGCCGCTGCGCGCCTGCAGGAATCGGTGCGTGAGCAGGCTGCCGACCTGGATCTGCCGGAGCTGACCGCCGCCACCGTGCACCGCCTGCTGGGCTGGCAGCGCGGCGGCACCACCCGCTTCCGCCACCACGCCCACAATCGGCTGCCCTACGACGTGATCGTGGTCGACGAGACCTCGATGGTGTCGCTGACGATGATGAGCCGCCTGCTGCCCGCGGTGCGCCCGGACGCCCGGCTGGTCCTGGTCGGCGATCCCGATCAGCTCGCGTCCGTCGACGCCGGCGCCGTGCTCGCGGATCTGGTCGCCGGGCCGGTGCTCGGCCCGCCCAATCCGGTCCTCGACCGGATCCTCGACACCGGCGCCGCCGAACCCGCCGCCGGAGCGGAAGAACTCAGTGTCCGGGAGCGGAATCGGTTGCGTGGTGGCATGATTCGGCTCACCAGGGGTCGCCGGTTCGGCGGCCGCATCGCCGATCTGGCGGTCGCGGTGCGAGCCGGAGACGCCGATACCGCACTGGCGCTGCTCCACGAGGCCGGTGCGGAGCTGTCGCTGCACGGGCCGGACGATATCGCCGAGGTACGGTCCGATGTGGTCGCCGCGGCCCGCGAATCCACCGCGGCGGCCGAGAACGGCGACGCGGCCGCGGCACTGGCCGCGATGGAATCGCATCGCCTGCTGTGCGCGCACCGGCAGGGCCCCTTCGGTGTGGAGCGGTGGGACCGGATGGCCGGGGCCTGGGTGGCCGCGGCCGGGATCGGCGCGGAATCCGTTGCCGGGCACTGGTTTCCCGGACAGCCACTGCTGGTCACGGCCAACGATCACGAGGCTCGCATCTACAACGGCGATACCGGGGTGATCGTGCGCGCGGCCGACGGCGGCCTGCGGGCGGCACTGCAGCGCGGCAGCGAGCCGTATCTGGTGCATCCCACCCAGTTCCCGGGCGTCACCACCGTCTACGCGATGACGATCCACCGCAGCCAGGGCAGTCAGTACGGTGCGGTGACCCTCGTCCTGCCCGGTCCGGAGTCGACCCTGCTGACCCGCGAACTGCTCTACACCGCGATCACCCGCGCCCGGCAGCGGGTGCGGATCATCGGCACGGCGGAGGCGCTGCAGGCGGGTATCTCGCGGCGGGTCCTGCGGGCGAGCGGGCTGCGCGGCTGATCGTTCAGCGCTGGGCGGGCGTGAAGATGCCCGGAATCGTCAGGGCGAGTTCGACATCCTCGCGCCGGCCCAGGGTGACCAGGACATTGCGGATCATCGTGAGTCGCGCCTGCGCCACCTCCGCGGGATCGGGCTCGGCACCGGGGGCGGTACCCAGCGACACCCGGTAGACGACGAATTCGCATACCTGCAGGGCGGTGTCGAGATCGAGCGCGGTGGGCCGCTCCCGGCCCAGCGCGTGGAACTTGGACCGCACCAGGGCGCGGATATCGTCGAACGCCTCCTCCCGATACGCCGATACCGGTGAGGCCGGATCGTGCAGTTCGGCGAATACCGGCCGCAGCATCGGGCCGTGCCCGCGCGCCCAGTCCAGGTAGGCGTCGATGATGCCGATGCCCAGCGCCACCGGTTCCTCGGATCCGGCCAGTGCGGTGCGAATTCCGCCCACCAGCCCTTCGTTGGACAGGGTGAGTACCACATCGAGCGGTGCCGTGGCGTTGGCGAAATAGCGGTAGAAGGTGGGCCGGGAGATCCCGGCCCCGCCGATGATGCGCGCGACGCTGAGGCCGCGGGAACCGAATTCGGTGAATACCGCCGCGGTGGCGGCGACGATGCGGGACCGGACCTCGTCGGCCTGTTCGCGGGTCTGTGGCGGGCGGCCGCGGCGGGCGCCGCTGTGAGTGGTGACCACCGCATCCTCGGACATCTGTGGTACCTCCCTGATCGCTCGCCACGGACTTGACAGCACGCGGCCCACCGCCATTAATCTAACAGCGGTGTTAATCTAACACTGGTGTTCAGCGAATTGTTGGACGCCCGCCGATCGAGAGGGCCGACAATGACGACCGCCCCGGAACTGACCACCGCGCTGCCGCGGGAGCTGGTGGAGCGTCTGCTGGCCCGCGCCCGCGCGGGCGGCGCCGCCTCGGTGGAGATCTTCGCGCCGGCCGACGGGACGAAGATCGCCGATCTGCCGCAGTCCTCGACCGCCGATATCGAATCCGCCTTCGCCACCGCCCGCATCGCCCAGCAACGCTGGGCGCGGGTGCCGGTCCGTGAGCGCGCGGCGGTGCTGCGCCGCTTCCACGATCTGGTGCTCGCCGAGCAGGACACCGTTCTCGACATCGTGCAGACCGAGGCCGGAAAATCTCGGGTGCACGCCTTCGACGAGGTCGGCGACGTCGCCGTCAACGCCCGCTACTACGCCGCGGCCGCCCCGCGCCTGCTCGCCTCGCGCAGCCCGCGCGGCGTGCTCCCGGTGCTCACCCAGGTGGAGGTCCGCAACCGGCCCAAGGGTGTGGTCGCCGTCATCTCGCCGTGGAACTATCCGCTCGCACTCGCGGCCTCCGACGCGCTGCCCGCGCTGATGGCGGGCAATGCCGTGGTCGCGCGGCCGGACAATCAGACCGCGCTGACCGCGCTGTGGGCGATCGATGTCGCCGAACGCGCCGGCCTGCCCGAGGGGCTGTGGCAGGCGGTCCTCGGCCGCGGATCGGTGATCGGCGGCGAGGTGATCGCGCGCGCCGACTACGTCGACTACACCGGGTCCAGTGCCACCGGCCGGACCATCGCGCAGCAGGCGGGGGAGCGGCTGATCGGCTGCTCACTGGAGCTGGGCGGAAAGAATCCGCTGCTGGTCCTGGAGGACGCCGATGTGAGCGCGGCCGCCAAGATCGCGGTGCGGGCCTGTTTCGCCTCCGCCGGGCAGCTGTGCGAATCGATCGAGCGGATCTATGTGCACGACCGGGTCCACGATCGGTTCGTCGCCGAATTCACCGCGGCCACACAGGCATTGCGACTGGGCACGGACCTCGACTACTCCTACGAGATGGGGTCGCTGACCTTCCCGCGCCAGCTGGAAACGGTGACCGCTCACGTCGAGGACGCGGTCGCCAAGGGCGCTACCGTCCTGGCCGGCGGGCGCGCGCGCCCGGATCTGGGCCCCTACTTCTACGAACCCACCGTCCTGGCCGGCGTGCGGCCGGGGATGACGGTCTACCGCGAGGAGACCTTCGGCCCGGTCGTCTCGATCTACCGGGTACACAGCGACGACGAGGCCGTCGAACAGGCCAACGACACGTCCTACGGTCTCAATGCCAGTGTGTGGAGCCGGGATACCGGCCGTGCCCGGGCGATCGCCGCCCGTATTCACGCCGGATCGGTGAACGTCAACGAGGGCTTCATCGCGGCCTGGGGCAGTGTCGCGGCTCCCTCGGGCGGGCTCGGGATCTCCGGCAACGGCCGTCGGCACGGTCCGGAGGGGCTGCTGAAATACGTCGACACACAGACCATCGCCGTCCAGCGGGCCCTGCCGATCGCACCGCTGCCGGGGATGTCGGAGGCGCTGTGGGCGAAGACCATGACGCTGTACTTCGGTGTGATGAAGACCTTGCGGCAGAAGTGATTTCGCCCCTCGGGCGCCTCTGGAAAGGAACGGATATGGATACGGTCGCGGGCAAGCGGGTGCTGATCACCGGCGCTGCGATGGGTCTGGGCAAATCCTTCGCCCAGCGGGCGGTGCGCGAGCAGGCCGCCGATGTGGTGCTGTGGGATATCAACGAGACCGCGTTGAAACAGACCGTGGCCGAACTGTCCTCCGGGGCGGTGAGCCGCGTGCATCAGTACGCGGTCGACGTCTCCGATCAGCAGTCGATCGCCGCCGCCGCGGCCGCGGTGCGTGACGAGGTCGGCGATATCGACGTGCTGATCAACAATGCCGGAATCGTGCGCGGCAACGGCTACTTCTGGGAGACCGACAACCGCGCCGACATCGACAAGACGATGGCCATCAACTCGCTCGCGCCCATGTACACCGCACTGGAATTCCTGCCCGCGATGGTGAACCGCAAGACGCCCGCGCGCATGCTGAACATCGCGTCCTCGGCCGCGCTGGTCTCCAATCCGCGGATGAGTGTCTACGCCGCGTCCAAGTGGGCGGCGCTGGGCTGGTCGGATTCGGTGCGGCTGGAACTCGAGCAGTCCGGCAACGAGCACGTCAAGATCACCACCGTGTGCCCGACCTACATCAACACCGGAATGTTCGACGGCGCCAAGGGATTCTGGTTCACCCCGATCCTCGAGCAGGAAGAGGTCGTCGACACCGCCTGGCAGGAGATGAAGAACGGGACGCCGCTGGTGGTGCTGCCGTGGACCTCCCGGTTCAACCGGGCCATCTCGGGCCTGCTGCCGCTGAAGTTGCGAGACTTCTACCTGAACAAGGTGGGCGTGTACCACTCGATGGACGAATTCACCGGCCGCAAGCCCTGATCCGCCGGATCAGGAGGTTTCCGCGGACCGGTCGCGCCAGGGCAGCGTGACCGGTTCCGCCGGTCTCCGTCCCGCCAGCAGCTCGCTCAGCAGTGCGGCGAGTCCGAGCGGGTACACGGTCTGATCGGTCCTGGCGAGATCATCGACACTCCACCAGCGGTATTCATCGATGGCGGCGCTCTCGTAGTGCAGCAGCCCGCTGGTGTCCAACGCGGTGCCCGCGGTCGGCAAGCGGTGGAAGAAGTAGTCCTCGCGGAACACCCCCGCCAGCCACCCCGGTATCTCGAGATAGCCGGAGGCGATGGCCACCTGCGGCCCCAGCTCGTCCGGCGTGAGCCGCACGCCGGTCTCCTCGCCGAGTTCTCGCACCGCGGCCTCGGCGGGCGACTCCGCCTCGTCGATACCGCCGCCGGGAGTGATCCAGTACAGCGGATCGAGCGTGCCGCGGTAGGCGATGAGCAGGATCCGATCGTCGATATCGGCGAGGATCACCCGGCCCGATCGCCGTACATAGCGCTGCTCCACGACGATTCATGCTAGCGGCCCCGCCGAATCGGGGTGTGCCATACTCGGCGCGGCGGAATGCGCCGAGGGAGGACGGAGCCAACGCATGGGCCTGATGGACAAGATCCGTGGCGAATTCGTCGACATCATCGAATGGCTCGACGATACGAATACCACACTGGCGTGGAGGTTTCCGCGCTACGACAACGAGATCAAGAACGGCGCCGAGCTGATCGTGCGCGAGGGTCAGCAGGCCGTCTTCGTCTACCGCGGGCAGCTCGCCGACCGCTACGGTCCCGGTCACTACACGCTGACCACCGAGAACATGCCGATCATGTCCACCCTGCAGGGCTGGAGGCACGGCTTCGACAGCCCGTTCCGCTCCGAGGTGTACTTCGTCAACACCCGGCCGGTCACCGATCTGCGATGGGGCACACCGCAACCGGTGACCGTGCGCGATCCCGACTTCCGGATGGTGCAGGTGCGGGCCAACGGCACCACCATCGTCAAGGTGCTCGATCCGGCCGTCTTCCTGCGGCAGGTGATCGGCACCGAGAGCGTGGTCGAGATGGAGCAGATCACCGATCTGCTGCGGCGCAATATCGTGCTCGCGTTCTCCGATATGGTGCTGGCCAGTGGTCTGGGGGCGATCGATCTGCAGGGGCGCCAGGTCGAATTGTCCGACAAACTGCGCGAATTCGTGGCGCAGCGGGTGGCGTCGTTCGGGTTGGGCGTCGACGCGGTCACCATGACGATCTCGCTGCCCGAGGAGATCCAGCAGGCGATGACCCGCGGCGTGGCCCGCGGTGTGGAGGCGAGCGGATTCGCCGACAACGTCCGTGATCCGAACCGCTATCAGCAGGTGCAGGCCGCCGACGCGATGCTGGCGGCGGCGCAGAACCCCGCTCAGGGTGCGGTCGGCGCCGCGATGCAGGCGGGGATGGGGGTCGCGCTGGGCGGACAGCTCGCCGGCGCGGTCCAGGGCGGATTCGCCCCGCGGCAGCCGCCGCCGCTGCCCGGGCAGCCACAGTTCCACGTCGATCTGAACGGGCAGGCGGCGGGACCGTTCCCGGTCGACCAGCTGCGGCAGTTCGTCTCGAGCGGTCAGCTCACACCGCGGACCAATGTGTGGACCGACGGTATGCAGGCCTGGGCGGCCGCCGGATCGGTACCGGCCCTGCAGCCGTTGTTCGCCGGACCGCCGCCGCTGCCGGGAACCCCGCCGCCGATGCCGCCCGCGGGCTGAGCGACGTCCGATCTCGGGGGAGTAGATGAACGACATACCGTCGCCACCGGACCGGAGGTTTCCGCCACCGCATGCCGCGGCGCCGTATCCTGCTGCGCCGCCGCCGTTTCCGGCGCCGGGGTCGGTGCCCCCGCCGGCGATGGCGCCGCCGCCGCTGCCCTCGGCGCTGGGCGCGCCGACGCCCGGGGTGCCATCGGCCCCCGCCTGCGCCGGCCCGCCCGGGCGGTTCGCCCCGCCCGTGGAGCCACCGCCCGGGCCGCCCCCGGCGGCACCGGATCGCGCCATGCTGCATCGGACCGAGCTGACCCGCACCTATCCCTGCGCCGCCTGTGGCGGGCAGCTCGTCTTCGATATCGCCGCACAGCAGTTGCGCTGCCCGAGTTGCGGTAACTATTCGCCGCTGTCGGCGCCGCACGCACCGGTCTTCGCACGCGATCTGCGACAGGCGATGGGCGAGTTGCGGGCCGCTCAGGCCGTGACGGCGGGGCCGCAGGTCACCGGCGACCGCGAGGTGAAATGCCAGAACTGCGGGGGCACAACGACGTTCGTCGGCAGCCTGACCGCGACACGATGTCCGTACTGCGCCACCGCGATCCAGCGTGAAGATGTGCACAATGCGCCGGCCCGGCTGCGGGTCGACGGCGTCGTACCGTTTCGTATCGACGAGAAGGCGGCCCGCGAGCGGGTCGAGAAATGGGTCGCCGGACGCTGGTTCGCGCCGACCGCCTTCAAGAAGTACAAGCGTCTCGGCTCACTGGCGAGCGTGTACCACGCCTACTTCACCTACGACGCCGATGTGCACACCCGGTATCGCGGCGAACGTGGCGAGGAGTACCAGGAGCGGTACTGGGACGACGGAGAACTCAAGAGCCGCACCGGGATCCGCTGGTATCCGGCAGGCGGTGAGGTCGGCAATCGGTTCACCGATCTTCCGGTCCTGGCCAACGATACCGACGACCGGGATCGGGTCGCCGAACTCGAGCCGTGGCCGGTAGCCGAGGCGACGATCTATTCGCCCGAATACGTCGCCGGACATCTGGCCCGCACCTACGACCGTGACGCCGAGCAGATGTTCCCGGTCGCACGCGGGCGGATGGAGAAGGTGATCGAGGACACCGTACGCCACGATATCGGCGGCGACCGGCAGCGCATCCACGATCTGCGCTCGACCTGGAACTCGCTGGCGTACAAGCATCTCCTGCTGCCGATCTGGCTGCTCACGGTGATGTACGCGAACACACCGTTCCAGCTCTACATCAACGGCCTCACCGGTGAGGTGGTCGGCCGCCGCCCCTGGAGCAAGGTGAAACTGGCCGCGTTGGTTACCGCGATCACCCTGCTGATCATCGGCCTGGTCGTCGCCTTCTCGATGTGGCACGGCGGCGGGAGCACCCACCACAGCACCGGGCACACCACCATCCACCACGGGAGATGACATGGTTCTGCTGCTCCTGCTTGCATTCCTGGTCGTCACCGGCGGTGTGATCGCGGTCGGTGTGGTGGCCTGGAATCATCAGCGCCGCCGCATCACGGCCGAGAACCAGGTGGTGCCCGGCATCGCGACGCGCGCTCCGGAGTCGTGGGCGAGGTCCCACGATCCCGAGGCGCGCTTGCATCGGCGACTGCGGGACGCGGTCGCGGCGCTGCGTGCGGTGCCGGCCTACGACACCGCCGCGACCGTCACCCTGCGCGCCGATCTGGAGCAGTCGGCGGCGGCACTGGACGACCATCTGGTCGCGATCTCCGGTCTGCGCCCGGAATTGCGGCAACCACCACGGGACCGGGCCGCCGAGGCGGTGACGACGATCGAAGCCGGGGTGGCCGAATATGCCCGGGCCGCAACACAACCGGATCCTTCCGCCGTGGCCGCCGGCCTGGCGGGGGTACGGGAACAGCTGCGGATCGTCGGCGATATCCAGCAGGGGCTCGGACGCGGGTGAGCACCGCCCCGGCGATCACCGCGCACGGCGGCTCCCGCCGACGACGATCGTGCCGTCCGGCGCCGACCGGTCGATCGAGGACGTCAAACCGGACTGTTCGATGATCGCGGCCGCGGTGTCCTGCTGCGATTCGCCGGTCTCGACGAACATCTGCCCACCGGGGGCGAGCCAGCGTGCGGCCTCGGGAGCCAGCCGGCGCAGGACGTCGAGGCCGTCCGCACCGCCGTCGAGGGCGGCACGCGGTTCGTGATCGCGGGCCTCCGGCGGCATCCGCGCGATCATCGCGGTCGGCACGTACGGAGTGTTGGCCAGCAGCAGGTCGACGCGCCCGATCAGCTCCGATGGCAGGGCCGCGAACAGATCACCCTGAAACACCCTGGCGCCCAATGGTTCCAGATTGCGGCGGGCGCAGACGACCGCCGCGACATCGATATCGGCGGCGACCAGATGCACCCGCACACCCGCGGTGCGCAGGGCGGTGGTGGCAGCCCACCCCAGGGCGCCGGAACCGCAGCACAGGTCGACCACGGTGCGTTCGTCACCGGCCGCGGCGGCGGTTCGCGCCAAGGCTCGGTCGACGAGAAAAGCGGTGCGTCGCCGCGGCACGAAGACGCCGGGACCGACCGCGATGCGATGCCCGCGGAACTCCGCCCAGCCGAGCAGGTGTTCCAGTGGCGTACCGCGCACCCGCCGCGTCACCAGCCCCGCGAGTTCCTCGGAGGAGGAGGCCGCGCCTCGCAACAGCGCGGCCTCCTCTTCGGCGAAGACACATCCCGCACCCCGCAGGGCCGCCACCAGGGCGGCGTCGTCGGGTGCCTCGGGTCCGGGGTCGCTCACCTGTTCATTGTCGGCCGGTGGTCAACCGGATATCGACCGGGGCACCGGATTTCGGGGGGCGTGCTACCGGGAGGCCGGGAGCAGGAAGGTGCGGGTGGCATCGAGGTAGATACCTCGTTGCGCGGCCTTGTTGGGCGGGGGCAGTTGCGACACCAGCTGATCGAGCGAGGTCGTCGCGCCGACCACCCGCGTTCCGGCGACGATGAAATCGGCCACCGAACGGCGGATGTGGTTGGGCGAGGTCACCACGATCGCGCTGGTCGCGCCGGCATCCCGCAGCATCTGCGAGCTGAACAACGCGTTCTGCACGGTGGAATTGGCACGATCCTCGACCAGGACGCGGTTGGCGGGAATGCCGTGACCGATCAGCCAGCCGGCCATCGCTCCCGCCTCCGGGACGCCGTTCTGCGGATTGCCGCCGGTGACGACGATCGGCGACATCGGTGCGGCGAGAGCCTGCAACCACGCCGCGGTGAGCCGGTTCACCAGCTCGGGCCGCAGTGAGCCGTCGGGCAGCAGCCCGTAGCCGAGCACCACGATCCCGGTCTGCGGACCGGCGATCGCCGGGAGCGGATTGGGCAGGGTGCCCACGGCCGCGCCGATGGCGCCGATGACACCCCGTGCGCCCTGGGCCATCTCGGGATCGATGGCCGCGAGCCGGTTGAACGCGGTCTCACGGGTGACGAAGTCGCCGGTGTAATCCGACCAGATGCCCTGCAGGGCCAATGCCTGCGCATCGTCGGGGGTGTTGTCCAGCAGCGCGCGCAGGTCGGCCAGGCCGGCCGCGTCGTTGCCGTTGACGAAGTTGGATTGGGCGGAGTTGTAGAGCGGCGCCGGTCCGTCGGCGGCCGTGGCAGTCGCGGTGAGGGGGCCGGCCAGCAGTGTGGTGGCCGTTGCCGCGACGAGAAGATGTGTCATACGTCTGGCGATGTTCAAGTCGGTAGACACCTTTCCGGGCGAGCGGGATCACGCGCTTGTTTCGGCACGATCGTTGGAGACAACCGTGCCCACCATACGGCCCGAGTCGGTCACGAGCCCGGATTTGCCCCGTCGGATCCGACTCCCGTCCCGGTGGCGGCGGCCGTCGACGCTGGTGCGCGGCCCGATAAGGTGACCGGGTGGACACCATTTCGCTGACCGGCAAACAACTCGCCGCCGACCTCAACGCCGAGACGAAGCAACGCGCGGCCACGCTCACCGAATCCGGGGCCGCGCCGCGGCTGGTGCTGGTGATCGCCAATGACGATCCGGCCAGCGGGTGGTATGTCAATTCGCTGCAGCGCGCCGCGGGACGGCTCGGCATCGAATGCGAGAAGACCGATTTCGGAGCGCAGGCGAGTGCGGAGGAGATTCGCGGGGCCCTGGCGACATTGAGCGAGGATCCGGCGGTGCACGCGGTGATGCTGCAGACACCGCTGCCGGCCGGAGTGGACCTCAACGATGTCAGCTCCGCGATCGCCGCCGTCAAGGATGTCGACGGGGTGAGCCCGCTGTCACTGGGCCTGCTGGCCGCCGGACTGCCGGGATTTCCGCCGGCCACCTCCCAGGCGGTGGTGGAGCTGGCCAAACATCACGACATCGCGCTGGCCGGCCGTCATGTGGCGGTCGTGGGCCGGTCGAATGTCGTCGGCAAACCTCTGGCACAGCTGCTGCTGGCCGAGAATGCGACGGTGACGGTCTGTCATTCGCGGACCACCGATCTGCCCGCTGTCACCTCGGCGGCCGACGTCGTGGTCGCGGCGGCCGGGCGGGCCGGGCTGATCGGAGGTGACCATGTGCGTGCGGGCGCGGTGGTGATCGACGTCGGCACCAACGAGGGTCCCGACGGCGGCATCGTCGGCGATGTCGACGCAGCGACGGTCGAGGGCCGGGCGGGAGCGCTCAGTCCGGTACCCGGTGGTGTCGGGCCCGTCACCACCGCGCTGCTCATGCGCCATGTGGTGGAGGCGGCCGAAGCCGCGCGCTGATCACCAGTGGGTGGTCACCGGATCGCCCACGCTCACGGTGTCGTAGTACCACTCGGCATCGGCGGGCGCGAGATTGATGCAGCCGTGGCTGACGTTCGCGTTTCCCTGGTCGCCGACCGACCACGGCGCCGAGTGCACGAACACACCGCCGGAGGTGAGGCGCTCGGCGAACTCACCGGTGAGGTAGTACCCCTCCGGATCGTCGAGCGGGATGCCGATGGTGCGCGAATCGAAGATGATGGTGCGGTCCTTCTCCATGACGGGGAAGGTGCCGACCGGAGTCTCACGCCCCGGCTTGCCCATCGATGCCGGCATCACCCGCGGCGCCTGGCCGGGGACGAAGACGGTGAAGGTGTGCGCCGACATATCGGCGTCGGCGCTGGTGCCGCCGTCGGTCCGGAAATCCGCGCGGGCGTTGCCCGCATACACCGTGAATCGGGTGTCGGCGGGCAGGTATCCGGTGGCGGTCCAGACCAATTCGCGGTCGCTGGTCCAGGAGAACGTGCCGGGGTAGGTCCCGATGTGCACGGAACGCTCCGCACGGGTGCGATCGGTGACGGGTGCGGTGAATCTGACGGTCACCGGATGCGCGATCCCGACGACCGCGCCGCCGGCGGGGGAGATCGAGGCTACGGGCGCGATCCGCGGTGCCACCGTCGCGGCCGCGGTGCCGGTCGTAGCCGCGGCGATGAGTGCGATAACTGCTGCCAGGAGTACATGACGTATCATGTTCCGCATGGCTCCACCCCCTCAGGTGGGTTGCGTACCGAAGACCTCGATTCTAGATCCGGATGATCATGATCCGCCGGATAGTTCTCGCTTCGTGATCACAGTTACGGCGTGGCTAATCGAGGTTTCGCGAGGGGTGTGGTAAGGCTCTCAGCCGACGACGGCGGCGAGTACGTCGGTGTGCAGCGCGTCGGCGCGGGCGAAGATCTCCTCCACCCGCCGCAGCGCGGGGGCGAATTCCTCGGCCTCGTGATCACCGAGCGAGCCGACGTTGATGGCGATGTTCAGCTGCGAACTCGCGGCCGCGGCGCGGGCGGCGTCGGCCGCCGCTCCGATATCGGTCACGACGTTCGGATTGCCGATCGGCAGCAGGTCCGCGGCCAGCGACAGCACCTCGTCGGCCTCGGCGACCACCGCGGCCGGGACCCGCGCGGCTTCGAGAAGTGCGGCGGCGATGGCGTCCTTGCGTGCCGTGATCTGCTCGTCGGTGTCCTTGGGGAGCTTGTAGGCGGCTCCCACGGCGGTGAAGGCGGTGGCATCGGCATCGGCCAAGGCCAGCGCACGCGCGCGTGCGGCATCCGCGGCGGCGATGATCCGGTCGATCGCCGGGCGGTTGTCGGCGTCTTTGGCTCGGGTGGTGTAGCGGGCCACCATGGCCACCAGGGCGGCGCCCTGTGCGGCGTGCAGTGCCGCCACCGCGCCGCCGCCGGGTGCGGGGATCTTGGCGGCGAGATCGTCCAGGTATCGGCCGATCGTCGAGTCTCCGAACGTCGTGGTGTCCGGCGACGATGCGGTGTCCTGAGACATGCTGCGGGGCCTCCCGTTTCGAGGAATGGGCGTGCGGTACGCGAACAACCGTACCGGGCGTGCGCGGCGGTCGCGGATCGGGCCGGGCCGCCCTGGTGATCGCGGTGTGCGGGCGGTGTGCAGGATGGAAGCTGCGCGACCCGGCTGGTGTCGTGGATCGCATTTGTTACGGGTAATGGGGTGCTATAGCCTCATTGCAACTGGTTGCATATGAACGGAGTTGCATAGATGCGGATCGGATTGGGCATCAACTATGCGGGGGGCTTCAAGGAGGTCGCGGCCGAGGTCGCCGATCTCGAGCGGGCCGGCCTGGACATCGTCTTCGTCCCCGAGGCCTACTCCTACGACGCGGTGAGCGGACTGGGCTATCTGGCGGCCAAGACCGATCGGGTGCAGCTGGCGTCGGGCATCCTGCAGCTCTACACCCGTACGCCCACCCTGACCGCGATGACGGCCGCGGGACTGGACTACGTCTCCGACGGCCGCTACATCCTCGGTCTGGGCGCCTCCGGTCCACAGGTGATGGAGGGTTTCCACGGCGTGCCCTACGACGCCCCGATCGGCCGCACCCGCGAGGTGGTCGAGATCTGCCGCAAGGTGTGGCGGCGTGAACGTCTCGAATATCAGGGCAAGTACTACACGATCCCGCTGCCCGCCGATCGCGGCACCGGTCTGGGCAAACCGCTCAAGCTGATCAATCATCCGGTGCGCGAACGCATTCCGGTGCTACTGGCCGCGCTCGGCCCGAAGAACGTGCAGCTGGCCGCCGAACTCGCCGAAGGCTGGCAGCCCATCTTCTTCCTGCCGGAGAAGGCTCGGGACGTGTGGGGTGAGGCGCTGGCGGCGGGTACCGCGAAACGCGATCCCGCACTCGGCGAACTGGACGTCTACGCCGGTCCCGCGCTGGCCATCGGTGACAACGTGGAGCCGCTGCGCGAGTTCATCAAGCCGCATCTGGCGCTCTACATCGGCGGCATGGGCGCCAAGAGCAAGAACTTCTATCACACCCTGGCCACCAAATACGGCTACGGCGCCGAGGCCGACCGCATCCAGGAGCTCTATCTGGCCGGTCGCAAGGAGGAGGCCGCCAAGGTGGTCCCCGACGATCTGGTGCGCGACATCTCGCTGATCGGTTCGGCCGGCTTCGTCGCCGAACGGGTCGCGGCGTTCCGTGAGGCGGGCGTCACGGTGCTCAACGTGGTCCCGCTGGCCGAGACGGCGCCGGAACGGGTCAAGCTGATCGAACAGCTGCGCGAGCTGGTCTGAACGGATCCGCCGGCAGTTCGACGACGAACTGCCGGCGGTCCCTCGGGCCCCGGGTGAGGTCAGTCCTGCCGCAGCGCGGCGAGGGCGGCATCGAGTGTCGGGTGCAGAGCGAACACCTGATCGAGATTGGTGAGCTTGAGTTGCCTGCTGGTGGCGGGACCCTCGGCGACGAGAACGATGCGAGTCGTGGTGCCGGCCCGCTGATGGGCGGCGACGAGGGCGGCCATTCCGGCCGAAGCCAGGAAGCTCACCTGCAGCAGATCGATGATCAGTGTCGCCGGTTCACCGCCGAGGGTCGCCTCGATCGCACTCTGCAGTGCGGGAGCGGTTGCCAGATCGACCTCGCCGGCCACGGTGAGCACGGTCGCATCGTCGTGCACGGCGACCGAGGTGGTCATCGCGTCGGCGAGGGGATACGCGTCTCCGGAAGTGTTGGTCACGGTCCACAATGTACCCGGTGGGTGTGCCGGGGTCTCGCCCGCCAGGCAATCCTCTTCTCGCGCAAGGGGTTAGGTATCGCTTCGTGGTGCGCTCGCGTAGCTCGCGCGTCCGAGCGCCGCGTTCCGGTACTTCCGATCGGAAATGGCATCGGATGCCGCGTGCCCGCGCCGCCGGATATCGGCGCTAGGTATTCGCCAGGCAGGTGGCGAGGGCGACGTGGACCGCGGTGCCGGTCAGCACGCTGAGGGCGGCGTGGCGCCGCCACAGGTGCAACCCGACGGTCACGGCCAGGCAGAGCGCGGTGGGCCACAGCTGAGCCGGGGTGATATCGCGCACGGTGTACCCGGCGAGTACGACCATGACGCCGACCGGCATGGTCCGGCCGAGGTAGTCCACGGTGGCGTCGGTGCGCAGCGGTGTCAGCGCGGCGAACGGCAGTGCGCGCAGCGACCACGTGACGACGGCGCATACCGCGACGGCGGTCACCAGATAGCGGGTGTCAGGCACGGGAGGACTCTTTCCGGGTGCGGACGCGTCGGATCGACAGGGTGACGGTGAACAGTCCCAGTGCCACCGGGAGCATCTGCCCGGGCAGTGCGAACCGGGCGATCAGCGCGCAGACCAGAGCCGCCACCGGGACCGGCAGATCCGGCCGCGCCCGGTAGCCGTCCACGGCGAGTACGGCGAACAACGCCGTCAGGGCGAAATCCAGGCCGTCGAGCCGGATCGGCAAGACGGCCGCACCCGCGGCGCCGAGGGTCGCTCCGGCAACCCAATACCCCTGACACAGAAGCTGCAGCAACAGGATTCGGCGCCCGCTCCACCGGCGGGCCGATGCCCCGGTGGTCAACGCGTAGACCTCGTCGGTCAGCGCGAACGTCGCATATCCCTTCGCCACGCGGCCGGGCATGCGATGCAGCGGAAAGGACAGGGCGTAGAAGACGTGCCGGGAATTGACCAGAAATGCCGTCAGCGCCACCTGGGCCAGCGGGGTGGTCGCGGTCAGCAGTCCGATCAGCAGGAATTCCAGCGATCCGGCGTAGATGAAGCCCGCGAATACCGGCGCCCACCACCAGGCCAGGTGCGCGTGGACGACCAGTACCCCGAGCGCCAGGCCCAGTGGAACCAGTGCCAGGCCGACCGAGCCCGAGTCGGCCAGCGCCGCGCGCAGATCCGATCGCGCCGGGTCGGTCGTCGCGACAGCGGGTTCGGTGGTCGGTGTCGATGTCGTACTGATCCTCACCCGGGTAATTTTATGTGTTACTCGACGTAATATGGTGTCCGAAAGTGGCCACCGTCAGCGTCGGAGAGATACGAAATGCGCCTGGATTCGGTCGATAGAGATATTTTGTTTCAACTCGGTCGCGACGGCCGGTTGACGAACGTCGAACTGGCCAAGCGCGTCGGCCTGACCCCGCCGCCGTGTCTGCGACGCGTCAAACGGCTCGAGGACGCCGGAATCATCAGCGGTTATCGGGCGCGCATCGATACCGCCGCGATGGGCCGGGCCTTCGAGGTCGTGGTCGCGGTCGAGATCAGCATCAACGACTTGCAGACGGTCGAGGAATTCGAGCGGGCGGTCGCCTCCTACGACGAGGTCGTGGAATTCCATCGACTCTTCGGGCGGCCCGATTACTTCATCCGGGTCGCGGTGGCCGATCAGGCGATCTTCGAGACCTTCTTGACCAGCCGGCTGATGAGCCTGGCCGCGGTGGCCCGCGTCGATTCGCATCTGATCATGAAGAAGATCAAGACCGACGACTGACCGATCGCGGGCGGATTCCGTTACGGCAGAATCGAATCCACGTATCCGCCGTCCACACGGAGCGCGCCCCCGGTGGTCGCCGAGGCGAACGGCGAGCTGAGATAGACCACCATATTGGCGATCTCCTCCGGCTCGATCAGGCGCTGGATCAGCGATTGCGGCCGATGCTCGCGCATGAACTCGCGCTGTGCCCGGTCCCAGGGCAGTGACCGGTCCACGAGCTGATAGACGAAATCCTCCACACCGGCGGTGTGGGTAGGCCCGGCGATGACCGAGTTGACGGTGACGCCGGAGCCCGCGGCGTCCTTGGCGAAGCCGCGCGACAGTGCCAGCAGTGCGGTCTTGGATACCCCGTAATGGATCATCTCCTCGGGCACGACCACCGCCGAGTCACTGGCGATCTGGATCGCGCGGCCCCATTCCCTGGCGATCATGCCGGGCAGATAGGCACGGATCAGCCGCGCGGCCGACAGCACGTTGACCTCGAAGATGGTGCGCCACTGCGCATCCGTGATCTCGCGGGCCGGTACCGCGCCGAAGATCCCGAGATTGTTCACCAGAATGTCCACCGCGGGAAGTTCGGCGAGCAGTCGGTCCACGCCCTCGGTACTCGTCGCATCGGCGGTGACGCCGAGGACGTCGGCGCCGTCGGCGCGCAGTGCCGACACCGCTTCGTCGACTCGGTCGCGGGTGCGGCCGTTGACCGCGACCCGCGCGCCGCTGCGCGCCAGACCCTCGGCGATCGCCAGCCCGATTCCCTGCGTCGAGCCGGTGACCAGTGCGGTCCGGCCGGTCAGATCGATGATCATGGGCGAGACTCCTTCACGATCGGAGGGCTGCTGCGGGCGAGGTGCGGCTCGACCGCCCGGCGCGCGGGCGCGACCTATCGAACACTACGCGTCACCCGGGGTGCGGCGGCGACCCTCGCGCCGCCGGCGCCGTAGTACCGCGCCGCCGACCCCCGCCCAGACCAGCGCCACCGCGATCGCCAGGCCCACGCCGTAATCGCGGTCCAGCACAGTCGGATTCGCGACCGCGCCACCGCGCCGGACGACGGGGACCGCTACCACCACCAGCGTGACCGTGGCGACGGCACCGATCGCCACCGGCGCGACGACGCCGGCGGGCACCCAGCGGCGGCCGATCGCACCCACGCCCGCGGACAGCGGTGCGAAGACGGCATCGTGCAGCACGATCACACCCAGGAACCAGATCGCGATGGACAGCAGTTCGACGGGCCTCATCGTCAGCACGAGGTCGATCCCGTACCCGGCCGCCGCGAGGCCGGACAGCAGCAGCACCGCACGCACCACGGTCATGGCCCGGCCTCGATCCGTGACAGCCATTTGGTCTGCAGCACACCCGGCCGGTTCGGTGCGATGAGACGACACGGGAACCCGTGATCCACATCGAGATCGGATCCGTTGAGCCGCAAGGCGATCAGAGTCGAATCGTCCACCACGTGCGGATGCGGGAGCGATGAACTGCTGTAGAGACCGCCCTGTTCCAGGGAGCGGACGGTGACCTCGCCGCCGCCGTAGCCGCCGACCGCGGCGAGCAGGTCGCGCAGCCGTATTCCCGACCAGTGGGCCGATACGCTCCACCCCTCCACGCAGGCCATCGGGAGGACGGCGGCATGCTGCGGCAGGCTCGTCAATTCCGCCCGCGAGAACGCGCGGATGCGAGATCCCACCGCGACGGTCAGCCGGTAGTCCGGATCGAGGGCTCGCTCGACCACGGCGGCCTGCCGGGCGGTGCGGTTGATCGGCACCGCCTGCGGTCCGGTTCCGCTGCGCGGGGCGAGCACGGAGACCCGGCGCAGCCACGGCACCGACTGGCCGGCGATGGACAATCCCGCCACGGCGGCCGAAACGGCCGCGGCGGTCAGCACCACACGTCTCGGGGCCACCGCGGCCGCCGTCGATCGCCGCGGCCGGTGCGCGGCGTCGGCGTCGGCTCGCGGCCCGGGTCCCCGCCGGGTGAGCACGTCTCGCACGACAGGCAATGTGACCGCCAGATGGATCGCGAGAGCGCCGAAGGCGATGTAGGCCATCGCGTAATGCGTGGTCGTGAAGAAGAACCGCCACGGGTAGAACTGAGCGATGTTGCACAGTCCGGTCGCCAGTTGGAAGAGTATCGATCCGACCAGCATCGCGATGGCACCGCGTTCGGCCACCCGCAGCGGGTTACCGAGGATCGGCCGGGCGAACAGGCGGGGATATACCGACCACAGTTTCACCAGCACCAGCGGAATCGTGATCACTCCACTGACCACGTGGGTTCCCTGGGTGACCCGGTACAGCCACACCGGATGCGCCGGCCAGGCGAACCACGAGGGCGGATGCTGGATCCAGTGGCTGATCAGGCCGGTGACGAAGCACAGCGTCACCGTGCCACCGATCGCGATGCCGATCCGTGCCGCGACCTCCGGGGAGCGCGCCGCGGCGATGCGGGCGCGCACCGCGGCGGGCAGCAGCAGTCGATCCCCGGCGCCCGCCGTCATCGGTGGTGGCCGGCGGCAGCCGAGATGAGCCGCGCCGCGGCGGTGGCGAACAATCCCTGGCAGCCGGCCGCGACCCCGGCGATGTCGTCGTAGCGGTCGACATCGTCGAGCTCGGGAAGCAGTGCGATGTGACATCCGATACGCGACAGCGCCTCTCGAGTCATCTGCCCGGTCCGATCGGTGGACATCGGCACCTCCGCGAGCACTCTGGCATGGCGCGGATCCGACAGGCCGAGCGCCCACCAGCCACCGTCGGCGGCCGGTCCGAGAACCGAATCGCCTTCCGACAGCAGCCTTTTCCCGCATTCGGTCAGCAGGACCGAGTCGGCCTGCGGGGTGTCCATCCCGATCTGCAGAACCGGAAATCCGGCGCGGGCGGCATCGGCGTGCGCGTTGGCCAGCCGAATCCCGAAATCGGCCCCGCGCTGAGCGACGATATCGAAATCCCGCAACGCCGCGTCGATCTCGCGCCGGCGCTGCGCGCGATCCAGCTCACCGGTCCAGGCCACCACCGCTCGCGCGGCGCTGCTGGCCCGTACCGCGGCCAGGGTGTCCAGCAGTGAGGCGGCGGCCAGGTCGGCGGCCTCACCCGGTGACAGGGGTGGTGTCAGCCGCGTTTTGGCGAATCCGGCCACCGGAGCCTTCGCCACGACGAGCAGCGTGAACGGCAGTGTTGTCATCGCACACTCCAGAAGTCGCGGGCGGCACGGATCGTGCCGACTACCGAACCGGACACCTTGGACACCCCATGGGTTCTCGGCCGGTAGGTGACGTCGCGTTCGACGACCCGCCAGTCGGCTCGCGCCGCCCCCGCCAGCAACGCGAGCGGATAACCCGAGCGGGGATGCAGCGGTCCCAGTGCGAGCAGTTCGGCGCGGCGGATCACCCGCATGGCCGCCAGATCGTGCACCGGCAGGTGATACCTGTGCCGGAGCCAGCCAGCGAGCAACCAGTTTCCGAGCCGGGCATGCCAGGGCCAGGCGCCCGGCACCGGTCGCCGCCGACCGGCGACCATCGCGATCCCGGGGGTGAGTTCGGAGACCAGCAGCGGGAGTTCATCGGGGGCCATCGAGCCGTCGCCGTCGAGCACCGCCACCAGTTCGGTGGAGGTGGCGGCGATCCCGGCCTGCACGGCGGCCCCGTATCCAGGGGTGGGTTCGGTGACGACCGTGGCCCCGGCGGCACGAGCCACCTGCGCGGTGGCGTCGGTGGATCCGTTGTCCACCACGATGACCCGGTATTCGGCGGGCACCGCCGACAACACACCGGGCAGGGCGCCCGCTTCGTTGCGGCACGGGATGACCACCGTCAGCGGGGGCGAGGTCTCGACTGGGTTCACAGGTTCGACCGTATGCCCGCTCGGTCGGAAATTAGCTGGTCGCAACGGTGACGAAACTGTGACGGCACGGTCTCGGAAGCATGGAGCAGCGGCCGGCGGGGCCTACGGTGAACCGGTGAGCGATACCCGCAGCACCACCGAATCGCGCGCGCGGCCCGTCTCCGGCATCCGCGCCGACATCACGTGCGCGGTGGGCGCCGCGATACTGGTCGCCGCCGCCTTCGTCGTCCCGTGGGTCGGCACCGCGCACTATCGCGATTCGTTGTACGCCGCGTCGGCGCCGATCTTCGGCTCCTGGTTGCCGCATATCGGCTGGGGGACCGGACCGGCCGTGCTGGTCGCCGTCGGTGTCGTCGTCCGGGGACCCACCGTCGCCGCGTCGGTCGGCTGGCGTCGCCTGTTGCTCGTCACCTGGATCACGGCGCTGGCGTGGGCCTTCGCACTCGCCATGGTCGACGGCTGGCAGCGCGGCTTCGCGGGCCGACTGACCACTGGCCACGAATATCTGCACGAGGTCGGCGGTGTCACCGATATCCCGGCGATGCTGCACGGGTTCGCGGGCCGGATCCTGGATTATCAGCCCGACTCCTGGACGACTCACGTCTCCGGTCATCCTCCGGGTGCGTTGCTGGTTTTCGTGTGGCTGGATCGTCTCGGATTGGGCGGTGGCGTATGGGCTTCCACGGTGTGCACCCTGGTCGGATGCAGCGCGTCGGTGGCCGTCCTGGTGGCGCTGCGGGCGCTGGGCGCCGAGCATCGGGCGCGTGCGGCCGCACCGTATCTCGCGCTCGCGCCCGCGGCGATCTGGCTGGCGGTCTCGGCCGACGCGTTCTTCGCGGGCGTGACGGCGTGGGCCGTCGCGGCGCTGGCGGCCGGACTGAGTTCCGTGCGGCGCCGTCCCGTGCTGGTCGGCGTGGCCGGGGTGTTGTTCGGATTCGGCATCTATCTCAATTACGGGCTGGTGCTGATGGTGGTCCCGGCTGCCGCCGTGATCGCGGTGCGTGGGGTGCGGGCGGTGTGGCCGGCGTTGCTGGGCGCGCTGGCGGTGGTGGCGGCGTTCACGCTGTCCGGATTCTGGTGGCTGGAGGGCTATCACCTCGTGGTGCGGCGCTACTACCAGGGCATCGCGACCACGCGGCCGGTGTCGTACTGGATCTGGGCGAATCTGGCGGCGACCGTGTGCGCGGTCGGGTTGGCGGCCGCCGCGGCTCTGCACCGGTTGCCGGCCGGTGTCGGCCTGCCCGGTCCGGGTGAGCTGCGGGCGGGCCCCGGACGTGCGCTGGCGCGTTGGCGCAACCGCGTCGATCCGGCGGCGCTGCTGGCCGCGGCCGGTCTGGCGGCGCTGCTTCTCGCCGATGCCAGCGGCCTCAGCAAGGCCGAGACCGAGCGGATCTGGCTGCCGTTCGACGTCTGGGTACTGGCGGGCACCGCGCTGCTGCCGGCCCGGACCACGCGCGTGTGGCTGGCCGTGCAAGCGGTCGGCACACTGGTTCTCGCCCACCTCGTCCTCACGAATTGGTGACCGATATGCGGATTCTGATCGCCGACGACGACCCGGTGGTGCGCGATGTGGTGCGTCGCTACCTCGAACGGGACGGATTGCAGGTCACCGAGGTCGCCGACGGTGAACACGCCGCCCGCGAGCTCACCGGCGGTGCGATCGATCTCGCGATCCTGGACGTGATGATGCCGGCGCCCGACGGCATCGAACTGTGCCGGGCGGTGCGCGAGGGGGATCGGTGCGAGATGCCGATCATCATGCTCACCGCGCTGGGTGAGGAAGAGGATCGAGTGGTCGGCTTGACCGCCGGTGCGGACGACTATCTGACCAAACCCTTCAGTCCCCGGGAACTGGCGCTGCGAGTCGCTTCGGTGCTGCGTCGCACGCACGGTCCGGCACCGGCGCCCGGGGTACTGAGCAGTGGTGAGATCCGGCTGCGTCCCGCGGCGGCGACGGTCGAGGTCGCCGGGCGCCCGGTGGCGCTGACCGCCCGGGAATTCGATCTGCTGGCCTTCCTGCTGGCTCATCAGCAGCGGGTGTTCAGCCGGGCGGAACTGCTCGAGCGAGTGTGGGGCTGGAGTTTCGGCGATCAGTCGACGGTCACGGTCCATGTCAAACGGCTACGCGCCAAACTCGGCGCCGCGCACCGCATCGAGACGGTGTGGGGCCGCGGATATGCCTGGGGGACCGGAACGGGAGGCGATCGTGCCGAATGACGTCGCGGGATTGATCGGATGGGCCCTCGCCGGTTGCGTGCCGGTGGTGGCGATCGGAGCGGTCGGGCTGCGACTGTTCCGCAATCGCTCCCTGGGGCTGTCGATGGTCATCCTGGTGTTGATACCGACCGTGGCGACACTGTGTGGTTTCGTCGCGGTCAGCGGCCTGATGTTCTCGGATGCGCTGGCCAGGATGGCGGTGGTGCTCGCCGTCGTCACCGCCGTCACGGTCCCGGCCGCGGTCGTACTCGGCCGGGTGCAGGCGCGAGCGCTGGTGTGGGAGAAGCAGATGCTGGATCAGGAGCGAGCGGCCGAGGCCTCGCGCCGCGAGCTCGTCGCCTGGGTCAGCCACGATCTGCGTACCCCACTGGCGGGGATCCGCGCGATGGGCGAGGCATTGGCCGACGGCGTGGTCGCCGGGGCAGGTGACGTGCGGCGCTACGGGACGCAGATCGTCCGGGAGACCACCCGGCTGTCGGGCATGGTGGACGACCTGTTCGAGATGTCGAAGATCAACGCGGGCGCCCTCCGGTTGCGCCTCGAGCCCCTGGATCTGCGTGAGCTGATCGACGATGTCCTGGCCGCGAGCCGCCCGGCCGCTGCCCGGGCCGGGCTGAATGTGCGGGCCCGGCAGCCGGATTCGGCGATCATGGTGGCGGGCAGCGATCAGGCGCTGACCAGGGTGCTGACCAATCTGCTCGCGAACGCGATCACGCACACGCCACCGGGCGGCGAGATCGAGATCGCCGCCGGGAGTGAGCACGGCCGAGCCTGGGCCCGGATCGACGACACCGGTCCCGGTATCGCCGAGTCGGATCTGCCCCGCATCTTCGAGGCCGGTTATCGCGGCACCACCGCGCGCTCCCCGGCCGCCGACGGGGGAGGTGGCGGTATGGGGCTGGCGATCGCCGCCGGGCTACTGTCGGTGCACCACGGCGAGATCTCGGCGCGGAATCGAGAACGAGGCTGCCGCTTCGAGATTCGTCTTCCACTGCTGACCGATTCGGCGGCGGGGCACCCGGCGCGCGTCGACTCGGAGACGGCGGTCTGAACACCGGCGGCGGTCACCATCGCGGGGGTTCGGTTCCGGCGGCCACGCGTAGCGGCGCGCCGGCGAATTCGGTGAGTCCGCGCGCGGGATCGACGGCGGCGCTGAATCCGAGCAGTTCGCGCGCGCGAGCCGGGCTGGCGACGATGTGGCGGACGTCGCCCGGGCGGAATTCGCCGGTCACCACCGGTTCGGGGCCTCGATGCGCACGGGCGAGTACCCCTGCCACGGTAGCGATATCGATCGGGTGCCCGGAGGCGATGTTCAGTGCCGTGAATCCGTCGAGTGGTCGTTCGACCGCCAGGACGTTGGCCGCGGCGACATCGGCGACGTGGACGAAATCGCGCATCTGGGCGCCGTCTTCGAACACGCGCGGCGCGCACCCCGCCTCGAGTGCCGAGCGGAAGATGGCGGCGACGCCGGAATACGGTGTGTCCCTTGGCATATCGGGGCCGTAGACGTTGTGGTAGCGCAGTGCCGTGACCGACGATCCGGTGGCGGCGGCCCAGGCGGCGGCGTAGTTCTCCTGGGCCAGCTTGCTCGCGGCGTAGAGGCTGCGCGGGCACAGGGCGGCGTCCTCGGTCACCGGCGACCACAGCAACGGCGCACCGGTGTCGGGATCGAGATGGTCGAACACCCCGTGTTCGAGGTCCACGCGGCGGCGTGGGCGCGGTGTCATCGCGATGGAATCCGCTGTCCGATAACCTCCTTCGCCGTACACCACCATCGATGACGCCAGTACCAGCCGGCGGCATCGGGCACGATCCATCGCGGCGAGCAGGACCGCGGTGCCCAGGTCGTTGTGGCTGGCGTAGGCGGGCGCGTCCTGCACGGTCACCCCGGCCCCGACCACGGCGGCCTGGTGGCAGACGACATCGACTCCGCGCAACGCGGTGTCGAGCGCGTCCGGATCGCGCACGTCGGCGCATCGCACCCCGTCGGGAGGCCGGGCATCGCGACCGTGAGCGGCGCCGAGCATCACGTCGATCGCCACCAGTTCGTGTCCGGCCTCGGCGAGCGCCTGCCGGATTCGAGATCCGATGAACCCGGCCGCACCTGTCAGCAGAATCCGCATGGTGTGATTGTCGACGCAGAGCCGGCGTGGCGGCAGGCTCGAACCGCCCCGGTAAGCAAACCGTCACATTCGGCGCCCCGCGCGACCCGGTGGCGCCGGGCTCACACCGTACTGGCCGCGGAGAACGTCACCGAGGGCAGGGCGGCGGTCAGCCGGACGCGGGTGCCCGTGTCGGTGTGATCGATGTCCACCTCGTCGGCGAGCGCGCGCATCATCGCCAATCCGCGGCCGCGGTAACCCGGATCCTCGGGCAGCGGCCGCCAGGTGCCGGTATCGATCACCTCGATGAGCACCGATCCGTGCGCGCACTGGGCGGTCACCACCACCCGGCCCGCGGCGCCGGTTCGGTAGGCGTGCTCGATGCTGTTGGTACAGGCTTCGTTGGCGGCGGAGACCAGATCGGCGGCCAGGTCGTGTCCGACGGCGGCGGACGCCAGCCACGCGGCCAGCGCACGGCGCACGCCGGTCAGCCGGCCCGCCTCGGCGGGGATGTCGAGCCGCAGCGGGCGCGGCGGCTGCCGGTACACCACCATCGCGATATCGTCGTCGTAGCCGGCTTCCGGACGCAGCCGGTTCAGCACCGCCTCGGTGACCTCGCGCGGCGGATACGGCGCGGCGCCGGACAATTCGTCGGCGATCTGCTCGAATCTGACGTCGATGTCCACGCCGCGCTGTTCGACCAGACCGTCGGTGAACAGCACGAGCGTCGAGCCCGGTTCCAGCGCGGTGGTCGCCTCGGGCCGCTGCGGGGTGTCGAAGGTCGCCAGCGGCACCGCCCGGCCGCCCTCGAGCAGCCGGCCGGTACGTCCGGGCGCGGCCAGCACCGGCGGCATATGGCCGGCGCTCGAGTAGCGGACCAGTCCGCGAACCGGATCCAGAATGGCCGCGCATACGGTCGTGCACATGGCGCCGGGGATGCGGGCGGCCACCGTGTCGAGTTCGGCGAGGAGCTGGGCAGGCCCGGCGCCGCGCAGCAGGAGAGCCTGTGCGGCGGTACGCAATTGGCCCATCACCACGGCTGCGGACAGACCGCGCCCGACACAGTCGCCGACCACGATTCCGAGGGTGCCGTCGCGCAACTGCACCACGTCGTACCAGTCGCCGCCGATTTCCAAGGGGGGCAGTGCCGGTTCGTAGTGGACCGCGAAACCCGGTGGCAGTTCGATCGGGCCGAGCATGGCGCGCTGCAGGGTCAACGACGTCGAGCGAGCCTGATCGAAGTTGCGGGCCCGCTGCACGGCCAGGCTGAGATGACCGACCAGCAGGGAGAACAACGACCAGTCGCCGGGACTGATGGCACGCGGCGCGGCGAATCGCACCCACAGTGCCGCGTCGCCGAATTCACCCAGCGGCGCCACGATGCCCTCGGAGCTCGCCGCGCCCTCCGGGATGGGGAACATCGCCCGATGCGGCCGCATCCGGGTCCGATCCAGCAGTGCCCGCGCCCGGGCGTCGAGCACCGTCCGTGAGATGGCCGCAGCGCCGTCCCCGGCCGCGCCGGTTCCCGGTGACGGTGCCGCCGAGGCGGTTTCGCCGTCGGCGACCGGACCCGAGACGTACAGTTCCGGGGCGTTCTGGGTATTCGGCCACATCGACACCACGGCGGTCTCGGCGCCGATGGCGCGGCGCAGCTCCTCGAGCCCCACCGACAGCACCTCCGCCACGGTGGTGGCGGCACCGACCGCCGTGGCCAGCCGCGAGACCGCCTGATCGCGAGCCTGCGCATCGTGTTCGGCGGTCACATCGCGCACCGTGCCCACGAAGATGCGTTCGTCGTCCTCCGGAAGGCGCAGCGAGGACGTGCTCACGGCCAGCCACACCCGCCGCCCGTCGCGGTGGCGGGCCGGCATCACGAATCGGGTCGCCTCGGTGCCCAGTGCCGGATACCGGGACTCGGAATCGTCGGACCACGGATGCGGCTGCCGGTAGGGCGCGGTGTCGGGTCCGTATCCGGTCAGCGCGCCGAAGGCGGAATTGACCTCGGTGACGGTGCCGTCGGCAGCCGCGACGAAGAATCCGTCCTGCAGCGATTCCACCAATGCGGTACGGAAAGCGTCGCGGTCGGCGAGATCCTCGGCGCGCAGGCGCTGCAATTCGTAGCTGCGCGTGCTGTCCAGGAAACCGCGGGTCGCGACGTCGAGCGCGGCGAGGGTCTGCAGCAGGAACTCCAGAGCCGCTTGCGCGCGCGAGGCCGTCTCCGCCTTCGGGAGCGATGGCGCGGAGGGGGCGATGAGGCCCTGTTCGTCGAGCACGCGGAAGTGGTGCTCGGTCAGATCCAGGATGCTGACGCCCTCGACCAGCGCTCGCCGGCCGAGTTCATACCCCTCGGCGAGCGTGTTCTGGGTGGGCGAATCCATATGCAGCCGAAGCGCATTGCCGTACGCCTCGCGAAATGCGGCCAGCACCGCACTCATCGCACCGGCCTCCGCTGTGAACCGTTCATCCGCCGGCCCGGGTTCACGACGCACCCGCCGAGGGACCGCGGTGGCGGGCGGCCAGTACCAGCGCGTCGTCGGTGTCCTTGACGTGCTGACGCAGAATGTCGTCGGCGATATCGGTGGTCGGCTGCGCCAGATCGAGGGTGTCGACGAAATCGGGGGCGATGCCGTCGGTGGACATCAGCAGCACATCGCCGGGCCGGATCGGCACGGTCTGGGTCTGCAGATTCGGCGGTAGCAGATAGCCGACGATGCCGCCGGTCAGCAACGCGGTGGCGCGCACCTCGGGCTTTCCGGGACCGATTGCGACGACCCGTGATTCGACGTTGCCGACACCGAGCCACTGCACCTGATCGTCGCCGCCGAACAACACCAGCGACACCGCCGCGCCGCGAGTATCGGACATCGCTCGGTGGCACAGCACCATCAGCACATCGAGAGGTTCGGCGCGATTGTCCGCCAGCACCTGGGCGGCCCGATCCGCGGCGTCCGCGGCGGCCGCGCCGTGCCCGAGCCCGTCGAGGACCGCGAACAGCACCGACCCCTCACCCGCGTCCAGCACCACGGAGCGATCACCCGATACCCGCTGCCCCGGCAGCGCGCGTCCGGCGACCGCCCATTCCACCGTTCCGAGGGATCCGTCCTCACGCACCGGCGGGTACCCACTTCCACATCTCCACCAGCGTTCCCTGCCCGGGCGCCGATTCCACGATCAGCCGATCCATCAACCGTCGCGCGCCCGGCAGTCCGAGACCGAGACCGCGCCCGGTCGAATAGCCGTCCTCGAGCGCGCGAGTGATGTCGATGATCCCCGGTCCCTGATCCTGTGCCTGCACGACCAGAGCCCGGCGACCCTCACGATCGGCCACCGAGACCCGGATCTCGCCGGTGCCCGCATAGCTGGTGATGTTGCGGGCGATCTCGGAGATGGCCGTGGAGATCATGGTGATGTCGGTGAGGGTGAAGCCGAGCTCGGCGGCCAGCTCCCGCCCGGCTTGACGTGCGGTCACGATGTCGCCCGACACCTTCACCGCGATCACCATGTTGTCGGAGGCCACGATCACCGACCGTCTCGTCGGCCGTTGCGGCGTAGCTGTATGTCGAGCCAGGCCAGCCCTTCCTCGAGATCGAGGGCAGTATGCATCCCCTCGAAGGTAAGTCCCAGCTGCACCATGGCGAATGCCACTTCGGGCTGCAGGCCGACGATGACCGTCTCCGCACCCCGCAGCTTGGTCATGTGCGCGATGGTACGCAGTGAGCGTGCCGCGAACGAGTCCATGACATCGATCGCGGTGACGTCGACGATGATTCCCTGAGCGCGGTACTTGCTGACGTAGGTCATCAAGTCGTCCTGCAGCCGTTCGGTATCGGCGTCGGTCAGCGCCGACTGCACGGACGCGATCAGGTAGGTGCCCTGCTTCAGAATGGGTACCGGCATGGGGGCGCCTTGACTACCGTCCGTCGCGGTCGGTGAGTCTCGAGATCTCGTAGCCGAGCAACCGCTCCGCCTCCTCGATACCACCTTGCAGGTCGCCGACCGCGTTCATCTTCGTGAGATCGAGCCCGATGGTGACCAGGGCGAGCGCGATCTCCGACGACAAGCCGGTGATGATGACGTTGGCGCCCATGAGATTCGAGGCGTCGACGGTCTGGACCAGGTGATTGGCGACCGTGGAGTCGATCATCGGAACACCGGTGATGTCGATGACGACTACCTTGGCACGATTGGCGCGGATGGCCCGCAGCAGCTGTTCGGTGAGCTGGCGGGCGCGCTGGCTGTCGAGCACGCCGATGATCGGCAGGATCAGCAGCTGCTCGCGCACCTGCAGCACCGGCGTCGACAGCTCGCGGATGGCTTCCTGCTGCTGGCGGATGACGCGCTCGCGCTCCTGCACGAACGAGATGGCCACGGTGTTGGCGATGCGGTTGGCCGCGGGTTCGTAGGCGTCGAGCACTCGCTTGAGCAGCTCGAAATCGGACTGGTACTTCTCGAACAGGCTGCGCGCGAGGACATCTCGTAGCAGGAGCACGATGCCGACGACCTCGTCGGTCTCGACGCCTCGGGGAATGATGCGCTCGGACAGATCGCGGGCGTAGGCCTGCAGTGCCTCGACGCTACCGGTCTGCAGCGCCTCGACGTAGTTGTCGTAGATCGAGGTCGCCTCGGAGAAGATCTCCTCCGGGGTCATCGCGGTCAGCAGTGCGGCGTCCCCGATGCGACGTGCCCATTCCTCACGCAGTTCCGTGCGGTTCTGGCGCAGGTGTTCGACCAGTTGTGGCAGCAAGTTGTCGACCGGGCCGGCCGGTAGCGAATCCGGCGAGAGGCCGATGGACACGTCGGACATGAAAACTCGTGCCCCTTTCGTTAAGGGAGGTCGGTTCGTCGGGTTCGCTCACGCGCGGCTGCCGTCGCTGCCGCAGTCGAGCCTAGTCTTACCCGGTACCCGCTGGTGAACAAATCAAACACACCGCGGGGGTGTGTGCTCGGCCACGGTTCAGCTCGGCTGCGGTGTGGGCTCGGGCCGGACGTGGGCGGGGGAGCCGTGGTGGTCGATACATCCCTCACCGTGGTGATCGGGGGCGCGGTGGTGAGTCAGCAGCGTGTCGTAGATGTCGGCCAGCGCGGCCAGCTGGTCACGGTCGAGGACATCGATCATGTGCCGTCGCACGCTGTCGACGTGGGCGGGAGCGGCCGTGGCCAGCACCTCGGCCCCCTTCGGGGTCAGTACCGCGGCGGTACGGCGGGCGTCGTCGGGAATGGCCTCGCGGGCGACCAGGCCACGCTTCTCCATCCGGGTGATCTGGTGCGACAGCCGGCTCTGCGACCATTCGAGCACGGCGGCCAGTTCGGCGAAGCTGCGGCGGTAGTCGGTGGTGTCGGCCAGCCGGGCCAGCACCGTGTACTCGACATAGGTGAGGTTCGACGCGCGCAGGGAATCGCGGCCCACGGCCGCGGCGATGAGATCGCGGGTGAAGACGAAGCCGAGCCAGGCGCGCGTTTCGAGATCATCGAGCCAACGGGATTCGGTCACGATTCCTCTCCAGGTCTGTGCGTGGTCATGGTATGGCCTTCCCGCTGTCGGCGACAGCCGATGTCGCGCGCTGTCGGCGACAGCCGATGTCGCGCACTGTCGGCGATACCCGAAGTCGCCGCTGGAAACGACACCTACACCCACAACATTGAAGGTGCAACCTTTGTGATCGGCAATGAAGATTAGGCTGGCCTCACCTCGGCCGGACCCGGCGCCGTGATTAGAGTCGATTCGTTGTTTCGGCCGATCGAGAGGGAACCCGTCCGGCCGAGTGCGCCCGCAGACACACAAGGAGTGCGATTCGTGACCGCGCCTGAGTTCCGCTATTCGGATCTGCTGCCCACCGGAGCCGACGACACCCCCTACCGGTTGCTGACCACCGAGGGCGTGCGCACCTTCGAGGCCGGTGGCCGCACCTTCCTGCAGGTCGAGCCGGACGTGCTGCGGATGCTGACCGCCGAGGCCATGCACGACATCAGCCACTACCTGCGCCCCGCGCACCTGGCGCAGCTGCGCAAGATCATCGACGATCCCGAGTCCTCGGGCAACGACCGGTTCGTGGCGCTGGACCTGCTCAAGAACGTCAACATCTCCGCGGGCGGCATTCTGCCGATGTGCCAGGACACCGGCACCGCGATCGTGATGGGCAAGAAGTCCGAGGGCGTGCTGACCGGCGCCGACGATGCCGAGTGGATCTCCCGCGGCGTCTTCGACGCCTACACCAAGCTCAACCTGCGCTATTCGCAGCTCGCGCCGATCACCATGTGGGACGAGAAGAACACCGGCTCGAATCTGCCGGCGCAGGTCGAGTTGTACTCCGCCCCCGGTGATCCCGCGCATCCCGCCTACAAGTTCCTGTTCATGGCCAAGGGGGGCGGTTCGGCCAACAAGTCGTTCCTGTTCCAGGAGACCAAGGCCATTCTCAATCCGGCTGGAATGCTGAATTTTCTTGACGAGAAGATCCGGTCGCTGGGCACCGCGGCCTGCCCGCCGTACCACCTGGCGGTCGTCATCGGCGGCACCAGCGCCGAATTCGCCCTGAAGACGGCGAAATACGCCTCCGCGCACTACCTGGACGCGATGCCGACCGAGGGCTCGATGGCCGCGCACGGGTTCCGGGATCTGGAGCTGGAGGAGGAGGTCTTCAAACTCACCCAGTCCTTCGGCATCGGCGCGCAGTTCGGCGGCAAGTACTTCTGCCACGACGTGCGGGTGATCCGGTTGCCGCGCCACGGCGCCAGCTGCCCGGTCGCGATCGCGGTGTCCTGCTCGGCGGACCGCCAGGCGCTGGCCAAGATCACCCCCGAGGGGGTTTTCCTCGAACAGCTGGAAACCGAACCGGCGCAGTATCTTCCCGAGCAGACCGACGCCATTCTCGGCGGCGATGTGGTGCGGGTCGACCTGAATCGGCCGATGTCGGAGATCCGGGCCGAACTGTCCAAATACCCCGTGAAGACCCGCTTGTCGCTCTCCGGCCCACTGGTGGTGGCGCGTGACATCGCCCACGCCAAGATCAAGGAGCGGCTCGACGCGGGCGAGCCGATGCCGCAGTACCTGCGGGATATGGCCGTCTACTACGCCGGTCCGGCCAAGACGCCCGAAGGGTATGCCTCCGGTTCGTTCGGCCCGACCACCGCGGGCCGCATGGATTCCTACGTCGATCAGTTCCAGGCGGCGGGCGGCTCGTTCGTCATGCTGGCCAAGGGCAACCGCTCCGCGCAGGTGACCAAGGCGTGCAAGGAGCACGGCGGTTTCTATCTGGGCTCGATCGGTGGCCCGGCCGCGCGCCTTGCCCTGGACTGCATCAAGAACGTCGAGGTCCTCGAGTATCCGGAACTGGGTATGGAGGCGGTCTGGAAGATCGAGGTGGAGGACTTTCCGGCCTTCATCGTCGTCGACGACAAGGGCAACGACTTCTTCGCCGAGACCCAGAAGCCGATCGCGCTGCGCGTGCGGACCCGTTCCAAAGAACGGGTCTGACCGTTCCGGAGGACCCCCGGCCCGGATGTGTCAGTGCGACACGGTCATCCGGTGCCGGGTGCGCGCGGCGTGGTGCCGTCCCGCCGGCGCGACCGCGCCCTGGCGCATCAGCCGGCGCCGGGTCAGCTCGTCGGCCCGGGCGGGGATCCGGCGGGTGCGGCCGGGCGCGAGTGTGGCGAGGGCGACCAGTGCGCTCGCACCGAGCGCGGCGGCCAACGGCACCACCGTATTCGCGGTGAGCGGCAGTGCCATGTGAGCCTCCTCGTCGTCGGGCGGACAGAACACGCGACCGATTCGCACGTTATCGGGTGCCGCCCGCGGCACCAGTGCGACACGCGTGCGGGAATTCCGCGGGATCCGGCCGGGACCGGCTGTCGGTGAGCCGCCACGGCGCGGCCTCGACCGACCGGCGATCGGCGCTGGTTACGATCGCGGGCATGCTGCGAGGACTCGCTGGAACTGCCCTGGTTGCCGGTATCGCACTGGCCGGGGTCGCCGCCCCGGCGGCGGCCGAGGAACCCGCTCCTACCGGGTCGGCCGCCGGCACCGACGGGCTGGAACCGATGCTCGCGACGGCCTACACGCTGGCCGAACGGCAGGCGCATCAGGAGGGCGTACCGCTGTGGATCGCCTCCGGGCACCGTAGCCCCGCCGAGCAGGAGCGGCTCTGGGAAGAGGGCATCGCCACCTACGGCAGTCCCGGGGCGGCCCGGCAGTGGGTGCTTCCGCCGGACGAGTCGACCCATGTCACCGGTAGGGCGATCGACGTCGGACCGGAGCAGGGCGCACAGTGGTTGCAGGACAACGGAAATCGCTGGGGGCTGTGCCGGACCTTCGACAACGAGTATTGGCATTTCGAGGTGCAGACCGTCCCCGGCGGGGTGTGCCCGCCGCGCTGGCCCGATGCGAGCGTCCGCCCGAAAGTCTGACGGCACTTTCCTCAAAAGTTAGCTACCGACCGGTATTCAGCAAACTTTCGGAGACACGCCGATTGTCCTGACCATAACCGGTGTGGCGGTCTCGCGGATCGGGCACTGTGATCTCTGGCGGTATCCCGGCAAACCGGCCGGGACGCTCGAAGCGATGGAGGTTCGGGTGCGAGGGCGGGTTCCGGGGCGGCGGAGCGGGGCGGTATCGATCGCGAGTTCGCAGGCAGGGTCCGGGAGTTCGGCGCTGGACTATTACTACGAGGCGCGGGTGCGGCCATCGGGCGATGCCCGGGCAGGCAATTCCGGCACGCTCAGGCGGGGGCGGGAGATACCCACGGTGCAGCTGGTTCCCGAGACCGGACTGGCCTCGATTCCGGCCGGGTGGCTACTACCGGAACTGCCCACGGCGTTGCTGCTCGCGGTGTTCGTCGGCACCGGGTGGCTGGGCTACGCCGGCACCGACCGGCCGGTGCCGGATCCACCCCTCACCGCGGTCGTCGCACCCGGTGGCCAGGATTCGCTGTCGGTCACCTTCGGTGAGCGCTGAGTCGAATCGGGCCACCGGCAGTGGCGAGCAACCGCTTTCGACGCTCAGCTCGTCGGTTCGAGGGCTTCGTCGAAGGTGATACCGCCCTCCACCGTGTGCGGGGTGCGGCGCCGATTGGGGGAGCCGAGGGCCGTGGTCAGATCCGTGCCGTCGTGTTCGGCCAGCAGCGCCGCGGAGTCCCACACCAGTAGCGTCGCGCTGACCGTGTTCTCCGCCGCGGAGTGCGCCAGATCGTAATGCGCGCAGGCGGGTACGTGATCGTAGGTGATCCACAGGTCGTAGCCGGTCATGAACAGATCCAGATCGAAATCGACGGACAGGCCGAGCAATTCGCTGCGGCCGTTGTCGTCGACACCGGCGAACGCCTCGTCGAGCGCGAGCAGTCGCGGCGCCTGCGGATCGGCGGAATCCAGCATCACGTGGGCGGCCGCGAACAGCGGCAGATGCAAGGACACCGACTGCTCGCCGCCCGAGAGCGCGCTGTGGCGGGCCACCGTCAACCGGTCCTCGGAACCGTCGGCGGTCACCAGCGTGAACGAGAACACCCGCCAGGCCCGGTAATCGAGGGTCGTCGCCAGTATCTCCGGATAGGACCGTTCCGGATGGGCCGCCCGGGCGGCGCGGATCTCGGCGGCGAAATGCGCACGCACCGTGGCCAATTCGTCCGGGCCGAGATCGGCGGCAGCGCGATCGAGCAGTTTGCACACCGCGCGCGCCGACTCGGGCAGGGTGTCCGCCAGGACCCAGTGCACCCCGATGGTGTTGCCCGACGACATCCGCCGCTGCTTCATCTCCGCACCCATGCGGGCGATGAGATCGCGTGCGTCGCACGTGCGTTCGTGGATCTGCTGGGCCAGTCCGGTCAGCAGCGCGTCCTCGAGGATGCGGCGTTCGGCATCGGTGAGCAGCAACTCCTGATCCGATCGGGCGGCGGCGATCCGGTCGGCGAAGTCGGCCAGCGCGGCCACGCCGTCGTCGTCGTGCACCTGCACCACGGTCAAGCCGTCCGCGGCATCCCATTGCAGCCGATAGTCCTGGCGTGCCGCGGCCAGCGCGGCGTCGAACTCCTGCAGTGCGGCGGTCACCGCGCTGCGGGTCGACTTGCGAGCCGACTCACCGGCGCGTACGGAGGTGGTCGCGGCGCCGAGATTGTCGAACAGTTCGCGAACCTCGGCGGGCAACACCGCCGGTTCGGCCTCCGGGCCACCGGATTCGATGCGATACAGCAGCTGATCCGCGGTCGACCAGGCGGCCGGTGAACTCGGCCAGCGGCCGTCGGTGGGCGCCCCCAGCAGCGACAACAGATCCGGGCGCGCGTACGGGGCGAGCGCCCTGACGTCGGTGAGCAATTCGGTGAGGGCGGTGCCCAGTGCCTCGTGCGCGGCACGATAGGCGCCCTCCGCGGACCCGACCGCCTCGATCGCCTCCGCCGCCGCCTTCCGGGCGGCCCGCTGTTCGGCGCGGGCGGCCTCGATGCGTTCGCGTGCCCGCTCGAGTTCGCGATCGATATCGGCGGCATCGGCGCCCAGCGCCTCACGCAGCGTGTCGAGCTTGCGTACCTGCTCGTCGTAACCGGCGCGGGCGATCTCGGCCTCCTCGGCGAAAGCCTCGGCCAGATCGCGGGATTCGGCGAGCCGGTCACCGGCCTCGCGGCTGCGTTCGGTCTCGCGTTGCTGATCGCCGCGCAGCCGCAGCAGAGCGGTGCCGGTGTTCTCGAAGTGGCGGACCGCCGCGGCGAGCGCGTCCAGCTCGGCCGGATCCCGAGGTGTGTTGCGCGCCGCCGCCACCGCGCGCACCTTCTTGTCGGCGGCGGTGAAGCCCGCGACCGCCGAATCCAGATCGTGGTCGGCCTGAACGGCCGCCTCGGTGTGTGAGCGCAGCACACCGGCGGCCTCCGAGACCGCGCGCAGGGCGGCGGTGACCGCATTGCTGCGCGGCAGGCCCTTGGCGGCTGCCGCCAGCTCCGACAGCCGGGCCGAGGCGTCGTCGGCGTCCTCGCCGGCGCTGCGCTCGGCCTGCTCGGCGGCGGCGATCTCCGTGCCCAGATCGGCGAGCCGCCGTTCCCGTCGCCGGGAACGCGCGGTGGCGCCGATGAATTCGGCTTGCGGTTTGTGGTGGCGCCCGACGGTCACACCGTGGCGGAAGGCGCCGCCGTCGCCGATGGCCGCGAGGTCGTCCGTATCCGCGCGAAGATCGCCGTCGCGCAGCGCGATGGAGGAAAGGAATCCGGTGAGGCGCTCCCGCGACGCCGCGCCGACGCCGTCCTCGATCACCAGCACCTCGGCCAGTGTGCGGCCGCCGGGGCGTGCGCTGTCGGGCAGGGCGATCAGGAAGGAATCCGAATCCTGGCGCGGCACCTCGTCATCGGCGCACACCCAGGCGTCGAGCAGTCCCGCCGCGTGCAGGGCCGCCTCGATCCCGGCCGCGCGCTCGGCGTCGATCGCGTCGGCGAAGCGCACCAGCTGCCACAGCGGCGCGCCCGCACGATCCGCCCGCGAGTCGCTGCGGCCGGGAGTGGGCGGCGGCGCGTCGTCCTGTTCGGCCGCGATCAACTGCTGTTCGGCCCGCAGCGCCGCGGCCCGATCCCGGGCGTGCTCGGCGGCCGCGCGCGCTTGGCGCCGCCGATCCCGCAGCGCCTCGGTGAGCGGTCCGCTGTGCTCGGCGAGGACCTGCGTCACTGTCGGCGCATCGTCGGCGCCGGCCTGGCCCAGTGCGGCGTCGAGTGCTTCGAACAAGCCCTCGGCGACGGGGGCGTGGAGATCACGGTGGCGCTCCCACCAGGTACGCAGTGCCGCGGCGGCATTCGCGCGAGCCAACTCGACCCCGGCCTCGGCCTCGGCCAGTTCGGCGGCCGCGGTATCGCGGTGCCGGATCGCGCGTTCGGCCGAACGTTCGGCCCGGGTGCGTTCGGCCGCCGCGGCGTCGGCCACCGTCATAGCCTGCCGCACCGCGCGCACGTCGGCGTCGCGTTCCTCGGCGTGACTGCGCACCGTGGTGGTCAGCTGTTCGGTGCGGGCCTGCTCCGGCAACGCCGCCCATCCGACACCGGCCTCTTCGGCCGCCGCCCGCAACTCGTCCTCACCCCGGGCGAGGGCGGCCGCGGCCGTGGTCACCGCGGCGGTGGCGCGTTCGAATTCGTCGGCGCGCTGATCGGCGGCCTGCTGTGCCTTGGTCGCCTTGTCGCGATGCACGGCAGCGGAGGTCTCGAGCCGCCGGACCGCATCGGCCAGATCGTCGAGTTGCTGTTTGCCCTCGTAGGCGCTGGAACGCTGCAGCGTCTCCCTATCGGTGAGGGCCTGCTCGTAGGCACGGTCGGCCTCCTCGGCCCGGTGCTCGGCGGCCGTGCGCTCGGTTTCGCGTTTTCCGCGCAGCGCGGCGGCGGCGAACAGCGCGGTACTGCCGTGGGTGACCGTATCCAGCCGCGAACGCACCTGCTCCACATCGGATTTGGCTTGCACCGCGAGATATTTGCGATAGACGTCGACGAAGGTGCGGGTGGCGGAGTCGGCGGCGACGAGCCCTTCGAGGGTGCGCCCGACCTCTTCCATATCGCTGAACGAGCGTGCCGCGTCGAGAATCAGCTGGTCGTCGAGCGGGCGCAGACCGTCGGTCAGTGCCTGGGACAGGCCGCGCGGATCGAGGTTCTTGGCCAGCTGCGGGCGGCGCAGCGTCAGAATAAGATTGATGAGCTGGTCGTAGCGCTGCACGCCGAGACCGAACATGCGCGCATCGATCGCGGCGCGGTAGTCGACCGGACGATCCACGATCGCGTCCGTGCCGATCTGTTCGGCCAATTGCTTGCGGGTGAAGGGCCGGTCGTCCGGACCGATCAGCGAGAAGTCGACGCCCACCCGCCCGTCGGCGACGAAGTACCAGCGCGTCACCTTGTCCGAGGTGCGGGTGGCGCGCATGCCGATGCCGACGGTCACCACCTCGGGCTCGGACCACCGCCCGCGCGCGAACTCCATCCACACATACGAATAGGCCGAATCCTGTTTGCGGTAGAGAAGATTCGACTTCATGGTGCGTTCTTCACCGGCGAACGGATTCAGTCGCCGCGGTTCGATGCGACCGTCGAAGACGAACGGGAACAGGACCTCGAGGGCCTTGGTCTTCCCCGAGCCGTTCGGGCCGCGCAGCACCAGCCGGCCGTCGGCGAAGCAGAATTCCTGATCGCGGTAGTCCCAGAGATTGACGATTCCCGCGCGCGTGGGAATGAAGCGGACACCACCATGAATGAGGTCCATGGGTTACTCCGTCCCCTTTCCTGAGGTGTTCGGGCTCGTGGCCGCGGGTTCGCCGGTGGCGTGGGTGCCCAATGAGCGTGCGGAGGCGAACAATTCGCTCTCGGCGCGGGTGCGCACGGTGACGACCGCCCCTCGGTAGCGGGCCAGTGCGGGCAGCGCCAGCAGCCCACCGTCGACCACTTCCACCAGATCCTGTCGTGCCAGCAGTGAGATCACCTCGGCGGTGAGCCCGGCGACGTCGGCCTGCCACTGCGCGGCGAAGGTCGAGCCGTAGCGTTCGGTCAGCGCGTGAACCGTCGCGCGAATCCAGTCGTCGCCGACGAACGGATGGGTGATCGGTTCCGGGGTGTCGCCGCCGTCGGCGAGATCCTCGTCCGGATCCGGCTCCGGCGAGGGCGTCGCCAGCGGTGCGAAGACGGTCGCCGCGGGAATTGCGGTGTCGAGCCCTTCGGCGACCGCGGTGGATTCCGGCGGGCGCGCCCGGCGCGGTAGCGGATTGTCCAGGTCCAGAACCAGATCGGCGATCTCACCGATCAGCAGCAGCGCGACCTGGGCGAGGGTTCCGGTGCTGGGGAATCGCACATCGGAGAAGCGTCCGGAGGTGTCGATCAGCGCCACGCCCTCACCGCGGCGTTCGGCGCGCAGGCCGGTCAGCAGTTCGACCTCCGCCACCACTTTGTCGTTGCCGAGCGCGGATTGCTCTGCGGCACCGAGGGTTTCGGTGTACACCACCGGCAGCTCGATCAGTGCGCGCCGCACCCGGCGGGCGGCGGCGGTGCGTCCCGGACCGCCGGGAGCGCCGGACTCGGTGTCATCGGCGAGCAGCGCCCGCACGCTGTGCAGATGCTGCAGAGCCCGCGGTGGCCGGAAGATCGCGAAGACCACCGAGCGATCGATGTCGTAGAGCGCCTCACCGGCTTCGGGATCGGTGGCCCAGCCGCCGGCGTCGCCGTCGGCGAGAGCGACGGCGCCGCGGGCGGCCAGCCAGGCCACCGCGTCGACGAAGGCGTCGCGGTCGGCGGCTCGTTCGGTCGACAGTTCCAGTCCGTCCACCCGTCCGGCGTAGGCGGCCACCTGATCGGCCAGCTCGGACAGGGTGATCTGATCACCGGCGCGACCCAGCGCGGCCAGGGCCAGCGACAGGTAGGCGTAGCGGCGCCGGTCGAAGACGCGGTCGCCGGGGGTGCGTGCGGGCCGGCCGCTGTCGAGGCGGTCCGGTATCGGAAACAACCGCGCCGTGGTTTCGGTGACCTCCAGGCGATAGCCGAGCAGATCGGACAGATCCTCACGAAGTTCGGTGGCCCACCGCCGGATCAGCGGCAGTGCGATGCGGTCCGGGAAGGTGCGGGTGACCAGATGATTGGCCAGCAGCACCCGCGCGGCGCGCTGATAACTGTCCAGGGTCAGCGGATCGATGGTTCGCGCGTGCATCACGACCGCCCGGAACCGCTGCGGGCGCGCGAGTTCTCCCGCACGTCCAGGCGGCGATGATCGAGATACAGCAGCCCCCGCGCGGTACGCACCACGGTGGAGCCGGAGTGCGCCGAGACGGTCAGGGTGACACCGGAATCGGAGCCGCTGGTACCGACCTTGCCGCTGACCGGCACCCAGGCGGTCGAGGCGGCGTCGAGCAGGCGCAGCAGCACCTCGGTCTCGCGTTCGTCGAGGATCCGATCGTGAATATCGGAGGAGGCCAGCGACATCGCGGCCGCGGCCCGGGCGCGCTGCACCTCCAGCTGTGCCTGACGCAGCCGCCGCACTCCGGCGTCGTTGCGTACCAGCCGCGCGGGCGCACCGGGACCGGGTGCGCGGCCGGTCTCGGCGAGGGTGCGCGCGATCTCCAACGGCGCTGCCTCCCACCAGGATCGATGCGGGGGAATGATGTCGGCGTCGGGATGTTCCATCGACAGATGCCGGGGTTTGCCCAGTCCGAAAACGACGTCGAACAGGGCATGTGCGCTGTCGGTGGTGGGCGCGGCGGCGAACCAGCCGGCCAGATGGCGCAGTGCCGACTCCCGGCTCACCCCGCCCTTGCGGGTCTCGGTGACCCGGCGCAGCAGCGACAGCACCGCCGCGATGGCACTCATGGTCGCCTCCCGCAACCGCTCGGCCTCGGTCGCCGGGGCGCTGTCCGCGCCGGAGTCGGCGGCGCCGCGGTCGCGGACCGCGACGAACCATCCGCGCAATCCCTGCCAGCGGGCACGCCAATCGGCTTCCCGATCGGCGACGTCGAGAAGTATCCGCTCGTCACAGGACGCGGCGCGGGTGATGAGCGGTTCGGCGCCGGTGTCGTCCACCTCGGCGATGGCCGCCGCCAGGCGGGGCGCGTAGCGGGCCAGATCCATGCTGAATTCGCGCATGTGGGCCAGCAGCGCGTCCTTGTGCGCGAGAAAGGCTTCCGGTGTGGCCTCGGTCGTGCGTACCAGGTCGCCGAGGGTCAGGTAGAAATGCGCGGCGCGATCGGCGAGTTCGGACAGGGCGGTATCGAGCCGCTTGAGGATCCGGTACACCCGCTCGGCGTCGCCGTCGCGGTTGGCCTGGGCGAGGGCCTGGAGATCGGCCAGCAGTTCCGGAAGGACCAGCCGCGACAGCGAGGCCTCGTCGAGTCGCGCGCCCAGCACCTCGTTCACCGCCCGGTACGCCTGATAACCGGCCTGGGAGAACTGATAGACGTAGTGGCGATTGCGATATTCGGCGAGTGTGGCCGCGCGGGTGCCGTCGTAGCTGCGTTCCAGCACACCCCAGGTGTGCAGTTGCTCGAGCAGGGGACCGACCTCGGTCGCGGTCGGATGCGGCGCCTCCGGCATGCGCGCCAGGGTGTCGGCCACGTCGCTGGCGTGCAGCAGCACGACATAGGCGGCCCGCGCCTGATCGAAGGCGCGCAGTACCCACAGGTAGTCGTTGCGTTTGTCGGCGGTCGCGAAGGAGAACAGTCGCAACCGGTCCGCACCCTCGAGTTCGGGCCCGCGACGCTCGTGGGAGGTGCCGTCGAACAGTGCGGGTTCGGCGGGCAGCAATCGGTCAGCGGACTCGGTCACCGGCACGAGCGTAATACCTGCCCGCACGCCACGGCGGCGCACCCGGGCATCGGCGTGCCGTCAGTCCGCGGCGGCCACCGCGGCGCGTTCCACGGTCAGCAGGCTCTCCTCGCTGTGCTCGGCGTGATAGGCGGCCGCACCACCATTGATGCCGAACAACCGCTTCGACCACAGCAGCCAGATCACCGCGGCGATATTGATCACCAGGGCGCCCGCCCGGACGACGGTGATGCGCTCGGTGAGCTCGTAGATCTCGAGCGGCAGGAACAGCGCGGTGGCGACCACCGCGAAATATTCACCCCACCGCTTGACGTACCAGAGTCCGACGGCCTCGATGAACTCGATCGCCGCATAGGCCAGCAAACCGGCCGCGATCCAGGTGAGCACGGTGGGCGACAGCGTCCAGCCCTTCTCGACGAACTCCACGATCTTGGAATTGTCTGGATTCCAGCCGATCTGATCGGCGAGCGGGCGGATCAACGGCAGCTCCCGATCGAAGGCGGCGTGCAGCTGCTGCTGCGAATTGCGCACCTTGAACACGCCTGCGGCCAGGACCACGAAGACCACGCCGCGCACCACGCGTTCGGCGGCCAGCAGCCGCATGATCAGGCGATCGCGCAACAAGCGCCCGCGTGGCACCTCCGGCGCGGCATCGGCGGGACCGTGCCCTCGCGGTGCGCCGATCACGAAGGTGCCGCACCGCAGGCACCGCCACGCTTCCCCGGCGGGTGTCGAAACATGCAGGCGCGCAGCGAGTTCGGCCTCGTCGGGCGCGTAGGTGGCATGCCCGTGCCACGAACAGCTGCGCAGACTGAAATCCATTCGTCGCAGCGTACAACCCGCTGCCGCAGGTCGATCCGGCGGACGAGCTCAGCCGACCGACAGCACTCGCATCTGTTCGAGGTAGGCGCGGGTCCGTGGATCGGAGGGGTAGCGCTCGATCATCTCGCGCGCGGCCTCGCCGGCGATCCACAGCAGCGAGGGCAACGACCGCCGTTTACCCGCGAAGGCCCGCATGGCCTCGTCGACGGCGAGCTCCAGATCGCGATCGCGCACCGCGACCACGGCCAGGGTCAGCTGCGCCTCGGACACCCGCATCGGCTGGCGGACGGTGCCGTCGAGCCCGATGGAACTGCGGATCACCTGGCGGGCATAGCTTTCCGCCGGGCGATTGTCTCCCGCGACCCGGCAGCAATCCATGGCGTAGAAGTCGAACTTCTGCGCGTCGACCACGAAGTGATTGTCCAGATTCACCGGATTGTCCAGTCGCTGCAGGATATCCCGGCCGCGTTCGAGGGCGCGTTCCATCGCCTCGCGATCGCCGATGCGCGCCCATGCCTTGGCCTGTTGCGCGGCGAGCTGCACACCGACGCCGAGACTGCGGCAGTCGTCCAGTGCGCCCTCCGCGACCTCGATCGCGCCCCGGTAGTTGCCCTGGGTGATGGCGAACCAGGCGGCCATTTCCGCACCCCAGCCGATGATTTCGGGATGTTCGGCCTCCTGGCCCAGCGACAACGCCGCGCGCCGGGTCGCCTCGGCCGCGGTCCGCCGGCCCAGGTCGTAGTCGACGCAGCCCACCAGCAGTGCCACCCACCCGGCGAGGACCAGCACCTCCCGATGCTGGGCCAGGGTGAGCCGCCCGTCCAGCAGCGAGGTGATGCGCCGGAGCCACGCGGCGCCCTCGGTGTGCAGTTCGTGTGGATCGGCGAAGGGGTACTCGCAGCACAGCCGCTCGGCGGTGATGCGAATGGCATCCAGTGTGGCCGAAGAGATGTCGGACATCCGCAGCCGGCCGATGAATTCGAGCGTGTCCATCCCGGTAGACGACAACAGCTCATCATCACGATTCGGTCGCGCCTTCGGAAAGAAAGCGGCCGTGACGGTGTCGAACGCCGCGGCGATGATCGGCGCGTAGAAATCGTCGGGGCGCGACTCGCCCGATTCCCAGCGGCGCCAGTTGCGCAGCAGAGTACTGTCTGTCGGCAGGTTGTGGGATGACTTGGCGCGCATAGCGCGGACGGCATCCGCTTGGGACCACCCCCGTGCATCGCGTTCGGAGCGCATCCTGACAGCCCAGACGGGTCGATCATCACTCACGGCCACGGCTGTAGTATCCCACCAGTTAACGCGGGATGGACCCAAGAGGGCATGCAGATGTCCGTCATTGACATCTGCAATTGCATTTGCAGATGACGGATGCTCGAATCAGGCGGGATTCCGCCTACCGCAGGACCGGATTTCGCAGCGCAGTAACTCGTTAGCGCAGTAACTCGTTACAGCAGGACCCCGCGACTGCGGGGTGATCCACAACAGAACAGCGAGTCCCTTACACATCCAAACGGAGGTTCGGGTGGAAGCGTTGATCTATGGATACGTGCGTGACGACTTAGCCGACGGTCACGCCGCCGAACTCGAGGATGCCATGTGCACCCTCGCCAGCGAGGTGGGCCTCTGCTTCGCCGCAACGTTCCATGAATCGACCCAGGGTGACGGCGCCGCGTTCGCGGAGCTGACGGCCGAGCTCAAGCGCGCCGAGGCACACCACGTCGTGGTTCCGTCACTCGATCATCTTGCGGGCCAGACCATTCCGCGTGACATTCTGATCGCGAAGCTGGCGCACGACGCGGAGGCCCAGGTGTTGACCATCGACAGCTGACCCCGTGCGCGACCGGGCGCCGGACACCGGCTCGCGGGATCCGCCCGCGGCCAACGTATCCGGCGCCGCCCTTACTCCTACAGGCCGAACCCGCCCTTGCCGCCGCCGCGGCGGCGCAGGTACTTCTCGAATTCGGCGGCGATCGCATCGCCATCGATCTTGGCCATCGCATCGTCGAGATCCACCGCGGCGTCGCCGCGTTCCTCCAACGACCGCACGTACTCGGTGACCTCTTCGTCGCCCTCGGTCATCTCGTCGACCGCGGACTCCCAGTCCTCGGCCTGGGCGGGCAGCTCACCCAGCGGCACCTCGATGTCGAGGACGTCCTCGACCCGGCGCAGCAGCGCGATGGTCGCCTTCGGATTCGGTGGCTGGGACACATAGTGGGGAACCGCCGCCCAGAACGAGATGGCGGGGACGCCCGCTCGCACGCAGGCATCCTGCATCACGCCGGTGATCCCGGTCGGTCCCTCGTAGCGGGTCTGCTCCAGGTTGAACTGCTCGGCCGCCTCCTTGCTGTAGGCGGTGCCGGTGACCGGAACGGGCCGGGTGTGCGGGGTGTCGGCGAGCAGTGCGCCGAGGATCACCACGGTCGAGACCTGCAGTTGTTCGATCAACTCGATGATGTCGGAGCAGAACGCGCGCCAGCGCATATTCGGCTCGATGCCGTGCAGCAGGACGATATCGCGTTCACTGCCCGGCGGTGAGCACACCGACAGGGTGGTCGAGGGCCATTGGATCTCGCGGGTGACGCCGTCTACCTGGCGGACGGTCGGCCGGTTGACCTGGTAATCGTAGTAATCCTCGGAATCGAGCTCGGCCAGCGGTTCGGCGTCCCAGATCAGTTCCAGATGTTCGACAGCACCGCTGGCGGCGTCGGCGGCGTCGTTCCAGCCTTCGAAGGCGGCGACGAGAACCGGGTCACGCAACGCCGGCATGGCCGGATCGGATGAGGCACTGGGGTTCACCCGGTCAGCCTACGGCGTGGTGGCGGTGTCGTTCACCGCATATCGTGGGATGCCGCGTGTCGAGGTGGGTGAGGTGGGTGTGGTGCGGGCCGCCCGGTCCGGTGGTCGGGATCGTCGGGGCCGCCCACTACTCTGGAGTACATGTCTGTGTCCTCCCGCGCCGAGTTCGATACCACGTTTCTCGACACGCTCGCCCGGCGTGTTGTGATCGGCGACGGTGCGATGGGCACCATGTTGCAGGCCGCGGACCTGACCCTGGACGATTTCCGCGGTCTCGAGGGCTGTAACGAGATTCTCAACGACACCCGGCCCGACGTGCTGCGCGCCATTCACCGCGCCTACTTCGAGGCCGGAGCCGACGCGGTCGAGACCAATACCTTCGGCTGCAATCTGCCCAACCTGGCCGACTACGACATCGCCGACCGCATCCGGGATCTGTCCGAACGCGGTACCCGGCTGGCCCGCGAGGTCGCCGACGAGATGGGCCCGGCCGCCGACGGCGCACCCCGCTATGTGCTCGGGTCGATGGGCCCGGGTACCAAACTGCCGACACTCGGGCACGCGCCCTATGTCGCCCTGCGCGACGCCTACGCCGAGGCCGCCCTCGGCATGCTCGACGGTGGCGCCGACGCCATCCTGATCGAGACGTGTCAGGACCTGCTACAGGTCAAGGCCGCGGTGACCGGTAGCCGCCGGGCCATGGAGCGGGCGGGGCGGCGCATTCCCATCATCACCCACGTCACCGTCGAGACCACCGGCACCATGCTGGTCGGCAGTGAGATCGGGGCCGCGCTCACGGCGATCGAACCGCTCGGCGTCGATCTGATCGGTCTCAACTGCGCCACCGGCCCGGACGAGATGAGTGAACATCTGCGCCACCTGTCCAAGCACGCCCGGCTCCCGGTCTCGGTCATGCCGAACGCCGGCCTGCCGGTGCTGGGCGCCAACGGCGCCGAATATCCGCTGACGCCGGGCGAATTGGCGTCGGCGCTGCACGGGTTCGTCACCGAGTTCGGACTGGCGCTGGTGGGCGGGTGCTGCGGCACCACCCCGCAGCACATCCGCGAGGTCGCCGACGCGGTCGCGAATGTGGCTCCGGCGGTGCGCGATCCGCAACACGAGCCGAGTGTGTCCTCGATGTACACCGCGGTCCCGTTCGAGCAGGATGCCTCGGTCCTGATGATCGGCGAGCGCACCAACGCCAACGGCTCCAAGGCATTCCGCGAGGCCATGCTCGCCGGCGACTGGCAGAAATGCCTCGATATCGCCAAGGACCAGACCCGCGACGGCGCGCACATGCTCGACCTGTGTGTCGACTACGTCGGCCGCGACGGCAGTCTGGACATGGCCGAGGTGGCGAGTCGGCTGGCCACCGCCTCGACGCTGCCGATCATGCTCGACTCCACCGAGCCGCCGGTGCTGCGGGCCGGTCTGGAACATCTGGGCGGGCGGTGCGCGGTCAACTCGGTCAACTACGAGGACGGTGCCGGTCCGGATTCGCGATTCCAGCAGATCATGCGGCTGGTCGCCGAACACGGCGCCGCCGTGGTGGCGCTGACCATCGACGAGGAGGGTCAGGCCCGTACGGCGGAGAAGAAGGTCGAGATCGCCGAACGGCTGATCGCCGACATCAGCGGCAACTGGGGGCTGGCCGAGAGCGACATCATCGTCGACTGCCTGACCTTCACCCTGGGCACCGGGCAGGAGGAATCCCGGCGCGACGGCGTCGAGACCATCGAGGGCATCCGCGAGCTCAAACGCCGCCATCCGCAGGTGCAGACGACGCTGGGTCTGTCGAATATCTCCTTCGGCCTCAATCCGGCCGCTCGTCAAGTGCTGAATTCGGTCTTCATGCACGAATGCGTGGAGGCCGGACTGGACTCGGCGATCGTGCACGCCTCCAAGATCCTGCCGATCAGCCGGATTCCCGAGGATCAGCGCACGGCGGCCCTGGATCTGGTGTACGACCGCCGGCGCGAGGGCTACGACCCGCTGCAGACCCTGATGGCGATGTTCGAAGGGGTGTCGGCGGCCTCGGCGAAGGCCTCGCGCGCCGACGAACTGGCCGCTCTGCCGCTGTTCGAACGGCTGGAACGGCGCATCGTCGACGGCGACCGCAACGGCCTGGAAGCCGATCTGGACGCGGCGATGCAGGAGGTGCCGCCGCTGCAGATCATCAACGAAACGCTGCTGTCGGGGATGAAGACCGTCGGTGAGCTGTTCGGCTCGGGTCAGATGCAGCTGCCGTTCGTCCTGCAGTCCGCGGAGGTCATGAAGACCGCGGTGGCGCATCTGGAACCGCATATGGAGGCCACCGACGATTCGGGCAAGGGCCGTATCGTGCTGGCCACGGTCAAGGGCGATGTGCACGATATCGGCAAGAATCTGGTCGACATCATCTTGTCGAACAACGGCTACGAGGTCGTCAATCTCGGTATCAAACAGCCCATCGCGGCGATTCTGGACGCCGCCACCGACAAGAAGGCCGATGTCATCGGCATGTCGGGACTGCTGGTCAAGTCGACGGTGGTGATGAAGGAGAACCTCGAGGAGATGAACACCCGCGGGGTCGCCGACCAGTTCCCGGTGCTGCTGGGCGGCGCCGCGCTGACCCGCGCCTATGTCGAGAACGACCTGACCGACGTCTACGCCGGCGATGTGCACTACGCGCGCGACGCCTTCGAGGGCCTGCGCCTGATGGACGACATCATGACCCGCAAGCGCGGGGGCGCCGTCGATCCCGACAGCCCGGAGGCACTCGCCGAACGTGCCAAGGCCGCCGAACGCAAGGCTCGCCACGAGCGGTCCCAGCGCATCGCCGCCGAGCGCCGGGCCAACGAGGTGCCCGTCGAGGTGCCCGAGCGTTCCGACGTGGCGGCGGATCTGCCCGTGCCGCTGCCGCCGTTCTGGGGTACCAGGGTCGTCAAAGGGCTTGCGGTGAACGAGTATTCGGGCCTGCTGGACGAGCGCGCACTGTTCCTGGGGCAGTGGGGACTGCGCGGCCAGCGTGGCGGGGAAGGGCCCAGCTACGAGGAACTGGTCGAAACCGACGGCCGCCCGCGGCTGCGATACTGGCTGGACCGGTTGTCGACCGAGGGCGTGCTCCAGCACGCCGCCGTCGTCTACGGATACTTCCCGGTGGTCTCCGAGGGCGATGACGTGATCGTTCTCACCGAGCCCGATCCGGCCGCGCCGCAACGGTATCGATTCACCTTCCCGCGTCAGCAGCGCGATCGCTTCCTGTGCATCGCCGACTTCGTGCGCTCACGTGAGCTGGCGGCGCAGCGCGGCCAGGTCGACGTCCTGCCGTTCCAGCTGGTCACCATGGGGCAGCCGATCGCCGATTTCGCCAACGAGCTGTTCGCCGCGAACAACTATCGCGACTATCTCGAGGTGCACGGAATCGGGGTGCAGCTCACCGAGGCGCTGGCGGAGTACTGGCATCGCCGAATCCGGGAAGAGCTTGTGCTGGAAGGGCATTCGGTCGCCGAGGAGGATCCGGCCGAGGTGACGGACTACTTCAAACTGGGGTACCGCGGCGCCCGCTACTCCTTCGGCTACGGTGCCTGCCCCGATCTCGAGGACCGGGCGAAGCTGGTGTCGCTGCTCGAGGCCGACCGCATCGGAGTGTCGCTGTCGGAGGAGCTGCAGCTGCATCCGGAACAGTCCACCGATGCCTTCGTCCTCCTGCATCCGGAAGCAAAATACTTCAACGCGTAAACTTTTGGCGTTTCCGGGCTTTCACGCAGAGTGGCTGGACGGCCCGACATGAGCCGGCAGGTCCGGAGGCGGCAGCGGAGCGTCACCACGCAGGGCCGGGGCTCATGGCGCGAAGACACTGCGTGTGAGCGCAAGAGGGGTAGAACTGCATGACTTCAGATCGGCTGATCTCCGGGCGGTATCGACTGGCCGATCCCATCGGCAGCGGGGCCATGGGGGTGGTGTGGCGCGCCAGTGATGTCCGGCTGCGCCGCACCGTCGCGGTCAAACAGCTGCTGCTGGCGCCGGGGCTGACCAAGGCCCAGGCACTCGAGGCGAAGATGCGCGCGATGCGCGAGGGGCGTATCGCCGCGCGGCTGCATCATCAGAACGCGGTGACCGTCTTCGACGTCGCCGAGGAGGATGGCCAGCCGTGGCTCGTCATGGAGTACGTCGACGCGCCGAGTCTGGCGGCCCTGATGCGCGACAAGGGCCCGCTCGATCCGCACGAGGTCGCCCGGATCGGCGCGAAGGTCGCGGCCGCGCTGGCGGCGGCGCACGACGCGGGCATCGTGCACCGGGATGTGAAGCCCGCCAACATCCTCGTCGCCGACAACGGCACCGTGAAGATCACCGACTTCGGCATCTCCCGCGCCGTCGGCGATGTCACGGTCACCTCCACCGGCTTCCTGGCCGGGACACCGGCGTATCTGTCCCCGGAGATCGCCCGCGGCGAGGATCCGGAACCGGCCTCCGACGTCTTCGCGCTGGGCTCGACGCTGTATGCGGCGGTCGAGGGCGCGCCGCCGTTCGGCGAGGGTGACAATCCGCTGGCGGTACTGCATTCGGTGGTGAGCGCCAAGGTGCCCGAACCGAAGCGGGCGGGTGCGCTCGGCCCGGTGCTGATGAGCCTGCTCGCGCCGGACGCCGCCGACCGGCCGACCATGCGCGAGGCGCAACAGGCGCTCGAGGCCGTCGCCGAGGGTCGTTCCGCGGGGCTCGTGCCCGCCGCGACGAAGGTGCTGCCGTATCCGGGCGCGGATGCGGCCGAGACCGCGGTGCTGTCCACACCCGAACAGGCCTCGCCCGCCCCGGCGCCGGTCACGCCCACCGCGCGCACCGCGGTGGCACCGGAGAAATCGGGAGTGCTGCGCGATCGTCGCCTCTGGCCGGCTGCCGCCGTGGCCGTGGTCGTCATCGCGGTGGTCGTCGGGCTGGTGTCGACCTCGGGATCCGATGACCACGGCCGATCCGCGGCCGGTGGGACGGTCGCCACCGCCACGGATGGCGCCGCGCAGCCGTCCGCGACGGCTGGCGCCCCGCCCGACGCGCCCGGCGGCTCCTCGGCCAACGGTTCCGGCGGCAGCGCCTCGCTGGGCAATCCGCAGCCCGACGGCCGCAGCTCGTCCGCCCCGGCGCCGAGCGGGACGGCGGGTGTCCCGGCTCCGGGCACGAGCGGGGCGCCGCGCAGCAGCGCCGCACCGGCCCGCCCGGCCGATGTCGCGAGCTTCATCTCCGGGTACTACAGCATGCTGCCCGGCAACACCAGCGGCGCCTGGGCGCAACTGGCCCCGTCGTACCAGTCCCAGACGGGTGGGTTCGCGCAGTATTCGAACTTCTGGTCGACGATCTCGGCGGTCCGCGTCGGCGGGGTGAGTGAGAGCGGTCCCGGCCGGGCCGTCGCGACCCTCACCTATACGCTGAGGGACGGGACCGTCACCTCCGAGAGCCGCTGGTTCACGGTGGATACGGCCACCGGCCGGATGCTCATCACCGCGTCGGGAACCTGATGCGGCCTCGAAAGGAGAGCTCCGGGTGAGCGTGGTCGCGGTGCTGTGGGATATGGACGGCACCCTGCTGGATTCGGAGAAGCTCTGGGATATCGGGGTGCGCGAACTCGCCGTGGAGCTGGGCGGCCGGATGACCGATCCACTGCGGCACGCGCTGATCGGCGCCGACGGCCCCAGCGCGCTGCGCATCCTGTTCGAGGGGCTGGGGCTGGAGCGCGATCCCGCGGCGATGACGGCGGCGGGGCACTGGCTCGAGCGCAGGGTCACCGAACTGATGGCGGGACCCGTGCCGTGGCGGCCGGGCGCGCGTGAAGCGCTGACGACCTTGCGCACGGCGGGACTACCCGCCGCGCTGGTCACCAATACCAAGCGATCGATCACCGAGCTCTGCCTGGAAACCCTGGGCCGGGACATGTTCGAGGTATCGGTGTGCGGCGACGAGGTCGATTACGGTAAGCCCGCACCCGACCCGTATCTGCGCGCGGCGCGGCTGCTCGGCGTCGCCCCGGGCGACTGTGTGGCCGTGGAGGATTCGCCCACCGGATCGGCCGCCGCGCTGGCCGCCGGGTGTCAGGTGCTGGTGGTGCCCTGCGAGATCGAGGTTCCGCGCCGGCCGGGCCTGAACTTCCGCGAGTCGCTGGTGGGGCTCACCGTCGGCGATCTGGACGAGGTGCACGCCGGCGCGAGCTGACGCCGGCGCGAACGATTCACCGTCGAGCCGGACCACGTTCCTCCGCGTCGCGTGGAGTCCGACCGGTCCGTATTCCGTGCGGCCGTGTGCCGCTCACAGCGCGCGAGATGATCGCGCGCGCTATCGTTGTGGTGGCGAATATCGCTGGCGCGCAGGGTTACTCGAGAGTTTGTGACCTTTCCCAACGATATCCGTGAATCGGCGGTACAACCGCGTCCGGCGGGTCACAATGATCTTCATGGCGGCGACAGGGGGTTGTGGCAACGTGGGTGAATCGAGCCGGGCGAGCAGGGAAAACGCTGAGGGAGAACGGTCTTCGGGAGAAATCCCAGCGGCGGTGGACAGGCTCACCACCATCGTCGATACCCAACGGTATCCGCTCGACGCGCCGGGTGGCGAGCGGTGGGACGAGGTGGTGTCGCGCGCCAGGGCCGAACTCGCCGCCGATGGATGCACCGTCCTGACGGGTTTCGTGCGACCGGAGATGTGCGCCAGACTGCGTGCCGAGGGAGCGGAACTGGCCCCGCACGCGTATTACACGGTGGAGAAGGTCAACGCCTACAACATTCCGCTCGACAGCGAGCTCGCACCCGATCATCCGGCCACGATCGTGCTCGAACGCGGAAACGCGTTCGTCGCACGCGATCTCATCCCTCCGGCCGCGCTGATCCAGGTCCTCTACACCAGCGCGCCGTTCCAGCGGCTGATCGCCGAATGTTTCGGTCTGCCGCGTTTGCACGAATACACCGATCCTCTGGCCGGGCTGTGCCTGAATGTGGTGGCCCCCGGTATGTCGCATCCGTGGCATTTCGACACCAACGAGTTCACGGTGTCCATGCTGACCCAGGAGCCCGACGCGGGCGGAGTGTTCGAATACTGCCCGCGCATCCGCACGCCGGAATCGGAGAATCTGGACGATGTCCGGGCCGTACTCACCGGATCCGGTGAGCGGCTCGTCCGGAGGCTGACACTGCGCCCTGGAGATCTGCAACTGTTCCAGGGCAGGTTTTCCCTGCACCGGGTATCGCCGGTGGAGGGCACCGCCCAGCGGCACAGCGCGATCTTCGCCTACAGCGACCGCCCCGGCATCGTGGGTGCGGTCGAACGTACCCGGCAGCTGTTCGGGCGGGTCCTGCCGGACCATCTGGCCGCCGCGGGTAATGCCGTGCGCGGTGACCGACTTCTCGACTGATCACCCCGTTCGACTCAGGAGGATCGCCCGTGACGGTTTCCATGCACAGCACCGGAAAAGCCTCGTTCGACGATATCTACGATCGCCCGGATCCGAGCGCCTACTGCAGGCGTATGGCCGAATTGGATTACTGCATACCGGAGTTGGCGAAACCGACCTTCCTGGATCTGGTGGCGGACTACGAGGCCGAGACCGGCGCCGTGCCGACCGTCCTGGACCTCGGTTGTTCCTATGGCGTGAACGCGGCGGTGCTGCGGTTCGGCACCACCGTCGCGGAACTGGCGGAGCACTACGGTGATGCCGACACCGCCACCTGTATCGCCCGCGACCGCGCCCGGCTGAGCGCCGACGACAGGCTGCCCGGGCTGCGGATGATCGGAATGGACGCGTCGGCGCCGGCGTTGGACTACGCGGCCGCCACCGGTCTGCTGCACGAGACCGTGCACGCCGACCTCGAATCCGGGGATCCGACCGAAACGCAGCGGCGGATACTCGGATCGGCGGATCTGGTGGTGTCCACCGGATGCGTCGGCTACGTCACCGGCCGTACCCTGACACGGGTGGCCCGTGCGCACGGTACGCGGCTACCGTGGATGGCACACTTCGTCCTGCGGATGTACGCCTTCGAACCGATCGCGCGCGAGCTCGCCGCATTGGGCTACCGGACCGAGCGCCGCCCCGGTACCTTCCGGCAGCGCCGCTTCGCATCCGCCGCCGAACAGCAACAGGTCGTGAACACCTTGGCCGCCGGCGGAATCGACGCCACCGGTTACGAATCCGACGGCTGGCTGCATGCCCAGCTCTACATATCCAAGCCCGCATCGACCCTCGAGGACCGCCAGTGACAGACCGTACCTTCGCCTTCGACGACCAGCTGCCGCGTGTGCCGCTGCCCACGCTCGACGACAGTTGTGCGCGTTTCCTGCAGTGGTCGCGGCCGCTGCTGTCGGAGGACGAATACGCCGCCACCGAGGAGGCGGTCGCCGATCTGCTGCGCGCCGACGGCCCGGCCCGCACCCTGCACGCCGACCTGGAGCGGTTCGACCGGACTCCCGGGGTAGGCAGCTGGCTCGACGAATTCTGGCCGTCGCGGTATCTGGGCCGGCGCGACCGGATCGCCGTGAACGCCAACTTCTTCTTCTTGTTCCGCAACGACACCGCACTGGCACAGTCGAGTTCGGATCAGCAGGCCGATCGCGCGGCCGGCCTCATCACCGCGGCGGTGAACTACAAGCTGCTGCTCGACCGGGAGGCGATCCCGCCGGTCGTGCAACGCGGGGCGCACTTTTCGATGGCACAGAACAAATTCCTGTTCTCCGAGACCAGAATTCCTGGAGATCCGCAGGACAGCGTCCGGGTGCCCTACAGCGACGAGTGGCCCGGCCCCTCGCAGGCGCGCCACATCGTGGTCTTCCATCACGGCACCATGTTCCGGATGGAGGTCATCGGTGCGGACGGCGCGCCGCACGCACCCGAGGATCTCGCCGACGGACTGCGCGCGGTACTCAAGGCCGCACCCGAACAGGCGCCGATCGAGACCTCGGCCGGACACCTGACGACGATGGCGCGGGCCGAATGGGCCGGGGTCCGTGGCCGGTTGGCCGCCGATCCGGTCAACGCGGCCGCGCTGGAGACGATCGAGACCGCGCTGTTCGCCGTCTGTCTCGACGATGTGACACCCGCCGACGAGCTGGCGGCGTGTGATCAGCTGCTGCACGGTGACAGCGGCAACCGGTGGTTCGACAAGGCCGTCTCGCTGATCGTCTTCGCCGACGGCACTGCCGGAATCAACGTCGAGCACTGCGGGCTGGACGGTACGACGATTCTGTCGTTCGTCGACTTCCTGCTCGAGACGCCGGTCGCCGAACACGCCGCCGGCTCGGGCGCGCGAGCGCAGGGCCTGCCCTCGGTGGAACCGGTGGAATTCCGTCTCGACGACTCGATGCGCGCGGAGATCTCCGGGGCGGCCGCCGCATTCGCGCAGTTCGTCGCCGACAACGCCACCACGACGGTGTCGTTCGACGGCTTCGGCACGAGCCGGGCCAAGCAGCTCGGCATTTCGCCGGACGCGTTCGCTCAGTTGAGCTATCAGCTCGCCCATCAGCGCAGTAAGGGCAAGCTCGGGGCGACCTACGAATCGATCGCCACCCGCCAGTACCGCAACGGCCGCACCGAGGCCATGCGGGTGGTCACCCCGCAGCTGCTGGAATTCGTTGCCGCCATGGATGATTCGTCGGCCGATCCGGCTACCCGGCTGGCGGCCGCGCGGGCGGCGGCCACCGCGCACGTCGAACGGGCCAAGCAGTGCCAGCGCGGTGAGGCGCCCGAACAGCATCTGTGGGAACTGGAGTGGATTCAGCGTCGGCGCGGCGCAGAGCTGGGCGCTACCGAGACGATGCCGTTCTACACCAGCCCCGGCTGGGTGATCACCCGCGACGACTACCTGAGCACCAGCTCCGCCCCGTCGGTGAATGTCGAATATTTCGGTTTCGGCTGCACCAGCCCCACCTGTATCGGTGTGGCCTATGTTCTGCTGCCCGATCGGTGGAACCTCTACCTCGCCACTCCGACGACCGTGGCGGACCAGATGTTCCGGTTCGCGGAGGAATTGCGCCGGGCGGTATCGGAACTGGAGGCGCTGCTGGACTCGGCGTCCTGATCCCAGCGTCACGGCCGGACCGCGGTTGTTACTCTCGGCCGTGTGGTCGAGTCGGTACCGCCGCGGTTCACTTGGCGCGCGGTCACGCCCGGGGATTTCGCCCTGCTCGGGCAGTGGCTGGCCCAGCCGCATGTGCGGCGCTGGTGGAATCACGACCACGATCCCGCGTCGATCGAGCGTGACTTCGGGCCCACTGCCCGTGGTGAGGTCGCGGCCGAGGATCTGCTCGTCAGCATCGGCGCCGAACCCCTCGGTTTGGTGCAGCGGATCCGGTGGTCGGATTGGCCGGACTACGTGGACGAGATGCGGCCGATAGTCGCACTGCCCGACGAGGCGGTCTCGCTGGACTATCTGATCGGTGACCCGCTGCGTGTCGGCCGCGGACTCGGTTCGGCCATGGTGCGGGCCGTGGTGGCCGCGACCTGGGCGGATTACCCGCGCGCCGGAGCGGTGGTGATTCCCGTGGCCGCGGCCAACCGGGCTTCTCGGCGAGCGCTCGAGAAGGCCGGGCTGCGCCGGGTCGCCGAGGGGCCGCTCCCGCCCGACAATCCGATCGACGACGGGTGGCACTACATCTATCGCGTCGATCGTCCGGCCCAGGATCCGGCCGGCGGTAGTGAGCGCGCCCACATCGCCGGTCACGACGCCGGCGCGCCGTGATAACCGATTGCGGGACATATGCGGTCGTCTGAAAGAATGGCGTCCCGTGAAGACTTTCGAATCCCTGTTCGCCGAGCTGCAGGATCGTGCGGCCAACCGTCCGGAAGGTTCCGCAACCGTCGCGGCATTGGACGCCGGGGTGCATGCGCAGGGCAAGAAGGTGATCGAAGAGGCCGGCGAGGTGTGGATCGCGGCCGAACACGAGACCGACGATCAGCTGGCCGAGGAGATCTCTCAGCTCCTCTACTGGGTGCAGGTGCTGATGGTGGGCCGCGGTCTGCGGCTCGAGGATGTGTACCGACATCTGTGACGGCCGCGTCCGTCCTGTCCGTCACTCGTCCCGAAAGGACATCCATCCATGCTTCGCGTCGCAGTCCCCAACAAAGGCGCCCTCTCCGAATCGGCCGTCGAGATCCTGACCGAGGCCGGTTATCGCAAGCGCAGCGATTCTCGCGATCTGTCGGTACTCGATAACGCCAATCAGGTCGAGTTCTTCTTCCTGCGCCCCAAGGACATCGCCATCTACGTCGGTTCGGGCGAGCTCGATCTCGGCATCACCGGGCGTGACCTCGCCCTCGACTCGGGTGCGCCGGTGCGGGAGCGGCTGGCGCTGGGCTTCGGCCGTTCGACGTTCCGCTACGCGGCTCCCGCGGGCCGGGACTGGAAGCCCGACGATCTCTACGACAAGCGCATCGCCACCTCCTACCCGAACCTGGTGCTGGCCGATCTGCAGCGCCGCGGAATCCAGGCCGAGGTCATCCGGCTCGATGGTGCGGTGGAGATCTCCATCCAGCTGGGTGTCGCGGACGCCATCGCCGATGTGGTCGGCTCCGGGCGCACGCTGCGCCAGCACAACCTCGTACCGTTCGGGGATTCGCTGTGCGATTCGGAGGCGGTGCTGATCGAGGGCGGCGGTTCCGATCGCACCGACAAGGTTCGCAATCAGCTCGTCGCCCGGATCAAGGGCGTGGTCTTCGCGCAGCAGTACCTGATGCTCGACTACGACTGCCCCAAGGACCTGCTCGAGCGCGCCGCCGCGATCACCCCCGGGCTGGAGTCGCCGACGGTCTCGCCGCTGACGGATCCGGGGTGGGTCGCCGTGCGGGCGCTGGTGCCGCGCTCGGCCGGCAACGACCTGATGGATCAGCTCGCCGAACTGGGTGCCAAGGCGATTCTCGCCACCGATATCCGGTCCTGCCGCGCGTTCTGAGCGGGCCGGTCAGGGCCGGGGCACGGTGCCGGCGGCATCGGCGGGCCATCCGGGGTACGGCGGCGGTGTGCCGCCGAAGGCGGGGCACAGCGGCTGGTAGTCGCAGAATTTGCACATCCATCCGGGGCGTGGCGGGAAGTCTCCGTCGCGCCCCGCGGTGGTGATCGCCGACCACAGTGCCGACACGATGCGCTCGAACCGCTCGAGTTCGTCCGACTCCGGGGCGTAGGTGAGGATCTCACCGTCGCGCAGGTAGATCAGCCGTAGTTGCGACGGTGTCACCCCGCGGGTGCGGTAGACGATCAGGGCGTAGAACTTGAGCTGGAACAGTGCGCGCTGTTCGGCATCGGGCGCCGGGACGCGGCCGGTCTTGTAGTCGACTACCCGCAGCCGGCCGTCGGGAGCGATATCGATCCGATCGACATAGCCGCGCAGTGGGGAGCCGTCGGCGAGGCGGACCTCCACCAGCGATTCGCAGGATTCCGGGTCGAACCCGGTGGGGTTCTCGAGCCGGTAGTAGCCGTGTACCAGCTGGGCCACCTCGTCCAGAAATGGTGTGAGACCGCCCTGTTCGAGTACCACCTCGATCTCCGGGCGATCTTCCAGCAAACGCTGCCACGCCGGTTTCACGAGTGCTGCCGCGCGGGCGGGAACGCGTTCACCGCTGGGTAGCCCGTACAGCGATTCCAGGACCGCGTGCACGACCGTGCCGCGCACGGCGTCGCGGCCGGGAGTTTCCGGAATGCGGTCGATCGCGCGTAATCGGTATTTCAGCGGACATTGTTTGAAATCCATTGCCCGAGAGGGCGACAACGCCGGGCCGCTGGAAACGGCCGGCAATTCGGGCGGGGTCGCCGTCGGTGGTGCGGACATACCTGGCAGGCTATCCGCGGGTACCGACACATTCGGCGGCGCGATACCGCCCGCGGAAATGACGCGCAGGAGAACGGAGATACATGACGGCCAGACGGACCGGCCCATTCGCCACGGGGGACCGGGTGCAGCTGACCGATGCCAAGGGCAGGCAACACACCGTCGTCCTGGAGCCGGGCAAGGAGTTCCACACCCACAAGGGGCAGATCCGGCACGACGAGCTGATCGGCGCCGACGAGGGAAGTGTGGTCCAATCCGCCAACGGCACACCGTATCTGGCGCTGCGGCCACTGCTGACCGACTATGTGTTGTCGATGCCGCGTGGCGCCGCTGTCATCTATCCCAAGGATGCCGCGCAGATCGTGCACGAGGGTGACGTGTTCCCCGGTGCGCGGGTCCTCGAGGCCGGCGCCGGCTCCGGCGCGCTGACCTGCTCACTGCTGCGCGCGGTGGGGCCGGAGGGCACCGTGCGGTCCTACGAGATCCGCGAAGATCATGCCGAGCACGCGGTCCGCAACGTCGAGCGATTTTTCGGCGAACGCCCGGACAACTGGACGCTCACCCTCGGCGACGTGGCCGAATACGACGGTGAGCAGGTCGACCGCGTGGTGCTGGACATGCTCAAGCCGTGGGATGCGCTACCGGCCGTGGCGGGTGCGCTGATTCCCGGCGGCGTGCTGATGGTGTACGTGGCCACCACCACGCAGCTCTCCGAAGTGGTGGAGGCGCTGCGCCGCCAGGAGTGCTGGACCGAGCCGCGCGCATGGGAGTCGCTGGTGCGGCCGTGGCATGTGGTCGGTCTGGCCGTGCGCCCGGAGCATCGCATGCAGGGCCATACGGCCTTCCTGGTGAGCGCCCGGCGCCTCGCCGACGGTGTGGTGGCACCCAAACCGCAGCGCCGCCCGTCCAAGGGCTGAGCGGCCGAATACGCCCGATGTCGACGACTCGGCCCCGGTTCGCTCTCGGCGCACCGGGGCCGAGCCCGTCGAGGGAATCAGGGCTGGCAGGGCGCCATGCCCATGGCCAGGATCTGGCAGGCCGAGGCATCGGAGAGCTGCCAGCCTGCGGCGGAGTGCTGCCAGGTCATCGGCATCGGGCCGGCGGGCCCGTGCGGCGAGGTGATGGTCACCTGGCCGGTGGCCTGGTCGCCCTCGGTCTTGATGTCGGCGACGGTGAAGGTGATGGTCCCGTAGTTGGCCAGCCCCTTGGTCATGGTGTCGATGTTGGCGGCGCGCTTATCGCCTCCGACCACCAGTTTCTCCTTGTCGGCGGTCGGCTTGGCCGGGTCGACGAAGCCGTTGAGGGTGGCCTGTAGCTCCTCGGCGCCGGGCGTCGCGACGGTGGCGGCCCCGGTCGCGGACGCGGCGGCCGAGGTTGCCGGAGCGCTGCTCGTCGGCGTGGAGTCCTCGGAATTGTCGGACCCGCATGCTGTCATAGCGGTGACGGCGAGCGCCGCGAACGCGGTAGCCGTGGCAAGACGGAAGCCGGGGCGCCGCTTCCGGGAAACAGTGGTGGCCCGGTTGGCGTTGCTCCTGGTGTGGGTACTGCCACTGGAGGGAGCAGCACTGTGGCGGGTAGGAAGGAGCATCGACTAGACCTTTCGGTTCGGTCCGGCGAATTCACTCGCCGAATGCAGGTTAGGGCAGGCTAACATGGTTGCCAGAGCAGGTAGACCGCAGCTGAGATGTGATCACGACGAAACCATGTCGGAAAGCGAGAACGGTTCGCGCCCGGTAGCGTTGATAGACCGGGACTGGGAGGAGCAGCATCATGAGCCCCATCGAGAATTCGGATTCGGCGGCCTGGAGAGAACTCGAGGTGGTACGCGCCGAGGCGGCTGCACTCCGTAGGCAACTCGCCGACTCGCCGGATCGTTCAAGGGAATTGGAAGCTCGTATCGATTCGCTGACGATTCGCAACACCAAACTGATGGACACCCTGAAAGAGGCCCGTCAGCAATTGGTGGCGCTGCGTGAGGAGGTCGACCGCTTGGGCCAGCCGCCCAGCGGCTACGGCGTGCTGATCGGTGTGTACGAGGACCAGACGGTCGACGTGTTCACCTCCGGACGCAAGATGCGCCTGACGTGCTCGCCGAATATCGACACCTCCGAACTGCACTACGGCCAGTCCGTACGCCTGAACGAGGCGCTGACGGTGGTCGAGGCCGGTGCCTTCGACCAGACCGGTGAGATCGGGACCCTGCGCGAGGTTCTCGACGACGGCCGCCGCGCCCTGGTGGTCGGGCACGCCGACGAGGAGCGGGTGGTGTGGCTGTCGGGCCCGCTGTCGGCCCTGGTCGACGCCGACGACGTCGGTGACCCGCTGGCGCCCACGCGGCGCCTGCGCCCCGGTGATTCGCTGCTGGTGGACACCAAGGCCGGATTCGCGTTCGAGCGCATCCCCAAGGCCGAGGTCGAGGATCTGGTCCTCGAAGAGGTGCCCGATGTCGGTTACGAGGACATCGGCGGTCTGGGCCGCCAGATCGAGCAGATCCGCGACGCCGTCGAACTGCCGTTCCTGCACAAGGACCTGTTCCGCGAGTACGCGCTGCGCCCGCCCAAGGGTGTGCTGCTCTACGGCCCGCCGGGCTGCGGTAAGACGCTGATCGCCAAGGCGGTCGCCAACTCACTGGCGAAGAAGATCGCCGAGGCACGCGGTGAGGACGCCAAGGAGGCCAAGTCCTTCTTCCTCAACATCAAGGGCCCCGAGCTGCTGAACAAGTTCGTCGGTGAGACCGAGCGCCACATCCGGATCATCTTCCAGCGGGCCCGTGAGAAGGCCTCGGAAGGTACCCCGGTGATCGTGTTCTTCGACGAGATGGACTCGATCTTCCGCACCCGCGGTTCCGGTGTGTCCTCGGATGTGGAGACCACCGTGGTGCCCCAGTTGCTGTCGGAGATCGACGGTGTCGAGGGCCTCGAGAACGTCATCGTGATCGGTGCCTCCAACCGTGAGGACATGATCGATCCGGCGATCCTGCGACCCGGCCGCCTCGATGTGAAGATCAAGATCGAGCGCCCGGATGCCGAAGCGGCACAGGACATCTTCTCGAAGTACCTCACCGAGGGGCTGCCGCTGCATTCCGACGATCTGGCCGAGTTCGCCGGCGATCACGCCAAGTGCGTGAAGGCGATGATCGAGCGGGTCGTGGACCGGATGTACGCCGAGAGCGAGGACAACCGCTTCCTGGAGGTCACCTACGCCAACGGTGACAAGGAGGTCCTGTACTTCAAGGACTTCAACTCCGGCGCCATGATCCAGAACATCGTGGACCGCTCGAAGAAGTACGCGATCAAGTCGGTGCTCGAGACCGGGAGCCCGGGTCTGCGCATCCAGCACCTGTTCGATTCGATAGTCGACGAGTTCTCCGAGAACGAGGACCTGCCCAACACCACGAATCCGGATGACTGGGCACGTATTTCGGGTAAGAAGGGCGAACGGATCGTCTACATCCGGACGCTGGTTACCGGTAAGAACGCTTCGGCCAGCCGGGCGATCGACACCGAGTCCAATACGGGTCAGTACCTCTAGGAGTACCGCACAACCGTCCGAAAACACGAAGGCCGCGCCCGCAACTGCGAGCGCGGCCTTCGCCGTATCCGGTGTCAGCGCCGGGCAGTGGCTACCGAGTCGAGCACAATATCGGTGGCCGGTGCGCCGTCGCCGGATCCGTCCTTGGTACCACCCGCGGCGATGTTCTGCAGCACATCCAGGCCGCCGGTGATCCGGCCGAACGGGGTGTAGCGGGGCGGCAGCTGGCTGTCGGCGTAGACCAGGAAGAACTGGCTGCCGTCGGTGTTCGGGCCGGCGTTGGCCATCGCGACCGTACCGGCGGGGTAGGTGGCCCCGGCGAGGTTCTCGTCCCCGAACTGGTAGCCCGGTCCGCCGCGGCCGGTGCCGGTGGGATCGCCGCACTGCAGGACGAAGATGCCCTCGGTGGTCAGGCGGTGGCAGCGGGTGTGGTCGAAGAACTTCTCACCGGACAGGAAGGAGAACGAGTTGACCGTCTGCGGGGCGTGGGCGGCGTCGAGTGCGATGGTGATTGTGCCGCAGTTGGTTTCCAGCGTCGCGTCGTAGCCGGCGTTGGGATCGACGGTCATCCCGGGCGGGGCCGGCCACTGCTTGCCGTTGGGCTGGGCGTCGCCGGGAGTCATGCATCCGGGCGCCTGGGCGTGCAGTGGCATCGGGGCCGCCGCGGCGGTTCCGCTCGCCAGCAGGGCGATCGCCGCTCCCGCCGCCGCCAGGACGCTGCGCACCGCCGGTCTGCGCGATCGGCGGGCGGTGTGGTCGTGATCGGGCTGCGGAATTCGGCTTTCGATATGCACCGGGGCGGGCCTCCGAGATTCGTATCGTGGGTATCGGGTTCGATCGTGGCGCGGCCGATTCGGTCCGGCCGCGCCACGATGCCCGGCATCATCGCATGCCCGGGACAGGGACGCAGGTGAATGGGACATCGCGGGCTCGCCGCTGCTAACGTCGCGGACATGAAGGTGGTGTTGCGGCATAATCCGTCGTCTACGGTCGCACGGTGCTTTCTCGCCGGCGGGGAGTCGCTGCGCGCGGAAACCGGTGCGATGGTGGCCCATTCGGCGGGAGTGAACCTCACGGTCAAAGCCGAGGGCGGATTCCTGGCGGGGCTGAAGCGTTCGATGCTGGCGGGGGAGTCGTTCTTCGTCTCGACGTTCACCGCACCACCGCAGGGCGGCTGGGTCGACGTCGCACCCGCACTGCCGGGGGACATGCTGTCACTGCCGATCGCCGCGGACCGCCCGTACTTCATCAGCCGCGGCAGCTGGATCGCCAATTCCCATGGCGTCCAGGTGGAGGCGAAATGGGGCGGGTTCACCAACATGTTCGGTGGTGAGGGCGGATTCGGCCTGCGCGCCCACGGCGAGGGGGAAGTGGTCGTCGGAGTCTTCGGTGCGATCGACGGGATCGACCTGCAGCCGGGGGAATCGGTCACCATCGACTGCGGGCATGTCGTCGCCTACGACCTGGCGATGAAATTCAGTATCCGCCGGGCGGTTTCGGGCCGCTCGCTGCAGTCGTTCACCTCCGGCGAAGGGCTGGTGTTCGACTTCTCCGGTCCCGGCCGGGTCCTGTTGCAGACCCGCAACCCCGGCGCGTTCGCGGCCTGGGCGGGCGCGGTCACCTCCTCGGGTTAGCGGGCCGGATCACCGGTCGCGCAGGAGCCGGTCGACCAGGACGCGGGTGTCCGGGACGAACGGCCAGGACGGATCGGCCAGGTGGCCGCGCAATTGCGCGTCGGTCCACCACCATCCCGCGGCGATCTCGTCGCGCTGATGTGTGATCGGCCCGTCGGAGCGGACCTCGTAGGCGAACAGGTGACATCGCATCGGCCGCCCGTTCCACAGGCCGTCCCAGGCGGTGCGCGCCAGCGGTCGCGGACCGGGCGCGGAGGCGACGATGCCCAGTTCCTCGGCGAGTTCCCGCGCCGCGGCAGCCCCGGGATCCTCTCCGGGCGCCAGGACACCTCCGGCCAGGCAATCGTGCATTCCCGCGAAGACCATCTTGGTCTCCGTGCGCCGATGAACGTAGAGCCGGTGCCCGTCCAGCGAGCGCACCAGCACGCCGGCGCTGGCGTGCCACAGACCCCGTTCGTATACCTCGGCGCGGTCCGCGCTCCCGATTTCGGCACCGAGGTTGTCGTAGACGGCGATGACCTCACCCATTGCCGCAGCCTATGTGGTGGGCCGAGATCGCGGGACGGCGGCACACGGGCCGCCGCCGCGGGAGATGATGGTGGGGAAGTCGGTGAGAGACGGGAGGCGGCAATCCGTGGTGATCGATCTGAACAGCGATCTGGGGGAGGGATTCGGCGCGTGGACGATGGGCGACGACGCGGCGCTGCTCGACATTGTCACCAGCGCCAACATCGCCTGCGGATTCCACGCCGGTGATCCGGCGATCATGCGCCGCACCTGTGAGCTGGCCGTCGCGCACCAGGTGCGGATCGGTGCCCACATCTCCTATCGCGATCTCGCCGGATTCGGCCGTCGCCGCGTCGAGGTGCCCCCGGCGGAATTGACCGCGGAATCGCTCTATCAGATCGGAGCCCTCGACGCGCTCGCGCGGGCCGCGGGCGACCGGGTGCGGTATGTGAAACCACACGGGGCGCTCTATCATTCGGCCGCGAGCGACCGATCCGCCGCCGAGGCCGTGGTCGCGGCGCTGGTGGCCTTCGGGGGTCTGAGCCTGCTCGGGCCCGCCGATTCCGCTCTGGCCTCCGCCGCTGCCGCTGCCGGGATACCGTTTCACGCCGAGGGTTTCGCCGACCGCGGCTATACCCCCGAGGCCACACTGGTGCCCCGCGGCCGGGAGGACGCGGTACTGGCGTCGGATGCCGCGTTGCGGCAGGCGATATCGATCGCGGTGGACGGGCGGGCTCGCACCGCCGCGGGGGACGAGGTGCGAGTCGAGGTGCGCAGCCTGTGTGTGCACGGTGATTCCCCCGATGCCGTGCACATGGCCCGATCGATCCGGCAGTCGTTACTGGACCAGGGCGTCGAACTGCGGAGCTTCACATGAATGGCGTCATCGTCCGGCAGGCGGGCGACCGCGCGCTGCTGATCGAACCGGCCGACGCCGCACAGTTGCCCCTGCTGCTCGACAATCTGCGGCGCGCGCCGATCGACGGAGTGGTCGATCTGCTGCCCGCGGCCCGGACCGTCCTGCTGACCCTGTGTCCCGGAGTCGATCCCGCCGTGGTCGAAACCCGTGTGCGCGCACTGGTTCTCACCCCCGGCGCCGATTCGCCGGTCTCGGCTGCCGCGGAGGTGGTGACGGTGCCGGTGCGATACGACGGACCCGATCTGGCCGAAACCGCCGCCCTGCTCGGCATACCCCCCGACCGACTGGTCGAGCGGCACACCGGGGCGCGGTGGCGATGCGCGTTCATCGGATTCGCACCCGGTTTCGGATATCTGCAGGCACCCGGGCCCGGCCTGTCGGTGCCGCGCCGAGCGCAGGCCCGCACCGTCGTGCCGGCCGGTTCGGTGGCCCTGGCCGGCGGATACAGCGCCGTCTATCCGCGGGACTCGCCGGGCGGCTGGCAGATCATCGGGCATACCGAGCTGGCCCTGTGGGACCCCGGCCGCACCGAACCGGCGTTGCTGCGGGCCGGCATCGAGGTCCGCTTCGAGGCGGTGGATCGGTGAGTCCCACCCGCAGGTCGTATCCGACCCCGCGCATGCGAGTGCTCGAACCCGGTGCGTCGAGCACCGTGCAGGACCTCGGGCGCCCGGGCTGGTTCCGCGCGGGGGTGGGCGTCTCCGGCGCGGTCGACCGCGGTGCGCTGCGGCTGGCGAACCGGCTGGTGGGCAATGCGGAATCCGCCGCGGCCATCGAATGTGTACTGGGCGGGCTGAGCGTGGAGTTCGATCTGCCCACGATGGTGGCGGTGACGGGCGCGCCCGCGCCGATCACCGTCGACGGCCGCCGGGAGCCACCGGCCTCGGTGCTGTTCGTCGGTGCGGGGCAGCGGGTGCGCCTCGGCACCGCCGTGACCGGTCTGCGCTGCTATCTGGCGGTGCGCGGCGGTATCGCGGTGGAGCCGGTACTCGGCTCGCGCAGCCGGGACACCATGGCGGGGCTCGGTCCGGAACCGCTGCGCCGGGGTGACACGATCCCGGTGGGGGTGCCACCGCGCGATTGGCCGAATGTCGACATCGCACCCGTCGCGCCGATCAGCGACGATCCGCTGCGCCCGCGTGTGCTGCTCGGCCCGCGTGCGGACTGGTTCGTCAATCCCGAGGCCCTGTTCGCCGGTGCGTGGCGGGTCTCGGCCGATGCCGACCGGATCGGAATCCGGCTGGACCGCTGCGGTGGCGCGCCGTCTTTGCGGCGCGTCGACGACGCCGAATTACCTACCGAGGGAATGGCATTGGGTGCGATTCAGGTGCCACCAGCGGGCCGCCCGGTGGTCCTGCTGGCCGATCGTCCCATTACCGGCGGCTATCCGGTCGTCGGGACCGTCATCGACGCCGATATCGATCTGCTCGGTCAGGCCCGCCCCGGCCAACTCGTCGAATTCCGTTCGCGGCCGCCGTGATCCGAGGCCGGGGCGCGGCAGGGCGTACCTCTCGAGGCTGATCCCGGATCGGTCTGTGGGGCGACGACACGGCCGTGCGGGATCGATAGTGTCACCGAGGATTCACTGCACAGGGGCGGTACAGGAGGGAACCGGTGACCGAAGTACTCGATTCCGACGCCGAAACTCGTGGCGCGGCGACACCGGAGGTAGTCCCGGCACTCGCGTGGGCGGTCGTCGTGCCGATCGCCGCGGTCGGCGGCGCGGCCGTGTCGTTCGCGGCCTCGAAATACGGCTATTTCGGCGATGAGCTGTACTTTCTGGCGGCCGGCCGACGTCCGAGCTGGGGCTACGCCGATCAGGGGCCGGTGCTGCCGCTCCTGGCCCGGACGATGGACGTGCTGGTACCGGATTCCTATCCCGCGTTGCGCTGGCCCGCGGTGCTGATCACGGTCGCCGCGATCGTGCTGTCCGCGATGATCGCTCGCGAATTCGGTGGCGAGCGCGCGGGGCAGGCCATCGCCGCACTGGCGTATGCGTGCTCGCCGTTTCTCCTGCTGCAGGGTGCGATGCTCACCACCAACGCCATCGATACCGCGCTGTGGGTGCTGATCACCTGGCTGGTGGTGCGCTGGGTACGCACGCGCCGCGATCGGCTGCTGCTGTTCGCGGGCGTGGTCACGGCACTGGATCTGCAGATCAAGTGGCTCATCCCGTTCTTCTGGCTCGCCCTGGCCGTGAGCTGCGTGGTGTTCGGGCCACGGGAGTTGCCGCGGCGCCCGCTCCTGTGGGCCGGTGCGGCGCTGACCGTGGTTTCGGCGGTGCCACAGCTGATCTGGCAGGCGCGCCACAGCTGGCCGCAGCTGTCGATGGGCGCGGAAATCGCGTCCGAACAGGCAGTGCTGGGTGGCCGCCTGCTGTTCGTGCCGATGTCGTTGATGCTGGCCGGTGTGCTCGGACTGCCGGTGCTGCTGTGCGGGGTGTGGGCTCTGCTGCGGTGGAAACCGCTGCGGCCCTACCGATTCCTCGGTGCGACCCTGATTCTGGTGGAGATCGCCTTTTTGATCACCGGTGGCCGGGTGTACTACCCGGCCGGGCTGTACGCGGCGGTGATGGCGGCGGGCGCGGTCGGCCTCGTGCACTGGCTGCGCGCGCGCTCGTCGAGGCGCGTGCGCATCGGGTCCGCGGTGACCGCTCTGGTGGCGGCCGCGGCGGTGGCCTCGATCGCGGTATCGCTGCCGTGGCAGCCGGCGTCGGCGATCGCGCAGCCCCGCGACGATGCGGCCGCAGCGATCCAGATCGGCACCTACGGACAGTTCGGCTGGCCGGAGCTCACGACCGCGGTCGTCACCGCCTATCGTGGCCTGCCTGCCGATCGCCGCGAGCATGCCGTGGTCATCACCGACACGTATTGGCAGGCGAGCGCGCTGGACCAGTTGGGCCGCGCCGACCTGCCGCGGGTCTACAGCCCCAGTCGCGGCTTCGGTTACTTCGCGACCCCACCGGACACCGCGAGCACCGCGCTGATCGTGGGTGGCAACGAGGCCGCGTTGCGCGGCCAATGCGCGTCGCTCACCGCGATCGGCCGCGTCGACACCCGGCTGGGTTTCGCCGGAAACACCCGGGATGTCACCCTGTACGACTGTTCGGGACCACGCCGCCCCTGGTCCCGGGTCTGGCCGGGCTGGATGCATCTGTGACGCGGAGTGATGGGCCGGCTTTCCGAGCGGGCCGGATCCGCGCGCTAGGGTTGCGCGTATGACCTCCGGACAGGTGCAGATCTGGCACAACCCCCGATGCTCGAAGAGCCGTGCCGCCAAGACGGCGCTGGACGAGGCCGGCGTGAACTACATCGAGCGGCGCTACCTCGAGGATCCGCCCACCACCGACGATCTGCGGGCGGTGCTGGCCCAACTCGGCCTGGAACCGTGGGATATCACCCGGACCGCCGAACCCGACGCCAAGCAGCTGGGCGTCTCCGGCTGGTCGCGGACAGCGGCCGACCGGGAACAGTGGATCGAGACGCTGGCCGCCAATCCGACACTGATCCAGCGGCCGATCGTGGTCACCGCCGACGGCCGGGCCGTGGTGGCGCGCGATGAGCAGGCGCTGAAATCGGTGCTGTAGCACGCTCGCGCCGAATCGATTCGGCTGCGCGGCAACGGCTTCGGTTCGCGAGCGCATTACCCGACGGGTAATCGACTGTGCGCCCGCCGTGGAACATGCTCGATACATGAGCGAATACGAAACCCACACCACCATTGCCGAGCGCTACATCGAGACCTGGAACGAGGGCGACGACGCGGTCCGGCGCAAGCTGCTCGACGAACTGTATCTGCCCGGGGCCACCTATACCGATCCGCTCGCCGCGGTCACCGGCGTCGCCGAGATCGGCGAGATGATCGCCGGGGTCCGGCAGCAGTTCGCCGGGATGCGTTTCACCCTCGGTCCGGTCGACGGACACCACGATCAGGCGCGGTTCACCTGGAGTCTGGGACTGCCGGATGCCGAACCGCTGATCGTCGGCTTCGATGTGATCGTGCGCGACGGCGACCGCATCGCCTCGGTCTACGGATTCCTGGACCGGGTGCCGTCCTGACCGGTCATCGAATATCGGTGTCCGCCATGGGAAACGGCGGTCGCCCGATACCGGCGATACGCAGATTGCCCCACGGGTCGCGCTCCTGCAGGCGGCCCGTCGCGGGCGGTGCGCCGGGCACTCGCAGCGATACGGCGCCGCGGCCGGGGGCGGGCAGCGCGTCGGCATCGGATCCGTGGAGGCGACCGTACCAGTGATATCGGCCGTCGATCGGATCGGAGTGTCCGCTGAGCGTGGCCGTCACCGCCACCTCGGCGCCGGGAGCGTCGAGTATCGCGGGACCCGCGTAGTCGTGGGCCGGAACCCGATCGGCGGCCACCGTCAGATCGAAATGGACGTCGTCCGGACTGGGCATATGGCGTCGCGGACGCGGATCCGCGGCCCAGCGCCGAGCCGATTCGTGCTGCACCGCACGGCGCAGCCGGATGCGGGTACATCCGGTACGACGCATTTCCGCCGTGCATCGGGCCGCGTACTCGGCGCGTGCGGTGCTCGAATACCCCGGCCACACCGCCGATGCGGGGGTGTGTGTCCAGAACAGGTTCGGCAGGTCGTGCAGCGCCACCCCGAGATGAGCCGCCGGTCCGCGGTCGAGGACCTCGCGCAGGGTGCGGCCGTCGGCGCCGAGGACGCGGCGTTCGTCCACGACGGCATCGGACATGATCACCACCGCGGCCGTCACGATGCCGGCCGCGGTGTGCAGGTGCCAGATATCGCGGGTACCGTCGAATTCCATGCGGTGCACCGATTCCGGTGCCGCGGTGGCGTGGGAGGGGGCCGAGCCCAGCACCGTCACATCGTCGATCCCGTGGCGCCGCAGGGCTGCCACGACCACGGGTGCGGCCGGGCGTTCGGCCACCACGATCACGCCGCGCCCCGGCCGGCCGGTGGTCGCGCGCCCGGTTCGTCGATGCGGCCTCATCCGAGGAGTCCGCAGCGCCGCCAGATCCGCTGACCGATCGGGCCCAGCAGTCCGTGCTCGCCGAGGAAGGCGCCGAGATCGGCCGCCCCGGCCGCCAGTGCGCGCCGGGCGTGCGGGTTGGCCACCGCGACCCGCCGGGCCGCCCGGCCGTCGAGCCCCGCGCGAACGTACATGTGCGGGTTGATGATCAGGCGGACGAACAGCGGCGCCGCCACCGCCACGCACGTCCGGACGTAGATCCGTTCGGCCGTCGACATCGAGGGCACGCGGCGTGCGAGCGAATCACGGGCGAATCCGATGTGGCGCGCCTCCTCGGTGACGTGGATGCGGAAGGTCCGCGCCACCACCGGCTGCAACTGCGGATCGTCGATGGTCCGGCGCTGCAGAGCATCGAAGATCTCCTCGCCCACCAGCGCGCCCACCCACACCATCGGGCCGTGCAGGAGCAGTTGCAGCGACGAGATCGCCAGCCGGGCCGGAGCTTTCGGCCAGTAGGGTCGCGCGTCGATATGGTCGATCAGCTTGCCGAACATGGTCATGTGCCGGCATTCGTCGGCCATCTCGGTGAGCGTGTAGTGCGAGCGGTGCGAGGACGGATCGCCGTTCATCAACTCCCGCAACAGCAATCGGTTCAGGATGTTCTCGAACCAGATCCCTACCGACAGGATGTTCGCCAGCTCCTGGCGGGACAGCTCGCGGCGCTGCCGCGGGGTGAGTGTTTCCCAGATCTCGGTGCCGTAGAGGGAGACGACCTCCGGCGGCAGGAACAGTTTGTCCGGATCCAGCGGGGCGTCCCAATCCAGATCGACCACGGGGTCGTAGGACTTGCGCACCGAGCCCAGTAGCAGGCGCTGTGCGAAGGAGTCCCGGGGGAGCAGGGTGGCGTCGTTGCCCATGGTTGCGCTCCGAATGTTCGAATTACCGATACGTCGTGTCACACCAATATTAGTGAGACGGCATGTCTCAGTCAATACCGCGCGGGTATCGTTGACCTGTGAGCGAGACCAGTGCCAAGCGCCCCGCGCGGCCGGCCCAGCGGGGCGCGCAGGCCGGTGTGGACGGCCGCAGCACGCGCTGGAACAGTCATAAACAGCGGCGCCGTATCGAGGTGATCGATGCCGCGGTGGCGGTGATCGAGGACAGCGGCGCCGAGGTGTCGGTCCAGCAGATCGCCGATCGGCTCGGTCTGCCGCGTCCGGTGGTCTACCGCCATTTCGACGGCCGTGCCGATCTCGACGAGCAGATCCGCGGCCGGATCCTGGAATCACTGCTTACCGCGATACTGCCCACGCTGCGTGCGGACGGGACCGTTCGCGATGCCGTGAGCGGCGCGGTCGGTACCTACGTGGGCTGGGTGGCATCCCACCCGCAGCTGCACAGATTCCTCGCCGCCGGTGCGCCGCAGGGGGATTCGTCACATGCCCTGGCCGGAGCGCGGGACCGGATCGGCGCCCGGCTGGCGGATCTGTTCGCCACGGCCGCGGCCCGTGTCGGCATCGATCCGGTGCGGGCGCGGCCGATGGCCTTCGGCATCGTCGGATTCGTCGACGGCGTGGTCAACAGCTGGCGGGCCGACACCGCCGCGGAACTCGGTTCGGAACAGATCGAGGCGATCGTGACCGAATCGGTGCTGGGGCTGCTGGAGAGCAACGCGCGCAGTCTCGGGGTGCCGCTGGACCGTGATTCGACCGTCGCCGACCTGGTCGCACCGTCGGAGGCACCGGTTCCGGACCCGCTGGCGGTCAACTGAATTCGCGTCGCCGCGCGGTACCCCGGACGTTTCCGGACACCCGGACGTCCCCGGGAATCGTGCGCGTCGCATAGGCTCGACGCATGCAGCGCATCATCGGAATCGAGGTCGAGTACGGCATCTCCACGCCCACCGAACCCTCGGCCAACCCGATTCTCACATCCACCCAGGCGGTGCTGGCCTATGCGGCGGCCGAGGGCGTGCCCAGGGCCAAGCGCACACGCTGGGACTACGAGGTGGAATCGCCGCTGCGCGATGCGCGTGGTTTCGATCTGGGCCGGCTCAACGGGCCGGCGCCGGTGATCGACGCCGACGAGGTCGGCGCGGCGAACATGATCCTCACCAACGGTGCCCGGCTCTATGTCGACCACGCGCATCCGGAGTACTCCGCTCCCGAGGTCGTCGACCCGCTCGACGCGGTGATCTGGGACAAGGCGGGCGAGCGTGTGATGGAGGCCGCCGCGCGGTACGCCTCGAGCGTGCCCGGAGCGCCGCCCATGCAGCTGTACAAGAACAACGTCGACGGCAAGGGCGCCTCCTACGGCACCCACGAGAACTATCTGATGAACCGCGATACGCCGTTCAACCAGATCATCGTCGGCCTGACCCCGTTCTTCGTCTCCCGCCAGGTGGTGTCCGGTTCGGGCCGCGTCGGCATCGGCCAGTCCGGTGATCACGCCGGATTCCAGCTCTCGCAGCGCGCGGACTACATCGAGGTCGAGGTGGGTCTCGAGACCACCCTCAAGCGCGGCATCATCAACACCCGCGACGAACCGCATGCCGATGCCGACAAGTATCGGCGCCTGCATGTCATCATCGGTGACGCCAACCTGGCGGAATGGTCGACCTATCTCAAGGTCGGGACCACCGCGCTGGTGCTCGACCTCATCGAGGCGGGCGAGGATCTGTCGGATCTGCAGCTGGCGCGCCCGGTGACCGCGGTACACACCATCAGCCACGATCCGACCCTGCGCGCCACCGTGGCCCTGGTCGACGGCCGCGAGCTGACCGGCCTTGCGCTGCAACGCATCTACCTCGATCGGGTCGAGAAGTTCCATGATCGCGAAGGCACCGCCGATGCCCGGGTCACCGATGTGCTCGAGAAGTGGGCGCACGTGCTCGACCTGCTGGAACGCGATCCCATGGAATGCGCGCATCTGCTGGACTGGCCGGCCAAGCTGCGCCTGCTCGAGGGGATGCGCAACCGCGAGGGTCTGGGGTGGGCGGCGCCCAAGCTGCATCTGATGGACCTGCAGTACTCCGACGTGCGCCTGGACAAGGGGCTCTACAACCGTCTGGTGGCGCGTGGCTCGATGGAACGCCTGGTCACCGAACAGCAGGTCACCGAGGCGATGACGGCCCCGCCGACCGATACCCGCGCCTATTTCCGCGGCGAATGCCTGCGCCGTTTCGGCGCCGATATCGCGGCGGCGAGCTGGGATTCGGTGATCTTCGATCTGGGCGGTGACTCGCTGGTCCGTATTCCCACCCTGGAGCCGCGGCGCGGCACGAAGTCCCACGTCGGCAAGCTGCTCGAGGGGGCCGGCACCGCCGCCGAGCTGGTCAAGCAGCTCACTTCTTGATCGGTTCGCGGGGTGAGGTCCGACCGTGCGGTGACGTTGCGGCGGGGGCACATTGCGAGGTAATCCGGCATGTTGTCGCCGTCGCTGGGTAGTGTTGAGACACGAGCATCGGACATATCCGATGCTCGCCGATGATCAGTAGAGGAGGTCGGCTGCTATGGCACAAGAGCAGACCAAGCGCGCCGGTGGTGGCGACGAGGACGACGACGCGGCCGGTGTCGATGCCGCGGGACAGGAGCGCCGCGAGAAGCTGGCCGACGAGACCGACGACCTGCTCGACGAGATCGATGACGTGCTCGAAGAGAACGCGGAGGACTTCGTGCGTGCCTACGTCCAGAAAGGCGGCCAGTGACATCAGGTGACCCCTTGCGGCTCCACATGGGGTACGCCCTCTCGTCATTCTCCGAATATCTACGGGAAAACGCGCCGGAACTGTTGCCGGGCAACGGTTTCGGCGCGGCCGCCAAGGCCTCCGGAAGGGCCGAGGACTTGGCGCCCCACGGCACCACCATCGTCGCGGTGACCTACCGCGGCGGTGTGCTGATCGCCGGTGACCGCCGTGCCACCCAGGGCAACCTGCTGGCCAGCCGCGATATGGAGAAGGTGTACATCACCGACACCTTCTCCGCGGCCGGGATCGCCGGTACCGCCGGGGTCGCGGTGGAGATGATCCGGCTGTTCGCCGTGGAGCTCGAGTACTACGAGAAGATCGAGGGCGTGCCGCTGACCTTCGACGGTAAGGCCAACAAGCTGTCGAAGATGGTCCGTGACAACCTGCCCGCCGCGCTCCAGGGCCTGGCGGTGGTGCCGATCCTGGTCGGCTATGACCTCGAGGCCACCGATCCGGAACGGGCCGGCCGTATCGTGTCCTACGACGTGGTCGGGGGCCGCAGCGAAGAGCGCTTCGGCTACACCGCCACCGGTTCGGGCTCGATGTTCGCGAAGTCGTCGTTGAAGAAGACCTACAGCCGCGGCATGGACGAAGACGGCGCTCTGCGCATCGCCGTGGAATCGCTGCTGGACGCCTCCGACGACGACACCGCGACCGGCGGACCGGACCTGCTGCGGGGGATCTACCCCACCGCGGTGGTCATCAATGCCGAAGGGGCACTGGACGTTACCGACGAGCGGCTCGAGCAGATCGCGCGCTCGATCGTCGACGAACGTGCGGCCGAAGAAGGGGGTGCGCGTCCATGACACTGCCGTACTACGCGTCGGCCGAACAGATCATGCGCGACAAGACCGAACTTGCGCGCAAAGGCATCGCCCGGGGCCGCAGTGTCGTGGTGTTGGTGTACGACAAGGGTGTGCTGTTCGTCGCCGAGAATCCGTCGGCGACACTGCACAAGGTGAGCGAACTCTACGACCGCATCGGATTCGCCGCGGTCGGTAAGTACAACGAGTTCGAGAGTCTGCGTCGTGGCGGCATCCTGCAGGCCGACCTGCGGGGATACCAGTACGACCGGCGCGATGTGGCGGGCCGGGCGCTGGCGAACATGTACGCCTCCACGCTGGGCACGATCTTCACCGATCAGCTCAAGCCCTACGAGGTGGAGATCTGCATCGGTGAGGTCGGGTATCCGGAACAGACATCCAATTCGGTGCTGTACCGGATCAACTTCGACGGCTCGATCGTCGACGAGCGTGATTTCGTGGTGATGGGTGGCAATACCGAGCCCATCAGCACCGCGCTCAAGGACAGCTATCAGCCGGGGCTGGAACTGCGCGCCGCGATCCGGACCGCCGTGGACGCCCTGCAGCAGGGTGCGCCCGACAACGGCGACAAGGACAAGCGCACGATCGCGGTGTCCTCGCTCGAGGTGGCGACCCTCGAGCAGGCCCGCCCCCGCCGGGCGTTCCGGCGGGTTCCGCACGCCACACTGGAATCGCTGCTGTCCGCCGACGGTGCGGCCGCCGACGAGAACGCCGAGCCGGAAACTCCCTCCGCCGGCGATCCGTCCAACGCGTAGGCACCGGCAGGCGAGGCGAAGTATCCGGGCCGGCCCCGTGCACCACACGCGGTGCGCGGGGCCGGTCGGCGTCCGGGCACGCCGCTGTTCGCCTGCGCGCCCACCCGGCTCGGAGCCACTGGCGTCGGCCATTGCCGCGGAGTCGGTATGCCATCCGCTCGGTCGGCGCCTCTACCTGGCGATATAGGTATCCCGCATCAACCCGGTGGCCTGTCGACCGCGGCCGCGCTCTCCGCGGTCCGGCGTCCTGGCCAGGCGCGGGGACCGCAAACCCCGCCCCCACGGCGGTGGGGCCGCCGATATTGTTGTGAAGCCGTATGCAACCGTCTGCTCGCACAGCCACTTTCGGAGTTCGCTTGGCTGTACTGTCGATGGTGTGCAGCGACGAATTATGGGGATCGAGACCGAGTTCGGGGTGACGTGCACGTTCCACGGTCACCGTCGGTTGAGTCCTGACGAGGTGGCCCGGTATCTGTTCCGCCGGGTGGTGTCCTGGGGCCGTAGTTCGAACGTATTTCTCCGCAACGGAGCGCGGCTCTATCTCGATGTCGGTTCCCATCCGGAGTATGCGACGGCCGAATGCGACTCGCTGGTGCAGCTGGTCACCCACGATCGTGCGGGTGAGCGAGTGCTCGAGGAGTTGCTGATCGACGCCGAGCAACGCTTGGCGGAGGAAGGGATCGGCGGTGACATCTATCTGTTCAAGAACAACACCGATTCCGCGGGCAACTCCTACGGCTGCCACGAGAACTTCCTCGTGGTCCGTGCCGGGGAGTTCTCGAGGATTTCCGATGTCCTGTTGCCGTTCCTGGTGACCAGACAGCTGATCTGCGGTGCGGGCAAGATCCTGCAGACGCCCAAGGCGGCGACGTTCTGCCTGTCGCAGCGGGCCGAGCACATCTGGGAGGGGGTGTCCTCGGCGACGACGCGGTCGCGGCCGATCATCAACACCCGCGACGAGCCGCACGCCGACGCGGAGAAATACCGCCGCCTGCACGTGATCGTCGGCGATTCCAATATGGCCGAGTCGACCACCATGTTGAAGGTGGGCACCGCGGCGCTGGTGCTGGAGATGATCGAGGCGGGTGTGTCGTTCCGCGATTTCGCGCTCGACAATCCGATCCGCGCGATCCGCGAGGTCAGCCACGATCTGACCGGCCGCCGTCCGGTGCGGCTGGCGGGCGGTCGGCAGGCCAGCGCGCTCGAGATCCAACGGGAGTACTACGCCCGCGCGGTCGAGCATCTGCGCAATCGTGAGCGTGATCCGCAGGTGGACGCGGTGGTGGATCTGTGGGGCCGCACCCTCGACGCGGTGGAGGCGCAGGATTTCGCGAAGGTCGACACCGAGATCGACTGGGTGATCAAGCGCAAGCTGTTCCAGCGGTATCAGGACCGGTATTCGATGGAGCTGTCGGATCCGAAGATCGCTCAGCTCGATCTGGCCTATCACGACATCAAGCGTGGTCGTGGTGTCTTCGATCTGCTGCAGCGCAAGGGGCTGGTCAAGCGGATCACCGAGGACGATTCCGTCGACGCGGCGGTCACGACGCCGCCACAGACCACCCGCGCGAAGTTGCGTGGTGATTTCATCACCGCGGCGCAAGAGGCCGGCCGGGACTTCACGGTCGACTGGGTGCATCTGAAGTTGAACGATCAGGCGCAGCGCACGGTGCTGTGCAAGGACCCGTTCCGTTCGGTCGACGAACGGGTGGATCGGCTGATCGCCTCGATGTGAGTACATGAGCCCCGGGAAGCCCCCGGGGCTCAATGCCGCGCCGGGGCCGGCGCGCAGGATTCGAGGCTGATCGGTGCGGTGGCGCATCGTCGTCGCGGCATGCCGATTACTCTGTGTCGGGTGGCGATTTCCAAGGTCGAACGGCTGATGAATCTGGTGATCGCGCTGCTGTCGACCCGGCAGTTCCTCACCGCGGAGCGGATTCGCGACAGCGTCGCCGGTTATGAGGAGTCGGCCAGCGATGAGGCGTTCAGCCGGATGTTCGAGCGCGACAAGAACGAATTACGGGATCTCGGTATCCCGCTGGAGGTCGGCCCGGTGGGCCGATACTCCGGCCAGGAGGGGTATCGGATCAACCGCGATGCCTACGAACTGCCCGATATCGATCTGACCAGCGCGGAAACGGCGGCGGTCGCGGTGGCGGTGCAATTGTGGGAGTCTCCGGAGCTGGCCAGCGCCGCCGAGAGCGCGGTACTGAAGTTGCGGGCGGCCGGCGTGCACGTCGATCCGGATGCGGCCTCGGCGTCGGTGCCGTCGGTGCCGGCGCGCACCCGTGGCTCCGAAGCGGCGCTGGGCCGCTTGCTGGCGGCGATCGATGCCGGCCGGGCGGTGCGATTCCAGCATCGGGTGACCCATAACGCGCCGTACGCGATGCGCGATGTGGAACCGTGGGGTGTGGTGACGCGGCACGGCCGCTGGTATCTGGTCGGGCACGATCGCGATCGGGACGCGGTTCGCACGTTCCGCCTGTCGCGGATCGGCGCGGAGGTCGAGGTCTACGGTCCCGAGAACGCCGTGCACAAACCGGCGGAGGTCGATCTGCGGCGGATCGTGGCGCAGGTGACGGGCGCGTCGCCGGTCACCGGGTCGGCGACGGTCTGGGTCGCTCAGGGCCGGGGGCAGGAGATTCGCCGGTTGGGCGTGGTGCTCGCCGAGCGTACGGTCGACGGCCGGTCCGGGTCGGTGGTGGAGGTCCCGGTGCGCTCGCGCGACTGGCTGGCCCGGCTGATCACCGGTCTGGGGCCGGATGCGCTGGTACTGGCGCCGGAGGATCTGCGGGCCGACGTGATCTCGCGGCTGCGGTCGGTGCTGGAGCGGACGGAGGTGTCGGCGTGAGGGGCGTGACGGGCGTGACGACCGGGGGTGTGGTGTGGCGATGAGCAGTCGACTGTCGACGCGATTGTCGCGGCTGCTGAACATGGTTCCGTATTTCCTGGCGAATCCGGGCATCAGCGCGGCGGAGGCGGCGGGGGAGCTCGGGGTCAGCACCAAGCAGCTGATGAGCGATCTCAACCAGCTGTGGATGTGCGGACTGCCCGGGTACGGGCCCGGCGACCTGATCGACCTGTCGTTCTCCGAGGAGAGTATCGAGGTCACCTTCTCGGCCGGGATCGACCGGCCACTGCGACTGACCTCGATCGAGGCGACGGCACTGCTGGTGGCGCTGCGGTCGATCGCGGATCTGCCCGGCATGGTGGATCCGACCGCCGCGCGTTCGGCGATCGCGAAGATCGAATCCGCCATCTCCGGTGAGGCCGACCACCGCGGCGAACCGGATTCCGCGGTGCCGGCCGAGGCACCCGCGGTGACGACGGTGCGTTCGGCGCTGGCCGACGGGCGGGCCTTACGGCTGGTGTACTACTCCGCGAGCCGGGACGTGGTATCCGAGCGGATCGTGGATCCGATCCGGATCGTGCTGGTGGACAACAACTCCTATTTACAGGCATGGTGCCGGCAGGCCGAGGGCGTGCGGTTGTTCCGGTTCGATCGGATCGAGGAGGCCACCGAACTCGAGGAGCCGGCCGACCCGCCCAGCCACGCCACCGAGGAATCGGCGGGTCTGGACCTGTTCTCCGATGATCCGGCGGTGGCCTTGGCGCGCTTGCGGATTCGCGGGGACTACGGATGGGTGCTCGACCAGTATCCGATGCATCCGGTGGTGGTCCACCCCGACGGCAGCGTGGAGGCGACGATGCGCTTCGCCACGCTGGACTGGATCGCGCGGCTGCTGCTGGGGTTCGGTTCGGGAGTCACGGTCCTCGGTCCGCCGGAACTGGTGAACGCGGTGCGTGATCGGTCGGCCGCCGCGCTGGCAGCCTACGACGATCTCGGCGACCTGGGCTACGACGAGGCCGTGATCGAGGAGGTGGGTCCCGCTTGACATTTCGGGTGACGGTGCTCGGCGCCGGAAGTATCGGCCTGTTCGTGGGCGGGAAGCTGGCGGCGGCCGGCGCACAGGTGAGTTTCGTGGGCCGCCCGCGGATGCTGGACGAGATCGGTGCGCACGGGCTGCGGCTGACCGACCTCGACGGTGGTGACGATCGAGTGGCCACGAGCGGGTTTCGCACCGAAACCGAACCCGGCAGCGCCGCGACCGCCGATCTGGTGTTGATCACGGTGAAATCCGCGCAGACCGCGGCGGCCGCGGCACAACTGCGCGATCGGGTGCGGGCCGACACGGTGGTGATCAGCCTGCAGAACGGCATCGGCAACGATGCCGTGATCCGGGAGGCGCTGCCGGCGCCGGTGGTGTCGGCCGGGATGGTGATGTTCAACGTCGTCCATCGCGGGGCGGGCCATTTCCATCGCGGTACCGATGGCGGGGTGGCCGTCGCCGACGATCCCGCGCTGGCCCGGTTCGCGCCGCTGTTCGATCGGGCCGGTCTGCCGCTGGAGCGTCATCCGGATCTGCGCCCGGTGCAGTGGGCGAAACTGCTGCTCAACCTGAACAATCCGATCAACGCCCTGTCGGGCCGTCCGCTGCGCGACGAACTGGGCGACCGTGACTACCGTCGCTGTCTGGCACTGGCACAGGCCGAAGCCCTGGCCGTGATGCGCCGCGCGGGCATCCGGCCGGCCCGGCTGACCACGCTGCGGCCGCGCGCGATGGTGCGGTTGCTGCCGGTTCCGGACGCGATCTTCACCCGGGTCGCGGGGCGGGTGCTGGCGGTGGATCCGATGGCCCGCTCCTCGATGGCCGATGATCTGGCCCTGGGGCGCCGCACCGAAATCGATTGGCTCTGCGGGGAAATCGTGAATCTCGGCCGGATCGTCGGGGTACCTACTCCGGTCAACGCCCGGCTGACCGAGTTGATCCGGGCGGCGGAGAACGGCGATGATCGCCGCTGGTCGGGGGCGGATCTGCTGGCCCGGTTGCGCGATGCGAGCGGTTCCGGGCGGGTGGGCGCGGGCGAGCGCTGACCCGGTGGCGGCGAGCGCCGGCCGGTGGCCCGCGTGGCCGGCGCCGACGCCGAGAGCGGCGACCCTCGCCACCGGCGGATTCCGGTCCGGTAGCATCGGACATACCACAGTCTTGGGAGGTTTTCGATGGGTTCATTGAGCCCGACGCACTGGCTCATCATTGCGTTGGTGATCCTGCTGCTGTTCGGCGCCAAGCGGCTGCCCGACGCCGCCCGAGGTCTCGGACGTTCCTTGCGCATCTTCAAGAGTGAGATGAGCGAGATGCAGTCCGAGGGCTCCGGGTCGGCGACCGCATCCGGCACCGCACAGCAGTCGGCTCCGGCCGCCGAGCTGCCGTCCGCGCAGCCGGCGAATCCCGCACCGCAGGCCGACAAGGATCGCCACACGGCCTGATCCGCCCTCGCCACGAGGCCGTCACTCCAGCCGCGCCCGCGGAGACGGCCCGATGAGGAGTGGGCGCTTCATCCGGATCCGGTCGCCAGGTGATCAGCGAGGCAGTCACATCCATGCGCATTCCGTTCGACCCCCGCCGCAGTCGGCGCAGGACGAATCCCGACGGCACCATGTCGTTGGTCGACCATCTGCACGAGTTGCGTTCGCGGTTGTTGAAGGCCTTGCTGGCGGTCGCGCTGACCTCGGTGCTCGGATTCCTCTGGTACTCGCATTCGTTCCTCGGGATCGACAGCCTGGGTGACATCCTGCGGGGACCGTACTGTTCGCTACCGCCGGAGCATCGCGCGCAGCTGACCGTCGACGGTACCTGCCGGCTGCTGGCGACCGCGCCGTTCGAACAGTTCATGCTCCGCTTCAAGGTGGCCCTGACCGCGGGTGTGGTGATGGCCTGCCCGATCTGGCTGTATCAGCTGTGGGCATTCGTCACCCCGGGGCTGTACGCGAAGGAGCGCAAGTACGCGATCAGCTTCGTCGCCTCCGGGGTCGTGCTGTTCGTGACCGGTGCGGTACTGGCGTACTGGGTGGTGGCCCACGCCCTGAGCTTCCTGATGGGCATCGGCAGCAATGTGCAGATCACCGCGCTCAGCGGTACCCAGTACTTCGGGTTCATCATCAAGTTGCTGATCATCTTCGGTTTCAGTTTCGAGACTCCGTTGCTGATCATCGGGCTGAACATGGTCGGTGTGCTGACCTACGAGCGGCTGAAGAAATGGCGCCGCGGCATGATCTTCGGCCTGTTCGTCTTCGCCGCGATCGTCACCCCGCAGGACCCGTTCTCGATGCTGGCGCTGGCCGCCGCGCTGACCGTGCTGTTCGAGGTGGCGGTCCAGGTGGCCCGGGTCAACGACCGTCGCCGGGCCCGCCGCGGTGACAACTGGGGTGCGCTGTCGGACGACGAGGCCTCCCCGCTGCACGGGCCGGACGGGGTCGACGGGGTGACACCGGTCGATTCCGCGCAACCGGTGACATCGAGCGGGCCGGTATCGGCGAACGGCGTACCGCGGAAAACCCCGCGCCCGGTGTCGGACTACTCCGATACCCTCTGAACGTGGGACAACCGTCGCTGACTGGCGAACTCGCGGCATTCGCCGCCGACCTGAAATTCTCTCTGGATCCGTTTCAGCAGCAGGCCTGCGCGGCGCTGCAGAACGGTCACAGTGTGCTCGTCTGCGCCCCGACCGGCGCCGGCAAGACGGTGGTCGGTGAGTTCGCGGTGCACCTGGCCCGGGTAGCGGGCAGGAAGTGCTTCTACACCACTCCGATCAAGGCACTGTCGAACCAGAAGTACGCCGACCTGGTGGATCGCTATGGCCGCGACGCGGTCGGGCTGCTGACCGGCGATCAGTCGATCAACCCGGACGCGCAGGTGGTGGTCATGACCACCGAAGTGCTGCGCAACATGCTCTACGCGGGTTCCGATGCGCTGGCCGCGCTGTCGTATGTCGTCATGGACGAGGTGCACTACCTGGCCGACCGTTTCCGCGGGGCGGTGTGGGAGGAGGTCATCCTGCATCTGCCGCCGGAGGTACGGCTGGTCAGCCTGTCGGCGACGGTGAGCAACGCCGAGGAGTTCGGCGCCTGGATGGAGACCGTGCGCGGGGATACCGCGGTCATCGTCGACGAGACGCGCCCGGTGCCGCTGTGGCAGCACGTCATGGTCGGCCGCCGGATGTTCGATCTGTTCGATGCGAAATCCAGCGATCAGAAGGTGCTCGTCGACGAGGATCTGGTCCGCTACATCAAGCATCGCGAAGCGGCCGATCGGATGAACGGCTGGTCGAATCCGCGTCATCGCGGGGGACCACGCCGTGATTACCGCCCGGTGCCACGCCCGGAGATGCTCGCCCGCCTCGACGAGGAGGGGCTGCTTCCGGCGATCACCTTTATCTTCAGCCGGGCGGGATGCGACGGTGCGCTGGCCCAGTGCCTGCGGTCACGGCTGGATCTGAGCCGCCCCGACGACGCGACGGAGATCGAGGCCGTCATCGAGCGCCACACCGGTGATCTGCCGCGCGCCGATCTGGACGTGCTCGGCTACTGGGAATGGCGGGAGGCGCTGTTTCGGGGTCTGGCCGCCCATCACGCCGGGATGCTGCCCGCCTTCCGCCACACCGTCGAGGAGTTGTTCGTACGAGGTCTGGTGCGGGCCGTATTCGCAACGGAGACACTGGCTCTGGGCATCAACATGCCGGCCCGGACGGTGGTGCTGGAGCGGCTGGTGAAATTCAACGGGGAAACCCACGCCGAACTGACGCCGGGCGAATACACCCAGCTCACCGGTCGCGCCGGGCGTCGCGGTATCGACGTGGAGGGGCATGCCGTGGTGATGTGGCATCCCGATGTCGATACCAGTGCGGTGGCCGGTCTGGCCTCCACCCGGACTTATCCGCTGCGCAGTTCGTTCCGGCCCGGATACAACATGTCGATCAACCTCATCGACCGGATGGGGGCGGCGCAGTCACGCGAACTGCTGGAACGGTCCTTCGCGCAGTTCCAGGCCGATCGCTCGGTCGTGGGTCTGGTGCGGGGGATCGAGCGCAACGAGGCCCAGATCCGCAAGGTACGCACCCAGATCGGCGATGACGATTTCCTCGAGTATCTGTCGCTGCGTGAGCGGATCAAACAGCGGGAGCGGGAACTCGAGCGGCAGGGCCGGGCCGATCGGCGCGGGGCCGCGGTGGCGTCACTCACCTCTTTGCGCCGCGGCGATGTGGTGGCCATTCCCACCGGTCGCCGCCAGGGACTGGCGGTGATTCTGGAACCGGATTCGAGTCCCGGTGATCCGCGGCCGCTGGTGCTCACCGCCGACACCTGGGCCGGACGCGTGTCGGCGGCCGACTTTCCGACCCCCGCGCAGCCGCTGGGCCGGATGCGGTTGCCCCGCCATGTCGACCACCGCACGGCCCGGGCGCGCCGCGATCTGGCGTCCGCGCTGCGCAGCACCGGAATCTCGGTACCCGGTCGTGGCCGCCGCGGTGCCCGGGCGCGAGCGGCCGACGATCGGGAGCTGGCCACGCTGCGTCGTGCCCTGCGCGCCCATCCGGCGCACACCCGGCCCGACCGGGAACAGCTGGCCCGGCTGGGGGAGCGGTACAACCGGCTCGAGCGCGAGACCGAGTCGATGCGCCAGAAGGTCGCCACCACCACCAATTCACTGGCGCGCACTTTCGATCGGATCGTGGCGTTGCTGACCGAACGCGGGTACGTCGACGCCGGGGAGGTCACCGCCGACGGGCGTCGCCTGGCCCGGATCTACACCGAGGCCGACCTGGTGGTGGCCGAATGCCTGCGCCAGGGAATGTGGCGCGGCCTCGGCGCGGCCGAACTCGCGGCTGTGGTCTCGGTGCTGGTCTTCGAATCGCGGCAGGAGGGCGGATATCTCGGCCCGTCCGGTCCGACCGAACCGGTGCGGCGCGCGGTGGGCGCCACGATCGGGGTCTGGAGCCAGTTGCGCACCGATGAGGCGCGGCACAAGCTCGCGCCGACGCGGGAACCCGATCTGGGGTTCGTGACCGGCATCTACAAATGGGCGCGCGGTGATGGATTGGCCGAATCGTTGCTGGCCAGCGGCGATCAGGGTAGTGCGCTGTCGGCGGGCGATTTCGTGCGCTGGTGCCGCCAGGTGATCGATCTGCTCGATCAGATCCACCAGACCGCCGACGACGTCGAAATCGCCGCCACCGCCGCGAAGTCGGTGCGTGCGATCCGGCGCGGCGTTGTGGCGGTGGACGCCGCGTAGCGTGTCCGGCTGTGATTGGATGACTACCGGTACCGACCGTGGTGAGGGCCTGATCACCTCACGCGGGGGGAAGTGAGACGACGAGTGCGAGTGGAGGCAGGCACATGAGCGGCCCGTACGGACCGAACGAGACCCCAGGTCCAGGGGAGGGACACAGCGGCGACCCGACCCAGCAGTGGTCGGGGCAGCCGCAGCCCGGCCAGCCCGGGCCGTCACCGCAGTGGGGTGGACAGCCTCAGCAGCCCCAGCAGTGGAGCCAGCCCGCGCCGCCGCAACAGCAGCAGTGGGGTCAGCAACCGCAGGCGCCGCAGCCGCAGTGGGGTCAGCAGAGCCAGCCGTCCTGGCCGCAGCAGCCGCCCGCCCAGCCGCAGCCGTGGGAGCCGACCCAGCAGCAGTGGGGGCAGCCGCCGCAGCCTTCGCAGCAGCAGTGGAGTCAGCCCACTCAATCGCAGCAGCAGTGGAACCAGCAGCCGCCCGCCGATCAGCCACAGCAGCAGTGGGGGATGCAGGAACCCCAGCTGACCACCACCCCCACCAAGAAGTCGAAGAAGGGCCTGCTCTTCGGCGGCATCGGTGTCCTGGTCGTGGTGGTGGTCGCGGTGGTCCTCGCCTTCGTCTTCCTCGGTAGCGACAAGCTGGACAACAAGGCCGTTCAGGACGGGGTGCAGAAGGTTCTCAAGGATTCCTACGGCATCGACGACGTCGAGAGCGTCAGCTGTCCGTCGGGGCAGAAGGTATCGGTCGGCGGCACCTTCGACTGCACCCTCGAGGTCGGCGGTGAGCAGAAGAAGGTCACCGTCAAGATCACCAAGGACGACGGAACCTACGAGGTCGGCCGACCCAACTGACACCTCGGCCGCCGAGGCCGGGGTGGGACCGCTCACGGTCCCACCCGCCTCGTAGCCGTCGGCGCTACCCGCGAGCGGCGAGTGCGGCGGTCAACCGCTCGATCGGGCTCTCGGCGTTGTATCCGGCCGCGAGCGCGCGCAGCCGGTCGGGGTCGACGGGTCCGTCGGGAAGCCGGTCGGGACCGGAGAACTCCACCTCGGCGTCGCGCACCACCCGCACGACCGGCGCCGCGGCCTTCAGATATTCCTGCGCCGCAACCAGTTTCGCGCGGACCCCGCGCGCCAGCTCGGTATCCGGGTCGTCGACGGCGGCCACCAGCGCCTCGAGCGAACCGAAACGAGAGATCAAGGTCGCCGCGGATTTGTCGCCGATGCCGGCCACCCCGGGCAGTCCATCGGAGGCATCGCCCCGCAACGTCGCCATGTCGGCGTAGGCCGGGCCCGCGTTCTCCTGTGGCACACCGTATTTCGCGGCTACCTCGGCTGGCCCGAGCAGTTCGGCCTTGGCCAGGCCGCGCCCGACGTAGAACACCCGCACCGGCGGGTCGTCGGCGCGCACCAGCTGTAGCAGATCGCGATCGCCGCTGACCACGATCACCTGGTCGTCGCGCTCGCGGGTGGCGAGAGTGCCGATCACGTCGTCGGCCTCGAGACCCGCGGCGCCCGCGGTCGCGATCCCGGCCGCCGCCAGCACCTCGGCGATCATGTCGACCTGCGGTATGAGGGTATCGGGCACCTCCTCGGCGCCGGGCGGTGCCTCGGCCGCGGTATCGAGGCGATGAGCCTTGTAGGAGGGCACCAGGTCGACCCGGAAGGCCGGACGCCAATCGAGATCCAGACACACCACCAGCCGCCCCGGCCGGTGGCGGGTGATCAGCGCGGCCACCATATCGGTGAATCCGCGCAAGGCGTTCACCGGACGGCCGTCCGGCGCGGTGATCTTCTCCGGAATGGCGTAGAACGCCCGGAACCACAGACTCGCGCCGTCGAGCAGCAACAGCGGCCGGTCACTCGCACTGGACATGGCGCAGACGCTACCGGGCCGCACCGACTCCTCGGGCACGACCCGGTCGCGAACGCCGTGATCATCCGAACGGTTCACGAGCGGCGGGTAACGTCGTATCGCATGAGCGCGCAGACGGAGTCACGATTCGGTGCCGAGATCTACGGCAAGCGGTTGGAGCGGGCGGCGGAACTGACCCGCGCGGCACATCTGGACGCACTGTTGATCACGCCCGGCCCGGATCTGCGATATCTGCTGGGTTCGGCGGCCCAGTCCTTCGAGCGGCTGACCTGCCTGGTGATTCCGGCCAGCGGCGAAACTCCGTCGGTGGTGGTGCCGCAGCTGGAACTGGCCTCGCTCGACGGCTCGGCCGCCGGGGAACTGGGCTTGCATCTGGTGCCGTGGGTCGACGGCACCGATCCCTACGCGGTCGTGAAATCCACGCTGAACGCCGGCGCCCGGGTCGCGGTCGGCGACGCCATGCCCGCCTTGCACCTGCTGCCGATTGCGGATGCGCTGACCTCGCTGCCGGTGTCGGCGACCCCGATCCTGCGCCGGATCCGGATGATCAAGGACGGCGCCGAGATCGACGCACTGCGGCGGGCGGGTGCGGCCATCGATCGCGTGCACGCCCGGATGGGTGAGTGGCTGCGGCCCGGGCGCACCGAGGCGGAGGTCGCCGCGGATATCACCGCCGCGATCGTCGAGGAGGGCCACGACTACGCCGACTTCGTGATCGTGGGCAGCGGCCCGAACGGCGCCGACCCCCATCACGCCGTCTCGGATCGGGTGATCGAAGCCGGTGACGTCGTGGTGATCGATATCGGCGGACCGGTGACGCCCGGCTACTTCTCCGACTCCACCCGCACCTACGTACTGGGCGAGCCGGCGCCGGAGATCGCCGAACCGTATGCCGTCCTCGAGCGTGCGCAGGCCGCCGCGGTCGCGGCCGTGCGTCCGGGTGTCACGGCCGAATCGGTGGATGCCGCGGCACGAGATCTGTTGTCGGAGGCCGGATTCGGTGCGGCGTTCATCCACCGCACCGGCCACGGAATCGGCCTGTCGGTGCACGAGGAGCCCTATATCGTGGCCGGAAACGACATCGTGCTCGAGGCCGGGATGGCCTTCAGTGTCGAACCGGGCATCTACTTCCGCGGCGAATGGGGCGCCCGCATCGAGGACATCGTGATCGTCACCGAGGACGGCGGCGAATCGATGAACCAGCGGCCGCACGGGCTCACCGTGCTGTGACGGTCACTCGCGCAGGGTGCTGCTCGACAGCACCCGCGATACGCGCACCGCGATGACCACGCGTTGCGGATTCTCGCGCGGGGTCCGATAGCGCTGGGCGTAGCGGTGTTCGGCGTCGGCCACCTGGGCGGGCTCGGTCCACACCTCGGCCGGGCCCTCCAGGGTGAGCCAGCGCGCACCGTCGACCTGGCTCAGCGCCGCGTATCCGCCCCGTCGCACGTTGCGGGCCTTCGTGGTGGGGCCGCCGGTGATCACCCGCGCGATTCCGGCCTCGGGATCCCAGGTGAAGCCGATGGCGACGACATGCGGGGTGCCATCGGCGCGCAGGGTGGTCAGCGTCGCCAGATGCCGCTCGGCGACGAATTCCGAAGCACTGGGGGTCAGCTCGATGCGCTGGGCGGTACCGGTCATGGATGCGACGCTAGCAACTCGCCCGGCCCCGCCGCACGCACGGTGGATCCGGCGGGGCGGGGCGGGGCACGGCGGTCGGTTGCCGGGTGCTGCCGGTGCCGATGGCACACTGTGCGGCATGGGAGTGCGGGAACTCGACGACGGCGTCATCGTGCTGCTGGGCGGGCGCAGTGAAATGGGACTGCAGGTGGTGCGCCGGATCTGCGGCGGACGCGACGTGGTCCTGGCCGCCCGGCGCAGCGGTGACCTGTCCGAGGAGCGCGCCGAGCTGGAACGGGCTGGAGCCCGTTCGGTGCAGACCGTGGAATTCGATGCCGACGCCCTGGACACGCATCAGACGCTGCTGGATCGAGTGGTCCACGATCACGGCCGGATCGGTGTCGCGATCCTCGCCTTCGGCGTGCTGGGCGACCAAGCGCGTGCGGAGCGGGATCCGGCCGCCGCGGTCGCGGTCCTGCACACCGATTTCCTCGCCCAGGTCAGCGTGCTGACCGTCCTGGCGAATCTGCTGCGCGCTCAGGGCAGCGGGCAGCTGGTGGTGTTCAGTTCGGTCGCCGGGGTCCGGGTGCGGCGCGCCAACTACGTCTACGGTGCGGGGAAGGCGGGGCTGGACGGATTCGCGTCCGGACTGTCGGACGCGTTGCACGGCAGCGGTGTTCATCTGTTGCTGGTGCGCCCCGGGTTCGTCACCGGCCGGATGACCGAGGGGATGAGCCCGGCGCCGCTGTCGAGCACTCCCGACCAGGTCGCCGCGGCCGTGGTGGCGGGCCTGCGCCGCCGGGCCGGCCGCATCTGGGTACCGCGTGCGCTGGGGCCGGCCTTCGCCGTGGCACGCCTGGTGCCGCAGGCGATCTGGCGCCGGATGCCGCGCTGATGCCGCCGATCGCGGTGGTCGGGATCGGCGCGGACGGCTGGCCCGGGATCGCCGCCGCGGCGCGGGCGGAGGTCGCCGGCGCCGAGGTCCTGTTCGGTTCGGCCAGACAACTGGATCTGGTACCCGCGCAGGCGACGCCGGCGCGGCGGCTGCCGTGGCCGACCCCGCTGCTGCCCGCACTCGCGGAGCTGCTCGAGCGTCATCGCGCGGCCCGGATCTGCGTGCTGGCCAGCGGTGACCCCATGTTCTACGGAATCGGTGTGACGCTGGCGAAAATGCTGGGGCCGCATGCGATCCGGGTGTTTCCGCAGCCCTCGTCGGCGACGCTGGCCTGCGCGCGCCTGGGCTGGGCGAGTGCGCACACGCCCGTGGTGAGCGCCGTGGGCCGGCCGATGGAGACGGTGCTGCCCGAACTCGACGACGGTCGTCGGCTGCTGGTGCTCGGTGCCGACGAGCATGCCCCGGCCGCGCTGGCGGAGCTGTTGTGCCGCAACGGATACGGCGCCTCCCGCATGACCGTCCTGGAACAGCTGGGCGGGCCCGGGGAGCGCATCGTCGACGGCATCGCGGCACACTGGGCCGCGCCCGCGGGTGATCCGCTCAACATCGTCGCCGTCGACGCCGTCCGCGATCCCGGCACGCCGCGACTGACCCGGCTGCCGGGGCTGCCCGATACCGCCTACGGCGGGGACGGACAGCTCACCAAGGCCGAGGTCCGCACCCTGTCGGTGGCCGCGCTCGCACCCGCGCCCGGTGAACTGCTGTGGGATGTCGGTGGTGGCTCGGGCACGATCGCCATCGAATGGTGCCGCACCCATCCCGACTGTCGCGCCGTCACGTTCGAGCGCAGCGCGGCGCGGCGCGAGCAGATCACCGCCAACGCGATCACGCTGGGTGTGCCCGCGATCTCGGTGCGCGCGGAAGTACTGGGCGAGCTGGCCGCCGGCGACGCGGCGGCGCCGGATGCGGTGTTCCTCGGCGGCGGACTGACCCAGGGCGGCGTCTTCGAGGCGTGCTGGCAGCGGCTGCGGCCGGGTGGGCGCCTGGTGGCCAACGCCGTCACCGCGGAATCGGAGGCGCTACTGCTGCGCTGGGCCGCCACCCACGGCGGTGACCTGCGTAAATTCCAGATCTATCGGGCCGAACCGCTGGGCGGGTTCACCGCGTGGCGGCCACAGCTACCGGTGACGCAATGGGTGGTGACCAAACCGGCGTGACATCGAAGGTACTGATACTGGGCGGTACCCGGGAGGCCCGGGAGCTCGCCGCGATCGCCGGCGGAGAGCGAGAATTCGAGATCGTCTCTTCGCTCGCCGGACGAGTGCGCGAACCCGTACTGCCCGAGGGACAGGTCCGCATCGGCGGATTCGGCGGCACCGCCGGGCTGCGGAAGTGGCTGACCGACAACGATATCGACGCCGTGGTGGACGCCACCCATCCCTTCGCCGGCACCATCTCGGCGCACGCGGTGGCCGCGGCCCGGTCGGTGGGAGTGCCCATTCTGCATCTGCGGCGCCCCGGATGGTCGCCCGAGCCGGGCGATCGATGGATCCGGGTCCCGGATCTGACCGCGGCCGCTCGCGCGGCGGCGGAGCACGGCCGGATATTCCTCACCATCGGCCGCCAGGGTGTCGCCCACTTCGCCGGCCTGAGTGAGTCCTGGTTTCTCATCCGCGCCATCGACCCGCCCGCCGGACCCGTTCCGCCGCGACATCGACTGCTGCTGTCCCGCGGGCCGTTCACCGTGGCGCGGGAACTCGAGCTGCTGCGCGAGCATCGGATCGACGCCCTCGTCACCAAGGACAGCGGCGGCGATCTCACGGTGGCCAAGCTGACCGCGGCTCGTGCGCACGATATCCCGGTGATCGTGGTCGACCGCCCTCCCACTCCCGAGGGCGCCGACCGGGCGGACACCGTCGCCGCGGCATGGGAGTGGTTGCGCGGGCGCTGAGCGGATCGTCAGCGGTCGGCCGATACCGGTGACGGGTGGCGTTCGGCCCCGTACCGGCGCGAGGTGTAGACCCTGGTGCCGTGCGGGGTGTCGACGGTCGCGGTGGTGGAGGCGCCGATGATCAACAGGGTGCGCATATCGATGTCGTCGGGGTTCAGCTCGGTGAGAGTGGTGACCCGCACCGATTCCTCCGGCCCGCCCACATCGCGGCCGAGGACGACCGGGGTCTGCGGATCGCGGTGTTCGAGCAACAGGTCCCGCATGGCCGCGACCTGCCATCGGCGCTGCGTGGAAGCGGGGTTGTAGATCGCGATCGCCATATCGGCGCGCGCGACCGCCGAAATCCGCTGTGCCACGGTGTCCCACGGCTTGAGCCGGTCCGACAGCGAGATCATCGCGAAGTCGTGGCCCAGGGGTGCGCCGATCCGCGCGGCGACCGCACTGGCGGCCGTCACCCCGGGCAGCACCCGCACGGGCACATCGCGCCACTGCGGATCCGCCGACTCCTCCACGACAGCGGCGGCCATCGCGAATACGCCCGGATCGCCGGAGGACACGACCACCACTCGCGCCCCCGATTTCGCCAGATCCAAAGCCATCGCGGCACGTTCGGATTCGACTCGATTGTCGCTGAGGTGGCGGCGCTGGCCGGGGCGCACCGGTACCCGGTCGACATAGGTGCTGTAGCCGACGATATCGGTGGCCGCCGCGAGCGCGCGGGTGACCTCCGGGGTGGTCCACTGCGGCGATCCGGGGCCCAGCCCGATCACCACCACCTCGCCCGTCGTGGACGGGACATCCGCGCAATCCGCCGGTGCCGCGGTCGTTTCCGCTGCGATGTGGCCATCGGTGAACGGAATCTCGGTGGTCGGCGCCGGGCCGGGCACGATGGTGATGGCGAAGTAGGGGACATCGGCGTCGGAGACCTCGGCGGCGGGCAGGATCCGCTGCCGCCCGGTGCTGGCGCGTTCCACATAGTAGGCGTCGGCGAGTCGGCCCGAATCCGACAGTGCTTGCCGCACACCGGGATAGGTCCGGCCGAGTTTCATGATCGCCGCGGCGTCGGTGTCGGCGAGCCGGGCCGCGAGCTGATCGGGCGGCATGGTCCCCGGCAGGACCGTCAGCACCTGCTCACCCTCCACCAGCGGGGTGCCGAGAGCCGCCGACGCGGCACTCACCGAGGTGATCCCCGGAATGATCTCCGCCGGGAATCGGTCGGCCAGCCGGCGATGCATATGCATGTAGGAGCTGTAGAAGAGGGGATCACCGGCCGCCAGCAGGGCCACCGTGCGGCCCGCGGCCAGGTGGGTGGCCAGGACCTCGGCCGCGCGTTCGTAGAACTCGTCGATCGCACCCTGATAGCCGCCGGGATGATCGGTGGTCTCGGTGGTGACCGGATAGACGAGATGTTCCTCGAGCTGGCCGGGCCGCATATACGGTGCCGCGATCGATCGGGAGATGCTGCGACCGTGGCGAGCGCTGTGGAAGGCGATGACATCGGCGTTCTCGATGATCCTGGCGGCTTTCACCGTCACCAGTTCCGGATCGCCCGGTCCCAGCCCCACACCCCACAGTTTGCCGGGCGCCGATGCCGCTGCGGGTCGCTGTGTGTCGCTCATTCCCGCTCACTCGCGATCGCGTTGAGGGCGGCGGCGGTGATCGCGCTGCCACCGCGCCGGCCGTGCACGGTGAGGTATTCGACGCCGCCGAATTCGGCCAGGGCCTGTTTGGATTCGGCGGCGCCGATGAAGCCGACCGGGATGCCCAGGATCGCGGCCGGGCGGGGCGCGCCCGCGTCGAGCATGTCGAGCAGATGGAACAGGGCGGTGGGGGCGTTGCCGATCGCGACCACCGCGCCGTCGAGCCGGTCACGCCACAACTCCAGTGCCGCGGCCGATCTCGTGTTGCCCATCCGCTGCGCGAGATCGGGCACCCGCGGATCGGCGAGCAGGCACAGCACCTCGTTGTCGGCCGGTAGCCGCTTGCGGGTGACACCGGAGGCGACCATCGTGGCGTCGCACAGGATCGGGGCGCCGGCGCGCAGCGCCGCGCGTGCCGCGGCCACGACCTGCGCGGTGTGCGAGATATCGGTGGTCAGATCCACCTGGCCGCAGGCGTGGATCATGCGCACCACGACCTGTGCGACATCGTCCGGGAACCGGGCCAGATCGGCCTCGGCCCGGATGGTCGCGAACGAGCGCCGATAGATCTCGGCACCGTCGGTGAGGTAGCTGGTACGCACGTCGGACATGGCGTTCACCCTAGCGGCAGGGCGTGGGCCGCTCTGTCAGAAGGGCATCCGCACCCGCCACGGCGAGCGGGCCGGATCGTGCAGCGGATTGGCGAGGACCAGATATCGGAACAGGGCCAGCGGACCGGTGAGCAGCAGCAGCGCCAGCGGGATCTCCGCGAACACCGCGGTCGCGATCGACAGCCGGATATCGTCGGGTCCGGCCGTGGTGGTGTCGAACCACGCGTCGACGAGCAGCAGCACGCCGGTGCCGAAGGCGGGCAGGATCAGCAGCGCCCGCCGCCGCCAGCCCAGATATGCGGTGGTCGCCATCATCAGCACCAGCAGGATGTCGAATCCGATCCACGCCAGGGCCCAGTGATTGGCGGTGTAGTCCTGCGGCAGGGTGAACCCGAGGTACACCAGCCAGGGAATCATCGCGATCGATCCGCCGGTCATCAGCGACAGTCGCAGGCCACGCGCCACCCGCACCCGGCGCGGATCGGGCAGTGCCCGGTTCGGGCGCAGCCGGATGATCAGCTCCCGCCGCTGTCCGGGGGTGAGTCGCTCGATCTGAGCGTCGGTGAGCAGCTCGGCGGTCGAGCGGGGATGATCCGCGGACGGGTCCATCGCTCCAGTGTGCGCGACTCCCGATGCCGGATGGAGCATCGAACGGCACATTCCGGCTCGCCGGTCGCCGAGGCCGGCACGGGATCGATCAGCGCCGCGTGGCGGGCCCGATGATGTGATAGCCGCCCGGTTCGGCGACCACATCGGTGACCGCGCCTGCCGGCCGTCCACAGCGCCGCTCACAACCGGACCAATGCTGGCGGCCCGCCGCGACGACCTCGTCGGCATCGATTCCGCTCGAATCGGACACCGATTCGCCGTCCGCGAGCACCCGGCCGGATATGACGGCCGCGCCGGCGTCGGCTCGCACATCGGTCAGCGATTTCGCGCAGCCGGGACGCCCCGCGCAGGCGGACACCTGCAGCCACGGCGATGCGGCGTCGAAGACCAGGCCCATGGGCGCGAGCACCCGCACCACCTGTTCGGCGGTCCACTCGTCGAGATCGGCGAGCACCAGGCTGCGCCACGGCGTGACGACGATCGGATGTTCCACCGCCGCCACGAATTCCGCGGTGCGCGCGGGCAGCGCGCCGAGCGGGACCGCCGCGCCCAGTGCCACCCGATCGTCGGCCTGCGGCAGCCATCCGATCGGAATATCATGGTGGACAGCGAATTCCAAAGGCTTCGTCGCCGGGGTGAGCCCGAGTTCGGCGAGGACCCGGGCCGGCCCGTCCTCGACTTCCCGTAGCCGCCACTGCTCACCGCGCAGGCGCTGGAAACTGTGCGCCGCCGCGAGCACGGTCGACACCGCGTCGTGCACGCGGACGCGTGCGCCGGTGTCGGCGCCGGCCAGCACCAGTGCGTACTCCCCGCCGCCGGTGGCGTGCACGCCGATATCGCCACCCAGCCCGCTGATATCGCCGCGACCGTCGTCGAGGGTGAACAGCACGCGCCCGGGCAGATCGGCGAGCGCCGGTTCGGCCCGCAGGCCCGCATCGAGATCCGCGGCCAACGGACGCACATCGCCGACACCGCCGATCCGCCCCGACAGCGGGGAGGCGACGATATTGCGAACGCGCTCGTGGCTGGGGGCGGGCAGCAGATCCGCCTGCTCGAGCCGCTGGGCCAGAGCCGTCGCGTCGTGCATCTGCCGCAGTTGCACATTGCCGCGCGAGGTCAGCTCGATGCTGCCGTTGCCGAGGTCGCTCGCCGCGGCCGCCAGCGTCCGCAACTGATCGGGGGTCAGCGCGCCGCCGGGCAGCCGGATCCGGGCCAGCGGACCGTCGGCGGCGCGGTGCAGGCGCAGCACACCGGGGCAGGAGTCGGGGACGGAACGAGTCATGATCAGTCCAGCCTACGAGCCGTGCGCGCCGGGGACGCGACGAGTCCACAGCGGCGGTGCCGCACGGACTGCACAGCGGCGGTGCCGCACGGACTGCACAGCGGCGGTGCCGCACGGACTGCACAGCGGCGGTGCCGCGGGACAGTGCCGCGGCTGACCTTCAGTGGCCGCGTCGCAGCCGGGGCCGGGGATCGCGTGGCGGGTCGGGCGGGCTCAGGGCCGGTCCGGGCCAGGAATCGGAGAGCAGATTGGGGATGGCGTGATGGGTGACGTGGTCGTGATGGGCGGTGGTGCCGAACAGCGTGATACCGCCGATGAGCGCGACGGCACAGATGATCCCGGCTGTCAGGGCCCAGCCGGTATGGCCGGTGCCCGCGGCGGTCAGCCCCATCGCCAAGGTCGCGAATCCGGTCAGGACGCAGAAGTAGCTGGTCCAGGCGACCCGGCGATTACGCCGGACCCAGGCGGGGGTATCGGACATGCCGATCACCGGCCTTCCGGCCCGCTCCCGCCGCGTGCCCGCATGACCGCCTGCCACAGCGTCTTGTCGGGGTAGGTGTTGTCCAGCAGGTGGGGAGTGGCGTGCCGGTCGGCGCGATCACGGCGCACCGTGGACTCGAAGACCAGCAGTCCGAAGATCGCCACCGCCGCACAGGCGCCGGCCGCGAGGAGCAACAAGCCGTTGTGTCCGCCGGCCGCAGCCGCCAAAGCCATTGCTAGCAACGCAACAGCAATCATCATGCATGTGATTCCTGACCAGGCGGCGAAGCGATTCCGCCTGGCCCATCCCGGTGAGTTTGGCATATTCACAGCGTACGCCGGGGCGGAGGATTCGGGAATACCGGTCACCACGGTGGTGGACCGCACTGCGGCGCAACGGAAGCCGCATCGAGACCCGGTGCCCGCCGGATCGGCGGGCACCGGTACCGCCGGGCGGACGTCGGCGACCCCGTGCGGCGCGATAGCATCCCGATGCCCGCCGACGTGAGGAATCCGGTGAAATTCCGGTGCGGTCGCGCCACTGTGACAGTCAGACCCTCCGGGTGGGCAGCCGAATCCGCATAGGGCGCGTCACCCGAGGAGAACTGTGATCCTGCTGCTGTCCACCTCCGACACCGATCTGCTGTCCGCGCGTGCCAGCGGTGCCGACTACCGGCTGGCCAACCCGGCCCGGCTGCTGGTCGAGGATCTGCCCGGCCTGCTGCGCGATGTCGAGCTGATCGTGGTGCGGATCCTGGGTGGGCGCCGCGCCTGGGAAGAGGGGCTGGACGCCCTGCGGGCCAGTGGGATCGCGCTCGTGGCCCTCGGCGGTGAGATGGCTCCCGACGCCGAGCTGATGGAATGCTCCACGGTCCCCGGCGGTGTCGCCGCCGACGCGCACAACTACCTGGCCGCGGGCGGGCCCGGCAATCTGCGTCAGCTGCACAACTTCCTGTCCGATACCGTCCTGCTCACCGGTCACGGCTTCGAACCGCCGGTGCAACTGCCGTCCTGGGGTGAGCTCGAGCGGGTGCGGGAGACCGTGGCCGACAACGACTCTCGTCTGGCGGACACCACGCCGACGGTGGCGGTGCTGTACTACCGCGCGCAGCATCTGGCCGGGAACACCGCCTATGTGGAGGCCCTGTGCGCCGCGCTCGAGCGGGCGGGCGCCCGGCCGTTGCCGCTGTACTGCGCCTCGCTGCGCAACGCCGAACCCGAACTGCTGGCGACACTGCGCGGCGTGGACGCGCTCGTGGTGACGGTGCTGGCGGCGGGCGGTACCAAGCCCGCGACCGCCTCCGCCGGTGGTGACGACGAGGCGTGGGATATCGGCGCGCTGGCCGATCTGGATGTGCCGATTCTGCAGGGGTTGTGCCTGACCAGTGGTCGAGCGCAGTGGGAGGACAACGACGACGGCCTGTCGCCGCTGGATGTGGCGACCCAGGTCGCGGTGCCGGAATTCGACGGTCGCATCATCACGGTGCCGTTCTCGTTCAAGGAATTCGATGCCGACGGGCTGTCGGCCTATGTGCCGGACCCGGAGCGGGCGGCGCGGGTCGCCGGAATCGCGGTGCGCCACGCGCGATTGCGTCATCTGCCGGCCGCGCGGCGCCGGATCGCGTTGATGCTGTCGGCGTATCCGACCAAACATGCCCGCATCGGCAACGCGGTCGGACTCGACACCCCGGCCAGTGCCATCCGCCTGCTGACCGAGATGCGCACGGCCGGATACGAACTCGGCGCACCGGGTGATGTGCCGGGTCTCGAGGAGCGCGACGGCGATGCGCTCATCCACGCGCTGATCGCGGCCGGCGGCCAGGATCGGGACTGGTTGAGCGCGGAACAGTTGGAGGGCAACCCGATTCGCATCGGAGCCCGGCAGTACTCGGCCTGGTTCGCCACCCTGCCGGAGCAACTGCGCACGGCCGTCGTCGAGGCGTGGGGGCCGCCACCGGGGGAGTTGTTCGTCGACCGCTCCGCCGACCCCGACGGCGAGATCGTCATCGCCGCACTGCGTTTCGGCAATATCGTGCTGCTGGTGCAGCCGCCGCGCGGATTCGGGGAGAATCCGGTCGCGATCTATCACGATCCGGATCTGCCACCCAGCCACCACTATCTGGCCGTGTACCGCTGGTTGTCGGCCACCGTCGAGGAGGGTGGGTTCGGCGCCGACGCGATGGTGCATCTGGGCAAGCACGGCAACCTGGAGTGGCTGCCCGGCAAGACACTGGGCATGTCCGCGGCCTGCGGGACCGACGCCGCACTCGGTGACCTGCCGCTGGTGTATCCGTTCCTGGTCAACGATCCCGGCGAGGGCACGCAGGCCAAGCGCCGGGCGCACGCCACCCTGGTCGATCACCTGATTCCGCCGATGGCGCGGGCGGAAACCTACGGCGATATCGCCCGTCTGGAACAACTGCTCGACGAGCACGCCAACATCTCCGCCCTGGATCCGGCCAAACTGCCCGCGATCCGCCAGCAGATCTGGACGCTGATGCGGGCCGCGAAGATGGACCACGATCTGGGTCTGGACGAACGGCCCGACGAGGAATCCTTCGACGACATGCTGCTGCATGTCGACGGCTGGCTGTGCGAGATCAAGGACGTGCAGATTCGCGACGGCCTGCATGTGCTGGGCAGCGCGCCGGTCGGTGAGGGCGAGCTCGACCTGGTGCTGGCCATGTTGCGTGCCCGCCAGCTGTGGGGCGGCGAGGTCGCGGTGCCGGGGCTGCGCGAGGCACTGGGCCTCGACGAATCCGGGGACGAGTCCCGCGAGCGTGTCGACGCGGTCGAGGAGCGAGCCCGGCGCGTGCTCGCGGCGCTGCAGGCGGCGGACTGGTCGCCCGAGGTGGTCGAGGAGCTGGTGGCCCGGCACGAACCGGAGGTATCGCGCCCGGACACGCTCGCGGCGGTACTGCGTTTCGCCGCCACCGAGGTCGTGCCGCGACTGCGGCAGACCGGGGTCGAGATCGCGCGGATCCTGCACGCGCTCGATGGTGGTTTCATTCCGGCGGGGCCGAGTGGCTCACCCCTGCGTGGGTTGATCAATGTGCTGCCGACCGGACGCAACTTCTACTCGGTGGACCCGAAGGCGGTACCGTCGCGGCTGGCCTGGGAAACCGGTCAGGCCATGGCGGATTCCTTGCTCGAACGCTATCGCGCCGATCACGGTGAGTACCCGCGATCGGTGGGGCTGTCGGTCTGGGGCACCTCGGCCATGCGTACCTCCGGTGACGATATCGCCGAGGTGTTCGCACTGCTGGGCGTACGCCCGGTCTGGGACGAGGCCAGCCGTCGCGTCACCCGCCTGGAAGTGATCGACCCGGCCGAGCTGGGCCGCCCGCGCATCGATGTCACGGTGCGCATCTCCGGCTTCTTCCGCGACGCGTTCCCGCACGTGCTCGCGCTGCTCGACGACGCGGTACGCCTCGTGGCCGAGCTGGACGAGCCCGCGGAGTCGAATTACGTTCGCGCGCACACCGATGCGGATCTCGCCGACCACGGTGACCGGCGGCGGGCCACCACTCGCATCTTCGGGTCCAAGCCCGGCACCTACGGCGCCGGACTGCTACAGCTGATCGACTCCAAGAGCTGGCGCACCGACGACGATCTGGCCCAGGTGTACACCGCGTGGGGCGGGTACGCCTACGGCCGGGATCTGGACGGCGCCCCCGCCGCCGACGATATGCGTGCCGCCTACCGTCGGATCGCGGTCGCGGCGAAGAACACCGACACCCGCGAGCACGACATCGCCGATTCTGACGACTACTTCCAGTACCACGGCGGTATGGTCGCCGCGGTCCGGGCGCTGACCGGCACGAATCCGGAAGCCTATATCGGCGACAGCACTCGTCCCGACGCGGTGCGCACCCGCACGCTGTCGGAGGAGACCACCCGGGTGTTCCGATCGCGGGTGGTCAATCCGCGCTGGCTCGAGGCGATGCGCCGGCACGGCTACAAGGGCGCGTTCGAGATGGCGGCCACGGTCGACTACCTGTTCGGTTACGACGCCACCACCAATGTGGTTGCCGACTGGATGTACGAAAAGCTGTCCGAGAGCTACGTTTTCGACGAGGTGAACCGCAAGTTCATGACCGAGTCGAATCCGTGGGCGCTGCACGGCATCGCCGAGCGGTTGCTCGAGGCCGCCGAACGCACGTTGTGGGAGGCTCCGCGGCCCGAGACGCTGGACCGGCTGCGCCAGATCTATCTGGAGACCGAGGGCGAGCTGGAGTAGACCGGGCCCGCCGCTACGTCGGCGGTCGCAGTGGCGGGTGCGTCGCCGGACGGATGTGCGCACCCGCACTCGCCTCTACCGTGGGTACATGACCTGGAACGATCTCGCACAGCAGAAGTACGTGCTGCTCACGACCTACAAGAAGGACGGCACTCCGGTCGGCACCCCGGTCTGGGTGGCCCCCGACGGCGATGAGCTGGTGGTGTGGACCAATCCGAAGACCGGAAAGGTCAAACGCCTGCGCCGCAACGCCGCGGTGACCCTGCGGGCCTGCGACAGTCGCGGCCGCCCCACCGGATCGGAGGCCAGCGCCGCGACGGCCCGTATCCTCGACACCGCGGGTACCGAGCATGTCCGCGATCTGATCGCGGGTAAATACGGACTGATCGGTACCGTGCTCATTCGCGGGCACACACTGATTCGCGGGAAGAACGCCTCGGTCGGTCTGGCGATCACGGCCGCCTAGACCGGATCAGTCGGCGGCGGCGGTGATTTCGATGCCGATGGTGCCCTCGCGGCCGCGCCGCAGCACACTGCCGGTGACGGTCAGCCAGCCCATGATCGAGTATTTGCGCTTGATCAACGTCCGGACCCGGTCGCTGCCCGATTCGTCGAGCACCTCGCCGGTGCCCCGGACGATCTCGCCACGTGGTTTGCCCGACACGCTGCACGGCTGCACGGTGAGTTCCGGATTGCGGCGCAGCCGCTTGACCTTCCAGCTGTTGGTCTCGGTCCAGACATACAGCCGGGAGTCGTCCAGCGCGGCCCACACCGGGGTCGCGACCGCGCTGCCGTCGGCGCGGAAGGTCGTCAGCAGTACGTAGCTCGCGGTGCCGGCCTGCCCGAAAGGATTGTCCACAGCGAGCCAGCCTATCCGGTGGCCGGGGACCGAGTGGTGCCGCGGCCGCGCTCGCCGATCACGCGGCCCGCGTGAGGATTTCGGGGCCGTCGTCGGTGATGGCGACGGTGTGCTCGGAATGGGCGGTCCGGGAGCCGTCGGCGGACCGGATCGTCCAGCCGTCGGGATCGGTGAAGATGCGGTCGGTGGTGCGCGCGAACCACGGCTCGATCGCGATGGTCAGGCCCGGGATCAGCCGCATACCGCGTCCGGCGCGCCCGCTGTTGGGGACGTGCGGATCCTCGTGCATGGTCCGGCCCAGGCCGTGCCCGCCGAATTCGGTGTTGACCGGATAACCGTGACGGCGGGCCACTGCCGCGATCGCCGCCGAGATATCGCCGAGCCGTCCACCCGGGCGCGCGGCGGCCACCGCCGCCGCCAAGGCTTCCTCGGTGGCGCCGACCAGTCGGGCATCTTCGGGATCGGCGGTGCCGACGATCGTCGTAACCGCGGCGTCGGCGACCCACCCGTCGACCGATACCGCCAGGTCGATGGTCAGCACGTCACCGTCGCGCAGGACGTAGTCGAAGGGCAGTCCGTGCAGGACGGCGTCGTTGACCGATAGGCAGACGGTATTGCGGAACGGCCCACGGCCGAACGACGGCGAGTAATCCCAGTAGCACGACACCGCGCCGCGTTCGTGAATTCGGCGGCGAACGTGCTGTTCGAGGTCGAGCAGATTCACGCCGACCACGGCCCGCTCCCGCACCTCGGCGAGTACCTGGGCTACGAACTGCCCGGCGATTCGCATCCGCTCGATCTCGGCGGGGGTCTTCAATTCGACCACGACACCTCCCTGCTCGGTATTTGTATACCGACTGTAGCGGTGGCGGTATTTAAATACCAACTCTATGCTGGAGCGCATGGTTCGTCTTCCGCTGACCGCGGCACAGGTCGATGCCGGTCGTCGCCTGGGAGCGCATCTGCGCGCGGTGCGGGGTGATCGGGATCCGGTCGCCATCGCGCGGGCCGCCGGTATCTCGCCGGAGACGCTGCGCAAGATCGAGTCCGGCCGGCTGCCCAGTCCGGCGTTCGGCACGGTGGTCGGGCTCGGTATCGCCCTCGGTGTTCCGCTGCAGGAGCTGGCCGAGGTCTGGCAGTCCGACAGCGGTCTGAGCGCGTCCGCGTGAAGGTCTCAGGGCGCCGTCGCGGGCAGGAACAGCGGTAGGGCCGCGTCGGCGATCGCCTCGGGGGAGGGCAGGGCCGCCTGCGCTTCGGCCGGGCTCATCCGGTGTTGCAGGGCGCGCTGGTGTGCCGCCCCCACGATGAGCAGCGCGGCCGTCCGGGGTTGCGCGACGATCGTGTGCCGCGCCGACAGATGGGCGATGACCGCGTCGACCGCGCGGTGCGGGCCCAGATCGAGATCGCGGCTGCGCGCGGAATAGGCCGCCCGCAGATCGGGATCGGACTCGATGGCCGCGAGCACCGGTAACGCGGCGTGGAAGAAGTTCTCCAGCACGGTGAGCAGGCGTACGAGATCGGTGCGCAGATCGTCCGGTTCGTTCGCCTCGGCGGTGCCGGAGTGGTCGGCGAGCATATCCTTCAGCGGTCGCAGATGGTGGTGAATCACCGCCTGTAGCAGGCCTGTTCGATCGCCGAAGTGGTAGAAGATGCTGGATTCGGCCACGCCGGCGCGAGTGGCGACCTCCTTGGTGGTCAGTCGTGCCCCGCCCGAGTTCGTGAGAACCTCCTGGGCCGCGGCGATCACGGCCTCGCGGACGCCCCTGCGGGGTCGTCCGCGGGTACGCGCGGTCCGTTCGGCGGTCACCGGCTCTCCCTTCTCATCGGCTCCGGCTCTTGCAGTATGCCGCATCCCGTTCTATTTTCTGAGTATATACTCGAAAAATAGGGACGAGGAGATTCGCTCATGTCCGTATCCAGCACACCCGAATCCGCAGCGCCCGCCGCCCCGTCCGGCCGCCGGCGACTGCGTCTGCAACCGGCGGTCGATGCCATCCTGCGCACCCTGCTGCGATCGCCGCTGCACCGCCTGCTCGGCGACAAACTGCTGATCATCACGGTGGTCGGGCGGAAATCCGGTCGCGTATACGCGAATCCGGTCGGATATGCCGAATCGGGCGGCGTCCTGCTGGTCGGCACCGCCGCCGGCTGGCGGCGCAACCTACGATCCGGGGAACCGGTGCGCATCACCTGGCACGGTCGCGACCGGCTGGCCGACTGGGAGGTGGTCTCGGACGAACACGAGATCACCGAGCCCTACCGCGTCATCCTCAGCCGGAATCCCACGCACGGCCGCTTCGCCGGGATCTCCCTGGACCCCGACGGCGAGGTGAACCGCGCGCAACTGCGCGCGGCACTCGCGCGCGGCACGGTGGTGGTGCGGCTGCGCCCGCGCTCGCTCCCCTGACCGCTCAGGTGGCCTGGCTCACCGACGACATGTGGAAGTCGGGAATCCGCATGGGCGGCATGGCCGTACGAGTGAACCAGTCCTTCCACTCGCGCGGCAAAGTGATCTCGGTGGCGCCGACCTCGGTGGTGCGGCGCAGCAGATCCAGCGGACTCTCGTTGAAGCGGAAGTTGTTGACCGCGGCGGTCACCGCCCCGTCCTGCACCAGGTACACGCCGTCACGGGTCAGACCGGTCTGCAGCAGGGTCGCCGGATCGACTTCGCGGATGTACCACAGGCAGGTCAGCAGCAGGCCGCGTTCGGTGCCGGCGATCATCTGCTCGAGTGTGGTGTCCGTCCCGCCGGTCAGCAGCAGATTGCGGCCCGCCACGGTGACCGGCGCGTCGAACTCGGCAGCGGCCGCGCGCGGATAGGTGAGCGCTTCGATCACCCCGGCCCGCAGCCAGTCGACGCGATCGGCGGCCAGGCCGTTGTCGAAGACCGACGTCGTCTCCGACGACGCCGCGGTAGCGACGAACGGCCGGTACTCCAGGCCCGCGGCGCGCGGATCGGAATACATCGTCAGCGCGATGTCGGTGAGCCGCTCGCCGATTCGGGTGCCGCCGGCGCGGGCGAAGGCGGTATGCCCCTCCTGCGCGCCGCGCCCGTCCATCGACCACAGCATCGGAATCAGCAGGTCGGCGACTGCCGAGGGCGGCAGCAGGGTCGGATAGCGACCGGCCGGCAATTCGATCCGGCGCGCGCACCAATCGAGCCGGCGTCCCAGCTCCGACAGCAGCGCGGAGACGCCGATATCGGCGAAATCGGCGGTCGGCGCGCCGACCCAGGCACTGGCCGCGTCGCCGTTCCCGCCGCGTTTGCCGTTGATCTCGATCGAGCCGGTGGGCTCGGTCCAGCGGCGGCGAATCCCGGTGGAGGTGCCCAGCCAGGTGGTGTCCAGCTGGTGGTGGGCGAAGCCGTAGAGCCGGTCGGCGCCGGCGAAGCCGGTCGCGAGGTCACCGGCGATCCCGGTGAACACCTCGATCCCGGTCTCGGGCACCGCGGCGGCCCACGCCGCATCCGCCGCGGATCCGGCGGTGTCCGGATCCAGGAGCGGCATCGCGTCGGTGGCCGGTTCGGCCGTACGCGCGGCCTCTTCGGCGGCGCGCACCACGGACTCGATCTCCGCCGGATCCACGCTGGTGGATCCGACACTGCCGACCCGGGCCGAACCCGGCCCGTCCCGCACAATCGACACCACCGACCACGCCCGCGACACCGATGCGCCGTTGGTCGTCATGGAATTGCCGGCCCAACGCAGCGAGGCCTCGGACGCATCGGTGACGATGACGATCGTCTCGTCCGCGCGAGCGGTGGCCAGCGCCCGTTCGACGACCTCGCCGCCGTGCATCATCGTCACCGGCCGGCCTCCTGTGCTGTCGATACGAACAAGAAACTCACCCGATCGGGCGAATGGGTGGCCGCGCGAGTGTGACTCACCCCGCCTCCTGTCGTGTATTGAGAACGTTGACGCCGCGCACCAGCACCGACGGGCATCCGTGCGAGACCGCGGCGATCTGACCGGGCTGAGCCTTACCGCAGTTGAACGCGCCGCCGAGCACCCAGGTCGACCGGCCGCCGACCGCCTCCATCGACCCCCAGAAATCGGTGGTGGTGGCCTGATAGGCGACATCGCGGAGCTGTCCGTCGAGCTGCCCGTTGCGAATCCGGAAGAACCGCTGCCCGGTGAACTGGAAGTTGTAGCGCTGCATATCGATCGACCACGACCGATCGCCGACGATGTAGATGCCGTCCTCGACCCGCGAGATGAGATCGGCGGTGCTGGTATCGGTCTCGGGGTCGGGCTGCAGCGAGACGTTGGCCATCCGCTGGATCGGCACATGATGGGCCGAATCGGCGTAGGAGCAGCCGTTGGATCGGTCCACGCCCAGCCGCGGCGCGAAGGCGCGGTCGAGCTGGTAGCCCACCAGGACACCGTCGCGGACGAGATCCCAGCGCTGCCCGGCCACCCCTTCGTCGTCGTAGCCCACGGTGGCCAGCCCGTGCGCCTGGGTGCGGTCGCCGGTGACGTGCATGATCGCGGCGCCGTACCGGAGCGTCCCGAGTGTGTCGGGAGTGGCGAAGGAGGTTCCGGCGTAGGCCGATTCGTATCCGATGGCCCGGTCGTACTCGGTGGCGTGCCCGATCGACTCGTGGATGGTCAGCCACAGGTTGCTCGGATCGATCACCAGATCGGACGGGCCCGGCGTCACCGACGGCGCCGCGATCTTCTCGGCCAGCCACTGCGGGATGCGGGCCAGCTCGTCGTCCCAGTCCCATACTCCGTCGGCGCCGGTGACGTACTCCCAGCCGCGCCCGGCCGGTGCGGCCAGCGTGCGCATCGTCTCGAAACCGCCGGTGCCGGCGTCGACGGAGATCGCCTCGAGTTGCGGATGCAGCCGCACCCGCTGCTGGGTGATCGTGGAGCCGGCGGTGTCGGCGTAGTACGTCTGCTCCTTGACCTGCAGCACCGACGCGGTGACGTGGTCGACGCCCGCGGCAGCCGCCAGCCGCTGCGAATAGTCCTGCAGCAAAGCGACTTTTTCCGGCGTCGGGACGGCGAACGGGTCGAGGTCGTAGGGCGAGGACCAGGTCGCGTCCCGGTACACCGGTTCGGCGGCGAGTTCGACCCGCTCGCGGTTGAGCGCGCGCAGCGTGCCCGCCACCTCGACCGCGCGCCGGGCCACGGCCGCGGCCGTCTCGGGCGTCAATTCGCAGTGCGAGGCGAAACCCCAGGTGCCGTCGACGATCACGCGGACCGCGAAGCCGAGGTCGACCGCATTGTCGATCGACTCGACACGGCCGTCCCGCAACCGGATCGATTGGGTCACCAGCCGATGCACCCGCAGGTCGGCATGATCGGCGCCGGCCGCGCGCGCCCCCGACAACGCCGCGTCGGAGAGTGCGGCCAGCGGTAGCGCCCGGAACTGTTCGTCCACGGTCGCGGATGCGATGCTCACCCGGCCTACGCTAATTGCTGAACCGCCGCCGGTTCAACAGATTCGGTGAGCGGCCTCGCGAAACCCGCTGGGAGCCATCGCGACACGCCGTGCATGTTTGCATGCGATGCAAACATGCACGACATGCGGGTCGGCACGAGATGAAACGCGCGCGAAACGCCCAGCCTGCCACAGGTTTCGCCGCCGATGCCGTACTGTCCGTCCGCGTGCCGCCATCCGCACTCCGTGACCGCAAGCGGGAACGCACCCGCCGCGCCCTCCTCGAGGCTGCCGCCGATCTGTTCGAATCCCGTGGCTACGAGGCGACCACCGTCGCCGATATCGCCGCGACAGCCGAGGTGGGTACCAGAACATTCTTCAACTATTTCGAGAGTAAAGAGGAACTGCTGTTCCCCGAACCCGATGAACGGGTGACCGCCGCGGTCAGCGCGATCGCGAGCCGCCGCGCCGACGAGCGTCCCGTGGAGGTCCTGCTGCGCGCGCTGCGGGCCGCCGGGGACAATCCCGGTGATCACCTCGGTGACGATCTCGCCGCCCGGATCGCGGTGTTGCGGGCGCGGGTCTCGCGCACGGTGCCCGCGGTGAGCGGGCGCGCCGCACACGCCCAGCTGGCCGCCCAGCAGGAGATCGCGCGGCAGTTGCGGGACGCCTTTCCCGAGGAACTCGACGAGGTCGGCGCGGCCGCACTGGTCGGTGCGGTGGTCGGCGCGGTATCGGGTGCGCTGACCGTACTGTTCCAGGGCCGGCACGCGATCGAGGACGGGGAGCGGTTGCATCGCACCATCCGCGAGACCACCTCGCGGGTGCTCGCGCCCTGGTTGTCGGCCGGCCGGCACCTGACCGCCGAGGCGCGCTGCTGAGCGGCGATCAGCCGAACTGCTGCCAGCCCAGCCGCACCACCATGGCCGCCACCACGATCAGCAGGACGGCGCGGACGAAGCCCGCGCCCCGCGCGATCGCCATCCGCGAACCCACCACGGCCCCGGCGATATTCGCCGCCGCCATACCCAGGCCGATCGACCAGATGACATGGCCCGTCGCGGTGAGCAGGATCAGTGAGCCGAGGTTGGAGCCGCAGTTGATCACCTTCGCCATCGCCGCCGCCCGCACGAATTCGGTGCCCAGCAGGGTGGCGAAGGTGATGATGAGGAAGGTGCCGGTCCCCGGGCCGAGCAGACCGTCGTAGGCGCCGATGAGACCCGCGGCCAGCCCGATCACCAGCATCGTGCGGCGGCGCGTCGGAGGATGGGTCGCCATGGTGACCCCGACCGAGGGCCGCACCGTCACCACGATCGCCACCCCGATCAGCACCGCCATGACGATCGGAATGAAATACCGCCGATCGATCAGCGCGACCGCGGCCGAGCCCGCGGCGGCCGCGCCGGCGGCGATGATCGCACCGGCGACCAGTGGCGGCCAGCGCAGCGGCACCCGGCGCGCGAAGGTCACCGCGGCGGCGCTGGTCCCGGCGAATCCGGCGAGCTTGTTGGTCCCCAGCGCGGTCTGCGGCGGCACTGTCGGCGCCACCAGCAGCAGGGTGGGCAGGATGATCAATCCGCCCCCGCCGACCACGGCGTCCACCCACCCCGCGGCCGCGGCGGCGGGCAGCAGTACCGCCCAGTCCGCCACATCCACGGCGGCGACACAATCAGAGTTCACGACTTCGGGCAAATCGTCGCGGTCCCGGGTGCCGTCCGGGCGGCCGGCCGGTCCCCGGCGCCGCATAGTCTGAACGAGTGCGCCGATTCAGTCTGTGGCTTCGCGGCAAACCCCTGGTCGCCGATTCGATGCTCGCGGCCGTGCTGGTACTGCTCGATCTGCTGACCATCGGCGGTAAGGACCACACTGTCCTCTACCTGCTCCTCGGGCTGGTGATTCCGATACCGGTGATCTGGCGCCGGGTCTATCCGCGCGCGAGCGCGGTGGCGCTGCTGGTGTTGTCGATCACCACCACCGCGGTGAGCATGGTCATCGGCGAGGATCTGCAACCGCCGGCGCTGCTGGCGGTCGGTGTCGCCCTCTACACCCTGGTGGCCTACGTCGGTCGTCGCGACGGTGTGGCGTATCTGATCGGGCTGGCCGTGGACGGGGCCTTCTCGCTCGCCGTGGTCGGCCAGTCGATCCTCGTCGTCACCGGATTCCTGATCATGTACTACGCGCTGTGCTGGACGCTCGCGGAATTCCTCGGCGCCCGGCACGCCTACGACGCCGAGGTCGCGGCCCGGCTGGCGGTGGCCGACTACGACCGCCAGCGCAGTGCCCACGACGCGGTCGCGACCGAACGCACCCGCATCGCACGGGAATTGCACGATGTGGTGGCGCACGCGGTCAGCGTGATCATCGTGCAGGCCGACGGCGCCAAATACGCGCTGCGCGACGATCCCGCGGTCACCGAGCAGGCCCTGGGCACCATCGCCGCGACCGGGCGGGAGGCGCTGCGTGAACTGCGGCGCACCGTGGAACTGCTGCGCACCGAACACGCCCCCGAACAGCTGCCACAGCACGGCACCGCGGGGTTGGCGAAGGTGGTCGAGATGATGCGCAGCGCGGGACTGTCCGTAGAACTGGAACTGACCGGCGAGCTCGACGAGGTGGCTCCGGAGGTCAGTCTCGGCGTCCATCGCATCGTCCAGGAGTCGCTGACCAACACCTTCCGCCACGCCGGGCCCGATCCGCAGGCCTGGGTGCGGGTACGCCGGCGCGACGCCGATGTTCTGGTCGAGGTGCTCGATCGCGGGCACGGCGCCGGCGCCGCGGCCCCGGCGGCCGCGACCACCGACGTGGCGGCGCGCAACGGGATCGCCGGTAGCGGGCTCGGCCTGGTAGGGATGCGGGAGCGGATCGCGGTGCTGGGCGGCACACTCGAGGTGGGACGGCGTCCGGAAGGCGGCTGGCGGGTGTGCGCGAGCATCCCGCTGCAGCGCGAGCTGCCCGATTGACCGCCCGGCGTCGCGCGCCGGTCGGCCGATAGATTGGAGCCGTGCCGATCACCGTACTCGTCGTCGACGACCAGGAACTGATGCGTGCCGGACTCAAGATGGTGCTGGGTGCGCATCCGGATGTGGAGGTCGTGGCCGAAGCGGACAACGGCGCCACCGCGGTGCGCCTGGCCGATGAACTCACCCCCGATGTGGTGCTGATGGATGTGCGCATGCCCATCGTCGACGGTGTGACCGCGACCGCGCAGATCCTCGAATCCGGATGTGGCAGCCGGGTTCTGGTGATGACCACCTTCGACCTGGACGAGCACGCACTGGGCGCGTTACGCGCGGGAGCGAGCGGATTCCTGCTCAAGGACACCCCGCCGGAGGATCTGATCTCCGCGATCCGCAGTGTCGCCGCGGGGGATGCCGTGGTGTCGCCGAAGGTCACCAAACGGCTGCTGAACAGGTTGATCGCCGCCGATCCCACGCGGGCGCGCGACCCTTCGGTGCTGGATGTGCTCACCGCGCGCGAACGCGAGGTGCTCGAACAGATCGCGGCCGGCCGGTCCAATGCCGAGATCGCCGCGCAACTGTACCTGTCGGAGGCCACCGTGAAGACCCATGTGGGCCGGGTGCTGACCAAACTCGGGCTGCGCGACCGGGTGCAGGCGGTCGTACTCGCCTACGAGACCGGATTGGTCACCCCGGGCACCTGACCGGCGGGGCGAGGAAAATGTCCGGATCGGGAGAAAATCCGGGCCGTCGCGCGTTGGGCAGGGTAGATCGTGGAAAGGATCACCGATGCCCGCCCTCTTGTTCGCCCTCTATCTCGTCGTCGAGATCGCGGCGCTGGTCGTGGTCGGTCACCTGATCGGTGCCGTACCGACCATCCTGTTGCTGATCGCCGGATCCGCGCTGGGGCTGATCCTGGTGCGTTCCCAGGGACGCCGTGTCTTCCAGCAGTTCCGGCGCGCGCGGCGCGGTGAGATCGGTGCGGGTACCGCGGTGGCCGACGGGGCGCTCGTCGGCGCGGGCGCGGTACTGATGTTCGTGCCCGGTCTGGTCACCTCCGTCTTCGGCCTGCTTCTGCTGCTGCCCACCCGCGCGCTGCTGCGGCCGCTGGTATCGGCCGCCGCGCTGCGCCGTATCGACCGGCTGACCATGGCGGCCGGATATCGCGGTGTCGTGGTCGATCCGTCCGGCGAGGTCGTCGACGGTGTGGTGGTCGAGCAGTACTACGACGACGGCCAGGGCACGACGCGGCGGATGATCGACCCGCACTGACCGATCCGGCCCGGAGGCGGGATCCGCGCCCGCGACCGCGTGCGGCACACTGGTCACCCGTGAGTACCCAGTTGCTGGTCGGCGGCCGAATCTACAGCTCCAGTTCTCCCGATGCCACGACGATGGCGGTCACCGACGGCACCGTGGTCTGGCTGGGCGCCGAACGCCCGGGACGCGCGCTGCATCCGGACGCCGAGATCATCGACCTGGGCGGCGCTTTCGTCGCTCCCGCGTTCGTCGATCCGCATGTGCACGTCACCGCCCTCGGCCTGCAGCTGACCGGTCTGGACCTGTCCGCGGCGACATCGCTGCCGCACTGCCTCGAGCTGATTCGTGCCTATGCCGCGACGCATCCGGGCACCGTGATCGGGGACGGCTGGGACGAGACCCGCTGGCCCGAAGGCCGCCCGCCCACCCTCGAGGAGATCGATACCGCGACCGGAGGCGCTCGCGCGGTGTATCTGGCTCGCGTGGACGCGCATTCCGCCGTCGTTTCCTCGGCTCTGCTCGACTCCGTCGTCGCCGCGCGCGAAGCGGTGGGATACGCCGCCGGGCAACCACTGCGCGCGCAGGCACACCATCTCGTGCGCCGCGCCGCCCTCGGCGGTCTCGACCGGGCGCAGCGTGACCGCGCCCGCGCCGCCGCCCTCGACCACGCCGCGGCACACGGTGTCGTCGAGGTCCACGAATGCGCCGGACCGGATATCTCCGGCCGTGCCGATGTCCGCGAACTGCTGGAATTCGACCACGGTGTGCGGGTGCGCGCCTACTGGGGCCAAGCGGTCACCTCCGCCGAGGATGCTCGCGCCCTGATCGAGGAACTCGGTGTGCACGGACTGGCCGGGGATCTGTTCGTCGATGGTTCCTTCGGTTCGCACACCGCCCTGCTGCGCGAGCCCTACGCCGATCGCGACACCACCGGGGTCGGCTATCTCGACGCCGCGGCGATCGCCGCCCATGTGCGCGCCTGCACCGAGGCAGGCGTGCAGGCGGGATTCCACGCCATCGGCGACGCGGCCATGGACGCGGTGGTCGAGGGCTTCTCCCGCGTCGCCGCCGAGCTCGGCGCACCGGCCGTGGCCACCCGCGGCCACCGCGTCGAACACGCGGAGCTGCTCGACGGCGGCCATATCGCGAAACTCGCCGAATTCGGCGTGATCGCCAGTGTGCAACCGGGTTTCGACACCGCCTGGGGTGGTGCGGAGGGGATGTACGCGGCGCGCCTGGGCGCCGAGCGTGCCGCCGCGGCCAATCCCTTCGCGGCGATGGCGGCGGCGGGGATCTCGCTGGCGATCGGCTCGGACGCACCTGTCACCGGTCTGAACCCGTGGCAGGCCGTGCGCGCGGCGGCCCATCACCGCACCCCCGGACACCACATCTCACCGCGTGCCGCTTTCGCCGCCGCCACCCGTGGCGCCTGGCGGGCCGGCGGCGTGCGGGACGGTGTCGCGGGCACCCTGGTGCCCGGGGCCCCGGCGTCCTACGCGGTGTGGGAGGCCGAGGACCTGGTCGTCGCGGCGGCCTCGGATACCGTCCAGCGATGGTCGACCGATCCGCGCTCCCGGGTTCCGGGGTTGCCCGCGCTGGACCCGGATGCCGCGTTGCCGCGGTGCCTGCGCACGGTCCGCGAGGGTGTTGTCATCTACGAGGCCTGACCGGCGCGAATCGGGTGACCCGCGCCCGGCGACGGCGGGCCCGGCCAGTAGCATCGGCGCGGTGCTGGGCGTGACGTGGCGGGTGTGGGGTCGGATCGGTGCCGCTGTCGTCGCCGGATTGTTGTTGTTCGCCAGTTTCCCGCCGCGCACCTGCTGGTATCTCGCGCCGATCGGGATCGCCGCGCTGACCCTGGTCGTCCGCGACGCGGTGCGGTTACGGGGCGGCTTCGGCTACGGCCTGCTGGCGGGGCTGGCCTTCTTCCTGCCGCTGCTGCCGTGGACCGGCATCTATGTCGGCCCGATCCCGTGGCTGGCGCTGTCGGCCGCCTGTGCGGTGTACGTCGGCCTGTTCGGGTTGTCGGCGCGCCTGGTCGGCGCGCTCCCGGGCTGGCCGGTGTGGGTCGCGCTGATGTGGACGCTGACCGAATGGGGCCGCTCGAGCTTTCCCTTCGGCGGATTCCCCTGGGGCCGTGTGGCGTTCGGTCAGGCCGACGGCTGGTTCCTGCCGCTGGCGTGGCTCGGTGGCGCACCCGTGGTGAGTTTCGCGGTGGCGCTGACCGGCACATTTCTCGCGGCGGCGGTCGTGGCGGCCTGGCGGTCGCGGGAGCGTGCGGGTGGGCGCCGGATCCTCGGAATTATCACTCTCGCAACGGTTGTGGCTATCATCCCGGTGTCCGGAGTGATCCTCCGGACCGCGCTGCCCGCCCCGGACGACGGAGACCGGTCGATCACGGTCGCCGCGATCCAGGGCAGCGTGCCGCGACTGGGATTGGACTTCAACGCCCAGCGTCGCGCCGTGCTGGACAACCACATTCGCCGTACCGAGGAGTTGGCGCGGGCGGTTGCCGCCGGTACCGCCGCACAGCCGGATGTGGTGATCTGGCCGGAGAATTCCTCCGATATCGATCCGCTGCGCAACGACGACGCCTACACCGAGATCACCGCCGCCGCTCGCGACATCCACGCGCCGATCCTCATCGGCGCGGTTCTGGTCAACGACGATCGCACCACCACCAACTCGGTGATCGTCTGGGACGGTGACGGGCCGGGGGAGCGGCACGACAAGAAGATCATCCAGCCCTTCGGCGAATATCTGCCCTACCGCGGCTTCTTCCGTCATTTCTCCAGCTATGCCGATCGGGCCGGATACTTCGTTCCCGGGCACGGTGACGGAGTCGTGCACACACCACCGACCGGCGGTTCCGATGTCGCGATCGGTGTGGCGACCTGCTACGAAGTGGCGTTCGACCGGGCCTTCGAGGATTCGCTGCGCGCGGGCGCGCAGGTGCTGACCGTGCCGACCAACAACGCGACCTTCGGCGACAGCGATATGACCTATCAGCAGCTGGCCATGTCCCGGGTACGGGCCGTCGAACACGGACGGGCCCTGGTGGTCGCGGCGACGACTGGGGTGAGCGCCATCGTGACCGCGGACGGCGTGGTGCGTCAGCAGACGCCGAAATTCGTACCCGCCGCCTTGGAGGCCGAACTGCCGTTGCGGAGCGACACCACGCCCGCGACCGCGATGGGCCCGCTTCCGGAGCGGGTGTTGTGTATCCTTGCTGCGGCCGTTGCCTTGGTCGCGGCAATCCGGCGGCGAACGGTGCGCTCGGCGCACCGCACCGATGAGGGCGTCTCGGACGACCGAGCATTCCACTGACGGCTGTTGAAACTCTCCCGGACAATCGAACATCGCGGGCAGGTGCGGGCCGGCGGCCGTCGAGATCGACGTTGCCCGTGCCGCTCATAACGTTCGCCGGACAGTTGCAGAACTGGATACCGTGCGCACGAACCTGGCGTTATCGGCAATTCTCCGCCAGCCCTAAGCAATGTTTGCGACCCATTAGCTGAACTATCTCCTTCGCTGCCATTGGCGTTCGAGGCCAAACATCACGACATCGTTACCAGTCCGGCCGCACCGAGGCTCCGAATCATAGGGCGTGGATCACGTCCTACCGTTGGCGCGCGCTTTTCCGCCGCGGGATGGGGACCGGGGAGATGCGTCAACAGCGGCAGAACGGAGTGATTGATGAGTTCATTGGCCACCGATCGTGTCGACCAATGTGCTTCCGGCGAATTCTCAGCACAGCCTTTCGCTCTGTCACCGGCGCAAACCGCGCTCTGGTACGCACAACGGATTCAGCCCGATGTGCCGTTGACCATCGCTCAGTACGTCGAGATCCACGGTGACCTGGATGTGGGCCGGCTGCTCTACGCCATCGAACGGTTCGGCGCCGAGTCCCAGGTGGGTCAGCTGCGGCTGGTCGAGATCGACGGCGTGCCACATCAGGTCGTCGACGCGCTGCAGCGCCCGGGCTGGGCCCGTATCGATCTGCGGCACGAGGAAGATCCGCACGCGGCCGCCCTGCACTGGATGAACGAGCATGCCAGCAGCCCGATCGATCTGGAACATGATCCGTTGTCGGTCAACGTCGTTCTGCGCACCGGCGAGTACGACTACATCTGGTACGGCCGCGCCCATCACATCGTCATCGACGGTTACGGCGCGATGAACGCGCTCACCCGCACCGCCGAGATCTACACCGCGCTGGAGAATCAGACCGAACCGGTCGTCTCGCGTGCGACGTCGCTGGCCGAGCTCTACGCCGGTGAGACGCAGTACCGCGAATCCGCCCGCTACCGCAGCGATCAAGAGTACTGGCGGGGGCAACTCGAGGGAGTCGGCGCGACGCTGACGCTGTCGTCGACCGGAATCACCGCCGCCGCACCGGATCCCGGCCGTCGCATCGCCGCCGCGGTGCTCGACGCCGATACCGAGGACGAGCTCGCCAGGGCCGCAACCACATTCGACTCCCAGAACTCCGCCCTGTTCGTCGCGGCCCTGGCCGGTTACGTGCGCGCGGCGACCGGCACCCAGGATGTGGTGCTGAGCCTGCCGATGTCGGCGCGGACCACGGTGGCCCTGCGCCGCTCGGCGGGTGTGGTGTCCAACGTCGTACCGATCCGGGTGCGGTTCGATTCCACCACCACCGTGGCCGATGTCGTCCGGGCCACCGAATTGCAGATCACCGGCGCGCTACGCCATCAGCGCTACCGGCACGACGACATCAGACGCGACTGCGGGTATTCCCGTGAGGCCCGCGGATTCTTCGGACCGATGGTCAACATCATGCTGTTCCACAGCGAACTGAACTTCGGCAGCCTGGTCGGATCGCTGAACGTGCTGTCCACCGGGCCGGTCGAGGATCTGTCGATCAACCTCTACAACGGCGAGGGCGGGCGTATCCACGTCGACTTCGAGGCCAACCCGCGGCTCTACGGCAAGGCCGAACTGGCCCGCCACCACGAGCGTTTCCTCGACTACCTCACCCGCTTCCTCACCGCCGATCCCACCGTGCCGATCGCGGCGGTGCCGGTGATCACCGACGCAGAACGCGACCTGGTGCTGCGGCAGTGGAACGCCACCGAGGTTCCGGCGCGCCCGGGTACCCTCGCCGATCTGTTCGGCGCGCAGGCCGAGGCCACGCCGGATGCCGTCGCGCTCGAATTCGAGGGCGCCACCCTGACCTACGCGCAGCTACGCCGGCGCGCGGACCGCCTGGCCCGGGTGCTGATCGCGCGCGGCGCGGGCCCCGACACCGTCGTGGGCCTGGCCATGCGACGGAGTCTGGACCTGGTCGTGGGTATGTACGCGATCGTGCGGGCGGGGGCGGCCTATGTGCCGATCGATCCGGATCATCCCGCCGAGCGCACGGCCCACATCCTCGACCAGGCCGCGCCGCTGTGCGTGCTGACCGCGGCAGGCGACGAGGTGGTCCTGCCCGCCGGGGTGGCCGTGGTCGATGTGCGGAGCGCCGACGGCGATACCGACCCGCGGGCCGAGGCGCCGATCACCGACGCCGACCGGCGCGCACCGCTGCGCGGAGACGATCTGGCCTATGTGATCTTCACGTCCGGATCGACCGGTCGGCCCAAGGGGGTCGGCATCACGCACGCGGCGATCGTGAACCGCCTGGCCTGGATGCAGGATCGGTATCCGCTCGACGACAGCGATGCCGTCCTGCAGAAGACCCCCGCCACGTTCGACGTGTCGGTATGGGAGTTCTTCTGGCCGTTGCAGATCGGAGCGCGGCTGGTGATCGCGGCGCCCGACGGCCACCGCGATCCGGCGTATCTGGCGCGGATCATCGCGGACCGGGGCATCACCACCGCGCACTTCGTTCCGTCGATGCTCTCGGTGTTCGTGACCGATACCGACGTGCGCGACTGCGGCGGCCTGCGCCGGGTGTTCTGCAGTGGTGAGGCGCTGCCCGCGGCGACAGTCCGCGATTTCCACGCCGTCGTTCCCGGCGCCCGCCGCGCCGGCTCGGCGAACCCCGCCGGTGGTCCGCAGTTGCACAATCTCTACGGCCCCACCGAGGCGGCCGTCGACGTCACCTACTGGGCCTGCGCACCGGAGAACGACGTCGTCCCGATCGGTGCGCCGGTCTGGAACACACAGGTCTACGTGCTGGACGAAACGCTGCGCCCGGTGCCGCCCGGCGTGGTCGGCGAACTCTATCTGGCCGGTGTCCAGCTCGCCCGCGGATATCTGGGCCGCCCGGGCCTGAGCGCCGACCGGTTCGTGGCGAATCCGTTCACCTCCGGCACCCGGATGTACCGCACCGGTGATCTGGTGCGGTGGCGGACCGATTCGATCCCGCCCGCCGGCGGCGGATCGCAACTGCCGCCCGCGCTGGAATATCTGGGGCGCAGTGACTTCCAGGTCAAGATCCGCGGTCAGCGGATCGAACTCGGTGAGGTCGAGGCGGCCCTGCTCGCCGACGAGCGGATCGCGCGCGCGGTCTGCGTCGCCCATACCGGCCCGGCCGGTGACGAGCTGGTCGGCTATGTGGTGGCCGCACCCGGGCAGACCGTCGACGGCGCCGCGCTGCTCACCGAGGTCCGGGGCGTGCTGCCCGGCTATATGGTGCCCGCGGTGATCGTCGTCCTGGACGAGTTGCCGCTCAGCGCCAACGGCAAGATCGATCGCAAGGCGCTGCCCGCGCCCGAGCTACCGGCCCGGCGCGGCGGAGCGGGCATCGTCGCACCGCGCACGGATACCGAGCGCGACCTGGCCGCGATCGTCACCGAGGTGCTCGGTTGCGAGGAATTCGGCGTCGACGACAGCTTCTTCGATCTCGGCGGCAACTCGCTGTCGGCGGCGCGGGCGGTGGCCCGGATCAACGCGGCCTTCGGAGCCGGGCTCACCATCCGGGATCTGTTCGAATCGCCGACCGTCGCGGCACTCGCGGACCGGGTCGGTGCGCAGAACGTCGATCAGGCATCGCCGAAACTGGTGGCCGGCCCACGGCCGCAACGTCTTCCGCTGTCGCTGGCACAGCAGCGGTTGTGGATTCTCAACCGGTTCGCCGAGCACGCCGGCGCCTACAACATGCCGCTGGCGGTGGAGCTGACCGGCCGGCTGGATGTCGAGGTCCTACGGGCCGCGCTGCTCGACGTGCTCGCGCGGCACGAGAGCCTGCGCACCACCTTCCCCGATTCGCCCACCGGCCCGGTGCAGGTCATCCATCCCGCCGCCGAGATTCCGCTGGCGCTGGAGGCGATCGACGCGACCGGGGCCGACGCCCTGGCGCTGGCCACCGAATACGCCGGATACGGTTTCGATCTGCGCAGTCAGGCGCCGATGCGGGTGGCGCTGTACGCCACCGGACCGGATCGGCACGTCTTCCTGCTGGTACTGCATCACATCTGCGGTGACGGCTGGTCGGTGGCGCCGCTGGCGCGCGACCTGATGGGCGCGGTGGCCGCCCGCACCACCGGACAGGCGCCCCAGTGGGCGCCGCTGCCGGTGCAGTACGCCGACTTCGCGCTGTGGCAGCGCGAACTGCTCGGTGACGAGACCGATCCCACCAGCGCGCTGTCGCGGCAGCTGGCCTACTGGCGCACCGCACTGGCGGATCTGCCCGATCAGCTGGATCTGCCCCTGGATCGGCCGCGGCGGCGCCAGCGCGAAACCACCGGCGGCCGAGTCGAATTCACCATCGCGGCCGCAACCCGGCGCGCGGTCGCCGAGCTGGCGGCCGAGCGTGGCGTCAGCACCTTCATGATCCTGCACGCGGCGCTGGCGAGCCTGCTCTCACGGCTGTGCAACACCACCGATATCGCGATCGGCACCCCGATCGCGGGCCGGTCCGACCCTGCCCTCGACGATCTGGTCGGCATGTTCGTCAACACCCTGGTGCTGCGCACCGAGGTCGATCCGGCCGCGGGCTTCGACCGCATGCTCGATCGGGTGCGCGAGACCGACCTCGACGCCTTCGCCAATGCCGATGTGCCGTTCGAGCGCCTGGTCGAGGTCGTCAACCCGTCGCGCGACTCCGGACGCCACCCGCTGTTCCAGGTGATGCTGTCCTATGAGGACTCCGCCGAACTCGAGGTGGAGCTGGCCGGGCTCAGCGCCCGGGTGCTGCCGATGGATGTCGGTGTCGCGAAGTTCGATCTCCAGCTCATCGTCCACGACAGCGATGCCGGCGATGCCGCCGACGGGCCGCTCACCGCCGAATTCGGTTATGCCGCCGATATTTTCGATCACGCCACGGTGCAGGGTGTGGCCCTGCGGTTCGTGCGGCTGCTCGAGGCCGCGGTCGGTTCACCCTGGACGCCGGTCGGCGATCTGCCGATCCTCGATGCGCGCGAGCTCGGCAATCTGGTGCCGATCACCGGTGCGCCGGGTGTCCCGCCGCTGAGCCTGGCGCGGTTGCTGAGCGAAACCGCGGAGCGGGTGCCGGACGGTGTCGCGATCCGGTACCGCGGGCTCGATCTCACCTATCGCGAGATCGACGAGGCCTCCAACCGGCTGGCCCGGGTGCTCATCGAGCACGGCGCCGGGCCGGAGGTCGTGGTCGCGATCGCGCTGCCGCGCGGTCCGGCATCGATCACCGCGATCTGGGCGGTCGCCAAGACCGGTGCGGCGTATGTACCGGTCGACCCCGATTACCCGGCCGACCGGATCGAGCACATGCTGCGCGACTCCGGTGCCATGCTGGGGCTGACCGAGCCGCGCAGTCATGCCGCGATGCCGACCTGGCCGATGCGGCCCGGCCGGCATCGCAAACAGGGCGCCGACTGGCTGCTGCTGGGCTCGGATGTGATGACGGCCGCTCTCAACCGGGTCGCCTCCACCCCGGTGACCGACAGGGATCGGCATCTGCCGCTGCGGATCTCGCATCCGGCCTACCTCATCTACACCTCCGGCTCCACCGGTCTGCCCAAGGCGGTGGTGGTCACCCACGGCGGTATCGCCTCCCTCGCGCACGAGCAGATGCATCTGTTCCGCGTCGGCGATTCGGCACGGACACTGCACTTCTCGTCACCGTCGTTCGATGCCTCGGTACTGGAACTGCTGCTCGGCTTCGCCGCCGGCGCGACGATCGTGGTCGCCCCGGCGGGCATCTACGGCGGCGCCGAACTGGCCGCACTGTTGCGCGAGGAGCGGATCACCCACGCGTTCATCACCCCGGCCGCGCTGGCCACCGTATCGCCGGAGGGCCTCGACGATCTGGAAACGGTCATCGTCGGCGGCGACGCCTGCCCCGAGGATCTGGTCCGCACCTGGACCGCGGGACATCGGATGCACAACATGTACGGCCCGTCCGAGGCGACCGTGGCCGCCACCGCCACCGAACCGATGGTCGCGGGACAACCCGTACCGATCGGGAAACCGGTGCGCGGTATGCGGTTGTTCATCCTCGATCAGCGCCTGCACCCGGTGCCGCCCGGTGTCGCCGGTGAGCTGTATCTGTCCGGGCCCGGTGTCGCACGCGGCTACCTCGGCCGCCACGGGCTCACGGCGCTGCGCTTCCCGGCCAACCCGCACGGCCGCCGTGGCGAGCGTATGTACCGCACCGGCGATCTGGTGATGACCGATTCCTCCGGCACCCTCCGGTTCCTGGGCCGGGCCGACGATCAGGTCAAGATCCGCGGCTTCCGGATCGAATTGCGCGAGATCGACCATGTCCTGCGCGCACATCCCGGCGTCACCTTCGCCATGACGGTGGTGCACACCGGCGGTGAGCACGGCGCGGCCCGGCTGGCGTCCTATATCGCCGCCGATATCGACATCGATCCGGCCGAGGTCGCGGAGACCGCGCGCCGGCAGCTGCCCGCCTACATGGTTCCCGCCGCGATCACGGTGCTCGAGCGAGTCCCGGTGACCCCCGCCGGCAAGGTCGACCGCAAGGCGCTGCCCGCACCGGTGTTCACCGCCGCCGGTCCCTCACGGGCCCCGGAATCCGAGCTGGAACGGCGGGTCGCCGAGGTCTTCGGCGCGGTTCTCGGTCACCCCGTCCCCGGCGCGGAGGACAGCTTCTTCGACGCCGGCGGCAACTCGCTACTGGCGACCCGCCTCACCGCCGCGCTGCACGCGGAGTTCGGGGTCGAGCTGCCGGTCCGGGAGATCTTCGAGACACCGACCGTGGCCGGGGTGGCCGCGCATCTGGCGCACGCGCCCCGCACCCAGCGGGTGGCGTTGGCCCCCTACACCCCTCGGCCCGCCCGGATCCCGCTGTCACTGCCGCAGCAGCGCATGTGGTTCCTCAACCGGCTCGCCCCCGATTCCAGTGCCTACAACATCGCGTTCTCGCTGCGCATCGACGGCGATCCGGACATGCGGGCGTTGCGTGCCGCCTTGGGCGATCTGGTCGAGCGCCACGAGGTGCTGCGCACGATCTTCCCCGAGGACGAGTCCGGCCCGTTCCAGCTGGTCCTCGATGCCGAACGCAGTGTGCCGACGCTGGAGCCGGTGGTGACCGACGAGCGCGGCGCCCGGCTGGCCCTGCGGAAACTGGCCCGGCGCGGCTTCGACCTGACCCGGGAGATTCCGCTGCGAATGACGGTGCTGCGCACCGGAACCCGCTCCTACCGGCTGGGCATCGTGGTGCACCACATCGCCGCCGACGGCTGGTCGCTGGGACCGCTCACCCACGACCTGATCGTGGCCTACACCGCCCGGCGCGACGGCGTGCCCCCGGCCTGGGCGCCGCTTCCGGTGCAGTACGCCGATTTCAGTCTGTGGCAGCGCCGATGCCTCGGCGACGAATCGGATCCGGCCAGTCCGGCCGCGGTGGCTCTGGGGTTCTGGCGCGACGTTCTGGCGGATCTGCCCGAGGAGCTGCCGCTGCCCTACGACCGTCCGCGTCCGGCCGAACCGACCAACCAGGCCGGCACCGTGCGGGTCGAGGTGCCGCCCGCCCTGCGCTCGGCGCTCGACGAGCTGGCGCGGGGACAGGGCAAGAGTCTGTTCATGGTGTTGCGCTCGGCGCTGGCGGTGACGCTGCGCACCGTGACCGGCGGCCGCGATATCGTCATCGGCACACCGGTCGCCGGTCGATCCGACACCCGTCTCGACGATCTGGTCGGCATGTTCGTCAACACCCTGATGCTGCGCTCCGACGTCGACCCGGACCGCAGTTTCGCCGAGCAGTTGAGCGCCGATCTCGACGGCGAACTGTCGGCCATGTCCCATGCGGGACTGCCCTTCGAACGTGTCGTGGAGGAGCTGGGCCGTGGTCACGGCGGAATGCGGCCGACGCTGCAGGTCGCACTCACCGTGCAGGACACGATGCCGCCCGCCCTGGAGTTGCCGGGGCTGCGGCTGCAGGCCGAGGAACTCGATATCGCCGTCGCGAAGTTCGATCTGGAACTGCGGGTGCCCGCCGACGGGCGGACTTTCGACATGGTCTACGCCGCAGAGCTTTTCGACGAGGACACGGTGCGCACCCTGGTGCAGCGGTTGCTGATGGTGCTGGAGTCGGTCACCGCCGAGCCGCGAGTCCTGGTGCGCGACATCGACGCTCGGACCGCCGTGGAGCGCACGGAGTTCACCCCGCGCCGTGGTGCGCCCGCCACCCCCCAGTGCAGTCTGTCGAACTACTTCACCGCCACCGCGCATCTGCACCCGGATCGCGTCGCCATCCGCAGCGGAGACCACGAGATCACCTACGCCGAACTGGACCGCTACTCGAATCGGGTGGCCCGCGCGCTCATCGGGCGCGGTGTGGGCAGCGGTGACCGGGTGGCGATCGGCCTGACCCGGTCGGTGGAGTCGGTCGCGGCCGCGCTGGCGGTCGCCAAATCGGGTGCGGCCTTCGTGCCCGTCGACCCCAACTATCCCGCCGACCGGATCCGGCACATGCTCACCGACTCCGGATGCGTGCTCGGCCTCACCCTGACCGCACATCTGGACGGGCTGCGCCGAGCCGTCACCGAGGGCAACGGATCCACGCGCGGTGCCGAATGGCTGCTGCTCGACGACGCGGCGTTGCACGCCGAACTCGACGCCCAGGACGAGCGCACGATCACCGATGCCGAGCGGCCGCGGTCGGTGTGGACGTCCGATCTGGCCTATCTGATCTACACCTCCGGCTCGACCGGCAAGCCCAAGGGCGTGGCGGTCACCCACGCGGGCCTGTCGAACTTCGCCGACGAGATCCGCGACCGGATGCGTGTCGACCGCGACGCGCGCACCCTGCACTTCGCGAGCCCGAGTTTCGATGCGGCGATGCTGGATCTGCTGCTGGCCATCGGTTCGGGCGCGACCATGGTCATCTGCCCGCCCGATATCTACGGCGGTGACGAACTGGCCGCCCTGATGGATCGCGAACGCATCAGTCACACCTTCATGACGCCGGCCGCCCTGGCCACCATCGACCACCGGCGCTGGTCGCTGCCGCACCTGCGGGCGATCATGGTCGGCGGCGAGGCGCTGGGGGCGGATCTGGTCGAACGGTGGGCGCCCGGCCGGGCGCTGTTCAACGGATACGGCCCGACCGAAACCACCATCGTGGTGACGATCGCCGGTCCGCTCGAGGTCGGCGCGCCGATCACCATCGGATCGCTGGTGCGCGGGGCACGAGCCCTGATCCTCGACGAGCGGCTGCGACCGGTCCCGGTGGGCGTGCCGGGCGATCTCTACCTCGGTGGTCAGTCGCTCGCGCGCGGCTACCTGGACCGGTTCGGGCTCACCGCGGGCCGGTTCGTCGCCGATCCGTACGGCCCCGAGGGGTCGCGCATGTACCGGACCGGTGATGTGGTGCGCTGGCGGGCCGACGGCGAGATCGCCTACCTCGGGCGCAGCGACCACCAGGTGAAGGTGCGTGGTTTCCGCATCGAACTCGGTGAGATCACCGAGGTGCTGGCCGCCCACCCAGCACTTCGCTTCGCGCACACCGAGGTTCGCGAGATCGCCGGTGCCGCGCGGATCGTGTCCTATGTCCAGCCCGCCGAATCCGGCGCGCCGGTGGACGCCGACGCGATTCGCTCCCATGTGGCCGCGCAGCTGCCGGCGCATATGGTGCCCAGCAGCATCACCGTTCTGGATCGGATTCCGCTGACTCCGGTCGGCAAACTCGACCGGGATGCGCTGCCGGAGCCGCAGCAGGCCGGTACCGCGGCCCGCGAGCCCGAGACCGACAGTGAGCGGCTGGTCGCGCAGGTGATGGCGGAGCTGGTCGGCACCGAATCCGTCGGCGCCGATGACAACTTCTTCGATATCGGCGGAAATTCGCTGCTGGCAACGCAATTGGTGGCTCGGCTCGGTGCGGCCGCCGGCGTCCGGGTCGAGGTCCGCACGGTCTTCGCCGCCCCCACCGTCGCCGAACTGGCCGCGCTGCTCGACGGCACCGAGCACACCGGTGACCGCGGTCCGGCCCTGGTCCGGCGGGACCGTCCGGCGCGGGTGCCGCTGTCGGCGGCGCAACGGCGGCTGTGGTTCCTCAACCGGTTCAACGCCTCCGCGGACGCGGATCTGTCCGGCGTCTACAACGTCCCGGTCGCGCTGCGGCTGCGCGGAGCGCTGGATGTGGACGCCCTGCGCTCGGCCCTGCACGCCGTGCAGCGCCGCCACGAGACGCTGCGCACGGTCTTCCCGGAGATCGACGGCGAGCCGTACCAGCGGGTGCTGGGATCGGGGGAGGCCGCGGTGGCCCTGCCGGTCGTCGCCCTGGACGAGGCCGAGATCGACGGTGTGATCCGGCGTTTCGCGGCGACGGGCTTCGATCTGGCCGCCACCGCGCCGGTACGCGCCCAGCTGCTGCGGCTCGGCGCCGAGGATCACGTGCTGGTGCTGGTCGTGCACCACATCGCGATGGACGGCTGGTCGCTGGAGCCGCTGGCCGCCGATATCGCCGGCGCCTACGCGGCCTACGCCGCGGGAACGGCGCCCGAATGGGAAGACCTGCCCGTCCAGTACGCCGACTACACGCTGTGGCTGCGGGACACCCTCGGTGACGAGGACGATCCGGAATCGCCGATCAGCCGCCAGCTCGACTACTGGCGGAACGCGCTCGAGGGCATTCCCGAGCGGCTGGCCCTGCCGACCGACCGGCGCCGTCCGCCGGTGCCGAGCTATCGCGGCGGCACGGTCGACTGCGTTCTCGATGCCATCACCCACGGTGAGTTGCAGGCGGTGGCCGCGCGGCACGGCGTGACCATGTTCATGGTCCTGCACGCCGCGCTGGCCGCACTGCTGCACCGGGTCAGCACCGAGGACGACATCACCGTCGGTACGCCGATCGCGGGTCGCGGGGATCAGGCTCTCGACCCGATGGTCGGTATGTTCGTCGGCACGCTGGTGCTACGGACCCCGGTCGGGGGCGGGGAGTCGTTCGCCGAACTGCTGCACGCCGTGCGCGACCGGGACCTCGAGGCCTTCGCGCACGCCGACGTCCCGTTCGAGCGGCTGGTCGAGGTGCTCAACCCGGCCCGATCGCAGGCGCATCACCCGATGTTCCAGGTCATGCTCTCGGTGCGGAACCAGCCGGTGCGGAACCTGGAACTGCCCGGGCTGAGCATCGAGGCCTGCGACGCCGATCCGGGCATCGCGAAATTCGATCTGCAGTTCACGCTCACCGAATCATGGACCGCGCAGCGGGAGCCGGGTGGCATCACCATCTCGGTGAACTTCGCCCGGGACCTGTTCGGCGAGGACAGCGCCACCCGCCTGGGCGAGCGCTTCGCTCGGCTGCTGCGGGCCGTGGCCGCGAATCCCGAACTGCCCGTGGGTGATCTGGATCTGCTCGAGCCCATGGAGTGGTCGTCGCTGGCGCCGGTGCGTGGTGCGGTCGCGGACCGGCCGCAGACCCTGGCGGAGGTGTTCGCCGCCGCTGTGCGCGCCGATCCCGGCGGGGTCGCGGTGCGCAGCGGGACCACCGAGCTCACCTACGAGGGGCTCGATCGGTGGACCAACCGGCTGGCCCGGGTGCTGCTCGGCCACGGTGTGGGCCCGGAAATGCTGGTGGCACTGGGGATTCCGCGATCGATCGAATCGGTGGCGGTGACCTTGGCGGTGGCCAAGACCGGTGCGGCGTTCGTTCCGGTGGATCCGAACTATCCGGAGCACCGCATCGCTCATATGCTCACCGATTCCGGTGCGGCACTGGGGATCACGTTGTCCGAGCACCGGGACCGGATGCCCGGCGGCGCCGACTGGATCGTGCTGGACGCCCCACCGCTGCGGGAGCGGATCCGGGCGACCCCGGATGCGCCGATCGCCGCCGCCGAACGCGGGGGCATCCTGCGGATCGAGAACCCGGCCTACATCATCTACACCTCCGGTTCGACCGGTACGCCGAAGGGTGTCGTGGTGACCCACGGCGGCCTGTCGAACTTCGCGGCCGAAACCGCCGAGCGGTTCGAGGTGGGCCCGGGCAGCCGAGTGCTGCACTTCGCGACCCCGAGCTTCGACGCGGCCATGCTCGACCTGCTGCTGGCACTGGGCGGAGCCGCCACCCTGGTTATCGCCCCGGCCGGTGTGTACGGCGGTGCCGATCTGGCGCGGGTGCTGGCAAACGAGCGGATCACCCACGCCTTCATCACCACCGCCGCGCTGGGCACGGTCGACCCCGCCGGACTCGACGAGTTCGGCCACGTGCTGGTCGGAGGGGAGGCGCTGCCGCCGGAACTGGTGGCACGCTGGGCGCCGGGCCGGCGGCTGCACAACGTCTACGGGCCCACCGAGACCACCATCGTCACCGTCATCGCCGAGCCGACCGCACCGGGTCGGCCGATCGTGATCGGTGAGCCGATTCGCGGCGTGCACGCCGTGGTGCTCGACCGGCGGATGCATCCCACCCCCGCCGGCGTGGTCGGCGAGCTGTATCTGTCCGGCGCGGCGCTGGCGCGCGGTTACCACGACCGGGCCGGGCTCAGCGCCGCGCGCTTCGTGGCCAACCCGTTCGGCAAGCCCGGAGAACGCATGTATCGCACCGGTGATCTGGTGCGCTGGGTAACGCGCGGTGAGCGTCCCGAACTGGAATATGTGGGCCGCACCGACCATCAGGTGAAGATCCGCGGCTTCCGGATCGAACTCGGCGAGATCGACACCGCGCTGTGCCGTCACCCCGAGGTCGAATTCGCCACCACGATCGGGCACCGCACCGCGGCCGGCGCGACCGCGCTGGTGTCGTATCTGAAGGCCCGGCCGGGCGCCGCCCCGACGGTGGCGGCCCTGCGGGCTCACGTCGCGACCCTGGTCCCCAGTTACATGGTGCCGCAATCGATCATGCTGCTGGATACGGTGCCGTTGTCACCTGTCGGCAAGCTGGATCGAAAGGCGTTGCCGGAACCGGTATTCGGCGCCGAGCACAGCTACCGCGCGCCCGAGGGCCCGACCGAAGCGGCGGTCTGTGCCGCGTTCGCCGACGTCCTCGAGGTCGAGACCGTCGGCGCCGACGACGGCTTCTTCGATCTGGGCGGCAATTCACTGCTGGCCACCAAGGTGGTGGCCCAGTTGCGTACGGCCGGGATCGAGATGCCGGTGCAGCTGATGTTCGCCGAATCGACTCCGGCGGGCATCGCCCGGCAACTGGACGCCTCGGCCGAGGATGCGTTGTCGGTGGCGATGCGGCCGCTGCTGCCGATCCGCCCGGCCGGGCAGTCGCAGGTGCCGCCGCTGTTCTGCGTGCATCCGGCGATCGGGCTCTCGTGGTGCTACGCGGGACTGCTCGCCCATCTGCCCGGCGACCGCCCGGTCTACGGCTTGCAGGCGCCGCACATCACCGGCGCCGACAACCATGATTCGATCGGCGCGGCCGCGAAGGACTATGTGGCGCATATCCGTTCGGTGCAGCCGGAGGGGCCCTACCATCTGCTCGGCTGGTCGCTGGGTGGTTTGATCGCCCAGGAGATCGCGGTCCAGCTGCAGGAGGCGGGGCAGCGGGTGCGGCTGCTTGCCATGATGGACAGCTACCAGCTCGGCGATCGCTGGCTCGACCAGGCGATGCCCGGGCTGGCCGACATCATCGGCGAATTCGGCAGCGATCTGGTCGGCGGTGACCACGGCGTGGATGCCGGGCTCACCCTGAGCGAGGCGGCCGAGCTGCTGCGCAATCAACCCGGTCCGTTCGCGGCGCTGACCATGGATCATCTGCAGCGGCTCTACACCGGTTACGAGAACGGGACGGTGCTCGCCAACGGGTTCCGCCCCCGTGTCTTCGACGGCGATGTGCTGTTCTTCACCGCCGCCGACGACGAGGTGAACCAGGCCGACCCGGAGCGCTGCGCGCAGGCGTGGGAGCCGTTCGTGACCGGTGTGGTGCACGACCGCAAACTGCGCTGCCGGCATTCCGGCATGACGACACCGGAGGCACTGGCCGTCATCGGCCCGGTGCTGCGTGAACAATTCGAGGCCGCCGACGGCGGAGACACGGAGGAGACACGGTGAGCCTGGCAGTGGAAGTCACCGGTCTGGTCAAGAACTACGGTCGGATCCGAGTGCTCGACGGCATCGACCTGGAGATCCCGTCCGGGACCGTGATGGGGCTGCTCGGTCCCAACGGCGCGGGCAAGACCACGACCGTCCGCATCGTCACCACACTGTTGAAACCGACGGCCGGTGAGGTCCGGGTCGCTGGTGTCGACGTGGTGCGGCATCCGGCGCAGGCTCGCACTCGCATCGGACTGTCGGGGCAGTACGCCGCGGTCGACGAGAATCTGTCGGGGTTCGAGAACCTGCGGATGGTCGCCCGGCTGTACGGCATGAACCACAAGAAGTCCGCCGCACGGGCCGACGAACTGCTCGTGGCGCTGGGACTCGAACACGCCGCCGGGCGGCGGGCGGGCACCTACTCCGGCGGTATGGCCCGGCGCCTCGACCTGGCCGGTGCGCTGGTGGCGCGCCCGACGGTGGTGGTGCTGGACGAGCCGACCACCGGACTCGACCCGCGCGGACGCCAGGACATGTGGAAGATCATCGGCGATCTGGTCGACGACGGCACCACGGTCCTGCTGACCACCCAGTATCTGGAGGAGGCCGATCAGCTCGCCGATCGGATCCTGGTGATCGACCGGGGCCGGGTGATCGCGCGAGGTTCCGCCGACGAACTCAAGACCTCGATCGGCGGCGATCGGCTGACCGTCACGCTCGCCGAGGGGCAGGATCCGGACCCGGCGAAATCGGTGCTGAGCGAGGTCGGTCTCGGGGAGCCTATCCACGAGCCCGGCGCCGATCACGTCTCGATCGTGGTGGGTGACGGCACCCGCACCATGGTCGAAGCCCTGCGCCGGCTCGACGACGCCGGGGTGTGCGTGGTGGACGCGGCGGTCAGCCGGCCCAGTCTCGACGATGTGTTCCTGTCGCTGACCGGCACCCCCGCGGCGCCGGTAGCGGAATCCGAAAACGAAGAGGTAGCAGAGGAGATCATGTCGTGAGTACCGCGGAAGCGGCAGTCGCCGAGAAGGACTCGGCGGCGGAGTCCGCCCAGCTGACCGATGAGGCCGGAAAACGCCCGGCCATCGATAGCGATGTCGAATCGATCGGCGCATCGGTCCGGGTCTTCCGCGACAGCGCCATCATCGCCTACCGGAACATCCTCACCATCCTGCGGGTGCCGACCCTGCTGGTGACCGCGACCATCCAGCCGCTGATGTTCGTATTCCTGTTCGCCTACATCTTCGGCGCCTCGCTGGGCGGCGGCCAGTATCGCGAATTCCTGCTGGCCGGCATCTTCACCCAGACGGTGGCCTTCAACGCCGCGTTCACCACGGTCGGTCTGGCCAACGACCTGCAGAAGGGCATTATCGACCGGATGCGGACCCTGCCGATGTCGCGGATGGCGGTCCTGATGGGGCGCACGCTGTCCGACACGGTCGTCAACGTGGTGGCGCTGGCCGTCATGGTCGCCTGCGGTTACATCGTGGGGTGGCGGATCAACGGATCGATCGCCGATGCCGCACTGGCGTTCGCCATCCTGCTGCTGTTCGCGTTCGCGATGTCGTGGGTGGGTGCCCTCACCGGCCTGATCTCACCGAATGTCGAGGTCGCGCAGAGCGCCGGCCTGATCTGGCTGTTTCCGGTGACCTTCATCTCCTCGGCCTTCATCTCGGCCGAGACGCTGCCCGGGCCGCTGCGTTCGGTCGCGGAGTGGAATCCGATCACGGCGGTCGCGGCGTCGGGCCGCAAGCTGTTCGCCAACGGGTCGCCGCCCACCTTCACCGCACCACACGGCTGGCCGGTCGATCACTGCGTGGAGTACGCGGTGGCGTGTTCGGTGGCGATCCTGGTGGTGGCGGTACCGCTGGCGCTGCTGCAGTACCGCAAGGTCGCCAGTCACTGACCCCGGCGGGGCCGGGATCACGGTCAGAACTTGCCGGAATGCCGTCGGCCTCGCACGCGCCGCAGCGCACCGCGCCGGTGCCGGTCGACTGCCAGGCGGAGATGGCCCGCGTGACAGGTTCCCAACGGGCGTAGTCGGGTTCGAGCTGCGGATATCCGAAGATGACGATCCGCTCATCGCAGCGTGGACATTCGGCGAACTCCGCCTCACTCATCCCTTGTCCGCCGCAGTGCGCGTGCGGTCCCACGATGACGGCGACCGGTCCGGGATCCCAGCCCGGATGCTGCACCGCGGTGGCCCAGTTCGGGCCCGGGACATATCCCTGGTCGGCGTCGAGACTGTAGACGCCCTCGGCGCTGAGCTGCGCGGTCAGAACGCCTTCGGCGACGAGCCGGTCGACCAGTCGCGCCGCGAGTCGCGGGGCCTCGGCCGCCGTGACCTCGACATCGACGATGCGCTCGAAGAAATCCCCCATGATGTGCCACCACTGCCTCGTCTCGGTGCGGCGGATTCTGGCACAGGGCGGTGACATTCCCAGGACGACGTTCCAGGGACGACAGTGGGCCCCGACACGCGACATCCCCCCCGCACCGGGGTGCGGGGGGGGATGTCGTCGGCTCGTATCGGCCGAGCGGTCTCAGCGACCGCGCCGGGTCTTGAGCAGATCCAGGCGCTCCTGCAGCAGCTCCTCGAGTTCCTCCTTGGAACGCCGCTCGAGCAGCATGTCCCAGTGGGTGCGCGGGGGCTTGACCTTCTTGGGCTCCTGGGTGGTGCCCTCGATCAGGATGCCTTCCTGGCCGTTGCGGCACAGCCAGGTGGGCGGGATCTCGGCGTCGTCGGCGAAGGGGACGTCGAACTCCTCGCCGTTGTCGGTCCGGTACCGCGCCACTCGACGTGGTGCCAGGTCGTGGTCGCGGTCCGTCTCGTAGCTCACCGCTCCGAGCCGGCTACCTCGGAGTACGCGATCTGCCATGGTGTGCGGTCCTCTCTGGCCTGTCGGCAACGTTCTACTGCACTGTCAACGCGCCAGGGGCCCGATCGGTTCCCGGTGACGGTCAATCGGTGTATTTTACGGTCCCGGCCGGGGGCTCGTGCCGCGGCCCCGGTGTGGCTCGCGGGCATCGGACGAAATCGGCGTGGTCGGGATAACGGCGGCGGGCAGGACGATAAGGTGTCGGGTCATGTCGCGCCGTGTGCTGTCGTCGTGCCTGTGGTGCGGCCGGGAGATCGCCGATTCCGAGATCGGCCGCCGCCGCCGATACTGCCGGCAGTCGTGCCGGCAACGTGCCTACGAACATCGCAAGGGGTTGGAAGGCACCGGAATCCCCGAGGACTCGGTGGTGCTGAGCGCTCAGGAGGCCACCGATCTCGCCGATCGCTGGTTCGCTGCCCGCTGTGCCGCCGAGGATGTGGCCACGGCCGTGTCCGAGGGCGCGGGCCGGGAGGAACTGGCCGAATTGGCCGCGAATCTGGTGGCGCTGGCCAAGGATGCCGAACGCTTTCGATAGCCGAACCCGAGGACCGCGATCGCGGCGGCGAGCGTCACCGCGACCAGCGCCGCACCGGTCAGCAGTGTGCTCCGGTCGGGATGGATCAGCGCCTGTCCACGCAGTGCCTGCCACAACAAAAGCGCCACCAGGCCCGCGTATCCGAGTGCCAGCACGCCGACCAATCGGGCGCGCACGCCTTCGTCGAGCCAGGGCCGGCGCCGGGCGAACCAGGCGGTGACGGCCACGACGGCCAGCAGGATCTGAATGCCGTGCAGACCCGCGAAATGCGGGATCCGCAGATCGCCGCCCAGGGTGCTCCAATGGGTGATCGGCATATCGCGCACGCCGTCGCGGACGGCGAGTCCGGGATCGGCGACGGTGTGCCCGGCGGCCAGTCGCACGAGGTGTCCGTCGGCGGCTTGCACCGTCTGCTCGCCGGTGAACCCCATCAGATAGCCCAGCGCCATACCGGCCACCGCGATCGCGAGCCCGGCGTGCACGGCCCGGCTGGTCGGCCGGTCGAGCAGACGTTGCCACGAGACGATCACCGCGACAACGAGATTGGCGATGAACAGGCCCGGAACGCCGGACGCGAACACCAGCTGCCCGATGGAATTCACCGGATCGGTTTCGGTATCGAAATGGCTGAAGGTGCCCCGGGCGGCTTGGAGGACGATGAATCCGACATCGACGAGCCCGGTGACGGCGAACAGCGTTCCCATCCACCAGGTCACCCGGGCGCCGCGATGCGGAATCGACAGCAGCCAGGCGAGGGTCAGTGTGTAGGTGAGGAAGGCGAATCCGAATTTCGCGGGTTTGAGCCAGACGGATTCGCCGAGGATCCGGCGATCGTCGATCATCATGGCGCACAGGCAGGACACGGCGAGCACACCCATCACACCCGCGGTCACCAGCAGGGGCCGATGCCACCGGCGCGGAGTGGGGGACAGGGGAATGGTCATGGGATGATGCTGAATTCGCCGGACCGGATCCCGCGTCCCCCGGCGGTGCCATCGTGTCCTGATACCCCGGTACTACCGGAGCGGGTGATCAGCCCACGCGGCGATAGGCGGGCCCGCGGCGGTCGGCCTCGGCCCACCGGCGCCGGCTCAGCTGGGTGTCGACCGCTTCGATCACCTGGGGGACCGTGATCTGCAGCAGTCCCGGGTCGGTGCTGTCGCTGTACCGGTCACCGGTGTGACCGGCCCACAGGGCGATATGGCGGCCCGACAGGTGCGGTGGCGGTCCGCTGAGGCCCGGTGCGGTGGGGCCGAACAACGTCACGGTGCGGGTCCCGAACGCGGTGGCGAGATGAGCCACCCCGGTATCGCCGCAGACCACCAGGGCGGCCTCGGCGACCGTGGCCGACAATTCGATGAGATTCTGCTGACCGGCCAGCACCTGATCATGTGACAGGCCGGCGCGCGCGGCGATGCCGAGGGCCAGATCGCGTTCGAACTCGTCACCGGTCACCACCACTTCGCGGCCCTGCACCAGCAGATGCCGGATCACGGCGGCGAAACGTTCACCGGGCCAGCGGCGCGCGGGCGCCCCCGCGCCGACGTGGACGACCACGCAGTCGCGGTGGCTGGTGGTGGCCACCGGCGGAACCAATCCCAGATTGCGGCGATCGGCGCTGATACCGGCCGACTCCAGGAGATGGCACCAGCGATCGATCTCGTGCATCTCGGGTTGCCATGCGGGGCCGTCGAGTTCGGGGAAGGAGCTGTTGCGATAGCTCAGCAGGCGGGTGGGCTCGGTGCGGGTGAGCTCGACGATGCCCTCGGCGCCGGCGCTGTGCAGATTCACCGCCAGCGCGGGAGCCGGTCCGTCCCAGCGCAAGCCCTGCGGATGCGCGGCCGGAACCATCTCGTCCACCGAGGTGATCAGGTCGACGATGGGCTTGAGGCGATGTGGCGCCGCCAGCACGATGTGATCGCGTGGCCTGGCCCGGCGCAGCGCACGAAGTGCGGGGACCGCGGTGAGAAGATCACCCAGTCCACGTGCGCGCAGCACGAGTACAACCGCCACCCTCTTCTCCTAGCCATTCACCGAGCGACACAGCAGTTCCCCGACCCACCCGAATTCGTGCCGCTGGGACGGCGCGACCGAAGAGAGCCACCTCAGAATGACTACCCGGGCCGCTCGGGCGTGAAACGCACGTATTTCCGCCACCTCGTCGATCCCGGGGCGGGCGCGGATACCGCGTGACAGGCGAAACTACTACATGCTGTCGTTGACGAGCCGTCGATGATTTACGCTGTGTGCCATGACAGTCGTCTACAACCTGGTGGTCATCACCCACCTGCTGGGTCTCGCCGCGGTCATCGGTGGCTACGCGGCCGGACGTCCCGCGGTGTCACAGGTGATGCTCTGGGGTGCCCGAGCGCAGATCGTCACCGGCTTGATCCTGGTCGGGATGGCCGACGGGATCGACTCTCTCGACAAGAATCTCGATATGGCCAAGATCGTGGTCAAACTGGTGATCGCGGTCGCGGTGGCCGGACTGGCCGAGGTGGCGCACGCGGATGCCAAGCGCGGCAAGACGATTGCCTGGATGGTCGACGCCGCCGGTGTGCTGGCGATCGCCAACGTCTTCGTCGCCGTGCTCTGGCACTGAGCCTCAGCCGGCCGAGAATGCCCGGTACAGCGGTGCGTCCGGGTCGACGGCGATGCCGTTGACCCGGGCCGAGGTCTGCATCAGCGCGGAAATGATCGCGGTGAGGTACTCGATGAACTCCTCGGCGGACATCGCCGCCGGTGACAGGCGCCGCGCGCCGAGCCACCAGTCGGTGGCCGAGGCGACCGCCCCGAACATCGAATAGATCACCAGCTCGGCACTGTCCACGTCGACCGGTGCGTCGGCCACGCTCGCGACGAGGGTCGCTGCCCGCCGCGCGGCACCCCGCGCCGACTGCAGGGCGCGTTCGGATTCGTCGGCGTGCTGGGTGAAGTGGCTGTGCGCGATGAACCGGAAGACATGGGGATGTTCGCGGACCGCCGCGGCGTATTCGATCGCTCCGCGCCGCACGAGTTCGGTGGCCGAGTCGTGGGTGAGATCGATGCGGGACATGATCCGCTCCCACAACATGTCGCCGATACGGTCGACGATCGCGTTGTAGAGATCGGTCTTGTCCGAGAAATGGCGATACAGCTTGGGTTTCGCCGCACCCGCCGCTTTCGCGATCTCGCCCATGCTGACACCCGGGCCGTGATCGTCGAGCGCCCGCAACGCCGCGTCCACGAACTCCGCGCGGACCCGGCGCCGGTGCTCACGCCACCGTTCGGTTCGGGCGTCGACCCGCTTGCTGCCGGGTGGGAGCGTGGGTGCTGGGCCTGTCTGCACCCCGCGATGCTACAAGCCGGGCCGCCGTGACCGGGTTCTCACCGCATGCGGGTGCAGTGAGTGCACCACGGCAATCACTACCGGAGCGCACTCACTGCTTCCGCGACGGATATCGGCTCAGCCCTCCAGCAGGCTCTGCCCGAGATAGCCCTGCGGATCGGAGATTCCGGGCGGGATGACGAATACCGCGGAACCGACCGGGGTGGTCCAGGTGTTGAGGGCGTCGAATTCGGCGAGCCGCCGTTGCACCGGCAGATACTGTGCCGCGATATCGCGCTGGTAGGCGGCGAACAGCAGGCCCGAATTCGAGGTGGCGCCGGGACCGGGCGCGTCGTCGTAGTTGTACCCGCGACGCAGGAACCGCTCGGAGTCGGCGGTGTGATGCGCCCGCGCGATATGCGCCGACGGCGGGATGACCGGGATGCCGTGCGCATCGACCGCCGCGAAATCCGGATCGTCGGTCTCCCGGGTTCCGGTCAGCGGGGCGCCGGTCGCGATGCGCCGGCCCACGGTCAGCTCCCGACCGTCCGGGTCGAGTTCGTCCCAGGTGTCCAGATTCATCGCGATCCGCCGCAGCACCATCGATGTGCCGCCGCGCAGCCACGGCCGGGTGGCTCCGTCGTCCCACACGAGCCGGTCGAAGTCGGCGCCGGGGGAGATGTTGACGGTGCCGTCGACCTGGCCCATGAGATTGCGCATCGTCTGCCCGGGGGCGGCGTCGCGGAACCCGCGCTGGGTCCAGCGCAGCGTGACCAGCGATGTCACGCTGCGCGACAACGCCCGCACCGCGTGCGCCACCGTCGTCGCCTCCTCCGCGCAGACCTGCAGCAGCAGATCGCCGGCGCAGAATCCCGGATCGAGGCGGTCGATGCCGAAGGGCGGCAACGGAGCCAGGGATTCGGGCCGCGCCGATTCCAGTCCGGCCACCGTGAACAGCCGTGGACCGAAGCCGACGGTCACCGTGAGCCGGGCCGGTCGATGGGCCAGCTCCGGCTCGGTGTCGGCCAGTGCGGGCTCACCGCCGGTGAGGCGCGCGGCGTCACCGGACCAGATGCGCAGCAGTCCGATGATGTCCGCGCGTGCCGTGCCGGGGCGCAGATCGAAGGCGACGAACGCCGCGTGGCGCTGGGGTGCGGTCGCGACCCCGCCCTGATGGGGTCCGTAGAACGGTTCGCGAGCGGTGCCGGAATCCGAGGGGGCGGCCGGGCGCCACCGTTCGGCGCCGAGAGCGATACCCGCGCCCGCGGCGGCTCCCGCCGCGGCGACCCCACCGCCGAGCAGGCGCCGCCGCGACAGCCGCTCAGCCACCGTGCGCGGGGGCCGTGGCGTCCCCGGTCGGTGCGTAGTTCTCCTGGTTCCCGGCGAAATCCCGGACCTGTGCGGCGAAGGTGGTGCTGGTCCCGTCAGCGAATTTCACCGTGACCGGGGTCTGCGCGCCGGTGCGCAACGGTGCCTTCAGATCGATGAACATCAGATGGTCGCCGCCCGGCGTCAACGTGGCCCGGCCGTGCGCCGGAATCACCAGACCACCGGCCTTGGGTCGCATCGTCATCCCACCGGCGGCCGGCACCACCTCGTGGATCTCCATCCGCGCCGAGGCCGGGCTGGTCGCGTCGACGATCCGGATCTCGTGGTCGCCGTTGTTGGTGAAATCGGCGAACGCCGCCGACATACCGGCCTCGGCGGCCTTGATCCACTGATTGCTCACGGTCACCGAATCGGCCGCCGCGCCGGTGGTTCCGCTGTCGGAGGAACATCCGGCCAGTGCCAGCGCCACGGCGCAGATCGCACCGACCGCCGGCGGATACTCGAACCGGCGTCGCTTCGCGGGGGCGATGCCGACGCCGTGGGACAGGCCGTCGGGCGCCGCGCGCCGGACCGGCCGATCGCGCACCCGGCGAGCGGTGACGGGCGAATGGGGTACGGAAAACATGTCAGGACTCCAGTGTGGTGAAAGATGCTTCGATCCCGTCGGGGCGCATGCGGGCGCCTGCCGCTCCCGGAGAATCGGTACTCGAGCGGACGACCGGACGGCCGGCGGGTGATGGAGGGCGGCGGTGATGGAGGGCGGCGGTGATGGAGGGCACTGCCACCGGTGTCGACGCCGGATCACGCGCGCCACCGCGGACCGGCGGAGTATCCGCCGGCGCGGCCGAAATCTACGCCCGCGACAGCCCGGCGAGATACGGGCCGGCGAACGAACCGGCGGCGCCCGGCGGACCTCGTCGGCCGGTACCCGATGCCAGCACCAGTCGCCGGTGCGGCGCGATCGCCTCCGGTGCCGACACGATGGTGACGACATCGCGGCATCCCGGTGCGCGCAAGGAGCGGTGGATGGCCCTGCGGATTCGCGAAACCGCGCGCAGTAGCGTCGTTTCCGCACCGCGGATCAGCAGCGCCGCGGCCACGATCGCCACCAGGTGGGCGATGAGCATCGGCACCGTGAACAGGTCGGTACGGCAGTGCGCCGGCACCGACAAGGCGGTATGTCCGAGCAGCTGGCCCAGCGCCAGCAGACCCATCACCCCGAGCGGGCCGGTCCGAGTGTGCGCGGCCACGACACCGGTGACGGAACTCGCGGCGATGAGCAGCATGATCGCGGCGGAGCCCGGGAAATCGGTACCACCGGCGAGGGCGTGGGCGGCGACACTCACCGTCGCCGACGCCGCGGCGACACAACTGCCACGCAGCCGCATGGCCGGGTCCGCAGTCGCTCGCACCCGCCCATCGTATCCAGGACCGCGACGGCGGCCGATGCCCAGGTCCGGCCGCCACGCTCGTCACAGGATCTCGAGTTCGGCCTCTCGCAGGTCCTCGGGGAAGACGAAGCGTCGCAAGGCCCAGAATCGGAACGCCATCGCCAGCAGTACGCCCAGGATCTGGCCGGTGATGAAGTTCGACACCGCCTGGGTGAACGCGGTGACGTGCGGGACCCGGATGTCGAAGACATACAGCGCCACCGCCTGCGGAATGACCGTCACCCCGACCGCCAGGGCGCTGACCGCGAAGAACAACGCGGCCTCGTGATGGCGCTGGCGTCCGCCACGGGTGTTGAACGACCACTCCCGGTTCAGGATGTAGGACACGATCGTCGCGATCAACACGCCGAACGCGCGCGCGGTCAACGGCTTGTCCTGCAGGACCGTCAACTTCAGCGTGTACACCACCCCGGTGTCCACGAACCAGGTGATCGCGCCGACGACGGCGAATTTCATCAGCTCCCGGTGCGCGAGCAGCAACGCCCGCCAGCGCTCGGGTAGCCGGTCCAGTCCAACCTGCACCAACGACACGCATTCCACCCTAACCGCGCTGCGCGGGACCGGCATCCGCACAGCGACCATGACCCCGCAGGTAATCGTGCCGCGCACCGGTCCCGCCTACCATCGGACAGGTGCCCACCCTCACCGCCGGGGATCTGCTGCGCCACTGGCGTCGCACCCGCCGCCTGAGCCAGCTCGAACTGGCCGGCCGCGCCGAAACCTCGACCCGTCATCTCAGCTTCGTCGAAACCGGCCGGTCCACACCGAGTCGCCAGCTCATCCTGCATCTGAGCGAAGAGCTGGAAATCCCGCTGCGCGAACGCAACCGGATGCTGCTCGCCGCCGGATACGCCCCTGTCTACGCCGAACCCGCATTGGACACCCCCACCATGGCTCCCGTCCGCACCGCGATGCGGCAGATCCTCACCGGTTACGAGCCCTATCCCGCCCTGGCCGTGGACGCGCAGTGGAACATGGTCGACGCCAATTCCGGTGTCGCCCTGTTCCTCGACGGCATACCCGCCGAATTGCTCACCCCACCGGTCAACGCGTTGCGGCTCAGTCTGCACCCGGAGGGGCTCGCCCCGCGCATCGCCAACCTCGCGCAATGGCGCGGCCACCTGTTCGAACGGATCGAACGCCAGATCGACGCGACCGGTTCCGCGGATCTGGCCGCACTGCGCGCCGAACTGCTCACCTATCCCGGCGGACGCGACGATCCGGGACTTCCCGAGCCGGATCAGGCCGTCGTCCCGTTGCGTCTGCGCCACCACGACCCCGTCCACGGCGATCTCGAACTCGAATTCATCAGCACCATGACCATCTTCGGCAGTCCGATGAATGTCACCGTCGCCGAACTGGCCATCGAGTCGTTTCTGCCCGCGAGCCCCGCCACCGCCGAATTCTTGCGTCGCCGTTCACAGATCGAGTAGATGCGGCAGCCCGGCCCGGTAGCGATCGGCATCGATCCGCTTCAACGGTTCCAATTCCGGCGGGGCGTACATCGGAAACACCGCCGCGCGCGGTGCGCCGTCGCCGGCGGCGTCCAGTAGCGCGTTGACGGCCTTGCGCCCGGCCTCGCAGGCGCCTTCCATCGTGGCCAGGTCGATTCCGGTGCGCACGTGGTCGCCGCACAGGAACATGTTGCCGATGGCCGAACGCGCCTCGGGCCGGTGGTCCCACGATCCGACGGTATTCACCAGCAAGGGGGTGTCGTTGTGGTTGCCGCCTTCGGCGAAATGCACGCCCGGGTCGATGAACCACGATTGCAGATCCTCGTCGCGCAACCAGCCGGTGCCGGTATTGAGCCATCGCTTCAGCTGCGCCCAGACCTCCTGCACCACTTCGTCCTTCGAACACTGCTTGGCCGGTTTTCCGTACACAATCCCGGGCGTGTCCCAGTCCGAGACGTCGACCGACAGACATTCCACGACCGATCCGTCGCCGTAGCGTGCCGCGAAATCCCCCCGCCACATCGGCGCCTGCCGCAGTGCCGTGATCGCCCACGGTGAGCCCAGCGCCGCGATATGGCCCTGTGGGACACCGGTCGGCTGACGCAGATAGAACTGCACGCCGACCATCCAATCCATTACGAGTTCCCGCATACCGGCCAGCGCCGGATCGGCGGCGAGCACGGCGTCGTCGAGGATCGTCGCCGCTCGGTCGGCGGGCATCGCGCACACATACCAATCCGCGTGCACCGCACGCCCGCCCACATTCGCGGCGGTGATCCGATCGCCCGACACGCGTAGCCCGGTCAGCCCCGCGCCGGTCACGAACCGCACGCCCGAACCGGACAGATACGCCACCCACGGATCGATCCACGCCTCGTTGGTGGGGCCGTTCAGAATCCGGTCGACCCCGCCGCGGTACTGGGGTGCGATACCGGAACCCGCGAAAACCAGAGCCTCGCCGATGGTTCCGATGGTGCGCGCCGAACTGGTCTCCGATTTCGCGGCCACGGTGATCCGGGTCAGCGCCCGCGCCAGATAGTCCCGATAGGCCTGCGACTTCCCGGCGGCACCGACCGCGTCCATCCACGATCGGTACTCCCATTGGCCGAAGCGGCGTTCGGGGGAGCTGGTGAACCACATCATCATCCGGTCGCCGAAGAACGCCAGTTCCTGCGGCGGCAACTGCGGGATGAATCCGAGACCTGCGATGAGCGAGTTGCGGATGCGGTCGGGGTCGAGCTCGCGGAGTCCGGCGATCTCGGTGGGCACGGTCACCGGCGGCAGATCCGGGAATCCGGCGACCGTGGACTCCACCCGGATCAGATTCCCGGCCACGCCGTTCGCGTTGCCGGGGAAAGGGATTCGCGCCATGGTATCCGGTACGTGCTGATAGCAACCGGGGAAGAACCGGAAGCCGTGTTCGCCCGGCAGGTCCGCGCGCCCGCCCGCCCCGGTGCCGGGCACGCTCATGCTGCGCGCCTTGCCGCCGAGCGCGTTCGGCTCGTACACCGTGACCGCATAGCCGCGTTCGGCCAGTTCGTGCGCCGCGGTCAACCCGGATACGCCACCTCCGAACACCGCCACCGTGCGTCCCGGGCGTACTTGGCGGCGTGGTGGATTCGCGCGCGCGGCCGTGGCCCATGCGCCGCTCGTCGCGAGGGCCGCGCCCGCTACCGCCGCCCCTCGCAGCAACTGCCGCCTGCCGAATCCACCCGCATCGTCTCGACCGGTCATGTCCACTCCTCGAATCAGCGAGCGGGATCGGCCGTGCGTCGATCCCGAAGCATGAATTGCTGTGCCTGCGAATCTTTTTCACCGAGGTCCGGCAGTATCGAGGGCCCGCCCCTCACTTCGGCGCCGCCACCGGCCACCGCGGCCACGCCGAACCCCACCGCGCCGCCTGACGTTCCCGCCAGTCCCGCGCGCTGTCGCGCACCTCGCGAAGCACGGTGTCCACCACCGTGGCCGCCGGCGCGTGCGCCAGCGCCCGCAGCGCGAACTTCGCCGCCCGTGCCGGGGTCAGCAGTTCGTCGGGGGTCCGCGCCCGGGTCATCACATCCAGCGCGAGGCCGGCCAGGTTCGGGTCGGCCGCACCGGCGCGGTACAGCTGCACCTCGAGCGGTGACATCTCGGTGCCGCGGGCGAGCCGGTTGGTCCACTGGTACATGGGCAGGCAGTCCTGTTCCCGCCGGTGCTCCCATCGGATCAGTGCCCGGTCCAGCGCGGCCGCGTCGTCGAGTACCGGCGCCGCGTATTCGCCGAGCAACCGTCCGTAGCGCATCGCATCGCGCATTCCCTGTGCGGTGACCGGATCCTTGAAATGGCCGGCATCGCCGGGCAGTGCCCAGCCCGGACCGGTGGAGCGGCGGAAGTAGGAGACGATGCCGGTGGCCGAGCGCACCCGGCCGATCGGCTCGCAATCGGCCAGTCGCACAGCGAGTTCCGGGATCGCGGCCACCATGTCGCGGTAGCGCTGCTCGGTCTGCCCGGCGGTGCGCGGCCCGTGGGCGACCGGCGGCTGGATCAGCGACAGCACCGCACCGTCCTCGCACGGGAAGGCGGTTCCCAGAAGATCCCCGGCCCGCCACTGCGCGGCCGTCGACCGCCATTCCGGGCGGCCGTCGCGCCAGTAGGCGAAATAGCACGCCCGTCCACTGGGCTTGCTGCGGTACGGGTCCAGGGCTCCGGTCAGCCGCGCCACGGTGGAGCGGCGCCCGTCCGCGCCGACCACCAGGCGGGCCCGGATCTCGTGGGTGGTCCCCGCGCGATCGACCGCGCGCACACCGGCGACCCGGCCGGCGTCGCGGATGAGTTCGATGACCCGCATCGATTCGTGGACGGTCGCACCGGCCGCGCGGGCCGTGGACACCAGGGCTGCGTCGAATCCGGTGCGCCGCACGCACATCGCGTAGTCGATGCCCTCCACGGCGGTGAACGGCGCCCGCACCACCTGCCCAGCGCCGGCGGCGAACGCGACTCGCAATCGGGGCGCGCCGAGTGCCAGCACCCGCTCCAGCGCGCCCAGCGCGGCTACCTCGGCGAGGCCGGCCGGCCACAGCAGATGGGTCGAGAGGGTGTCGGAGGGGAATCGGGCCGAGTCCACGACGACGACGTGCCGTCCCGCGCGGGCGAAGGCGACGGCCGTTGCCGACCCCGCGCAGCGCGCTCCGACCACCACCACGTCGGTGAATTCGATGTCCGGGCAGTCGTTCTCACCGTGATCGCGGTCATTCGCCGGATGTTCCCGGACGGTCGCGTGGATGCCCGAATCGGTCGGCGAGGAGTCGGCAGGTTCGTCGGTAGGCATCGGCGCCGCCTTCGGGGTCACTATGTTCGGACACTGTGTCCTACTGAGAGAATGAAGTGACTCCTCTCACATTGTCAATATGTTTGGACCGATTGTTCGCGGCAATTACCGACGCTCGAGCCGCCCGCGCCGGTGAGACTCCGGATCGCCCACCCGATCCGGTCGCATCCGCGATGATCACCGGAAGGCGTGGCCGCCCGGCCCGATCGGAAACGACCGTGATGAGGTACCGCGATGGCGTTGATGTCACCCCTGGACTCGGTATTCCTGATGCTCGAATCGCGCGAACACCCCATGCACGTCGGCGGCCTGTCGCTGTTTCGTCCCTCGGACACGCAGACACGATCGGCACGGCAGTTACACGAGGAATTGGCCTCGGGCAGCGACCAACTCACCTCGGTGTTCCGGCGCCGGCCCGCGCGGTCGCTGGCGAGTTTCTCCCCGCTGCGGTGGGATCTCGACGACGACGTCGATCTCGACTACCACGTCCGGCTGCTCTCGCTGCCCGCGCCCGGGCGGGTGCGTGAACTGCTGGAACTGGTGTCGATGCTGCACGGATCGCTGCTGGACCGCCATCGCCCGCTGTGGGAGGTCTACATCATCGACGGGCTCGCCGACGGCCGGATCGCCCTGTGCACCAAGACACATCACGCGCTGATGGACGGCGTGTCGGCGGTCCGCACCTGGCAGCGAGCCCTCTCGCCCGACCCCGCCGCCCGCGACTGCGTGCCGCCGTGGCGCTCTCCCGGCCGACATCCCAGCGGCTCGAGCACGCTGTTGCGCCGCTCGGCCGACGCGGTGCGCGCGGCCGGGCGGATCGGCACCGCCGTACCCGAATTGCTGTCGGGCGCATACACGATCGCGCGGGATTATCCCGAACCGCGCCCGTTCGGGGCCCCGCACACGATGTTCAATGTCGCCATCACCGGTGCCCGGCGGTTCGCCGCGCAGTCGTGGCCGCTGCCGCGGTTGCGTGCGGGCGGAGCGCGTGCCGGGGCGACCGTGAACGACGTGGTGCTGGCGATGTGCGCGGGCGCGCTGCGGCGATATCTGCTCGCCGAGCAGGCGCTACCGGCCGAGCCGCTGATCGCGATGGTGCCGGTCTCGCTGCGCGGTACCGCCGAAACCGCAGCGGGAGAGGGCAACTCGGTGGGTGCGGCACTGTGCGACCTGGCCACCGACGAACCGGACCCGGCCGCACGACTCGCCCGCATCCATTCCTCGATGGCGCGGACCAAGAACGCCATGTCGCGGCTGACGCCGCTACAGATCCTGGGGCTGTCGGCGGTCAATGTGGCAGGACTGGCATCGGCGGCGCTACCGGTGCGGCTGCCGGCCGTCGCGCCGCCGTTCAACATCGTCATCTCCAACGTCCCCGGCGCCGCCGAACCGCGGTACTGGAACGGCCTGCGCTTGGAAGCCGCCTATCCGGCGTCGATTCCCCTCGACGGACAGGCGGTCAACATCACGACGATCAGTTCCGATGGCGCCATGCACTTCGGCATCGTCGGGTGTCGCCGCAGTGTGCCGCACCTGCAACGGCTGCTGACCGGACTCGACGAGTCCCTCGCCGAACTGGAGTAGCCGGGCTGTGCGCGGCAACCGGACGCGATGCGATGGTCGGCGCTCGATGGTCAGGTGATGCGGGCGGTTTCGGTGAGGGCGTCGGTGGCGGCGGCGAGAATCCGTCGCGCCCGCGGAAAGTCCTGCAGCTGCCCGCCGAGCAGATCGAGAACAGGAAACAGCGATTGCGCGGGCACCGCGCGTGCGCTCAGCACGCGCGCGGTCCACGTGACGAAGGTGGTGAACAACTCGGCGTCGTCCAGATACAGTGCGGTAGCGAGGAATTCGAGTATCTGCGCGATATCCTCGGCGGTGCGTTCCCGCTGGAATTCGGAATACTCCCGCATCGCGGGGAAACGGTGCTCCAGCTCCGCCATCGTGGTCGCCAGCAACTGCGGTGTGCCGCGGGCGATCATGGTGAATTCCTGATCGGTCAGATGCGGCAGCGTCCGGTGCGCCTGCTGCTCGTGTCGCAGCCCCCGGGCGAGCAGCTCGGCCGCGGTCGCGGCGTCCGGCGCCCAGGCGTCCGCACCGAGCAGGTCCGCCCAGCGGCCCTGCGGCCCGAACGCCGCACCGCCTACGAGCACCGGCACTCCGGCCGCCTGACATGCGGTGATCGTGCCGTGCGCCGACGGCAGGCGGGTCGGCAGCGACGACGACAGCAACACGGCATCGGGTCCGGTGTTGTGCAGGTGCGCGATCAGGTGCCGCGTGGGCACCTGGGCGCCGAGGAAGTCGACGTGCCAGCCACGCAGCCGCAGCACCTCGGCCACCAGCCGGGCGGGCAGCGCATGCCATTCGCCGTCCACACACGCGACGGTCACCCGCCCGGCCGAAGCGGGGTGCGAACCGGCCGCGTGGAGAGCCAGTGCCGTCACGGCACGATCGTTGATCGCGGTGGCGGTGTGCTCGTCGGCGACACTGAGGGTGTTCGCGGCCCATTCCGCGCCCACCCGGCGCTGCACCGCGGCGACCACATCGAGCAGGACCGCCTCCGGTTCAAGACCCGAATCCACTGCCGCGAGCACGATGCCGATCGCCGCCCGTTCGTCACGGCTCGTGACCGCCGTCCACAGCTGTTCACGGAATGCGTTGGCGTCGCCGGAGATTCGGCGATCCGGCTCGGACATGAACGGCGGCTCCTTCGTGTGCGGGTCAGTCGATCACGAGGGTCGGGGTGCGCGGCGCGGTGATCGCGACGACCGCGATGTCGTCGTGCTGGTTGCGGCCGACCCACTGGGTGGTGAGCATGTGGACGCGCTCGACCACCGCCTCCGCGGGCATATCCACACACTGGGCCAGCGCGGCGATCAACCGCTGCTCACCGAACATGCGCCGGCCCAGCGGCCCGCCGCGGGCCTCCGTCACACCATCGGTGTAGAGCAGGCAGGTCTCCCCGGGGGCGAGCGAGGTCCGGAATGTCGTGGCGGTGATGTCGGGGAGCGCACCGACCAATTGCCCACGCGTGTCGGCCGTTTCGACGGACCCGTCGGCCCGCACGATCAATGGCGGCGGGTGCCCGGCGGAGGTCAACCGCAGCAGCACCCGCCCTTCCCGATGCACGGCCGATGCCAGCACCAGTGTGGCGAACCGATCGTGGCGCGAGGACACCAGCGCGTCGTTCAGCAGGGCGAGCATCCGCTGGTGATCGTCGGCCATCGGCACCAGCGCGTGAACGGTGTTGCGGATCTTGCCGGTCAGCACGGCGGCCTCGAGACCTTTACCGCAGACGTCGCCGAGCACGACGAGGGTTTCCCCATCCGGTGTCGCCGCGCGGTGCACGTCGTAGAAATCCCCGCCGATGATGTCGTGATTCTCCGAAGCCCGGTAGGCCCCGGCCAATTCGATTCCGTGGACTCGGTGCAGTTGCGGTGGCAGCAGCTCGCGCATCAGGATCCCCGTGATACTGGTCTGCTCGGCATACAGCCGTGCCGCCGACAACGCGATACCCGCGCGGCCGGCGAACAACTGGGCGAAGATTTCGTCGCGCTCGTCGAAGATCTGCTCGCCGGAGTGCCGCAGCAGTACCAGCGCCCCGGCCGAAACTCCATGGCCGGGAAGCGGAGTCACGATCACCGAGCCCGTTCGGTTCGCGAAACCGGGCGGCAGCAGCCACGCCGGCACCGCCGCGGCGTCGAGCCACTGCGAGGGAATCGGCGGGAACCCGCGCAGCGCCTCGCTCAGCCCGGCCACCGCGTCGGGATCCTCCTCGACGACGTTCACCCGCACCACACCGTGTTCGTCACACGAGACGACCGACAGCGCCCGCCCGGCCGGGGGAGTGACGACCACCGCGGCATCGGCGAGATGGCGGGCGGCGAGCCGGACTGTCGTCTCCAGGCACCTGTCGACGTTCAACGAGGCCAGCAGCCGCTCGGAGGCTTGCGACAGGAACGCGGTCCGTTCGCGTTCCTGCTCCAACTCCGAACGGCTCTCGTGCAGCGAGCGCGCGGTGTCGCCGAGCAACCACCAGACGATCGTCCCGTCGGCGCCCGGGGAGGCGACCGCATGCAGTTCGCGCCCGCCCACGCGCCCGGACACCGAGGCGGGCGACGGCGCGCTGTCCGATGCGGCCGTCGCGTCGTGTGCCGCGGACAACCAGGGCAACGTGGCGCGGGGTAACGGCTCACCCACCGCCACGTCGGGTAACAGCGCCGACGCTTCGCCGGTCAGCGCCACCACCGTGCCCGCCCGATCGACCACCACGGCCGGATGCGGTATCGCCGACCATCGGTCCACACCAGTCACGACGGATTCGGGCATGGCGACCTCCTCACATCCCGTCGCACATGCGAAATCCGCTGCGCCGCGGTCGAACCGGTGTCACGGCTGCTCCGCCGACGTGCGCTGGGACCATTGTCCGGTGCCGGAATCGGAATGCTCCTCGGCGGTGGTCGAGACCACGAATTCGACGGTCGTACCGTCGGCGTCCGAGACGACGCGGATTCCGGGCATCAGGGCTTTCATCATCGGCAGTCCGCGACCGCGATCGATTTCCTCGTCCGCTCGCGGTGCGCGCCAGGTGCCGCTGTCGGAGACGGTGACGCGGATCGAATGCGCGGCCGTGGCGTGCAGCACGATGGGCCGGCCGTCACCGCGATGCCCGTGCTCGACCGAGTTCGTGCACGCCTCGTTGACGGCCAGCAGCAGATCGTAGGCACGATCCGGTCCGAGGTTCGTGCCCGCGAGCCAGGACCGCAGCAGGGCCCGCACCCGCTGCAGCTCCTCGGACCGGGCCCGGAATTCGATGTGCAGGTCCTCGAGCGATCGCTGCCCGCGGTCCGTCGCGGCCTTCCGAGCTCTGCTCTCGGGGTGACGTGGGCTCTCGGGGTGACCCATCCGATATCAGCCGTTCGTGTGTGTGCCCGCGTTCGCGACCGCGGCATCGATGTCGTCGAAGAGGGCGAATACCGTCGCCAAGCCGGTGACCTCCACGACGCGCCGCACCGGCCGCGGCGCCACTACCAGCACCCGTCCCGCCTGGCGCAGGGCGCGGACCAGCACATTCATTCCCGAGGAGTCGAAGAACTCGACAGCGGACAGATCCACGATCAGCTGTCCGGGCTGGCGAGCCACGGCCTGCTGGACTGCCGTATCCAGCCGCGGCGCGGTATGCGAATCGACCTCACCGGCCGCGACCACCACCACGAAGCCGCCGACCGAGATCACATCGGCGGTGCAGCCGCTGTGGCCTTCGCATCCCACGTGTTCACCCTTCCCTACACTCCCGGCATCCGTGCCCGGCCCACCACGAGTATGAATCGTGACGACCGAGCGGATGTGCAGGTCCATCTGCGCATGACGAACACCGCGATACTCGGCGTAGTTTCGCGGTGCCGCGCGCGGCTGTGGTCTCAACCTCGCAAGATCACCGAGTGTAACGGCCGCTGCGCGCCCACCGGGACACGCGTCGACCGGCGCGCGCCCAGCCTCGTCCACGGCGGACCTGCCGCATTCGTCGCGCGATGAGCGAAATCGCATACGCCGATGGACGATTGGAAGGCGAACAGCACGCCGGGGTGGCATGGCGCGGCATTCGCGGGCCCGGTCCGGTGTGTCTGCCGCGACACCCGACGTGTCGCCGACATGTCCCGGGCGCCGCGTGGCTATATCGCGCGACGACGTTCACGGAGGTGTTCGGTGACGACAGCGGGTCTCATCCTCGCGTGCCTCGCGGCCGCGAGTGTCGCGGCCGTCGCGCGCCTGGTTTCGCGGGCCAGATGAGCGACGGGGCTGAGATTGGCCTTACTCCCGGTCTGCGGCTACGAACGAACAGCCGACCGGGCCGTTGCTCATCGCCGCGAAAACGGCTTCGGGGATCGCAGTGTGCGAGTGTCTCCGTGCCTTACCTGATGACTGGGTATGCGCCTGAACGCCAGTCGTCGATGCGCCGACGGATGCTGTCGACCATGGGCAGTCGGTCCACTTCATCAGCGCGGAACCAGGAGACCTCATGCGACTCGTCCGACAGCGCGAGGGTTCCGCCTATCGGCTTGCCGAGGAGGCAGATGGAAAACTCCTGCCGCACTTCACCGTCGTCGTAGGCGAAAACGTGGCCGGGATTTGTGTAAGTGCCAACGATGCCGACTATTTCGACGTCGAGCCCGGTCTCCTCCTTCGTCTCTCGAACACCGCATTCGGTCAGCGACTCGCCGAGTTCCATCTTCCCGCCGGGGAGCCCCCACATACCGTTGTCCACCCGGCGCTGAAGGACGATCAACAACGTGATGCATCTTGCCGACATTGAAATCGTCACGCCTCGCCTGTCGTTCGCGCGCTGGTCGGCTGTTGGAGGAGTGAGATGATCGGTTGGGAGACAGGGCTGGTCATCGTTATCGCCATTCCGGCGGTGGTGTTCATCGCGGCGTGCATGTGGCCACCGCTAGTGCACGGCGGGCACCGAAAAGGTGTTCACCTACCGAGTGCTGGAGAACGGGGCGCTCGAACCCACCGGTGAGCCGCCGGCCGAAACCGGGTGGTGTGGTGTTCTCCGACGGTGCCACCGGCGTGTTCGTCACCCCAGGCGCATGAAACCGTAACGCGCGGGCGCTGGCGTCGAGCGTTCTTTCTGCCTGGCTGTGAACACTACGCGGCGACCGCGTGTCAATGTCCCAGAGCCGCGGCGAGATAGGGGGCGGTCGCGCTGGCGGGATCGGCGGCCGCCTCGGCCGGGGTGCCGGTGACGACGACTCGGCCGCCCTCGTTGCCGGCGCCGGGCCCGAGGTCGATGACATGGTCGGCCTGGACCACAACACGCATATCCAGTTCGGCGACCACGACGGTATTGCCCGCGTCCACGAGTTTCTGCAGGTGCAGCATCAGCCGGTCGGTGTCGGCCGGATGCAGCCCCGAGGTGGGTTCGTCGAGGAGATACAGAGCGTCGCCGCGATGGGCGCGCTGCAGTTCGGTGGCGAGTTTGACTCGTTGGGCTTCGCCGCCGGACAGTTCGGTCGCCGGCTGTCCCAGCCGGAGATAGCCGAGCCCCACGTCGCACAGAACCGTCAGCGAGCGCAGGATGTCGGTATCGCCGTCGAAGAACGCGCGCGCCTCGTCGACGCTCATCTCCAGAACCTCGGCGATATTGCGGCCGTGCCACGTGATTTCGAGTGTGCTCGCCTGGTAGCGGGTGCCGTGGCAGTCCGGGCATGGCGTGTAAACGCTGGGCAGGAACAGTAATTCGACCATCACCCAGCCTTCGCCCTCACATGTCGGGCACCGCCCGGACGCGACGTTGAACGAGAACCTGCCCGCGTTGTAGTGCCGGCGCCGCGCCTTGGGTGTACTGGCGAAACGGCGACGGATGTAATCGAACATTCCGGTGTAGGTGGCGACATTCGAACGGGGAGTGCGGCCGATCGGTTTCTGATCGATGGACACCACCCGGCGAAGATCGCCGACTCCGCCGACGATCGTGCCGTCGACGGCCTGCGACTCGTCCGAGAGCAGCAGGTCGTCTCCGTCGTCGTCGGCCGTGATCACCGGATGGCCCAGATGCTCGCCGACCAGCGCGGGGAGTGCCTGACTGACCAGGCTGGACTTCCCGGAACCCGAGACCCCGGTGACCGCCGTCAGGCATCTCAGCGGAAACGCCACCGACACGTCACGCAAGTTGTTGCGGCGCACCTTCTTCAGGCGCAACCATTCCTCCGCCCGCCGCGGCGGCCGGGGTGCGGGCCGTTCGTGGCCGAACAGATAGCGACGTGTCGCCGATTCATCGATGTTGCGTAAGCCGTCGGGCGGTCCGCTGTGCAGAATCCGGCCGCCGTTCTCGCCCGCTCCGGGACCGAGATCGACCAGCCAGTCCGCGGCGCCGATGATGTCGAGCGAGTGCTCGACGACGAACACGCTGTTGCCGCGGCGCTTCAACCCCTCCAGGATTCCCAGCAGGGCGTCCCGGTCGCGCGGGTGCAGCCCCGCCGACGGCTCGTCGAGGACGTACACGACTCCGAAGAGCTGCGAAGAGAGTTGCGTCGCCAGCCGCACGCGCTGCAACTCGCCCGACGACAGGGTCGGTGTGGTGCGATCCAACGACAGATAACCCAGGCCCAGGTCGGTGATCGGACGCAGCCGGTCCAGCAGTTCGGCGACCAAACGCTGTGCGGCAGCACGCTTTTCGACCGACATATTCGGCGTGTGACGGACATCCGGAGCCGCGTCGTGTGCGGAGCCGCCGGCCGCGACCCGTTCCTCGACCGCCGTGCGCCGCGCCGACTCGTCGAGGACGGCGTCGGAGCCGATATCGGCCGGGCGCCAGTTCTCGGCGAGCACCGACGACAACAACTCGGCGAGGCGGGCCAAGGGAAGTGCGGAGAATTCGGCGATGTCGAGCCCTTCGAACGTCACCGACAGGGCCTCCGGTTTGAGCAGTGTGCCGTCGCAGGTGGGGCACACCGCACTGCTGATGAATCGGGACACCCGCTTCTTCACCGAGGCGCTCTTGGTGTTCGCGAACGTGTCGAGGACGTACCGGCGCGCGCCGGTGAACGTGCCCTGATAGCTGGGCTCGATCTTCTGCTTCAGCGCGCGGCGCGTCTGCGCCGGGGTGAACCCCGCGTACACCGGCACCGTCGGATGCTCGTCGGTGTAGAGGATCCAGTCGCGGTCCTTCTTCGGCAGGTCTCGCCAGGGCCGGTCGACGTCGTAGCCGAGCGACACCAGGATGTCGCGGAGGTTCTGACCGTGCCAGGCCGGCGGCCAGGAGGCGATCGCCCGGTCGCGGATCGACACCGACGGGTCGGGCACCATCAGCTGCTCGGGCACCTCGTACACCCGGCCGATACCGTGACAGGTGGGACAGGCGCCTTGGACGGTGTTCGGCGAGAAGTCCTCGGCGTACAGCATCGGCTGCTTCGCGGGGTAATTACCGGCCCGCGAATACAGCATGCGGACCAGGCTCGACAACGTCGTCACACTGCCGACCGAGGATCGAGCACTACCGCCGCCGCGGTGTTGCTGCAGGGCGACCGCCGGCGGCAGCCCCTCGATCGAATCGACATCGGGAACGCCGACCTGATCGATGAGCCGCCGCGCGTACGGCGCCACCGACTCCAGATACCGGCGCTGGGATTCCGCGAACAACGTGCCGAAGGCCAGCGACGATTTCCCCGAGCCCGAGACGCCGGTGAAGACGACCAGCGCATCACGCGGGATATCGACATCGACGTCGGCGAGATTGTGCTCCCGCGCGCCGCGCACCTGGACGCAGTCGGGGACGGCGATCGGCGGATCCCCGCCGGATGCCCGCTTCCGCGCGGAAGTACCTGTCATTTGCCGGCCTCCCGTCCTCGGTGGTCGATCCGGTGCCGAAAGGGTGCTCTGGTCTCATCGGTTACCCGGGACCGGTCGCTTCTATCATGGGCGAACAGCCCGCACGAGGCCCCGCCGTGAATCTCCGTCACCTGCGACGATGCCCTCACAGCAAACTGCTGTGAGGGCATCGTCACGGAGCCTAGCGGCGGTAAGCGCGTTATTTGCTCGGCGCCGGCTTGAACGGGGCGTTGATGGTCGCGAAGTACTGGATCGCGGCGCCGATCGCGACCGGAGCGGTCACGAAGATCTGGCCGGCGAGCACTCCCAGGAAGCCGACTGCGGCGGCACCGGCGATGCAGCCGCCGAGCGGGCCGAGGCCGAACAGGGTGGCCAGGGCGCCGGTGGCGACGACACCGAGGGCAGCGCCCGCGATGCAGCCGATGGCCGCGCCGCCGATACCGCCGGCGAGGGTGCCGATGGTGGCGCCGGTGGAGATGGTGTCCTTCAGGCGGTTGAAGGCGGCGGTCTCACGGTCGTAGGGGGTCTTCCACGGGGCCGAGTCCTCGAAGGGGAGGGCGACCGGCTTGTATACCGCGTGCTGCACGTCGTACTGCGGGGTGAGGGTGGCGGTGTTGCCGGAGATGTCGGCGGCGATCGGGAACTCGAAGTCGTCGACCCGGAAGTTCAGCGGGGTGCCGGCGAGCACGGTGCCGTTGGCGGCCTTGATCTTCAGTATGCCGTCTTCGTTGACGATCGAGCCGCCGTCGGTCTTGATGACGGCTTTGTCGTTGTCTACGACGCTGGCCTTGTAGTAGACGCTCTCGGGCGCCGCGGGGGCAGCAGGGTCGGCGTTGGCGGTACCGGCCGCGACGCCGACAGCGGCGACCAGCATGGCGGCGGTCGCGACGAATTTCCTCATCATCATTTTCTGCGGAACCTCGAGACGGAGTGGTTCAGGGACGAAGGAATCACAGACGACGCCAGCTAACAGACAGTGAACGCCCGGAGTTCATTCATTCGGATCCCGTTCACCACGCCCGCTCCGCTGCCGACGAGACGTCTGAAACCTTCAGTGCGAGTGATGCTTTCTCGCGAGCCCGAAATGACGCAGAATGCGGCTGAACTGCCGTTTGTGGCTGTTATCACAGACTTTTCCCAGCATGACGACCGAATCTTCCGGCGATTCCCTCCGGTGCTCACCTGCGTTGTCTCGGGACTCGAGCGACAATGTGCCCATGGCCGTCCTCGACGAACCCACGACATGGCGTCGCTGACCCGCCCCGGCTCGCGGTCTCGTGAGCGCGACGAACGGCGTGACGCGGTGGAGCGGCGGGTGCTCGCGGCCGTGGATCGGCTGCTGGATACGGGCGTCATCTACACCGAACTGCCGGTGGCCCGGATCGCCGCTGAGGCCGATATCGCCCGCTCCACCTTCTATCGCTACTTTCCCGATAAGAGCCAACTGCTGATCCGGATGGCCGACCTGGCGACCGACGATCAATTTCGCACGGCCGAACTGTGGTGGGCCGCGGATCACCTCGACGGAGAGGCCGGGGTGGTCACCGCGATGCGGCTGATGATCGCCGGAACCCGGGCACACCATCGCGTGTTGCGCGCGCTCACCGAGGTGGCGGGGTACGACCGCGATGTGGGCCGCTACTGGCAGCAGCGGGTCCAGCGCTTCACCGAACTCGTCCGTCTGCGGCTCGACCGCGAGCGCGCGGCCGGCCGGGTTCCCGCCGACCTGGAGGTGGAGGCCACCGCCATCGCCCTGACCTGCATGGTCGAGCGTGCCATCGACTTCACCTTCGCGGCCGGGAATCCGGTGGACGACGAACAACTGGCGCGGGCGCTGGGACATGCGATCTGGCAGACGGTCTACGCCTCGTGAGCGATCTGTCGGCGCATCTGGAGTCCCTGCTGGGCATGCCGGTGGTGGCCGAGCGCACGGTCGGCCGCGGACACGCCTGGACCCTGGTTCGCGCGCGGCTCGCCGACGGCCGCGACGCCTTCGTGAAAAGTGCTGTGGGCCAACCGGGTTCGACTGCGGACCACGCCTTGATCGCGGAGGCGGCCGGCCTGCGCTGGTTGCGCGAGGCCGACGCCGCCGGTCTGATCCCACAGGTTTTGGGCGCCGACGACCGCACACTCGTCCTGCCGTGGTTGAACTCGACAGCGCCCGGCCGCGAAGCCGCGGAACAGTTCGGCGCGGCGCTCGCCGACCTGCACACGCACACCGTCGACCGGTACGGGGCCCCGTGGGTGGGTCGTATCGCCACCGTGCCGCAGGACAACGCGATGGTCGCGGGGCAGTGGGGACCCTGGTATGCCCGGTATCGACTGCAGCCGCTGCTGCCCACCGCCGCATCCGTGCTGGGCCGCAACGGTATTCGGCTCGTCGAGCGGGTGATCGACGAGATCGGCGTACTGGCCGGCCCGCCGGAACCGCCGTGCCGCATTCACGGCGACCTGTGGTCGGGCAATGTGCTGTGGACCGAGCGCGGCGTGATGCTCATCGATCCGGCCGCCCACGGCGGTCATCGCGAGACGGACCTGGCGATGTTGCGGCTGTTCGGCGCTCCGCATCTCGGCCACATTCTGGGGGCATATCAGGAGCGCTTCCCCCTTTCGCCCGGCGTGGAGCATCGGGTCGCGCTGCATCAGCTGTACCCGTTGCTGGTGCATGTCGTGCTGTTCGGTGGGGGATACCGGGAACAGGCCATCGCTGCCGCGGAAGTGGCGTTGTCCGCAGGGTGAAAGCGTCTGGGCAGCAGACTGTATGCACAGCTACGCATGTGACGCTCTAGCGTCGTCGCGGTACACCGCCAACTCGCCGAGCGACAACCACAGCCACGACGGAGTGGCTACGGTCGGGCAATGGAGTTGCGGAGGATTCACCACGCGGCGATCATCGCGTCGGACTATCAGCGATCGAAAGAGTTCTACACCGAAGTGCTCGGGCTGCGGGTGGTAGCGGAGCACTACCGGGCCGAACGTCGTTCGTGGAAGCTGGATCTCGCACTGCCGGACGGCGCCCAACTGGAACTGTTCTCGTTCCCGGATCCGCCGCCTCGGCCGTCGCGGCCGGAGGCGTGCGGGTTGCGTCATCTCGCCTTCGCCGTCGAGGACGTCGCCGCGGGCCTGGCGGAGCTGCGGGGGAGGGGAGTGGTCGTGGAGGACGTCCGCGTCGACGAATTCACCGGTCGCCGTTTCGGTTTCTTCTTCGACCCGGACGACTTACCGCTGGAGTTGTACGAGGCCTGAGTCCGTTCCGGCCGCTCTCGCGTCCGGGAGGCGCCGGCGTTCGGGACCATGCCGGACGGCACTGCGGGGATGAAGAGCATAAAACAATACGAGATGGAGATATGCGCATCTGACTATGTCACTCCGAATGGCACGCCGGAGACTTCCAGCTCAAACAGCGGAAACCACAAGAAGCACATGACGAAAAGGGTCTCTTCGTACGTCCGGAGTGAGGGGTTGTCCGCCGGGTGAGGGCGGCTGCCATACGATGGCCGGATGACCACAGTGTTGCTCAACACATCAGCCGGGGACATCACCCTCGAACTGGACGAGACGAAGGCGCCGCAGACGGTCGCGAACTTCGTGGACTACGTCAAGTCCGGTCACTACGAGGGAACGATCTTCCACCGTGTGATCCCGGGGTTCATGGTGCAGGGCGGCGGACTCACCGCCGATATGCAGCAGAAGCCGGCGCCCAACCGGGTGCAGAACGAAGCGAAGAACGGGCTGCGCAACGACAAGTACACCGTCGCGATGGCGCGCACGTCGGATCCGCATTCGGCCAGTGCGCAATTCTTCATCAACACCTCCGACAACAATTTCCTGAACTACCCGGGCCAGGACGGCTGGGGTTACGCGGTCTTCGGCAAGGTCGTGGACGGCAACGCCGTCGTCGACTCGATCGAGGGTGTCCGTACGGGCTCTAAGGCCGGTCATCAGGATGTGCCGGTGGAGCCGATCACGATCGTGTCCGCCCAGGTGGCCTGAGCCCCGCCGCGACTACGCCCCGCATACCGGTTCCGTCGGGGAGCCGGGGTGCGGGGCGTCCGTGTGTCCGGGACCGGTCAGACGAGCCGGTGGCCGCCGTCGACGTGCACGACGGTGCCGGTCATGAAGTCGTTGTCGAGGACGGAGTGGAAGGCGGCCGCGATATCGGCCGGTTGCCCGATGCGGCCGACCGGCAGGCGTTCGGCCATGGCGGCCAGGCGGATGTCCTTGTCCGCGCCCGCGAAGTCGTCCCAGATCGGGGTGTCGACCCAGCCGGGGGAGACGGCGTTGACCCGGATCGGCGCCAATTCCAGGGCGAGCGCCCGGATCAGGCCTTCCAGTGCGGCATTGGCGGTGGCGACCACCGATCCGCCCACGGCCGGTCGATAGGCCGCGATACCCGAGGTCACCGTCAGGGACCGGCGAACGCGGGGGGCGGCGTACTTGGCGACCAGCCAGGGGCCGAGGACCTTGATATCGAGGACCGTGCGGGCGGCGTCGGCGGGAAGTTCGGTGAGGGGGCCGTACCCGTGGCGCATGTCGGCGGCGGTGATCACCACGTGGTCGACGGTGTCGACGGCATCGAAAAGAGCCGCGACGGTGCGTTCTTCGGCGATATCGACGCGATGGGATACGAGCCGCTCCGGGTGGTTCAGCTGTGCGGTGGCCGTGTCCAGTCGGGCGGTGTCGCGGCCGGCGATCGTCACGTGGTGGCCGGTGTGCAGGAGACGCTCGGCGAGGGCCAGGCCCATGCCGGAGCCGCCGCCGATGATCAGGGTGTGGGTCGTGTCGGTCATGATTGTCACCGTCCGCCGTTTCGGTCGTGTCCGGAAGGCCGCTGCAGGCCTGGTCCTGGCGGGACCACCCCTCTGTCCCGGGAACCGGGCACACTGGTGAGGTGAACGATCGTCGTGCCCTGGGGGACTTCCTGCGTGCCCGTCGTGCGCGGATCCAGCCGTCGCAGGTCGGTTTGCCGCCGGGAACGCGGCGCCGGCAGACCGCCGGACTGCGGCGGGAGGAGGTGGCGGCGCTGGCCGGGCTGAGCGTGGACTACTACATCCGGCTCGAACAGGGCCGGGACCGCAACCCCAGTCCGGAGGTGCTGGCGGCGCTGGCCTCGGCGTTGTTGCTCGATGCCGACGAGACGGTCCATGTGCAGCAACTGGTCCGGCTGGCGGGGGGACGGCCGGCGACGGCGGCGGCGCCGATCGCCGCAGCCGGCCGTGGTCTGGTGTTGTTGCTGGGTTCCATCCGCCCCACCCCGGCGTTCGTGCTCGACCAGGTGAGCAACGTCCTGGCCGCGAATCCGGAGGGCTGGCGGCTGCTGTGGGGCATCGAGGAGTGGGAGCCGGTGCGACGCAATCTGATTCGCTACGTGTTCACCCATCCGGCGGCGCGCACGGTATTCGAGGACTGGACGGGGATGGCGCGCGACAGTGTCGCCCATCTGCGGGTCGTGCAGGGTGCGGGCACCCACCGCACCGAACTGGCGGCGCTGACCGATGAATTATGTGCGGCCAGTGCGGATTTCGAGGCGTTGTGGGCGCACTACGAGGTACGGACGAAGCGGGGAACGCGCCGGATGTTCCGGCATCCGGTCGTGGGGCGGATGGAGTTGACCTCGGAAATCCTGACAGCGCCGGACGGTCAGCGGTTCGTCGCGTTCCAGGCCGAACCGGGCAGCCCGGACCGCGACGCGGTGACGCTGCTAGGGCTGGTGGGTGATGACGTACCAGAGCGCGGCGAGGGTGCCGAGCACGAACAGCGGTGACAGGATCCAGGTCTCGACCTTGTTGCCGGTGCGGTCGATGATCGGTACCCGGGTGCGGATTCCGAGCGGCCAGAACAACCGGCAGCCGCGATCGGTGAGACAGTCGCCGATGAGATGAGCCAGCGCCCCCAGGCCGACGGAGAAGGGCAACCAGGAGGGTTTGTCGGAGATCCACTGGTCCATGGCGAAGGTGCCGGCCACCGCGAGCACGGCGATGGTGGCGTAGGAGCGGAAGCCTTCACCGGGTGGGCACAGGTTCAGCGCCCGGACCGCGAGGGCGAGCAGGAAGAAGACCAGTCCGAGGGTGAACCAGCGCCCCAGCCAGTGTTCGCCGGCCCAGGTGCCGAAGGCGATCGCGACGACGAAGGCCAGCGAGTGGGTGGCGTGGCGGTGCCCGCCGGAGACGCTGGAGATGATGCGGCAGGCGGTGTGCGTGACAGGTCCGAGCGCATGCGAAATGGTGCCGTTGGGATGGTCGGCGTCGGGCAGCAGCGCGGCGCCGGCGGTGAGAAAGGTTCCCAAGAGCAGGTCGGCGGTGCCGATGTGGCCGATCGTGGCCGCGGGGAAGGTGAGAATCGAAAGTGGTAGCGCGGCAGCGGCTCCCGCCCACGCCAGCGCACCACTGGTCGCATGTGAATGTCCTAGCACCGACTCGAGATTAGCCGATCTTGGTCGGGCGACCGAAGCGGGTCAGGAGTGCGGATGCGGGTCGAGTACCCGATCGAGGGCGTTGAGGTCGGATTCCAGTGCGTAGAAGGTGCGCAGGGTGATCAGGAACGCGAAAAGCCCTCCGACACAGAGTCCGACGATGGGGCCGATCACGGTCTGCTGCTGGTCGGGGGTGAGGAAGACCAGTCCGGCGGGCACGCCGATCAGCGGTACGCAGGCGGCGACCCCGAGGTAGATGCGGCTGCGGTGGACCATGCGCCGCAACATGGCGGCGTCGGCGGGGGTGGTGGCGCCCGCGGCGACCAATCCGGGGTAGTACCAGCGCAACACGAAGTAGGTGACGGGGAAGTAGGTGTAGACCACGGCGACGCAGGCGGCGACGAGGTTGCAGGCGATGAGGCTGGTGACGAGTCCGGCGTCGAGCCCGCCGAGAGTGTGCAGCTTGATCAGGAAGATGCCCAGTGCCGCAAGCCATCCCACGAAGGTGGCAATGGCGATCCGGTCGCCGCAGGCGAGGGTGTCGGCGCGGGCTCCGGCCAGGGTGGCGGCGTCGAACTGTCTGCCGCGGCGCAATCCGTTGGGTACCACGAACACCGAACGGCACCAGTACAGCAGGACGCCGATGGCGACGGGGTAGGCGATGACGATCATCAGCAGGCCGAGTCCGGCCATCTGCTCGGCGGCGTCGGGGCCGAGGGCGTCGCGGATGAGGCGCAGGTTGTGCGATCCGAGGTAGAGACCGGCGAGTAGATGGCCGAGCAGGCTGGACAGGGTGACCACGGGCATCGGGCGCATGCGCAGCCGGGCGCGCAGGCTGTTGGCGGGCGGATCGACGAGATCGCGCGCGGCGCGGTCCTGGCTGAGGTCCAGTTGCTGGGCCAGTTCGGCGCCGGTGGCGTAGCGATCGGCGGGATCCGGTGACAGGCAGGTGAGCAGGGCGTGCCGCAGTAGCGCGGGAGTGTCGGCGGGGAGGTCGGCGTCGAAGCGCGCGGCGACCGGGTTGCGGCGCCGTTCGATCATGGCTTCCAGCGACTCTTCGGTTTCGCCGGCATCGTGGCCGTCGTCGAACGGGATGCGGCCGGTGAGCAGTTCCCACAGCACCACGGCCAGGGCGTAGAGGTCGGTGCGGGTGTCGAGGTCGGCGGCGGTGGTGTCGAGGTTGGGGTGACAGGCCTCGAGTTGTTCGGGCGCCATATAGGGCAGCGAACCGCCGAAGTAGGCGACGGGGTTGGCGCCGGGGAGGTGGCGGCTGAAGCTGATGTTGAAATCGGCGAGTTTGGGCTGGCCGTCGGAGGTGAGCAGTACGTTGGCGGGTTTGATGTCGCGGTGCAGGACGCCGCGCCGGTTGGCGTAATCGAGGGCCGCGGCCAGCCGGCTGCCGAGCCAGGCAACGGTTTCGGGCCAGCTGAGCCGGGCGAGTTCGGTACGGGTGGGTGAGGGCTGGGGTTCGAGGACGCCGCCGGTGGTGGTGGCGGCATCGATGGCCTCCAGGAGCAGGCCGCCGTCGCGCATCCCGGGTGCCGTGCGCCGGAGCATGCGCAGGACGCCGAGCAGGGTGCCGCCGGGCACGTACTGCATGTACATGAGCTTGAGGTGCTGCTCGGTGATCTGGCGCTGGTCGAAGACACGGACGATGTGGTCGTGGTCGAGCTGGGCCAGCGTTTGCGGTTCGCTGCCGCGATCGTGGGAGATCTTGACCGCCACGAGGCGGCCCATGGAGCGTTGCCGGGCGAGGAAGACGCGGGCGAAGGCGCCTTGACCGAGCGGCAGCAGCAGGTCGAAGTCGTCGACGGTGGCGCCCGGATTGATGGTGTCGAGGGCGTCGAGTGCGGTGGGGTCGGCGAGCATGGTGGTGCGCAGTCCGGGCTCCGCGGTGGGCGCGGCGTCGAATCCTTCGGTGATGCGGGCCATCTGGGTGGGATAGTCCTGTTCGTATTCGTCGAGGTCGACGGAGTGGTGGTCGCGTCGGCTGCGGGCGGTGATCTCTTCGTAGATCAGGTCGGGCGGCAGGGGGGCGGCGCCGAGTTCGGGGAATCGCGCGCGGTAGTCGGCGAGGCGCAGGGCGTCGGAGTCGCGCTGCCAGCGTTCGTGCAGGTCGACCTTGATCAGTTCGATGAGCGCGGAGCGCCGCAGGGCGGGTTCGGTGGGCAGATGCGCGGACAGATCAGGGGGTTCGCCCGCGGTTTGCCACTGCTGGGCGAAGCGGGCGACCAGGGACGTCAACGCGGTCTGCGTCGCGGTGGCGCGGTCGGCACCGGGGTCGGGTGCGGTCGCGCCGAGGTGATCTGTCATCCTCGCTCGCTTCGAGTCGGTGGTACCCGGGCCCGCACCCGAGATTAAGTGAATCCTCCCATGAATAATTGGGAACGTGCCGATACCGTTACGTTATACGGGAATTCGCGCATCGCGTGCGCGGACGTCGGCCGGGTGCGCGCGATCGGCCGGTTCGCACCGCCGGGGGTCGCGGCGCCGGACGGCGGCGGCCGGGTTCGCGGGTTAGCTCGGCGGCTGTCGTGACGGTGGTGTGCCGTCGAGGGCTGGCATCAGCAGACAAAAGCGAGATAGGCTCCGCGCGAATGTCGAAGCAATCGAGCGGCCGTCGCGGTCGTTCTCGTCGAAAGGGGTCCGCCGTGTCGGTGCCGGCCGCGGTGAAATCGGAGATTCAGAACATCGGGGGCGCGTTCATGTTCTCCCGCGAGGCCAAGGCCTTCGGTGCCGGCACCGGAGTGGACGGTTTCATCGGTCCCTACACCCGGGGCCGGGCCGGTGTCCTCGGTGACGTCGACGCTGCCGTCGTGACCGCCGCCTTCGGCTTCTTCGAACCGGCGACCGTGCGTGCGGCATGGGAATCGGTGCCGGTGGCCCCCGCCGCGGCGGCCACCGGATATGTGCGCGCCTGCCAGGATTTCGGCCGCCGCAAACTGGCCGGTTTCGACTCCGCCGACCGGCTGGCCGAACTGCTGCAGACCGTGGCCGACACCGCCGAGGTCGCGGGGGTGCCGCTGTTCGCGGGCTGGCACGCCCTGCCGCAGGCGCCGGATGCCGCCGGCCGGGTGCTGCAACTGATCCACTCGTTGCGAGAGTTGCGCGGCGGTGTGCATCTGATCGCGGTCCGCGCCAGTGGGCTGTCGCCGTTCGAAGCGGTCCTCATCGGTGGTTCGCCGCGCGCGGACGGACCGACGCAGGCCCGGCTGTTCGGCTGGGGCGATCGGGTCGACGCGACGGAGGTGACCACCGCGATGCGACAGCGCTGGGATGCCGCCGAGGCGCTGACCGACGAGTTGATCGCACCGGCCTTCGCGGGGCTGGACGAGCAGGGCGGCAAGGAACTGGTCGCGCTGCTGCAGGAGGCGCACACCACCGTGTTCACGCGGTGACAGGGCCGCGGCACCTGTCATCGGTCGTTGCCATACTGAAGTAAGCTGATGGTATGGCGGAGACGAAGAAGGTGACGATCTCGGTCCCCAAGGACGATGTGTCCACCCTGGAGCGGTGGAAGGCGTCGGGACGGATCGACAACGTGTCCGCCTATGTATCCGCGGCGCTGCGTGATCGCATGCATCGCGATATCTCCCTGGACGCGATCGAGGCGACCTTCGGGGGTGTGCCGCCGCTCGAACTGGTGAATCAGGCCCGCAGCATGCAGGGCCTGCCGCCGTTGTCGGCGGAGGATCTGGATCGTCCCAGCGCCGGCGCCGCGTGAGCCCGGCCGCACTCGGCGGCGTGGTGTTCGACACCGCCGCGGTGGTGGGCTGGACACGGCGGCTGCCGTACGTGCACGCGGTCGCGTGGGCGACCGCCGAAGCAGGGCACACGATCGTCGTACCCGCCGCGGTGGCCGCGGCGGGGCAGGCCCTGATCCGGGCGGACCGGCTCGATATCCTCGCGGTGTTGCTGGATCTGCCGCATACCGTGGTCACCGGTCTGGACACCGGTGCCGCGTCACGGGTCGCGGGGTTGCTCGCCGGCCGATCCGATGCCGATGCGCTGGTGGCGGCCGGTCAGGCCGCCAGTGAGGCGGTGGCGCGCAACTGGCCGTGCCTGACCGCGCGGCCCGATATGTTGCGGCGCATCGACCACAAGGTGCTGGTGGATCCGCTGCCGTGACCGGCCGCGACCGTGGCCGCCCTGCGACGATGAGGAGAGGACACCGCGACGATGGCACAGACCGTGAGCCCCAGGATTTCCCGGCTGCGTCAGTTGATCGACCATCCCGCCACCGGCGCGGCCGAACGTGATGCGGCCCAGCGCATGCTGGATCGGATCCTCGCCAAGCATCCGCACTGGGCCGGACCGGGTGGCGATCGCGACTACGGACAGCGCTACCACCGGATCGGCCGCCACGCCACGCTCGCGAGCATCGCGGAGATGATCGGTCAGGACATCGCTTTCGCGAAGATCTTCAGCATGCCGCAGCATCGCGCCGAGATCGTCGAACGCTCGCCGATTCGCGACGCCCCGATCGAGATCGGCTATTCGGTGGGTGCGCCCTATGTCGGCAAGATCATCGTGACCATCGAGGGCGTGCCCCGGGAATGGGGATGGGTCACCGACTGTGGGATCGACAGCCCCAGCCCGGCGCTGCAGGAGCTGGCCGACGAGGTCGCCGAGATCATGAATGCCTACAACCACGACGGTAGCGATATCGGGAAACGCTTCTTCGCCGGTGTGCGGGTTCCGGAACGCACGTTGATCTGGTGAGCGGGGCGGCTCAGGCCTCGATCCGGTCGAGGACACCGCCGAGTCGTGACAGGGCGCCGCGCCACCCTCGCTCCATCGCGTTGCGGGCCATCTTCTGGCGGCGATCGCCGATATCGAAACCGGTCTGGGTCAACAGCACTCGCGAACCTCGCCCTTGCGTTTCGAGGCCCCACTCGACCACCCAGCGGGCGGGATGCCGCGCGCGCAGATCGACCCAGCTGTAGCTCAGTTGCCGGGTGGGCCGCGCTTCGAGAACTTCGCAGGCGATTTCGGCGCTCGGTTCGGTCGGCACCACGAAGAGAAAATGTGTCCCGACCGACGGCAGCAGGCCGATCGATCGCATCAGCCATTGCTCGACCAGATCCGATTCGGTGAGGGCTCGCCAGACCAGTTCCGGCGCCTGGGGGAAGAAGCCGCCGATCTCCACCGCGGCCGGATCCAATTCCGAGTCGAAGTTCACCGCTGCACCTCCTGCGTGAGGCCGTTCTCGGCACGAGCATGGCACGCCCGTACCGGGCCCTGCTGAAACCGGGCGAACTCGGCGTTTCTCGCACGCTCGGTCCAGGTCATCGAGCTGCCCCGGGCACCAGCCTACCGGCCCGATTGCGCTGTCCCGGAACTTCTTTCACCTGCCCGAGGTCCGCGCCCGCGCAACGCCACGCGCGCGCCGAAATTCGAGGTGAGGCCGTGGGATCCGCTGTCGGGCGGCGGTCGGCGAGAGTCCCGAGGACGACCTCGATCGCGAGCTGGGTCGGTGTCCGCCGACGACGGTCAGCCGCACCGCCGGACGGTGACCGTCAGGTTCTTCATGATCGGCTGGTCGCTCTGGGTGCTGTAATCGCCGATCGCGCACAGCACGTTCAGTTCCGGCATGTAGCCGGCCGCGCATCCGGACGGGATGTCGTAGCCGATCACCGTGTAGTCGTGCACCGAACGGGTGCTGCCGTCGCGGGCGGTGCTGGTGATGTCGACCCGGTCGAACTGCGACAGACCGCGCTCGCGCATGTCGTCGGCGTTCATGAAGATCAGCGTGCGCAGGTTGCGCACCCCGCGATACCGGTCGTTGTCGGAGTAGATGGTGGTGTTCCACTGGTCGTGTGAGCGCATGGTCGCCAGGGTCAGCGTCCCGGTTTCCCGCGAGATCTCCGGCAGTGGCGCGGCGGAGAACTCGGCGCGTCCCGTGGGCGTCCGGAAGACCAGTTCCCGTGCGGGCTGGCGGATTCGGAACCCCAGTGGCAGGCGCACCCGGCGGTTGAAGTCCTCGAATCCGTCGAGCACCTGCGCCATGGTGTCGCGGATACGGTCGTAATCCTCGACGTAGTGCTCCCAGGGGGTGGCGCTGTGCGGCAGTGCGGCGCGGGCGATTCCGGCGATGATCGCCGGTTCCGACAGCAGTCGCGGGGATGCAGGCTTCTTCATGCCCTTCGACAGGTGGACCATACTCATCGAATCCTCCACCGAGGTCTGCTGCAGGCCGCCACGCTGCTCGTCGCGTTCGGTGCGGCCCAGACACGGCAGAATCACCGCCCGGCGGCCGTGGACCAGATGACTGCGATTGAGTTTGGTGCTGACCTGCACGGTCAGATCGCACTTGCGCAGCGCGTCGAAGGTATAGGCGGTATCGGGCGCGGCGAGGGCGAAATTGCCGCCCATCCCGACGAAGACCCGCACGGAGCCGGCGTGCATGGCGTCGATGGTGCCGACGGTGTCGAGACCGTGCGCGCGCGGCGGGTCGATACCGCACACTCGCGCGAGCCGGTCGAGGAATTCCGGCGCCGGTCGGTGATCGATACCGCAGGTCCGGTTGCCCTGCACATTGCTGTGTCCGCGCACCGGGGACGGGCCCGCGCCCTCCCGGCCCAGATTGCCGCGCAACAGCAGCAGATTCACGATCTCGCGTACCGTGTCGACGCCGTGTTCGTGCTGGGTCACGCCCAGACACCAGCTGATGATGCTGCGATCGGCATCGCAGTAGATGCGCGCGGCCTTGCGGATATCGGCGGCGCTCACGCCCGAGTGCTGTTCGATCTCGGCCCACGCGGCGGCCTCGCAGACCGCGCGATAGTCCTCGAAACCGGCGGTGTAGCGGGCGATGAATTCCGCGTCGACCGCCTTGGGATTCGAATTCGACTCCTCCAGAACGGCTTTCGCGATCCCGCGGACCAGTGCCATATCGCCGCCGATACGCGGCTGCAGATTCAGCGTGCTGGTGGCGGTGGCGTGGAAGGTCGCCATCCGAGTGAGGTCGTGGGGGATGATCGCGCGCCGCGCGGCGGCCTCCACCAGCGGATTCACATGCACGATCTGCGCGCCCCGCTGATGCGCCTCCACCAGCGAGGTGAGCATGCGCGGCGCGTTGGACGCGGCGTTGACCCCGAAGATGAACAGCGCGTCGGTGGCCTCCCAGTCGACCAGGTCGACGGTGCCCTTGCCGGTGCCCAGCGCGGCCTGCAACGCCCGGCCGCTCGCCTCGTGACACATGTTCGAGCAGTCGGGCAGATTGTTGGTGCCCAGCTCCCGAGCCATCAGCTGGTACAGGAATGTGGCCTCGTTACCCAGCCGGCCGGACGTGTAGTAGGCGGCGGCGCCGGGATCGTCGAGGCCGCGCAGAGTGCGGCCGATCAACTCGAAGGCTTCGGGCCAGCCGATCGGCACATAGCGGTCGGTGTCGGGGTCGTAGCTCATCGGCTCGGTGAGCCGGCCCTGATCCTCGAGGTCGAAATCGCTCCACCGCGCCAGTTCGGCGACCGTGTGCGCGGCGAAGAACTCGCGGTCGACGCGCTTGTGGGTCATCTCCCAGGCGACGTGCTTGATGCCGTTCTCACAGATGTCGAGGCGCAGGCCCTTGCGGTCGTCGGGCCAGGCGCAGCCCGGACAGTCGAATCCGCCGTTCTCGTGATTCATCTTCATGATCGCGTGCGGTCCGGCGATCGGCTCGCCCTCGCGCAGCAGGAATTGGGTGACGCTCTTGGCCGCGCCCCAGCCGGCCGCGGGGTGGTGATACGGGTGGAATTCGGGCTCGTCGGCCCGGTCTGCACGCGAACTGACGGCCATGACCTGTCCCTTCGACGATTCCGAGATTCCGGCTGTGACGCGGTCGAGAAATGCGAAGTTCGTGCCCGCATCCGATTCTCGCCGCGAAACCGCCGAATCACAATGTCGACACCGCGGCGAATACACCGTGCCCGGCGGCGGCGAGGCGCCGGCCGTCCGCGATCCGCTGCCGGCCTACGCCGGTACCGGCCGCTGGGCCTGCCCGGCGCCCTGGCCTCGTATCCGATGCCCGCCGGTCGGCGACACGCTGCGCCGCGTCTCCGCATCCACGCCGTGGTGCGCGGCGCTACCGTAGCGGCGTGAAGCTGCGGCCCGGTCTGGAAGCCGAATTCAGCGTCGAGGTGACCGCCGCGGACACCGCCGTCGCACTCGGCAGCGGCGATGTCGACGTCCTGGCGACCCCTCGTATCGTCGCGCTCGCCGAGGAGGCCACGGTGCGCGCGGTTCGAGACGCGTTGCCGCACGGGCGGACCAGCGTGGGAACCGAGGTGTCGGTGCGCCACCGCCGCCCGAGCCCGCCGGGCACGATGCTCACCATCGGAGCCCGGCTGGTGGAGGTCGACGGTCCGCGCCTGACCTTCCGTGTGGTGGCTCACGTCGGCGAGGTGCTGGTCGCCGACGGTACCGTGCGCCGCACCGTGGTCGAGCGCCGCGACTTTCTGGCGCGCGCTCGCGGCGACTGAGGCGGGCCCGTCCGGCCCGGTGCCGGCGGCGCGCGACGCCGATTCGATCAACTAGAACATGTTGTGCTGCCGAAATCAGTGCTGGACACCTTTCCAGCGCAGGTCGGGGCCGCATCATCGCAACCGATCGAAGCATGTTTTCGGCTCGACTATCGATTCCTGACCGACGAGTCACTAGTCTGAATATGAAACGTGTTCTAGTCTTGTCTCGAAGTTCCAGCGCCGGAAGACCAGAGGAGTCACCCCGCCATGCATACCGAGATCTGCGAACGACTGGGCATCGATGTCCCCATCTTCGCTTTCACCCATTGCCGCGACGTCGCCGCCGCGGTGAGCAACGCCGGTGGTCTCGGCGTCCTGGGTGCGGTCGGTTTCACCGCCGAGGAGCTGGAGGTCGAGCTGGCGTGGCTCGATGAGCATGTGCACGGCGTGTACGGCGTCGACCTCGTGATCCCCTCCAAATACGAGGGCAAGGGCATCGACGACCTGAGCCCGGCCCAGCTGGAAGCCGAGCTGGCCAAGCTGGTTCCGCAGGGGCATCGTGATTTCGCCGAGAAGCTCCTCGCCGACCACGGCGTCCCGAAGCTGCCCGAGGGTGAACATCACGAGCAGCTGCTGGGCTGGACGGCCACCACCGCCGGCCCGCAGGTCGATGTGATCCTGAAGCACCCGAAGGCCAAACTGGTCGCCAACGCGCTCGGCACTCCGCCCGACGACATCATCAAGAAGGTGCAGGATTCCGGCCGGTTGATCGGCGCGCTGTGCGGTTCGGTCAAGCACGCGCTCAACCACAAGCGCGCGGGTCTGGATTTCGTGGTGTGCCAGGGCACCGAGGGCGGCGGTCACTGCGGTGAGATCTCCTCGCTGGTGCTGTGGCCACAGGTGATCGACGCGGTCGGGGATCTGCCGGTGCTGGCGGCCGGTGGTATCGGCAACGGCCGTCAGGTCGCCGCCGCGATGGCGATGGGTGCCGCGGGCGCGTGGACCGGTTCGATCTGGCTCACCGTGGAGGAGGCCAATGTGCCGCCGGCGCAGATGCAGACCTACATCGATGCCAGCAGCCACGACACCGTGCGTTCGCGCTCGTGGACCGGGAAGCCCGCGCGCATGCTCCGCAACGACTGGACCGAGGCATGGGAGCGCTCCGACACCCCGGATCCGCTGGGTATGCCGCTGCAGATGATGGTCGCCCTCGACGGCGTCAAGCGTGGCCACCGCTATCCCGAGGCCGCCAAGGACGTCAATTTCAACCCGGTCGGCCAGGTCGTCGGCATGATGAACAAGGTCGAGCGCACCTCCGATGTCATGCAGCGACTGATGGAGCAGTACCTCGAATCCTGTGAGCGGCTGAACAAGCTCAACAGCTGACCGATCCTGTCCGGCAGGGCCGCCGAGCCCTGCCGGACAGTCCGGTTCCCGATTCGCCGCTGTGGAACCGGCTGGTGCACTTGCGGTTTGCCGGTGTCGGTTGACACTCTGTATCCGCGATGAGAATTACATATGGTGAGCGGCCCGAATGCCGCCGACAAGCAGAACAGGTCCCCGCGATTCCGGCGTTTGCCCGGATCGCACTCGATACCACCGGATTTCGGCCGCGGCCGTCCCACGGCCCGCGGCGTGTGCCCGCCGAATCGATCGGGGCACGGTGGTGAAGATTCGCTCACGCGGACTGCGCCGCTTGGTCGCGGTCGTGGCCCCCGTCGTACTCGCCGTGATCGTGGCGGTGGTCTACAGCTTCGTCGACGACAAAGCGACGACCACCGATCCGAAACCCGATTCCGCGGCCGCGGCAACATTTTCCGGAAAAGACGTCAACGACCTCTTGTCGAAATTGGTGGTGGCGACCGAGGCGCCCATGACCGGCTACAGCCGGGAACAATTCCCGCACTGGGATCAGGACACCCCGGTCCACGGATTCGGCGATACCTTCGCCCAGTACGCCAAATGTTCCACCCGTGATGTGATGATGCTGCGCGATGCCACCGGATCGGTGAAACTCGACGCCTCGACCTGCAAACTCACGGTCGGTAAGGACGGCGGCTGGCGTGACCGCTACGGGGTGCTCGACGCCAAGACCGGAAAACTCAAGCCCTACAAGTGGATCACCGATCCGGCCGGAGTCGATGCCGAACATATCGTGCCGCTCGCCGAGGCGTGGCGTTCGGGAGCGCAATCACGCGATACCGACACGCGGCGCAATATCGCGAACGACGCGATCAATCTGGTCGCTTCGGACCCCTCGGCGAACAGGTCCAAAGGCGATCAGGACGCCGCGAATTATCTGCCGCCCGGTGTGTTCCGCTGTGAGTACGTCCAGCGCTATATCACCATCAAGGTAAAGTACGGCCTGACCATCGACCAGCCGGAGCAGACCGCATTGCGGACCGCGGTCGACGACTGCCTGCACAAGGGAGAATTCAAATAGTCGACATCATGGAGATCACCGGTAAGGCCGCCGTCATGACCGACGAGGAAGGGACGGTGTCCGGCGATCTCGATGTGACCGTCGACGACCAGGGCAGGGGACTGGTTCGCTATCGAGGTACCGAAACCTGGTATCACATCGGAAATCTCGATGGCGACCCTGCCCGCACCTGGACCGATGTCGCTGAACTGGTCGCCGCGATCGACACCGGCCGCGGCGAACGCGACGCCGCGGGCAATGTGATTCCGTTCGAGGCCTGAGCGCTCAGCCCAGCTGTTCGGCGCGTGTTTTCAGCGCGGCGGTCATCCCGCCGAATCCGGCGTGCAGCGCCTTGCCCATCGCGGTGGTGACCACCGGCGACAACCAGCCGCCCAGCTCGAAATGCGAGCGGTACCGGCAGCGTCCGCCGTCGAGCGGGGTCACGGTATGTGAACGCCGGCTGTGCAGGGCTCCCAGCGGTACCGGCTTCATGCTGTAGCTGAATTCGACGCCGGGGGTGTTGGTCCGGATGAACTCGCGCTGATTGCGCGGTTTCGGTGAGCCGAGGCGCACCAGCATATCGATCGGGTCGCCGGGTTCGAGGGTGCTGTGGCATTCGGTGACGAAGGGGTTCCACTCGCCGTAACTGCCGAGATCGGTCAGTACCTTCCACACCACCTCGGCCGGTGCGTCGATCTCCACGGTGTCATCGATCTCGAGAGCCATAGCCGTCACAATACTGAAACTTGTTCCATACGCGGTATTCGCGGGCCGCTCACCGGTCCACGGCCGGCACCGTCAGCGACTGGGTGATCAGCAGCCGTGCCGCCCGTGACACCCGCGCGGTGTCCCCGGTGACGAACCGGTCCTGTAGCAGGCCGCGAACGCCCGAAACGAGCAGGGTCGCGGTCGATTCCGGATCCGGCACCGTGGGCTCGAAACTCCGCAGGACATCGGTGAGAGCGGTGACCAGTGTGCGCACCGCCTCCTCGGCGTAGGTTCGAAACGGGCTGCCGGGGACGGTGGCCACCCCCAGTACCTGGTGCAGCACCCGGGTGCTGGCCACCCACTCGGTGGTGATGTTGACCGAGAACGATTCGATGAGCCGGCGCCGCAGTGCGGGGAGATCCGGCACGTCGGCGAACATGCCGGGGATATCCGGTCGTTGTGTTTCCAGCGCCGCCACCAGCATCTGCTCCTTGGTGCCGAAATAGTGGATCAGCATCCGCGAACTGGTTCCCAGGTACTGCGCCAGAGGTCGTAGTGACAGTTCGGTCAAGCCGTACTCGCCGATATAGGCGATGACTCCGGCGAGTAGTTCCGCGCGCCGGGCCTGGTCGAGTGGTCGAGGCACCTGTTGACTGTAGCGGTCGCTACGGGTATTCATATCGGCATGAGTGTAACGACTGCTACACAAACGGCGCGGGAGGTGGTCGTCACCGCGATGGCTGCCACCACCTGCCTGGGTTCGGATCTGGACAGCACCTGGGCGGCGCTGGTGGCCGGCAAGAGCGGTATCGGACCGCTGACCGACGAGTTCGTGACCCGCTACGAGCTCCCGGTCCGGATCGGCGGCCGCTTGACCGAACACCCGGGCGCCCATCTGACCCGCATCGAGCAGCGCCGCCATTCGTATGTCCAGCAGTTGGCACTGGTACTGGGCCGTCAGGTGTGGCAGGAAGCCGGAGCGCCGGATATCGACGCCGAACGATTCGGCGTGGCGATCGGCACCGGACTCGGCGGCGGCGACGCGTTCCTGACCGCGGTCGACGCGATGCGTGCGGGTGGCTACCGCAAGGTGCCGCCGCTGACGGTGCCGATGGTGATGCCCAACGGTCCCGCCGCCCGGGTCGGCCTCGAATTCGGCGCCAAGGCAGGCGTTTACGCGCCGACCTCGGCGTGCTCGTCGGGCGCGGAGGCGATTGCGCAGGCGTGGCGGCTGATTCGCACCGGCGAGGCCGATGTGGTGATCGCCGGTGGGGTGGAGGGCTACATCGAGGCGATTCCGATCGCGAGTTTCGCGATGATGCGCGCGATGAGCACCCGCAACGACGAGCCGGGACTGGCCTCGCGCCCGTTCGATCGCGACCGCGACGGATTCGTCTTCGGAGAGGCCGGCGCGCTGCTGGTGCTGGAATCGGAGGACTTCGCGCGAGCGCGCGGCGCGACGGTGCACGGCCGGATCCTCGGCGCCGGAATCACTTCCGACGGCTATCACATCACCGGGACCGCACCCGACGGCGCGGGTGCCGCGCGGGCCATGCGCAAGGCCATCGAGGCCGCCGGCCTGACCACCGCCGATATCGACCACATCGATGCGCACGCCACCTCGACTCCGGTGGGTGACGCCTCGGAGGCCAATGCCATTGCGGCCGTGGCCGAGCACGCCTCGGTGTACGCCCCGAAGTCGGCGCTCGGACATTCCATCGGCGCGGTGGGTGCGCTCGAGGCGATCCTCACCCTGTGCACACTGCGGGATCAGACCGTGCCTCCCACACTGAATTTCGACAATCCGGACCCGGGAGTGGACCTCGACATCGTGGCCGGCGCCGCGCGTCCACAGCGAATCTCACAGGCGTTGAGCAATTCCTTCGGCTTCGGAGGACACAACGTCACGCTCGCATTCGGCCGGGCGTGAGCGGCGGTTCCCCACAGCCGGCCCGGATTGTGGAATGCCGGATGTTCACGCTTGTCCACCGAATGCTGTGGATAGCCTCGCCGGCTGTGCACAACCGCTCCGCGGAATAACGGCACTACCAGCGGATTTCGGCATTTCGGGCACTGAACCCATTGACCGCCAAGAGGTTCGCGGCGGCCGGTACCCCGCGCCGGCCGCGGCCACCGTCGCACATGCCAGGCCGCGTTCGGTGCCGTCGGTGGTGGCGCTGTGCTGGGACTTCACCGGCTGATCGGATCCGGGCGAGGCTAAACCTGGTGCGGGCCGGTGAGCACTGATTCGCTACCGTTTGAGCGGTATCCGATCGAGTGGTGAGGTTTGTGCGCGCAATGGGTGAGAGTTCGATCACGTGGGTCGACGGCGCCGTGGTGACGATCGATCAGCGCGCCCTGCCGCACGAACTGCGTGAGCTGCGGCTCACCACGGTCGACCAGGTCATCGAGGCGATCTCGACCCTGGCCGTGCGCGGCGCTCCGGCGATCGGGGTGTCGGGGGCGTTCGGTGTCGCACTGGCCGCGTTGGCTCACCCGGGGGATCCGGCCCGGGTCGAGACCGAGGCGACTCGCATCGAGGCCGCGCGCCCGACCGCGGTCAATCTGTCCTGGGGGGTGCGGCGGGCACTGGCGAAACTGCCCGAGGGGGCGGCGGCGGTGCTCGCCGAGGCGCAGGCGATGCTCGTCGAGGACGGCCGCGTCAATCGCGCCGCCGCCGAACACGCCGCCGACCTGGTCCAGCGGCTGTGCCCGGCGCGGCCGTTGCGGATGCTCACCCACTGCAATACCGGCCGCCTGGCCACCACCGCGGTCGGCACCGCGGTCGGCGCGTTGGGCGTGCTGCACGCGCGCGGCGCGATCGACAGCGTGCTGGTCGACGAGACGCGCCCGTTGTTACAGGGCGCGCGACTGACCACCTGGGAACTGGCCGAGGCGGGTATCCCGCATCGGCTGACGATCGACTCGGCCGCGGCGTGGGCGATGGCGTCCGGGCAGGTCGACTGCGTGATCGTCGGTGCGGACCGGATCACCGCCGACGGATCGGTGGCCAACAAGATCGGCACCTACGGTCTGGCGCTGGCCGCACGTCACCACGGCATCCCCTTCATCGTCGTGGCGCCGGAATCGACGCGTGATCCCGCGACCGGCACCGGCGCCGAGATCGTCGTCGAACAGCGATCCGCGGCCGAGGTGACCCACCTCGGCGGACATGCGAACGCACCGGTCGACACCGCGGTGTTCAATCCGGCCTTCGATGTCACCCCACCGGAATTGGTGACCGCCGTGGTCACCGAGAACGGACCGGTCGCCGAGTCCGGGCCCGCGAGCAGCGCGCCGGATCCGGGCGATCCGGCCGGCGCCGAGATCGCGGCCATCGCGCGGGCGCTCTACATCCGCGGGTGGATGCCCGGTACCGCGGGCAATATCTCCGTTGTCGAGGCCCCGTCCGCGGCGGACGGGCGGACTGCGCGCACCGCGCTGGTCACCGGCAGCGGTTTGTCCAAGGGGGAGCTGACCCCGGCGGATATGGTGCGGGTCCGGGTCGAGGACTCCGAATCGGTAGCCGGGCAACGGTGTCCCTCCGCGGAGACCGCCATCCACACCGCGATCTACCGCGCCACCGACGCGGGTGCGGTGGTGCACGTGCACCCACCGCATGCGACGGCCACCTCCGTCGATGCCGCGGATCGGCTGCGATTCACCGGATTCGAACTGATCAAGGGGCTGGGCGCGACCGGCGCCATCGACATCCCGGTCTTCGCCAACCACGCCGATGTGCCGCGCATCGGCGCGGAGATCGAGCGGTACCTGCGCGCACATCCGGACGCGCCGCCGGTGCTGTTCATCGCGGGACACGGCATCACCGCCTGGGGCGCGGGCCTCGCGCAGGCCCGTGACCGCGCGGAATGCCTGGAAGCCCTGTGCGAACTGGTGTCGCTCACCGGACGCCGTGACATCTCATCCGATCTTCCCGAGGAGCGCACGCAATGACACTGTTGCACATCGCCGCTGATTCCGATCCCGCGCAGGTGCGCCTGCACACCGGCGATCCCGAGCGGATCGCCGCCGAACTCGCTACGCGCGGTATCGTTTTCGACCGCTGGCCCGCCCGGGTGGTCACCGCCGCGATCTCGACGCAGGACATCCTCGACGACTACCGGGATCGGATCGACGAGCTCAACGGCGACGGCCGCTACCGCCATATCGACCTGGCCCGGCTACATCCCGACGACACCGATCCGCAGTGGCCCGCACAGGCCCGCGCGGCGCGGGAGAAATTCCTCTCCGAACACCGGCACGCCGAGGACGAGGTGCGGTTCTTCGTGTCCGGGCGCGGATGCTTCTATCTGCATCTGGAACCGGAAGTCGTGGCGGTGGTGTGCGAGGGCGGTGATCTGGTGTCGGTCCCGGCGGGGACCCGGCACTGGTTCGATATGGGTACCCGCCCGGATTTCGTGGCCATCCGGTTCTTCGAGGAGGCCGATGGGTGGGTCGGCGATTTCACCGGTGACGCCATCGCCCAGCGGTTCCCGAGCCTGGACGAGCTCGTCGCGGCATGAGAGGACCAGGCCCGGAGGCGGCAGCGTGCGTAACCACGCAGGGCCCCGCTCATGCCGATGGACCCAGCATGAGCGGACCAGGCCCGGAGGCGGCAGCGTGCGTAACCACGCAGGGCCCCGCTGATGCCGATGGACCCAGCATGAGAGGACCAGGCCCGGAGGCGGCAGCGTGCGTAACCACGCAGGGCCCCGCTCATGCCGATGGACCCAGCATGAGCGGACCAGGCCCGGAGGCGGCAGCGGCACCGAGCACCACCCTATTCCGCAGGAGCACACCGTGATCAGCGCCGTCGTCGTCGATATCGAGGGCACCACCAGCCCCACCAGCGCGGTGCGGGAGGACCTGTACGGCTACACCCGTCGTCGATTGCCGCAGTGGCTGGCCGACCATCGCGGTGGTGCCGCGGACCTGGTGATCGAGCAGACCCGGGAACTGGCGCGACGTCCGGACGCCGATACCGGCGAAGTGGCCGATATTCTGCGCGGCTGGCTGAACTCGGACGTCAAAGCCGCCCCGCTCAAGGCCGCGCAGGGATTGATCTGCGCCGAGGGATTTCGCGACGGCGCGCTGTCCGGCGAATTCTTTCCCGACGCGCCCGACGCGCTCCGCGCCTGGCACCGCGCCGGAATCGCGCTGTACGTCTACTCGTCGGGATCGGTGCGCAATCAGCGGGACTGGTTCGCCTATGCGCGCGGGGGAGAGCTGGCGTCGCTGATCGGCGCGTGGTTCGACCTCGCCAACGCCGGCGCCAAACGGGAAGCCGAGTCCTATCGGCGGATCGCCGCGGCGATCGGGGTGCCCGCGCACGAGATCCTGTTCCTGTCCGACCATCCCGATGAACTCGACGCGGCGGTGGCGGCGGGCTGGCAGGCGGTCGGCGTCACCCGAGCGGGCGAACCGAACTCACCCCGGCCGCCGCATCGCTGGATCTCCGGCTTCGGCGAACTGGATCTCGCCGCGGCCGGTCACTGACCGGCCCGCGGGCGCTCAGGCCACCGAGCTGGTGGCCCGGGCGATGAGGTGTTCGACGAGCGTCATCAGCACCGTCTTGCAGGAGCTGCGGTCGCGGGCGTCGCAGAGCACCACCGGAATGTGGGCGTCGAGATCCAACGCCTCGCGCACCTCTTCGGTGGTGTAGATCGGCGCGTTGTCGAAGCAGTTCACCGCGATCGCGAACGACAGGCCCCGGCGCTCGAAGAAGTCGATCGCGGCGAAGGAGTTCTCCAGCCGACGGGTGTCGGCGATCACGACCGCGCCGAGCGCGCCGCGCGCCAATTCGTCCCATAGGAACCAGAATCGGTCCTGGCCGGGGGTACCGAACAGGTACAGCACCAGATTCTGATCGATGGTGATACGACCGAAGTCCAGCGCCACAGTGGTGGTGGTCTTGCCCTCCACGCCCGACAGATCGTCGATGCCGGTGGACATTTCGGTGATCAGTTCCTCGGTACGCAGCGGCGTGATCTCGCTGATCGAGGACACCATGGTGGTCTTCCCGACGCCGAAACCGCCGGCTACGAGGATTTTGACCGACGCAGCCAGGTCGGCCGAGGACGAAGTATCAGGCACGGTGTTCTACAGCTTTCGGATTCCATCGAGTACTGCTCGCAAGATGTTCAGTTCGCCGGTCGCACCGGTGTCGGTGTCGGCCCGGGCCGGGGCTCGGAAGTTCAGTAGACCCTCGCCGATGAGATCACCGACGAGAATCTTGGTCACCGCCAGCGGCAGCTTCAGTCTCGCGGAGACTTCGGCCACCGATTGCGGGGCCCGGCAGAGCCGGACGATTTCCGCGTATTCGGGTTCGACGCGCCGCAGCGGCGGACCCGGTGACACGGTCACCACCAGGGTGAGCATGTCCAGATCGTGTCCCGCCCCCATTGTGCGGCCCCGAGTTACGGCGTACGGACGGACCAGAGGACCGGCCGCATCGTCGAACCACGGTTGACCGAAGCGCGTCATGACAATCTGTGCTCCACGTGCTCGGCCAGACCGTTTCGCGGATCGGTGGACAGGTAGTTACCGACACGCTGCACGGTCAGATTCATTTCGTACGCCACCATACCCAGATTCGCGTTCTCGTTGGCCTGCAATGCGATACATGCGTTGTCACCGGCCGCGGTCACGAACAGGACCGCGCGGTCGAGTTCGATGACGGCCTGGCGGACTCCGCCACCGTCGAAGCGGTTGCCGGCACTGCGCGCGAGACCGTACAGGGTGGCCGACATGGCACCGAAGTGCTCGGCGTCCTCGCGGCTCATCGATGTGGACCGGCCCAGCAGCAGCCCGTCGGTGGAGTGCACCACCGCGTAGCGCACCCCGGCCAGGCGATCGACCAAGTCGTCGAGCAGCCAGTTCAGATCACCTGCGTGGGAAGTAGTCACCTTCGCCTTCCTGTTCGTCCGGGCTGGAGTAGCCGGGCTGCGACTGTGAACGCCGGCCCTGCCTGGTCCCGTTCTCGATGGCGGACATCAGGTCCCGGGCCTGTTCCGCCGAGCGCGGCCGTTGCGGGGCCGCGTCTTCGGGTTGGGGGTCGTGCGCCAATTCCGGTGCCAGACTGGCCTGTCGGCGGCGGCGGGGCAACGGTGGGCGAGCATCGCTGCCAGTGTAGGACGGCCGCTGCGGCGTGCGACGCCCTGGTTGGTCGGTGGGCGCGGGCAGCTCGTGCCGGGGCTCGTATCGGCCGCCCGGCTCCTCGCGGTCGGGCGTCTCGTACCCGCCCGGCGGGTCGGTCCGCGGCACGGTATCGGTGCGGGGAAAATCCGACCACGACTGGGGTCGCGACAGGGTCGCCAGACCGGTTGCGGCCGAGGTGGATTCACCGGCCGAGATGGCCGGCATCTCGCCGGTCATGATCGGTTCGGGACGACGGCCGGCGAACCGCTCGGGCAGGTGGTCGGCCACCGGGGCCTCGGCGGCGACGACGGCGGTCGGGATCAGCACGATCGCCCGGATCCCGCCGTAGTCGGATTCCGACAGCCGCACCGTGATGCCGTGCCGGGCGCCCAGCTGGGCGACCACGAACAGGCCGAGGCGGGAATTCGCGGACAGCGTCGCGACCCCGAAATCCGGTGGATTGCGCAGCATCTCGTTGGCGCGTTCGAGTTCGTCGGCGGGCATGCCCATGCCCTGATCGCTGATCTCGAGGGCCACGCCCTTGCCGACCACATTGCCGTTGACCTCGACCCGTGACTGTGGTGGGGAGAACGAGGTGGCGTTGTCGACCAGTTCGGCGAGCAGGTGGATGAGGTCGGCTACCACGTTGCCGACGATGAACACCTGCGGCATGCGGTGCGCGCGCACCCGCGCGTAGTCGAGGGTTTCACCGATGGCGCTGCGGACCAGCTCGACCAGCGGAACCGGGCGCCGCCACTGCCGGCCGGGTTCGCCGCCGCCGAGGATGATCAGATTCTCGGCGTTGCGGCGTTCGCGAGTGGCCAGGTGGTCGAGCCGGAAGAAGGTCTCGAGCAGCGTGGGATCCTCTTGCCGCCGTTCGGCTTCGTCGAGGATCTCGAGCTGGCGGTGCACCACGATCTGGCTGCGGTGGGCGATGTTGAGGAAGACCGCGCGCACGCCCTCGCGGGTGCGGGCCTCGGTGACCGCCGCCGCCACCGCCGCAGTGTGGGCACGGTTGAACGCCTTGGCGACCGAGCCGATCTCGTCGTGCCCGAAATCCAGCCGGGCGGCCTCGGTTTCGGCGTCGATGTTCTCGCCTTCGCCCAGCCGGCGCATGGTCTCGGGCAACCGGACCTCGGCCAGGGCGAGGGTTTCGGTGCGCAGTCGTTTGAGCCGGCCGATCAGGCGGTTGGCCAGCCACAGTGACAGCAGGAAGGCCAGAATCGCGATCGCCATGACCCCCGCCCCCGCCCACAGCGAGTTGGTCGCGGTGCGCTCACCGTCGCGCACGGCGGTCTGGTTGGCGTGATCGTTCTGGTACTGCCAGGCGGCGAGCAACTGATCGCCGAGTTGTTCGGCGGCGGCGCGCCAGTCGGCGAAACTCATGGGCGGCGGGGGGATCTCACCGGCCTTGTTCGGCGCCGGCGGCTGGATGAGGTAGTCCTCCATCGCGGCCAGCTGCTGCCAGATGGGGGAGGCGAGGACGGCCTTGATCTTGTCGGCGGGCGGTCCGCTGAGTTCACCGGCCAGCTGCGGGATCTCGGTGCGGTAGTAGCCGACCAGGTTGCGGTAGTCCTCGCGGAGCGGGCCGGCGAGGATCTGGCCGTTGAGTTCGGCGGCGGTGAGGGCCGCGCTGCGCGACATGCCCTCCATCGCGTGCAGGGTGCGCAGACCGCCGGAAAGTTGCTGGGCGACGGCCGCATCGGGTGCGGTGGGGATGACGATATTGGTCCCGAGAACGACCGCGTCCAGGATCCGGTTGTAGATCGCGTAGGTGTCGGGAATGGGAAGGGCGCCCGCGTCGATGCCGCCGCGGATGGCGGGCAGCGACTTCTTCAGCGTTTCGAAGCCGCCGGTGTCGGAGCCCATTCGTCCGGCGTCGTCGCTGGCCATCAGCTGGGTTTCGGTGGAGGCCAACGCTTGTAGCGCGTTGTCGAGCCGGGTCCGCGCGGCGACGAGGGCGCCCGGATCGTTGTGCTGGCCGGAGAGCTGCCACAGCGACAGCATGCGTTCCTGCTCGACCGCGGCGATCATTTCGCGAGTGTGGACATTGGCATTGGCCAGGATCGATGCCCAGTCCTTCGCGTGTTGCCCCTCCCGAACCAGATAACTCGCTGTCCCCACACCGATTCCGAGCAACGCCAGGCTTGGAACCACGGCGATGGCCAGGATGCGGGTCCGGATTCCGAGCCTCGCTCTCAACATCGGCACAACATAACTGGCGATGTTTCAAACTTCAGGTCGGATACCGCTCAGTGGGACTTATATTGACTTTCGTAGTGCGATATGAGTTCGCAGGTGGGAGGCGAATCCGTACATGTGTCCAGTGAGACGAGGGCGAGGTCTTTGTGGCAAGTCACACGTTTGACCGACCGGACATATAGCTGTGCCGAAATGCGATGTGCGGCACAGGGATAGGTTACCGGCGTGTCGGCCGCCGTCGGCGTGTCGTGAGTGCGGCCATGATGAGCAGCGCCGCACATTCGATCGTTACGACGGTGACGACCAATGCGGAATACGATGTGTCCGACAGGAATCCCGTGATCGCGCCGCCCGCGGCGGTGGCCGCGCCGAGAACCGCGGCGTAGGTGCCGTAGGCGGTGGCGCGGCGGTCGCCGGGTACCAGATCGGCGACCATCGCGCGCAACGTCGACTCCTGGACGCCGACCGTCGCACCCCACAGCAACGCGCCCGCCAGGACCGGGCCGAGCCCGCCGGTGAATCCGAAGATCGGCACGAGCGCGGTCGAAATCGGCAGTAGCAGTAGCGTTCTGGAGCCGATCCGATCGTAGAGCCAGCCGGAGGTGAGGGCGGCGACCGCATCGGCGCCCATCGCGGCGGCGTAGACAACCGGTACCGCCGCCGTGCTCAGGACTCCGGCGGCGACCATGTGCAACGAGAGCACGCCGTAGGTGGTCGCGCCGAGCATGCAGACGGCGGTGAACAGGCAGTAGAGCCAGAACTGCGGCGGTAGCGGCGTTTTCGCCGGACGAGGGGCCGGGCGTTCGGACGGTTCGTATCGGGACGGATCGGGCACCTGGTGCCGGATCCGCGCCAGCAGCACAAGTGCGGCGGCTCCGGGGATCGCGAGCATGATCAGCGCGGGTGTGTAGTCGGTTTCGGTGATCGCCAGTACGGCCGCGACGGTGAGTGGACCGGCGACCGCGCCGATCTGGTCGAGGGCCTCGTGGACGGCGAAACCGCGACCCCGCCCGGTCACCGCGGTGGCATGGGACAGCAGGGTGTCCTTGGCCGGGCTGCGCACCGCTTTGCCCACCCGTTCGGCGATCACCAGGGCGCACGCCACCCACAGCACCCCGGCGACACCCAGGAGCGGCACGCTCAGCAGGGTCAGGACATATCCGGAGACCGTCCACGCCCAGAATCGCCGCGTCCGATCGGTGAGCGGGCCCGATACCAGGCGCAGCCCCAGCGCCGCCGCCTCGCCGATTCCGGTGACCAGTCCGACGACGAAACCGCTCGCTCCCAGGGAGCCGAGCAGTGGCCCGGTGATCGACCGGGCGCCCTCGTAGACGAAATCCGCCAGCAAACTGATGATTCCGAATCGGGCGACGAATCCCCACGCGCCGATTCGCGGGGTGTGGTCGTCGGCGGCGTGGTCGACGCCGGCACGTTCACGAGTCCGTCTCGCCGCCATCGCCGCCTCCGGATTGCCTGCTGTCACCCGAACCGAACCCCGCGCCCTGCCATCATCGCACCGTCGGCGCGCGGGCTCTACCGCTCGGGGCCCGGGCTGTTCAGGTGAATCCGTGCGACGAGGGCGCGATGGTCCGAACCGGGCAGCGATACCGTCGCCACCTCGGCGGCATTCCCCTCGGCGATCAGGATGTGGTCGATGCCGACCAGGGGCGGGTACGGCTTGTCGGTCGGATAGGTGACCAGTGGTCCGGCACCGGCCTGCTCGGCGGCGTCGCCGAATCGTCCCGTCAGCAGGGCGCGGAACTGCCGGTGATCGTAGGTGGCGTTGAAGTCGCCGCCGGCGATCACCGGGCGATCCGCCGGCGAGCGGTCGAGAATTGCTCCCAGCCGGGACAATTCGTCGGCCCACACGCTCGCGCTGTAGACCGGCGGCACCGGATGGAATGCGTACACCGTCACCGGTCCGGCGTCGGGGACGGTGACGGTCGCGGAGAGCTGGTTCAGTACGAATCCGTCGTATTCGGCAGGGTCCGACAGTGGATAGCTGCTCCAGATGCCGGTCCCCGTCGCGGTCCGGCCGGGGGAGAGGTGCCGGTAGGGCAGTAGCTGATCGAGGCCCGCGCGACCGAGTTCGGTGACCGCCGCGGCGGTGAGCTCGTCGACCGTGAGTATCTCGATATGCCGCGACCGCACCTGCTCGACCAGCGCGTGCGGATCCGCCCCGTCGAACAACAGATTCGCCTGCATCACCAGGACGGCGCGCCCGTCGGCGTCGCCGTGACCGGTGTAGAGCGGAATTTGGGTCCACACCGCAGCCGCGGAGACGGCCACCGCGACCCCCGCGTGGATCCAGCGCCGTCCTGCCAGGAACGCCACGGCCCCGGCCGGCGCGGCACACATCAGGTACGGCGCCACCGACGCCGCCAGGATCGGCCAGCGGGATCCGGAACGGCTGAAATGCACCGCGATTCCGGCAATCCCGGCGACAGTGGCGAGCCACGCGAATACGTAGGCGCCGTCCCGGAGAAGTTTCGCCATCACAGCGGACAGACAAGCACAGACCGTCGGCGCGTCCCGTGGGCGGTGAACCGATTCAGCGGCAGCAGTCGGGATCCAGGACGAAGCAGAGCGCCGCCAACGCGTCGCGTCGCGCGCGATGGACCACTGTCATCCCCGTTCGCTCGGCGTCGACGAGACCGGCCCTGCGCAGCTGACCGAGGTGATGGCTGACGGTCGATTCCGACAGTCCGACAACCGCGGCCAGGTCACTGCCCTTCTGGCCCTCGGACGCCCCGGCGAGCAGCAGGGACATGAGTTTGACCCGCACCGGATCGGCGAGCGCCTTGAGGCGCAGCGCGACCTCGAGCGCGGCGGCGTCGTCGACCGGTCCGGCCGCCACCGGCGCACAGCACACCGGGGCGGACATGTCGATCACGGGCAGAGCCTTGGGCATGTCGGCCATGGTATCCAAAAGTTTGACATATGTCGAAAAGGTGGCAAACTCGGCCGTGCCCAGTTTTTCGATATATGTCTCATCCTGGAGGTTCTCATGTCTCGCGTGCAGCTCGCCCTCAATGTCGACGACCTGGAACGAGCGATCGCCTTCTACTCGGCCTTGTTCGATGCCGAACCCGCCAAGCGCAAGCCCGGCTACGCCAACTTCGCCATCGAGCAGCCGCCGTTGAAGCTGGTCCTGCTCGAGAACGCCGGTCGTGGCGGCACGATCAACCACCTCGGTGTCGAGGTCGAGACCTCCGAACAGGTCCACGTCGAGATCGCCCGTCTCTCGGAAGCGGGACTGTTCACCGAGGAGCAGATCGCGACCACATGTTGTTTCGCCACCCAGGACAAGGTGTGGGTCACCGGACCCGACGCCGAGAAATGGGAGGTCTACACCGTCCTCGCCGACACCGAGAACTTCGGCGCCGCACCGGAATTCGCCACCGCCGCCGAAGCCGCGCAGGCCTGCTGTGGCGCCGGCGACACGGCTCCGGCCGAACCCGCCGCGGAATCGGCCGCCTGCTGCGCGCCCGAAGCGAAGAGCGAGGCGATCGCCACCGGCGCCACCTGCTGCCACTGACCCCACCGTCGTGGCGGGCGTGTTCACCGGACGTTCGCTTGCCCTCCGGTATCGACATCGGTCAATATCGATGAATGTCTAAACCAGAGGCGCCGTTGGCCGCGCCGATCGGCTGCGAGCCCACCCCTACGGTGGGGCGCACGCTGACCGGCGCGGAAGCGGGCGAGTTGGCGGCGATGTTCAAGGCCCTCGCCGACCCGGTCCGGTTGCGGGTGCTGTCGGCGATCGCGGCCCGCGCCGGTGGTGAAGCCTGTGTGTGCGATGTCTCCGACGGGCTCGATGTCACCCAGCCGACCATCTCCCATCACCTCAAAATCCTGCGCGAGACCGGTCTGGTCACCAGCGAACGCCGCGCTTCCTGGGTCTACTACCGCGTCGTTCCCGAGGCCCTGGAGCGACTGTCGCTGGTGCTGGGCCGCCAGGCCGGTGCGAAGGTGCCGGCGTGACGGCCACCGAACGCGCCGATCACCCCGCGGTGGTCGCGAAGCTGTCGACGCTGGACCGGTGGCTGCCGATCTGGATCGGCGTCGCCATGGCCGCCGGTCTGCTGCTCGGGCGCCTGATCCCCGGTCTCGGGGACGGTCTGTCCGCGGTCGAAGTCGACGGGATCTCGCTGCCGATCGCGATCGGACTGCTGGTGATGATGTATCCGGTGCTGGCCAAGGTCCGCTACGACCGCCTCGGTGCCGTCACCGGCGACCGCCGGCTGCTCGTGGGCTCCCTTGTCCTGAACTGGCTGGCCGGGCCGGCCCTGATGTTCACTCTGGCCTGGCTGCTGCTCCCGGATCTGCCCGAGTATCGGACCGGCCTGATCATCGTCGGTCTCGCCAGATGCATTGCCATGGTGATCATCTGGAACGACCTCGCCTGCGGCGACCGTGAAGCCGCCGCCGTGCTGGTCGCGTTGAACTCGCTGTTCCAGGTCGTCATGTTCGCCGTCCTCGGCTGGTTCTACCTCTCGGTCCTGCCGGGGTGGCTCGGCCTCGAGCAGACCGCCATCGAGACCTCACCCTGGCAGATCGCGAAATCGGTGCTGATCTTCCTGGGTCTGCCGCTCGTCGCGGGTTTCCTCACACGCCGAATCGGTGAAAAGGCACGCGGTCGCGACGTCTACGAGCGGACCGTGTTGCCGCGTATCGGTCCGTGGGCGCTGTACGGCCTGCTGTTCACGATCGTGATCCTGTTCGCCCTGCAAGGCCGCCAGATCACCGCCCGCCCCTGGGATGTCGTGCGGATCGCGGTGCCGCTGCTGGCCTATTTCGCGATCATGTGGGGTGGCGGTTACCTCTACGGTCGCCTGGCCGGCCTCGGTTACGAGCGCACCACCACGCTGGCGTTCACCGCCGCGGGCAACAACTTCGAACTCGCCATCGCCGTCGCGATCGCGACCTACGGCGCCGGCTCCGGCCAGGCCCTCGCCGGTGTCGTCGGCCCGTTGATCGAAGTTCCGGTGCTGGTCGGTCTCGTCTATGTCTCCCTCGCGCTGCGCCCGCGCTTCCGGGGGGCGCCCGCCGCCGCGCCTGCCGGGAAAGGGGTTGCGCGGCAATGACCGCCGTACCGAGTGTGTTGTTCGTCTGCGTACACAACGCGGGCCGGTCGCAGATGGCGCAGGGCTTCCTCGCCCAGCTCGCCGGCGATCGCATCGATGTCCGGTCCGCCGGGACCGCGCCCGCCGCGACGACCAATCCGGTCGTGGTCGAGGCCATGGGTGAGGTCGGGGTCGACATCACCGCGCAGACCCCGAAGATCCTCACCCCCGATACCGTGCACACCAGCGATGTCGTGATCAGGATGGGATGCGGTGACAGCTGCCCCTATTTCCCCGGCGTCGACTATCGCGACTGGACGCTCGCCGACCCCGCCGGACAGGGCCTCGACGCCGTGCGCCGGATCCGCGACGAGATCCGGTTGCGCGTGGAACAGCTGGTCCGGGAGCTGCTGCCGCGCCAGATGTGACCGATCCGCCGGGCGTGCCCGAGCCGAGGGTCGACACGTGATCGCAGCAGGTCCCGACAGTGAGAAGTCGCCGATGAATGGCGGTCGGATCCGAGCGGCGGGCGCGGTAGATTATGTGTATCCGAAGGTTACTCACAAGTAGGAGGCGACGATGCCCGTGCCGGAAGCTGCGGTATTCGAGCGTCTGCGGGCGTTCGCGTCCGTCGACGGTTCCACCGAGCACGCGAACAAGACCATCGCCGAGACGTTCACCGGACGGCCGCTGGGTGAGGTGCCGGTCGGCACCGCCGAGGATGTGAGCGCCGCGTTCACCAGAGCGCGTGCGGCGCAAGCCGAATGGGCCGCACGCCCACCGGCCGAGCGGGCGGCGGTCCTGGAGCGCTACCGGGCACTGGTGGTCGCCGAACGTGAATACCTCATGGACGTGATCCAAGCGGAAACCGGAAAGGCCCGCTGGGCGGCGCAGGAAGAGATCATGGGCCTGATGTTCGCGGCCCGCTACTTCTCCCGTGTCGCGCCCGGTCTGCTGGCGCCGCATTCGGTGCCCGGCGCGTTCCCCGTGTTGAACAAGGCCCGGGTGCGTAGCCAGCCCAAGGGTGTGGTCGGCGTGATCGCGCCCTGGAACTATCCGATGCTGCTGTCGATCGGCGATTCGATCCCGGCGCTGCTCGCCGGGAACGCGGTCATCGTCAAACCCGACAGCCAGACTCCGTACTCGTCGCTGGCGAATGTGGAACTGCTGTCGCGTGCGGGAGTGCCGCGCGATCTACTGCAGGTGGTCACCGGTCCGGGCACCGTGGTCGGCACCGCGATCGTCGAGCAGTGCGACTACCTGATGTTCACAGGTTCCTCGGCGACCGGCAGCACCCTGGCGCAGCAGTGCGGTAAGCGGTTGATCGGCTTCTCCGCCGAACTCGGTGGTAAGAACCCCATGATCGTCACCAGGGGCGCCGACCTGGGCAAGGTCGCCAAGGCCGCGGTGCGCGCCTGTTTCTCCAACGCGGGGCAGCTGTGCATCTCGATCGAACGCATCTATGTCGAGCGGTCGATCGCGGCCGAGTTCACCGAGAAGTTCGTCGCGGCGGTCCGGGCGGCGAAACTCGGTGCCGCCTACGACTTCTCGGCCGATATCGGCAGCCTGATCTCACCGGCCCAGCTGGAGACGGTCACCAAACACGTCGCCGATGCCACCTCCAAGGGCGCCGAGGTCCTCGTCGGCGGTAACGCCCGTCCCGACCTCGGGCCGCTGTTCTTCGAACCGACGGTGCTGACCCAGGTCACCGACGAGATGGAATGCGGCCGCAACGAGACCTTCGGCCCACTGGTATCGATCTATCCGGTGGCCGACGCCGAAGAGGCGATCGCGCGGGCCAACGACACCGAATACGGTCTCAACGCCAGCGTGTGGGCGGCCAGTGCCGCCGAGGGCGAGGCCATCGCCGCCCGGCTGCGCACCGGAACCGTCTGTGTCGACGAGGGCTACGCCCCGGCCTGGGGGACCACCGGTGCGCCGATGGGCGGTATGGGTATCTCCGGCGTGGGCCGGCGGCACGGTCCCGACGGACTGCTGAAGTTCACCGAACCGCAGACCGTCGTGGTCACCCGCGGCATGAATCTCGATGCCCCGTTCGGCCTTCCACAGTCGAAGTGGCAGGGTGCGCTGATGACCCTGGCCCGCAGTCTGCGCCTGCTGCCCGGACGCTGACCCGCCACCGCCGGGCGCCGGTGCACGAACCGGCGCCCGGCCGGTATCACTGCTGGTTGAACAGGATTCCCGTCAAATTCGCGTTCTTGATCGGGGTATCGCTGTTGCGCTGATTGGCGCACAGGAAGTCGGCCGCGGCCATACTCGCGTCGACCGCCGTGCCCGCGGGCTCGTGGTCGCTGCCCGACTGCTGTTTGACGAACTTGGTGATGGTCACCCGCTTGGTGTCGACATCCTGTTTCACGTAGTCCTTGCAGGGGGTGTCACCACCTTGGTTGAGGGCCCGCTCGACATCCGAACATCCGGTCAGCAGACCCGCGCTCAGAGCGGCTGCGACGACGGTTCCGAGCAGCGCGGTGCGGATGGGCCTGGATGTCATCTGGATCTCCTCGTCGAGGCGGCGTGCCGGGCCGATCCCGGCAATTCGACCGCAAGCCTAAGGCGTTCGCCCGCCGGCCACCCCGGCGCATCGGGCCGAATCCCGGCGGAGTCGCTACCCTACGGCGGTGCAGCAGTCTCAGGTGGCCGATGCGGTGTCGTCGGTAACGGATCGATTGACGACGATATCCCCGCAACCGCCGGTGTGGGTGGTGCTGGCCACCGCGGCGGTAGCCGTGGCGGTGGTGCTCTACCGGCCGGTCTGGCGGGTGTTGCGGACCTGCGTGACGATCGCGCACGAAATCGGTCATGCCGTGGTCGCGGTGTGCACCGGTAGGACTCTCAGCGGTATCCGGCTGCACTCCGATACCTCGGGGGTGACCGTATCACGTGGGAAACCACGAGGATTCGGCATGGTGCTGACGACGCTGGCGGGCTATCCGGCGCCCTCGGCGGTCGGTCTCGCCTTCGCCGTCCTGCTCGGCGCCGGACGCCAGACCCTGATGCTGTGGATCCTGATCGTGGCGCTGGCGGTGCTGATCCTGGTGATCCGCAACCTGTTCGGCTTCCTGGCGGTGATCTGCGCGGGCGGCGCCGCCTTCGCGGTGTCGTGGTACGGGGACGCGGTGTGGCAGGGCGTCTTCGGCTACACGGTGACCTGGTTCCTGCTGTTCGGCGGGGTACGCGCGGTGATCGAGTTGTGGCAGGTCTCGGTGCGTGGCGACGGCTCCGACGCCGACCAGCTCGCCTGGCTCACCCGCGTTCCCGCCCGCGTCTGGGTGGTGGTCTTCGGCCTGCTCACGGTCGCGGCGCTCGTGGTGGGCGGCAGTGGGCTGCTGGGGATCCGGCTCGGTGGCGCCCACGGCTGATCAGTGCCCGCCGCGTGCCTGCGCGCGCCAGTGCGTCGCGGCCCGGGTATCGCCCTGGCGCTCCAGCACTTCGGCCAATCCGGCCATCGCCCGGGCATCGCCCCGTTCGGCGGCCAGCCGCCACCATTGTTTTGCCTCACCGAATTCGCGTGCGCGATAGCCGAGTACACCGAGGTCGTAGGCGGCTCCGGCATGACCCATATCGGCGGCCTGCCGTAACAGGCGGCGGGCCTGATCGGCGTCACCGCGGCCCTGCGCGACGATCCCGCGATCGTAGAGTTCGGTCCCGGGCAGCCGTCGTTCCACGGATTTCGCCGATACCGTCACGATCAACTCGCCGAAATCGGGTGGGCCGACGCCGGCACTGCACCGCAGCACCATCGATCCGGCGGCCGCGCGTTCGATGACCACCCCGTAGTTGCCCGTCCACGACTCGACGGCACCGCTGGTGGTCATCCAGACCGGGGTGAGGGTGTAGCCGGCCTCCGGGCCGGTGGGAACGAGCCGGAACTCCACACCTTCGGCGATGGCATCGGTCCACACGTCGACCCCGGGCAGCTCCCGGTCGTGCAGCAGGACGTGCCCGTCGAGCACCGACAGCCCGATGCCCAGGCCCAGTAGTCCCGGCGGGGGAACCGAGGCATGTAGTGTGAGCCGGACGACGGTCGCCGCGGTTCCCAACTGCTGGGAGTACATCGGATGGACCGTGACTCCGTGCCAGTCGAGGGGCTCGGTGCCCGGATATCGTTCGGCCAGAGGGCGATTCGCCTCACCGGTACCGGCCATCGTGCCGCCTTTCGCTGCAACCGTCGCAACGCCGAGCAGTGACAGGATCGATGCACTGCCGCGCACACCGTAGTACCCGCGAGCGAAAAATGCTGCCGAACCGGCAGGTTCATTCCTCGTTACCGCTGCGGTGCCCGACGAACGCCCGCAATCGCGGATCGGATGAGACGATCCGGCCGACCTGATCGCCGCCGGTGCATTCGAACAGGCCGATGGTCAGGTCCATGCCACGCCGGCCGAGTACCCGCCAGACGCCGCCGCTGTCCTGCCAGCGGATCAGCGCGGCGAGTGCGTCCGGGGGATGCTGTGGCGAATCGGGCACCACACCATTGTGTCCCGGCCGCGTGCGGGGGGCAGTGTCACCGGATCAGCGCCGGACGCCGAGCGGTGGGCAGTTCACCTCGCCGCGCAGCCCCCTCCGCGCCGTCCCGCAGCCCGCCGGGAAGGACGGCCGCGGCCGTGCGGAGGGTGCCTTCCGCACAGCCGCGCGACGAACGGGATCGGCTACGGGGTGGAGTAGCCGACCAGTGCGCCGATGCCGGCACCGATCGGAATGGTGACCAGTGCGCCGACCCCGCCGAGGAAGAAGCCCAGCACGGCGCCGATACCGCCGCCGATCAGGGCCCCGATCCCCGCGTTGTACTGCTTGCGGGCAAGGGTGTCGGAGGCCTCGTCGATGGCCTGAGCGGTGCGCTCGGTGGCAGACTGCGGTGTCAGTGTGAGCGTGCGGCCCGCGTTCTCGATGCGCGGGCTCAGGCCCACGGTGCCGGACGCGGTGCGCAGTCCCAGCGGCACCGAGGCGACCGCCCGGCCCGCGGCGTCGGTGAGTGTGACCGAATCACCGGTGACGGTGAAGGATCCGGCGTCGACCGTGGTCGTGAGACCGGCGTGGTCGGCGGTCGGCGCGGTGACGAAACCGACTCCCTGTTCCACGCCGCGCACCGCGACCTCGGCGGAGGTGGCGGGTGCGGCCTGCACCACACCCGCGGTGGCCGCGGTGGCTCCGACTGCCAATAGCGCGGTGGCGGCGAATTTCTTGGCTCTCATGATCTTTCCCCACATTCCGTCGGCCCGACTGCGGCCGATCTGTCCCCTGTGGCCGAATCTCGGCCGTCCTCATTCTTACCCAGATATCGCGCCGGTGTTCGGTTTCCGATTCGCGGTGACCGAAAGGGCAACTCCCACAGCGTGATCGCTGACTGTTCGCTACCGGAGGTGTGCTCATCCCCTCGAGAAGGGCGGCGGCTTTCGGGCCGATCGATTGCCGCGCGGATGCTGCGCAGCGGATGCGGGCCGCCGGATCGGCGGCGGCGCGAGTGCGCGCGGCCGGCTGCTCTCCCCGAGCGGGCGAGGATCCACCGCAGGGCGTGCGAGCAGGGAAGACAGGGGTCCGAATCGGCGTGCCGACCGCCGTAACGCTGCTGGGATCGGCGGGATCGCCGTATCGTCGGTCGATGTGAGCGACGACGACGGTTCGACGCGCCCCCGGTTGCGGCACTCCGTGCTCGGCGATCCCGTCGCGTTCGCCGAGCACGTCTGTGCCCGCCTGCAGGCCGAGGTTCCCGCTTACCGGGGGATTGCCGCCGCATCCCTGGTGCCGTCGATCTCGTCCGCGATCGACCGGCTGATAACCGCCACCGCGGAAGATCGTCCGCTCGACGGGCCGGCGCTGGCCCAGTTTCGGGAGTACGGGGCGCTGCGCGCCGAACTCGGGGTTCCCCTCGACGGCATGCTGCGGGGCTGGCAGATCGCGGTGCGGGAACTGATGCGCCGGATCGGGGCCTCGCACTACTGGGCCGCGCAACCGGGATCGGCGCTGCTGGCCATGCTCGGCGCCCTGCTGCGCGCCTCCGATGCCGCCACCGTCGCCTTCAGCTCCGGCCACCGGGAGGCCGAGGCCCAGATCACCCGGCGCCTCGACACTCGCCGCGACGACACGGTACGGGCCCTGGCCGAGGGCACCCTGCCGACCGGCGAACTGCGCCGACGTGCCCAGCTCATCGGGCTGCGCCTGGACGGGGCGTACGCCGCGTTCCGGGCGATCACCGCCGAACCCGAGCAGACCGAATGGGATCTGCGCCAGCGGCCGGGGTTCCGGCCGCCCCGCGGAGTGGTGGCCATCCTCGACGGCGATGTGGTGGGCGTGTGCGATCCGCGCGACCACGTGAGGCCCGCGGCCGGGGTGTTCCTGGGGATCGGGCCGGAATGCCCACTCGAGCGCGTCCCGCACTCACTGCACGTCGCGGGGCGGGTGGCCGAGACCGCGCGCCTGTTCGGCCGGCCGGGCCGCCACACCCTCACCGACCTGGGCGTGCTACCGGCAGTGGTCGGTGACAGCGATGTCGGCGCCGCCCTGATGCTGCGCTACATCACCCCTGTCGACGACGCGGAGGCCGGTTCCATCCTGTCGACGGTCGACACCTATCTGGCGGCCGGGCTCAACGCGAGCGAGACGGGTAATCGGCTCTATCTGCACCACAACACCGTGCGCTATCGGTTGTCGCGGTTCGAGGAGCTGACCGGGGCCTCGCTGAAGGATCCGCACGTGGCCCAGCAGGTGTGGTGGGCGTTGCGCTACCGCGAGCTCGACTCCGGGCCGGCCGTGCCCTGATTCGCGAGATCGACGAATTCGCCGGGGGTCGTTTTGTGAACTATTACGAAACTCTGCGCGACCGCGTGCGGTTTATCGATAGAGGGGTTCGATTCGGTGACCGGCGATCCCGGCCGACCTTCGATCCACATCGCCCGCGCGACGCTCGAAAGGCAGAACCTGCACCATGACAGTCGCTCCATCGATCACCGATGTCTTCGCCGATGCCGTGCACATGGCGGTGCGCGCGCCGTCGGTGCACAACACTCAGCCGTGGCGCTGGTCGCTGCGCGCGGACACCATCCATCTGTATGCCGACGAGACCAGGCATCTGACGGTGACCGATCCGCTGCAGCGGGCGCTGCTGATGAGTTGTGGCGCGGCGCTGCACCACATGCGGGTGGCGCTGGCGATGCTGGGCTGGTCGGCGCGGGTGACCTATCTGCCCGACGACGCCGACTCCGACCACCTGGCGGCCATCGACCTCACGCCGCGGCGACCCACGGCCCGCGATATCGAGCTCGCCGCGGCCATCACCCAGCGGCAATCCGACCGCCGCCGCTACAGCGCGCGGCCGGTTCCGCAGGCATGTGTGCGGGAGGTGTCCGGAAGTGTGCGTACTTACGGGGCCGCGGCGCGGCAGGTGCCGCCGATACTGCGCCCGAAACTGGCGACGGCGGCGCGAACGGCCGCATCGCGGCATGCCGCCGATCCCGCGTATCTGCACGAACTGACGCTGTGGAGTGGCCGGCACGGCACACCGGACGGGGTTCCCGCCGCCAACACGCCCGCCCCGCGCGGCGACAGCGAGATCGCGCAGCGCCGCTTCGACTCACCCGAACTCGCCGATCTCGCCACCCAGCCGGAAGCGGCCGAATGGCTCGTGCTGTGCACGCTCGGCGACGATCGCCGGGCACGGTTGAGTGCCGGTGAGGCCGTCAGCGCCCTGCTGTTGTCGGCGACGGCGTTGGGGCTGTCGTCGAGTCTGCAGTCCGAGCCCCTGGCGCTGGCCGAGCTGCGCGCCGAGATCCGCCGCACGGTGCTCTCCGAATGCGCTCATCCGCAGACCATGATCCGGCTGGGGTGGCGGCCCTCCGAGGCCGCGCCGCTGCCGCGTACTCCGCGCCGGCCCGCCGCCGAAGTGATGACCGCCGGCGAGGCCGTCCTGCGCTGATGCCGTCGTAGCCCGTGGGTGCCGGCGTTACAGCCCCGCGGCAGTGGCGATATCGCGCGCCTCGGCGACGATGGCATCGATCCGCTCGACCGTGGGAGTTCCGGCGGCGGCCTTGTTGCCGGGGGTGTCGGCTGCCCGCCGCATCACCCCTTCGGCGATGATCGCGAGCTTCCACAAGCCGAGCACATGCCAGAACGTCAGCGCGTCGCGGTCGCGGCCGGTTGCCTCGAGATACGCGTCCGCCATCTGCGCGCGATCCGGGAATCCGGGCAGCGCCGAGGCCGGGAAATCGCCACCGATGTCCTCGCCCGGCTCGACCCAGTAGGCGAGCAGACTGCCCATATCCGCCAGGGGATCGCCCAGGGTGGACAACTCCCAGTCCAGCGCCGCCACCACCGCGCCGGTTTCCCGGGAGGTGATCACGTTGCGCAGGTGGAAGTCGCCGTGCACGAGCGTGGTCTCGCGCTGGGGCGGGACGGCATCGGTGAGCCTTCGGGTGAGCTCGTCGAGTTCGGGCAGATCGCGGGTCTTCGACTGCTCCCACTGCCGTGACCAGCGGTTCAACTGCCGTTGCGCATAGGGTTTGTGACTGGCCAGATCGGCCAGCCCCACCGCGTCCAGATCGACCGCGTGGATCCGCGCCAGGGTCGCGATCAGCGATTCGGCGATGGCGCGGCGTCGCTGCGGCGCCATCGCACCCACGATGTCCATGGTGTCGACGACCTGACCGTCGACGAACTCCATCAGCACCGCCGGCGCCTCGCACACCGCGGTATCGGTGGTGACGGCCAGGATCGCCGGAACCGGCACATCGGTGCCGGCCAGGGCCGACATGATCCGCGCCTCGCGCACCACATCGTGGGCGGAGGCGAGGAGATGGCCCAGCGGCGGACGGCGCAGCACCCAGCGGTGCCCGGCGTCGTCGCTCACCAGATAGGTGAGATTGGACTGCCCCAGCCCGATCCGGGTGAAGGCCGGGGTGCCGGTCAGAGTGGGGGCGTGGGCGGCGATCCATCGGGTCACCGCGGCGGTCTCGAGTCCCGGGACCGTCCCGGATCCGGGTGGCACGGTCACGGGGCGGTCCGGAATGCCGCCGGATGACCGAGTCGCTGCCCGCCGTCGACCACCATGACCTCCCCGGTGACCCACCGCGCCGCATCCGACACCAGGAAGGCGATGGCCGCGCCGATATCGTCGGGTTCGCCGACCCGGTCCAGTGCGGTGGCCCCGGCCACCAGGTCCTCGTGCTCGCGCCACAGCGCCTCGGCGAGCTTGGTGCGCACCACGCCGGGGGCGACCGCGTTCACCCGGACCTTGGGTGACAGTTCCAGTGCCATCTGCTTGGTCAGGTGGATCAGAGCGGCCTTCGAGGCGTTGTAGAGCCCCAGATTCGCCTCGAATCCCATTCCGCCGATGGAGGCCGTATTGACGACAGCGCCGCAGTGCTCACCCATCCAGGCCTCGTTGGCCAGTGCGGTCCACAGGATCGGCGCCCACAGGTTGACGTCGAAGATCTTGGCGAAGCGGGCGTGATCCTGGGCGACGACCGGGCCGAAGGCCGGATTGGTCCCGGCGTTGTTCACCAGGATGTCGACGCTGCCGAACCGCTCGAGGGTGCGATCGATACACGCGCGGGCGGCTTGCTCGTCGACCGCGTGCGCGCCGACACCGATCGCGGTGCCGTCCACCTGTGCGGCCGCGGCGTCGGCGGAGGCCTGTTCCCGCGCGGTGAGCACGACGTTGGCACCGGCGGCGGCGAGCGCCTGCGCGGTCGCCAGGCCGATGCCGCGGGAGGCGCCGGTGATGATCGCGGTGCGTCCGGTCAGATCCGTGGTCGCCATATCAGTTGCCTGCCTTGTCATCTCGGTACTTGCGCAGTTCCCCGCGGGCGATGGTGCGCTTGTGCACCTCATCGGGTCCGTCGGCCAGTCGCAGGGTGCGCAGATGCGCCCAGGCCATGGCCAGCGGGAAGTCGTCGGTGACACCGGCGCCGCCGTGGACCTGGATGGCGCGGTCGACCACCTTCAGCGCGATCGCGGGCGCCGCCACCTTGATCGCCGCGATCTCGGTGCGCGCCTCCTTGTTGCCGACGGTATCCATCAGATAGGCCGTCTTCAGCGTGAGCAGCCGGATCATCTCGATATCGATGCGTGATTCGGCGATCCAATCCTGGATATTCGCGTTCGCGGCGATCGGCTTGCCGAAGGCGACGCGGGTGCTCGCGCGCCGGCACATCAGTTCCAGGGCCCGTTCGGCCATGCCGATAGCGCGCATGCAGTGATGGATGCGGCCGGGGCCCAGCCGGGCCTGGCTGATCGCGAACCCCTCACCCTCGCCCGCGAGCACATCGGTGACCGGCACGCGGACGTCGTGGAAATCGATTTCGGCGTGCCCTTCGCGATCCTGGTAGCCGAAGACCGGTAAGCCGCGCAGCACGGTGACCCCGGGAGCGTCGATCGGCACCACCATCATCGACTGCTGGCGGTGCGGCGCCGCGGCCGGATCGGTCTTGCCCATCACGATCAGAACGGTGCAGTGCGGGTGCAAGGCGTTGGAGGCGAACCACTTCCGGCCGTTGAGCACGTATTCGTCGCCGTCGCGAACCATCGACAGTTCGACGTTGGTGGCGTCGGAGCTGGCGACCGCGGGTTCGGTCATCGCGAACGCCGAGCGGATGGTGCCCGCCAGCAACGGCTCGAGGTATTTCTTCTTGTGCTCGTCGGTACCGAAGAGGGTCAACACCTCCATGTTCCCGGTGTCGGGGGCGCTGCAGTTGCAGGCCTCCGAGGCCAGGTGGCTGCGGCCCATGATCTCGGCCAGCGGCGCGTATTCGAGATTCGTCAGGCCCGGCCCCCATTCGGGGTAGGGATGGAACAGATTCCACAGCCCGCGCCGCCGGGCCTCGGCTTTGAGCTCCTCGAGGATCGGCGGCTGGAAGTGCGGGTCCCCGGCGTCGCGCATCTGTTCGTCGTAGACGGCCTCGGCCGGATAGATGTGGGAATCCATGAACTCCAGCAGCCGGGTGCGGTAGTCCTGCGCCCGCTCGGAGATGTCGAACATCGACATGTGTACTCCTGATCGTTGTGGAAACTGGTGTCGGGTTCAGTTCTCGTCGAGCAGACTGTGCTGGTAGCGGCGCATTCCGGCCAGCCAGCGGTCGTAGTCGGCCCCCTTGCGCCGATACATCTCGAGGACGCTGGGATGCGGCAGGATCAGGAACTGCTCGGCTTCGACGGCGGCCAGGACCGCCGCCGCGACATCCGCCGGTTCGAGGACCGCGCCGGCGGCGGTCACCGCGCGGGTGGAGGCCGCGCCCAGCCGGTCGCCGGAATCACGGCCGGCGTAGAGCAGGGGAGTGTCGACCCCCATCGGGCACAGGCAGCTCACGCGAATACCCTTGTCGCCGTATGTGACCGACAGCCATTCGGCGAAGCCTACGGCGGCGTGCTTGGTCACCGAATAGGTCGCCGATCCGATCTGGGTGAGCAGCCCCGCCGCCGAGGCGGTGCTGACGAAATAGCCCGTGCCGCGCTCGAGCCACCCCGGAATCAGCTGTGTGGCCGCCCGGATATGGGCGCGGACATTGACGTCGAAGGAACGGTCCCACTCGGCCTCGGCGACGTCCAGCCCTACCGCGCCGGCGATTCCGGCGTTGGCGAAGTACATGTCCACCGGGCCGAAGGTGTGCTCCGCGAACGCGATCAGCCCGGCGATCGCGTCGGGATCGCTGACGTCGGCCCCCGTGCTCACGCACGCACCCGGGTGGGCGGCCGCGATGTCGTCGGCGACCGCTCGTGCCGCGGCCCCATCGATATCGGCGACCACGACCCGGGCTCCGGCGGCGGCGAGGGCGGCGGCGATCGCGCCGCCGATACCACCACCGCCACCGGTCACGATGGCCACTTTCTGCGCAACCTGCACTGGCGTCCCCTGTTCGTGCTCGAGATGTGGCCCCACCGTAGTTTATGTTGACGTCAAGTTCAATTACGGGGGCGGATTCGGGTCATTGTGAGCTGTTCTAGCAGGTCCGCGCGGTATACGAGGTCGAAACCGGAGAGCCCGGTCAGGATTTACCGGGGATGCGCAATGCGTTCACCCAGAGCCGGGTGGCGGTGAAGGTGAGCTCGTCGAGGTCGATCGGCCGGTCGTCGTCGACAGTGACGAAATATCCGAATGCCAGTCTGCTGACCATGCCGGACAGCGCTCGTGAGGCGAGCAGGGGATCGAGGTCGGGATCGGCGAGCCCACGACGCTGTAGCGACTCGATACTGCGCGCGTTGCGGTCGATGAAGGCCTCGGCTCGTCGTTGCCGCAGCACCCGGAACTCGGGATCGATATTGGCGACCTGCTCGAGCAGGCCCATCAGCTGGGCGTTGCGCTGATACGCCTCGAAATAGGCTCGATTGCTGGCGGCGACGACGGCGGCCGGATCGTCGGCGTCGGGGACGTGCGGCATCCCCGGATGCAGCATGTCCTCCTGGGCGACTTCGAGCACGGCCGCGAATATCTCCTCCTTGCTGGAGAAGTAGGTGTAGAAGGTGCCGGAGGAGCAGTGGGCGGCGGTGGTGATATCGACCAGCCGGGTGTCGAGGTAGCCGTTGGATTCGAATACGCGCCGGGCCGCGGCGATCAGGGCCGATCGAGTCCGCAATCCCCGCTCGGTGGTGGGCAATTCCCGCAGCAGGGAAGTCCGGGCCATCGACGGCACCGCCCCCGTGCTGCCATTGTCGTCGGCGGACTTTCCCATGCAGCAGTTATAGCCCATTGCGCTGTGTGTCGGCGCGGGCACCCGTTCGGCCCGGACGATGCGCTGCGCACGGTCTGGAATGTCGTATACGTACTCTTTCATGACAAGTTCATGAGGAATGAATTCGAGTGCGCCGGCAGGCCGTTCGGCTGCGTATGGTCGGTCGATCTTGTGCATCACCGAAGTTGGAGAGAATGTCGATATTTGCGAGGCTGGTGACGACAGTGGCCGCCGCGGTGGCTGTGTCACTGGTAGTGGTTCCGGTGCGGGCCCAGGAGCAGAAGCCGGAGTACGCGCCCACGATGCTGGTGCTCGACGCATCGGGCTCGATGCAGGCGGCCGATCCGGGGGGCGGTACGAAAATGGATGCAGCCAAGGCGGCCGTGCACAGTTTCGTGGGCGCGGCACCGGCCGAGTCGAAAGTCGGACTGACCGTATACGGAACCGGGACGGGGTCCTCGGATGCGGAGAAGACCGCCGGATGTAAGGATGTCCGCACTCTGCGCACCCCCGAAACTCTCGACCGGGCTGCGTTGAACAGCGCGGTCGACGGAATTCAGGCCAGTGGCTACACCCCGATCGGCACGTCGTTGCGCGAGGCCGCGAAGTCGCTGCCGTCCTCGGGGCCGCGTTCGATCGTGCTCGTCTCCGATGGTGAGGACACCTGTGCGCCACCGGATCCGTGCGCGGTCGCACAGGAACTGAACCGCCAGGGCGCAACGATCGTCATCCATGCGATCGGATTCGGCGTGGACAGTGCCTCGCGAGCACAGCTGACCTGTATCGCGCAGCGGACCGGGGGTACGTACACCGATGCCGCCGACGGTAAAACCCTCGAGCGCATCCTGCCGCGAGTCAGCCAAGCGGCTTTGCGAACCTACAAGCCGATCGGCACACCGATCTCCGGCACCGCGACCTACCGCGACGCTCCGGTCGCGACACCCGGCCAGTATCTGGACACGATCGGCCAGCACGAGAGCAAGTATTACGCCGTCGACGTGCCGCAGGGCGCGATGGCCTACTTCAGTGCGACGCTGGCGTTTCCCCATTTCCGGCAGAAGGATCTGGGCCAGGACAACAGTGTGCTGTACCTGCGGGTCTACGGTGCGGACGGGAGAGACTGCAACGTCTTCGAGTTCGAGCAGGTGGTCAACACCAGCGACGGGGTCGCGCTGACGGTCACCAAGGCATGGGACGGCGCGACACAGAAGAAATCGGAGTCCGGCACCGACGCGGATAAATGCAAGGGTGGCGGCCGCTATTATTTCGTGCCCGAATGGCACGGCGTTGCCGACGGAATGCCGCAGCAGATGCCGATGGAACTGCTGGTCGGGATCGAACCGGCGGTGAGCGACGCGGGCCCGCCGTCCTCGACGACACCCACGGCCTTCACGGCGCCGACCGGCACCGCCGTTCCGGTCACCGGTAGCGGATCGTTCAATGCCGCCACGACATTGAACGGCTCCGGCAGTTACACCGACACCCTGCAGCGGGGTGAATTCGTGTTCTATCGGGTCAAGCTGGATTGGGGGCAGGGCCTGGCGTACCGGGTGAACTTCCTGGAATCCGACCGGCGCGGGCTCGACGGCCTGTCGAGGGTCACGACCACGCTCTACTCGCCGATACGCGAAGAGATCGCTCACGATTTCAGCAGCTACAACGGTGAAGCGGATGGGATGCCGACCAACGATCCCGCACTGGCGACAGTGCCGGTGCGCTACAACAATCGCGACTCCGGATTCGGTAACGGTAAGGATCAGAGTATCGACGGCTGGTACTACATCGCTGTTTCCGTCGGTCCGTCGCATACCGAAGGAGTAGGTGGCCCGGTACCGATCCGGCTGGATCTGACGGTCGCGGGCACCGCGGAGCCGGGACCGAAGTACGAATCAGCCACGGCGGACGGCACTTTCGGTGAGAACGCCGTCACCATGAAGCCCCCGCAGCAGTCGGCCGGCGGCTCGCAATCGGCAGGCGCTGTGGACGCGAACAGCGACGACGGTGTATCCACCACCGTGGTCCTGTTCACCGTTGTGGGCGCACTCGTGGTGGCCGTGCTGATCGGTGTGGCGGTGCTGCTCGGACGCCGCAGCGGTCGCCGGAGGTAGTCACGGCAGCGCGATCACCGATTGCGCTGCACCACAACGTGAGCGAGCGTGACGAGATCGTCCACGACGAGGCCGGCGGGCAGGCAGGTGAGCGCGGCGCGCAGCGCTTGATCGGCGCGGCGCTGGGTTCGCTGCCTGCCCCCGGCCTCGTCCACCAGTTCGGCGGCACGCACCGCGTCGGCGTCCGACATCGGCCGCGGATCCCGGTACATCCGGGCCAGCTCCGCTCCGGCCGGAGTTCCGGAGGTCAGGGCACAGACGATCGGGAAGGAACGTTTGCGCGCCCGGAGATCGCTGTGGCGGGGCTTCCCGGTGACCACCGGATCGCCCCAGATATCGATCGCGTCATCGACCAGTTGGAACGCCAGGCCCAGGTTCCGGCCGAAGGTGTTGAGTACGGCGACGGTTCGCGAATCGGCCCCGGCGCACAAGGCGCCCAGCGCACACGAGCACCCCAGCAGGACCGCGGTTTTGCCGGCCGCCATGGACAGATAGTCCTCGACGGTCACATCGGGACGAGTCTCGAAATCGCAATCCTGGTACTGACCGTGGCACAGGGTCGCGGTGGTGCGCGCCAGCCGGATCACCGCGGGCGCGCCGGCGGATTCGGGTACGCCGCCATCGGAGAGCACGGCGAACGCCAGCGCCTGCAGCGCGTCACCGAGAAGAGTGGCGTTGGTGGAACCCCAGATCCGCCACACCGTCGGGCGGCCGTGCCGCAGCGGGTCGGCGTCCATCACGTCGTCGTGTACCAGCGAGAAGTTGTGCAGGAGTTCGACCGCCGCCCCGGCGTGGACGGCGTCGGCGGGGCTGGCGCCGCAGGCGGCGGCCGCGGCCAGGGTGAGCGCGGGGCGCAACCCCTTGCCGTGGGCGCCCGCGCGCAGATTCCCGTCGGCGTCACACCAGCCGAAGTGGTAGCCCGCCATGCGATCGAGGGGATGACCGAGGGTCGCGACGGCGGCCCGCAGTACGGGTGCGATGGCGGTTCTGGCGTCGGCGAGCAGGGTTCCCGCGGCCCGCTTTCCCGGCGGCGCGTCGGTCGCGCCGCGCCTGCGACGCGCGGATTCGGGAGCGGCCGCGCAATCCTTGCGCTCGGCCGCGGGCTCCGGGAGTGCCGGTGAACAGGTCGTGGGTTTCGATGATCGCATGACGGTCCCGCTCGCTCGGACGCAGCCGCCGCGACTGCTCGGCGTCGCGGGCGGCGGTGCGTGAAACTTCAATCGTCGCATCGGAACCCGCGGGCGCGGTGGTCGCCGCGGTTGCGTTTGCGCAACTCCTGCCGGCGGGTTCGTTCGTTATCGGACCCGGAGTGCGCCGGTGTCGTACACCTCCTCCGCCGCGGTCGGGGCCGCCGATGACCGGCTGCCCGGCCGCCACGCTCGGCCGGCGATTCGGGACGGCAGGTGGCCTCGAATCGAACGGTGTGCAGGTCGCTGGGCTATGTGCATCGAAACCCCCTATCTCGCAGGCATTTTAACGCGAGGTCGACAATTCGGGCACCCGGTTCGACGGTGCGCACCTCGTGCGCGCGTGCACCTCGGTCACCGTTTCGCATCGGATCGGGGCCGCTCAGCCGGGTGTGTGCCCCCGGCACAACGCCGCGATGCCGGTGTCGAGTGCCGCTTCCAGGAAGCCGATATCGCCGGTCGCCAGCAGGATGCCCACTCCGCCCTGAATTCCGGCCAGCAGAGCCGCCGCCGCTCGCTCGGCATCGACGTCGGCCGAGACCTCGTGCTGGGTCTGCATATCGCGGACGCCGCGGGCGATATCGCCGTGCCACTGCCGCAGCAGAGCCGCGCTCACCTGCTGGGCGCCCGGTGTGGTCCGGCCCAGCTCGGACATCAGCACCGACAGCGGGCAGAACCGCCCTTGTCGCCGATACCGTTCGACGACGGTATCGCGCCAGCGCCGCCATGCCGCCCACGAGTCGAGTGCGCCCAGGTGCGGCTGCTGATCGGCCAGCACCGCATCGGCCTCGTGCTGGGCCACCGCCAGGAGCAACTGTTCCTTACCGTCCGGAAAGTAATGGAACAGCTGGCTTTTCGAGGTTCCGGTGCGTGCCCGGATATCGTCGAGAGTGGCCACCGTGACTCCGCGAGTGCGAATCTCGGCGGCCGCGCCCTCGATGATGCGTTGCCGGGTGGCCGCGCCCTTGGCGGTTAGTGGACTCATCGGTCCATTCTAGCCGCGCGGTCAGGCCGCTCGCAGACGTGGCAGACCCCATTCGGCGGCAAGCAGCTCATGTGAGCGCAACCGATCCTCATGACTGTGGGTCACGCTGGTGACCACGAGTTCGTCGGCATCGGTGAGCTGCTGTAACGCCGCCAGGCGTGCGGCCACGGTCGCCGGTGAACCGACGAACTGCGTGGTGACCCGATCGTGGACCAGTCGCTGCTGCTGTTCGGTCAGCGCGGGCGCGGTGTCGGGGTCCTGATATTCGGCGGCGCCCGCACCGCTACGAATGCTGTAGACCCAGTGCCCGTACGTCGAGGCCAGATGTGCGGCCGCCGCGTCGTCGTCGGCGACCACCACATCCGCCGAGACCACCAGATACGGCCGCGGGTACCGGACGGACGGCCGGAACGCGGCGCGATAGGCCTCGACCGTCTCCGCGATGGTGCCCGGTGACACGTGATAGTTGGCCGCGAACGGTAGTCCCAGCCGGCCGGCGACCTGAGCGCTCTCCCCGCCGGAACTGCCGAACAGCCACAGCTGCACCTGCGCGCCCTCGCCCGGGACGGCGTGCAGCGCGATACCGCCGGAGCTGCGATAGGTGCCGTCCAGCAGTTCCCGGATCTCGCCGACCTGGCGCGCATAGTCCAGCGGCTGCGTCCCGGGCAGTTGCAGCGCCTCGAAACTCGCCGCCAGCCGGGCCGTGTCCAGCAGCCGCCCGGAGCTGAACGGCGGGGGGATCACCACACCGTCGTGCACCCGCGTCGGGCGATCCCGGTTCGGGACGGGCGGCACCCCGGCCGACCGCACCTCCGCGATGCGATGCGCGGACCGGCCCAGCCCCAGATCGAGCCGTCCGGGATACAGCGCGTCGATGGTGCCGAAGGCCTCGACCACCGCCGCCGAGGTGTGGTGGCCGGCCTGGACGGCCGCCGATCCGACCCGGATGGTGTCGGTGGCGGCCGCGATCAGCGCGATGAGCGTGGTCGGCGCGGACGACGCGACCGCGACGAAATGGTGTTCGGCGACCCAGAATCGGCGATACCCCCACGATTCGGCGTGCCGGGCCAGATCGATCGTATTGCGCAGCGCCTGCTGCGCCGTGGAGCCGGAGCTGATGGGTGACAGATCCAGCACCGACAACGGTACGGAGGTACTCCCGGTCATGATGCGCGCACTCCTTCGCCGCCCTGCTGCGGATGCCGCAGCTGCAGATGATCTCGCAGGGTCGTGCCGTGATACTCGGTCCGGAAACTGCCGAGCTCCTGCAATTCCGGCACCACCTTCGCGACGAAGTCGTCGAGTCCGGTGGGGGTCAGATGGGGAACCAGCACGAATCCGTCCGCGGCATCGGATTGCACGTATCGGTCGATCTCCGCGGCGATCTGCGCCGGCGTTCCGACGAACTGCTGGCGCGCGGTCACCTCGATGATCAGCTCCCGGATGCTGAGCTTGTCCGCCTCCGCCTTCGCGCGCCAGTCCCGCGCCACCGCCAGCGGATCCCGCGCATGGCGCACCCGGCCGCGGGTGATGGTGGCGTTGTCGACCGGATCGATGTCGGGAAGTGGACCGTCGGGGTCGTAGCCGGAGAGGTCACGGCCCCAGACCTGTTCGAGGAACGCGATCGCGGTCTGCGGGCCTACCTGGCGCAGCCGGATATCGCGCGCCCGGTCCTGGGCGTCATCGGCGCTGTCGCCGATGACGAAGGTCGCGGCGGGCAGGATCTTCAGATCGTCGCGGCCGCGGCCGTATTTCGCGAGGCGCGATTTGACATCGGTGTAGAACGCCCTGCCGTCCTCGAGTTCGCCGTGACGGCTGAACACCGCATCGGCCTTCGCGGCGGCGAATTCGCGTCCTTCATCGGAATCACCGGCCTGAATCTGCACCGGATAACGCTGTGGACTCGCGGGCAGTGGATACGTGCCCTGAATGTCGAATTGCGTGCCACGATAAGCGAATCGGGGCGCCGGGGCGCCGAACACCCCGCGTGCGCGGTCGACGACTGGCGCCCCGCCCACGCGACTGTCCCAGATCGCGCGGGTCGCGTCGATCATCTCGGCGGCGCGCACATAGCGCTGCGAGTGATCGAGATATCCACCCCGGCGGAAGTTCTCACCGGTGAACGCGTCGGAGGAGGTGACCGCGTTCCAGGCGGCCCGGCCACCGGAGAGGTGGTCGAGCGTGGCGAATTGCCGGGCCAATTCGAAGGGTTCGTTGAAAGTGGTGCTGATGGTGCCCGCCAGGCCGAGGCGGGTCGTGACACCGGCCAGCGCGTTGAGGACGGTGAAGGTGTCGGGGCGGCCCACCACGTCCAGGTCGAAGATCCGCTCCCGATGCTCACGCAGGCGCAGCCCCTCGGCGAGGAAGAAGAAGTCGAACAGCCCCCGTTCGGCGGTGCGGCCGAGATGGGCGAAGGATTCGAAGTCGATCTGGCTGCCCGATTCGGGAACGCTCCACACTGTGGTGCTGTTGACTCCCGGAAAGTGGGCTGCCAGATGAATCTGCTTGCGTACCTTGCTCTTCGGCATAGTCATCCTCGGGCGAGTGCATAGCGATTGGCGGGCCGGGCCAGGCCGAGCCGCGCGCGCAGGGTGCGCGCGGGCCGGACGAGGCCGGCGGTGAACGCGGGTAATGCCAGTGGCCGCAGCACCACACCGTCACCGGCGCAGTCCTGGCGGAACTGCTCGAGTACGGCGTCGAGACCGTCGCGGGTGCCGACATAGCGCGCGGTGGCCGGTGCGGCGGACCCGTCCCAGTCGTCGAGTTGGTCGACCTCGGCCCGGGCCTGTGCCTCGGTCGGCGCGAGATGCAGCTCGAGATCGAGCAGGATCCGCACCTGATCGGGGATCCGTCCCGCCGCCGCGACCGCGGATCGCAACCGGGAGCGGGTGGCGGCGGCCTCGTCCGGATCGAATGCGCTGATCCGGATCAGATCGGCCCGGTGCACCGCGATCCGGGTGCTCGCGGGCGAATCGGCGCGCACCGTGATCGGCGGTTGCCCCTGGGGCGGGCGCGGTGTGATCGACGGCCCCTTCACGGAGAAGTGCTCCCCCACGAAATCGATGTAGTGCAGCCGATCGCGGTCGATGAAACGTCCGGTGGGGATATCCCGGATCTCGGCGTCGTCCTCCCAGCTGTCCCACAGCCGGGTCACCACCTCGATCGCCTCGCCGGCCTCCCGCCACAGCCCGGCCTCGTCCTGTTCGGGCTTGCGGCCGAACAATCGGGCCTGCCGCGCGCCCGGTGAGACGCCGACCTCCCAGCCGGCCCGCCCGAAAGTGGCGTAGTCGAGGGCGGCGATCGCCTTGGAGAGGTGGAACGGTTCGGTGTGGGTGACCGTCGCCTGCGGGATCAGGCCGATGTGGCCGGTCGCGGCGGCCGCGCGGGCCGCGAGAGCGACCGCGTCGAGCGGTCCGAATCCGCCCGCACCGTGTGCGCCGAAGGAGTCGGGCAGGAATGCCAGGTCGAAACCCGCCCGATCCACCGCCGCGATCGCGTCGAGCCAGTACTCGGCGGTGAACAGTTCCTCGGCACGTGAGTCGATGCGCCGCCACGACGCGGGGTGCGCACCGGTACCGGACAGTTCCACCCCGAGCAGCGGCGGCAACGACGACATGCGAGACGTCCTTTCGATCGACACGAGATACCTGCGCGCCGGCGCCACGAGATGGGCGGGGAGATGTCCCGCGATCGCTGGACGGGCAGGAGCTCAAACTATGAGAAATCACCTGCGGCGTCAGCACTCTCGATCGCGCTGAATTCTATTCTTGCCCGCTGAGGGCCCAGGGTGTGGCGGCCGTGGCCGCCCGGGGCCGGAATCGGGCCGTACGTCGCCCGCGAGTGCTTCCCGGATCCGGCGGCGTGGCCTTCTAAGGTGGCGGCATGTCCGAGCGCGACAAGCCGACCGGACCGGCGCCGCCGCCGCAGGGCCGGGCTCGATGGCACGGCTGGTGGGAGCGGTTCCGGCACTCGCCGTATCTGCCCGCGACGGTGCTGCTGCTCATTCTCGCGGTCGCGGCCGGACTGTTCGCCGGCTCCTACACCTACATCCTGGCCAACCCGACACCGCACCGGATCCCCGTGGCGGTGGTCGACGGCGGTGTGGCCGTACCCGCGGCCGGTCGGAGCTTTCTGGACGGGATGAACGGCGTGCTGAACGGATCGCTGCACATCATGCGGTACCCCAGCACGGCCACGGCGCGCGATGCGGTCCAAGCGCAGCAGGTCTTCGCGATCCTGGACGTGCGCAGTCCCGAGCGGGTGCCGGTCGAGGTGTCGGGCGCCTCCGGTTCGTCGGTGGCCGAGGTCGTATCCGGTGCGGCCGCGCAGGCCGGACAGCAGGCGCGGACTCCGGTCGCGGTCACCGACATCAATCCGCTGCAGCGGGGCGATCCCCGCGGGCTGGCGATCTTCTACATCACCCTCGCCGCGGTGATCATCGGATTCGTGGGCGCCATCCAGCTCGGGGTGCACGCGCGCGCACTGGGCGCGGCACAGCGGATCGCATTCACCGTCGCCTACGCTCTGCTCGGCGGATTCGCGATCGCCGCGGTGGTGGACTGGTGGCTCGGCGCCCTGAGCCTGCCGTTCGTGCGGTCGTGGGCGATCCTGTCGTTCACGATGTTCACCTCGGGCATGATCTTTTCGATGTTCAGCGCCCTGTTCGGGCGCTGGGCGATGATTCCGACCTGGGGTGTGATGGTGCTGTTGGGCAACCCGTCCTCCGGTGGCGCGGTGTCGTGGCCGCTGCTGCCGTCGGTCCTCGGCGCGATCGGCCGCTGGCTGCCACCGGGCGCGTCGGTCAACGCCCAGCACACCGCGGTGTACTTCCGCGGGCACCAGCACGTCTTTCCCTACCTGGTACTGGCGGGCTGGGCGCTGGTCGCCTGTGCGGTGTTCTGGGTCCGGCGGGACCGTCGGGACGACGCGGACGGCGCCGACTAGTGCCGGCGCCGAGCGGTCGTGCGCCTCAGGCGGATCGTCCGATCCCCGGCCGCGGGAACGCCCCCGGCACCGCGGCCAGCAACTCCCGGGTGTATTCGTGCCGTGGATCGTCGAACAGTGCTGCGGTAGACGCGGTTTCGATGATCCGGCCCCGCCGCATCACCGCCACCCGGTCGCTGACGCGGCGCACCACGGCCAGATCATGCGAGATGAACAGATAGCTCAGCTCGAGCTCTGCCTGAAGTTCTTCCAGCAGGGTCAGGATCTGCGCCTGCACCCCGACATCGAGCGCCGATACCGGCTCGTCCAGCACCAGCACATCCGGGCGCAGCGCCAGTGCCCGCGCGATCGCCACCCGCTGCCGCTGACCGCCCGACAGCCGATCCGGACGTCTGTCGGCCACCTCACCGGGCAGGGCGACCTGTTCCAGCAGTTCGGCCACCCGCGCGTGGCGTTCACCGCGATCTCCGATACCGAAGGCCTGCAACGGTTCTGCCACGATCCGTGCGACGCTCAGCGTGGGATTCAGCGAGGTGTAGGGGTTCTGATACACCACTTGGACGCGCCGGCGGAATTCTCGCAATCCGGCGCCACGCAATCCGGCGATATCGCGGCCGTCGAAGCGGATGCTGCCCGCATCGGGGCCGGTCAGCCGGGTGATGATGCGGGCGGCGGTGGTCTTGCCGGAACCCGATTCGCCCACCAGGGCGAGTGTTTCGCCGCGATCGAGCTCCAGCGACACCTCGTCGACCGCGTCGGTGCGCACGCCTCGCGCGACGCGGAAACTCTTCCGCAGTCCCGTCGCCACCAGCAGGGGACGTTCGGCGCGCGGGCGGCCGCGGCGCACCGGTGCGTCGAGGCGCGGCGCGGCGGCCAGCAACCGGGCGGTGTATTCGTGCTTCGGGTCGGTGAGAACGGCTGCGGTGGTTCCGGATTCGACGATCCGCCCGCCCCGCATCACCGCGATCCGGTCGGCGCGGTCGGCGGCCACGGCGAGGTCGTGGGTGATCAGCAGCACGGCGGTGCCGAGCTGTGCGGTGCGCTCGGCGAGGTGGTCGAGGATCCGGCGCGCGACGGTGACATCGAGTGCGCTGGTCGGTTCGTCGGCGATCACCAGTTCCGGCTCGCACGCCAGCGCGATCGCGATCAGCACCCGCTGGCGCTGACCGCCGGACAGGTCCTGCGGATACTGCCGGGCCCGCACCTGCGGCCGGTCCAGGCCGGCCTCGGTGAGCAGCCGCACCGCCTCCACCCGCGCGGTGCGGCGGTCGGCGCGACGATGAATACGCAGCACTTCGGCGACCTGATCGCCGATGCGCTGCACCGGATTCAGCGATGTTCCCGGATCCTGGGGCACCAGCCCGATTCGCGCGCCCCGGAAACCGCGCAGGGTGCGTTCGGACGCGGTGTCGAGCCGGTCACCGTCGAAGACGATTCCGCCACCGGACACCGTCGCCGACTCCGGCAGCAGTCCGATCACGGCATGGGCGAGAGTGGATTTGCCCGAACCGGATTCACCGACCAACGCGAGGGTCTCCCCGCGCGCGACCTCGAGCGTCGCACCGGCCACCGCCTCGGCGTGCGTGCCGGGGTACCGAACGCGCAGATCATCGACCCGCAACAGGATTCGATCCGTCATCGGTCCTCCTGTGCACTGCGGGACACCCGCACCCGGTGGGACCGGTGAGCGGCTGCGCGAGTGTGTCTCATGGGTCCTCGAGTCTTGCGGGACACCCGCACCCGGTCGGACCGGTGAGCGGCTGCGCGAGTGTGTCTCATCGGTCCTCCTGGTTCCCGATCGCGCGTCCGACGCGCTGGGCGGCGAGCACCACCGCGACGATCACCGAGCCGGGCAGGGCGGTCATCCACCAGGCGAGGACGAGGTAGTTGCGGCCCTCCGAGATCAACGATCCCCATTCCGGCGTCGGCGGCGCGGCGCCGTAGCCGAGGAAGCTCAGCGACGAGATCGCCAGTACCGCGACACCGAATTCGACTGCCGCGAGCGCGGCGACGGGTGCGTACGCGGTGCGCAGGATGTGGCGCAGCAGGACCGTGTGCCAGCGCACGCCCGAGGCGAACGCCGCCTCCACATAGGGTGCGCGCCGCACCCGCAGCACTTCCGCGCGCATCACCCGCGCGAACCGCGCGATGAGCGCCACCCCGACCGCGATGGCCACATTCCGGGTACCCAGTCCGAGCACCGTGATGAGGACCAGTGCCGACAGCAGCTCCGGAATCGCCAGCAGCACATCGACACCGCGCATGACGAGCGAGTCGAGGGTCCCGCCCAGAGTTCCGGACACGAGACCGATCGCCGAGCCCACGACCAGCCCCAGCAGCACGGCGCATACCGTCGCCGAGAGTGTCAGCGCCGCCCCGTGCGCCACCCGGGTGTACAGATCGCGGCCGAGATTGTCGGTGCCGAACCAGTGCTGCGGGCTCGGGCCGCGGAACTTCTCCGCCGGTACCCCGGCGCGCGGATCGCCGCCGGCCAGCAGCGACGGCGCCACCGCCCAGCCGAGGACCACGACCAGCACGAGCACCGACACCGCCAGCCCGGCGCGGGCGCGCAGGCGTGCGGGCGCCAGCGCCCGGCGCAGGTCCGCGACGCGGGCGGGATGGGCGATGATCAGCGTGTCAGACATGAGCGCGCACTTTCTCGCCGGCACCGGCGACGCGGGGGTCCAGCAGGGGATAGAGCAGGTCCACCGCCAGATTGACCACCACGAAGGCGAGTGCGGCGACCAGCACGATGCCCTGCACGACCGGAATATCTTGATGCAGTACCGCGCTCTGCGTCAGCCGGCCCAGACCGTCACGCGAGAACACCGTTTCGACCACCACCGAACCCGCCAGCACCGTGCCCACCCACAGTCCCGCGACGGTGAGCGCCGGTCCCGCCGCGGCCCGCAGCACATGCCGCCACTGCACCCACAGCCGCGACGCCCCCTTGGCGAAGGCCACATCGACGAACGGCTGCCGCCAGGTGGCCGCCAGGCCGCTGTAGAACACCTGCGCGATGACCGCGCCGACGGGAACGGCGAGTGTGATCGCGGGCAGGATCGTGCCCTGGAATCCCGTCCCGCCGAATGCCGGGACGAGCCGCAAGCGGAACGAGAACAGTTGCAGCAGTATCAATCCCACCCAGAAGGTGGGCATCGCCGCACCGATCGGTGGCAACGCCGTCAGCAGATTCCGCAGCCACCGCCGCCGGGTGTAGGCCGCGGCCACCGCCAGCGCGGCCCCGAAGACGATCGCCAGAATCAGCGCGAACCCGGCCAGCGCCAGGGTGGAGGGAATCGACTGCGCCAGCGCGCCGGTGACGGATTGCCCGGTGTTCAGGGAGCGTCCCAGGTCACCGCGCACAGCATGGGTGAGGGCGGTCCAATACTGTTCCGGCACCGAACGGTCCAATCCGTACCTGGCCTTCAGTTCCGCGATCGCGGCCGGGTCGGGGGCCGCGCCCGGATCGGCGTCGACGGCGAGCTGCACCGGATCCGAGGGCAGCAGGAACAGCACCGCGAACGAGATCGTGAACGCGGCCCACAACACGCCGATCGCCTGCAGCACACGGACGATCGCATAGCGCGTCAGCGGACTCATCGTGTGCTCAACCAGGTGTCGTGGAACTGCAGCCGCGCCGAGGCCTCGAAGGTCAGGTCGTGCACCGCGCCGGACACGCCGATCGCCTGCGACAGTTCGATGGTCGGCAACCACAGGCCGTTGTCGATCACCGCCCGCTGCGCCTGCCCGATGACCGCGGCCCGCGCGGCCGGGTCGGTGGTCGACAGCTGCTCGGCCAGTGCACCGTCCAACGCCGGAATCGGCCCGCGCTGGTTGAGGTTTCGCTGGCCACGGCCGAAGGTGGTACGCAGGATGTCGCCGTCGGCACGAGTGGTGTTGTAGTAGGTGGCGTCGAAATCTCCGGCGTTCTGCCGGGCGGTGTAGTCGCCGGCGGCCGCGAGTTCGAGCCGCAGATCGACCCCGATCGCGCGCAGTTGCTGTTGCACCAGCTCCACGGTGGCCTGATTGCCGGCGAACGCGGTGCTGAACAGCACCCCGAACGACAGGCGGCGCCCGTCCTTGACCCGGATACCGTCACCGCCGGGCACCCATCCGGCCTGATCCAGGATCCGGCGCGCCTGGCCGGGGTCGTAGCCGAGCTGCGCGGAAAGGTCGACGTAGGCGGGTGTTTTCGAGGCCAGGGAACCGGTCGCCGCACGGAACTGCGGCCCCAGGACGGTATCCACGAGCTGTCTGCGGTCGATCCCGTGCAGGAGCGCCTGACGCACCGCGGGGTCCGACAGTGGCGCCCGGCTCAGATTCGGTTGCAGACCGAACGGCACGCCCGGATTCGAGGCGAACTGTACCTTCGCGCCGGTGGCCTCGAGCTGCGGAACATCCTGTGGCAGGGCGTCACTGACGGCGTCGAGCTGGTTCGACGACAGGCTCCCGGTCCGCACCCCGGCCTCGGGCACCACCGTGAATTCGATGCGATCCAGATACGCTTCGCCGGGGTGCGCGAAGACCGCTGATCCCCACCGGTATCCGGTCCGTTTCACCAGGGCCGCCGATACGTCCTGCCGGTAGCCGGCATAGACGAACGGGCCGCTGCCGATATCGTCGCCGAGGCAGCGCTGTTCGGCCGGTTTCGCGGTGGTCGCGTCGGCGAGGATACCCAGCTGCGGTGTCGAGGACGCCTGCAGGAATTGGGCGTTCGGCGCGTCGAAGTGAACTTCGGCGGTCAGCGGAGCGACCACGGTCGTACCCGCGTATCCGGACAGGTAGCTCGCCCCCAGTGGCGCCTTCGCCGCCGTGAGGGTGTGCACCACGGCGTCGAAGTTCTTCTGCACCGAGGTGGCGGTCAGCGGGGTGCCGTCACTGAAGGTGACATCGGGCCGCAGGTGGAAGGTGAAGGTCTTCGCGTCCGGGCTCACCTGCCAGGACGTCGCCAGCCAGGGCTTGATCTCGCCACTGGCGGGATCCTGGTCGGTGAGCGAATCGACGATCTGCCGGGTCACGTACAGGGTCTGGTTGGTGCCGGCCTGGGCGGGGTCCGAGCAGGTCGGCGCCTGCGACAAACCGTAACGCAGGGTGCCGCCCGGTTGCGGCGGCCCGGCGTCGCCGCCGGTGCCGGAGGTGTTCGCACAGGCGGCGATGGCCACCGTCGCGGTGAGTGCGAGCGCCGGCGCGATGATTCGTTTCATGCGGTGGCTCCGGGTGGATCGATTCGGTAGCGGTCGGTGCCCAGTGCCGGGCGGCGGACGGTGTGCCGTGGTGACGGCGCGATGTCGGCCCGGTACGGCAGCAGGCGGAACGTCATATGCGCACGACACCGGCCTCGTCCCGGATCTGCCGGTAACCGCGCACCGGCCGGTAGCCACTGTCGCGCCCGAAACGGTTGCGGCGCTGGGATATCGCGGGCGTCCGGGTCGGAAACCGCTCGAACGAGTGCGCGGGCGGGCCGCCGCGGTGGGCGAACGTGCTGTCGGCCGCGGTGTAGCCCGCCGACAGATACAGCGCCACGGCTTCGGGCTGGCGCGGACCGGTGGCCGCGACGATGCGCCGATAGCCTCGGCGCACGATCTCGGTCTCGAGTTCGTCGAGGACGAAGGTGGCCAGACCGCGGCGGCGATGTTCGCGCGCCGTCCAGATCCGTTTCAATTCGGCGGTCCGCGCGTCGTGGCGGCGGAAAGCCCCTCCGGCGACCGGTTCACCGTCCTCGACCACCACCAGCAGATCGCCGTGCGGCGCCGCGAAATCCGCGGCCGGGTGGTTCACCAGATCCGCGTGTATCGCACCGACGCTGCCGCCGTAGCGGCTGCTGTATTCGATCGCCAGTTCGGCCAGCAGTGGCGCGGCCATCGGATCGTGTTGGCCGATATGAAAGACACTGCGCACCATGATCATTCCTCCATCGGTTCCGGCGGTAGCACCCAACACCCGGTCGGGGGGTTGCTGCGACGTCGTGGAGCCGGATCTCTCGGTCGCTCTGGATGGGTGAGGGGAACGCTAGGGGAATTCCGGTGTGCCGTCAGCACTCCCGATCGCGGTGAATCCAATCCTTGCCGCGCGGGCGGATCGGCGGTGTCATCACCCCCGTGCCGAAGATCCGAATCGGGCCCGTGTCGCGGCGACCGGATCCCACGGTCCCGGCCGCCCCCGGGTCAGCGGATAGCAGGCGAAACCGAGGGTCATCGCACTGAAATGACCGATGTCGGTGAAGGTTCGGCCGGCGAAGACCGGCACAGTGTAGAAAATGATCACTCCGACGAGATAGAGGTAGCGCCACGGTGTGGCGATGCGATAAACGAGGACCGCGACCACGCCCGCCAGCGCGTAGCTGACCCCGTAGTCGAGAGTGTTCACCGCCGACTCCGGCGCGTAGTCGTGGTGGATCGCCCAGTAGAGCACGCCCTCGCTGATGTAGGTGGCGCCGACATGGGCGATCAGCACGACGATCAGCCAGCGCAGGGTGCCCAGCCAGCGCTCGGCCTGGGCGTGGAAGACGGTGTAGGACACGGCGTAACCCAGCCAGCCGCCGCCGGCGAGCCAGAAGGCGCTCGAGATCAGGACTCGAACCGGATCCTCCCGCAGGTGATGCAGGTTGGTCGAGCGATTGCCCAGCACGATGTCGGCCTGTTGCGGGGTCAGATGACGCACCACGAGGGTGGAGACCAGCAGGATCGCCAGCCACATGTAGGTGCCCGGGGCACGCCGGATATAGGTTCCGACCGCGCTCGGCACGGACGTCCAGCGGGCGGTGCCTCGGCTCGGCATCGGTCACCTTCCTCGACGGTGCGTACCCACCGCTCCACTATCGGCTCCGGCGGGCGGGGCCGGAATCACCCATGGCGGGTGAGAACAACCGACACGCGGCAAATGCCGCTAATACGGCAAAACGCCTGGTGAACGGGTGCCGATCGCGCGCGAATCCGTGCCGACACGTACTCTGCTGCTGCAGCGCGATACCGGATTCATGGTGTCCACTGGAGGGTGCTGTGTTCCCCCGGCGGTCCGGTGGACGTTGTGTATGCGAGGGTGCGAGCGGAGGCGGTGAGGGACGTGCGCGGGCGTCGATCTCTACTGGTGGTGTCGGCGATGTTGACGGCGATCGTCGCCTTGACCGGAGGCTGTGGTTCCCACGGCGCGACCTCGGCGGCGCCGCCGTCGAAGGCTCCCGAAATCACGGCGCCGGCCGCCGTCGATGTGCCGGCGGCCGATCACGGTCCGCTCAATCCCTCGACTCCGATCGTGGTGAACTCCGCCGACGGCATGTTGACCGCGGTGACCGTCACCGACGGGGACGGCAAACCCGTCGCCGGCACCTTCGCCGCGGACCGGCACAGCTGGACCTCCAAGGATCCGCTGGGATACGGGGCCACCTATCGGGTGCAGGTCCAGGCGGTGAATCTGGCGCAGGTGGCCACGACCAAGACCGCGACGGTCACCACGATCGACGCCGCGCACAAGGCGTACGCCAATGTCGTGCCGGCGCCGGATCTGGTGGCCGAATCCGGTATCGGGGTCGGACAGCCCATGGTCTTCCAGTTCACCGCGCCCGTCGCGAACAAGGCCGAGGTACAGAATCATCTGAAGATCACCGTCAGCCCGCCCCAGCCCGGCGCCTGGTACTGGGTCGACGACAAGGACGTCCACTATCGCGCGGCCCAGTACTGGCAGCCGGGCACCAAGATTCATATCGAGGCCGATGTGTTCGGGGTCGACTTCGGGGACGGCGTCTTCGGGGCGGAGAACAACAGCGCCGACTACACCGTCCACGACGCGTGGGTCGCCAAGGCCGACGGCAACACCGAGCAGTTGACGATCTTCCGCAACGGCGCGCAGGTGAATCAGATGCCGATGAGCCTGGGCTCCCCCGGCTTTCCGTCTCACGAAGGGCCGCATGTGATTTCGGAGAAGTCGCCCTCGATCGTCATGGACTCCTGCACCTACGGGGTATGCCAGGGGCAGGCCGGTTATTACCGGGAGAAGGTCGATCTGGACGAACGTATCTCCAACGACGGCGAATTCGTGCATTCCGCGCCCTGGTCGGTGGGACAGCAGGGGTCGAGCAACGTCTCGCACGGCTGTGTGAATCTCGCACCGGACAACGCGCAGTGGTTCTTCGACCATTTCGGTGTCGGTGACGTCGTGGAGATCACCAATTCCGGCGGGCCGACGCTGCCGGTATGGGACACCTACGGGGACTGGGAGGTCCCCTGGGATGTGTGGCAGGCGGGTAACGCGAGCAGTTGATTCGCGCCGCTCGCTAGCATCGACGTATGGTGGCGAACTTTCTGCGAATCTTTCCGGTGCTGGCGTTGCTCGCCGGGGGAGTCGCCTGTTCCGGGGGAACCGATGCCGCGCCGACGAATTCCGGTCCGGAATCCCCGGCAGGCCGGGCCTATATCTCGACCACCGTCGAAGGTTCGCACATTCCAGGCGACGGCCCATTACGCCTGACCTTCGCCGATGCCGGCCGCCTGAGCGCGAACGCCGGGTGCAACACCCTGATGGGAACGGCCGATCTGGCCGATCACACCCTGCGCACGGGCCCGCTGGCCGGCACCCGGATGGCGTGCGCGGGCGACCGCGCCGGCGCCGACGACTGGGCGACGGCACTGTTGCAGGCGAATCCGTCCTGGAAACTCGACGGCGAGACCCTCACCCTCGCGACCGCCGACCGCACGGTCACACTGCGAGAGACCGAGGACGCGCACTGATCCGTGCGGCCGGACCTCACATCGGGTCCGGGTACCCACGAGTTCCGCGAGGTGCGCTCGGCCGCAGCGGTATTCGCGGTGGCGTGGGCGGCGTGTGCCGTCGGCCCGGCTCTCGCCGTCGTCGATATCGGCCGGATAGCCGCCGGAATCGCGGAGCCGGGTCAGGGCCGCCGGTGGGTCGATAGCCTTCGGCTGGGCCTGGCGGATCACCCGGTACATCGTGGCGGCGCTGTGCCCGGTGTTGTCGGTGGGCGCGGTGATACACACCGGGCCGCACCGGCGCCATCGCTAGCAGGCTGTTCGCTGGATAGGTGGGAAATTTGGGCCCGATGACGGCAGGATGACCGTATGCGTGCACTGATTCAACTCCGCCCCTCCGCCGATCTGATTGCCGCAGTTGCCGATCCGAGCGTCTCGGTGGCCGCCTCCGATGTCGCCGGGGAGCTTCCCGGCTTCGATCTCGACCATTCGTATGCGCCGCTGTCGATTCCCGAGGCGAGTACCGCCCAGGGAGTTGTCGCCGCGGACACCGTGGTGGTCCGTGGTGAGATCGCCGATGCCGAACTCGACGCCACCGTGGCCCAGCTGACCCGAAGTGGTTCCGTCACAGGTGTTTTCGCCGATCCGAGAATCGAGACCACGCTCACCTGCGGTGGCGATCCGGCCGTGGGTACCGCCGCCGATGTGGCGAATCTGCTGCACGCCGGTGATCTGGCGAGCGCCGGCATGGACGGTCGCGCGGTCGCGCTCGCGATCGTCGACACCGGTATCAACGTCGCGCGGGTTCAGCAAGTGCGCGGCGGTCAGGTGACCATCGATGCCAAGCGCAGCTGGAATCCGCCGCGGGTGTCCGGTGCCCCGGGCCAGTTCCCGGTCGCACACGGATCGATGTGCGCTTTCGACGTCCTGCTGGGCGCACCGCAGGCCACACTGCTCGATATCCCGGTGCTGCAGAGCAAAACTCAGGGCGGCAGCCAGATGGACGGATTGCTGTCGGACGCGCTGGCCGCCTACGCGCATCTGCGCACCGTGCTCACCGATCAGCCCGAGGCCACCCGCGCGCTGGTGGTCAGCAACAGTTGGGGTGCGTTCTCGCCGGATTGGGATTTCCCGGTGGGGCAACCCGGTAACTACTCCGACAACCCGTCGCATCCGTTCAATCTGATCGTCGGCTCGCTGGAGGCCGCCGGCGCCGACATTCTGTTCGCCGCGGGCAATTGCGGCCGCGATTGCCCGGATTCGCGCTGCGCCTACAAGGATCATCCGATCGGCGGCGCCAACTCGCATCCCAGCGTGCTGAGTATCGGCGGCGTGGACACCAAGGGGCAGCGGGTCGGCTACTCCTCGCAGGGGCCGGGCCGGCTGGCCGATCGCAAACCCGATATCTGCAGCTACACGCATTTCCTCGGCTCGAAGGTGTTCGGCGCCAACGACCCCGACAGCGGGACGTCGGCGGCCTGCCCGGTCGCGGCGGGGCTCGTCGCCGCGATCCGCACCGTGTATCCGGCGAGCAAGGTGTCCCCCGCGCAGCTGCGCGGGGTACTACAGCGAACGGCGACGGCGCAGCCCGGTGGCTACAACTACGACTACGGCTACGGTGTCGTCGACGCCGCCGCGGTCCTCGCGGAGCTGAAGAACACCGAAGTCCGCGCGTAGCGTGGAACCATGCCGCTGCTGACCATCCGGCTGCGCGCCGATGCCACGCTGGCCGCGGCGCGCAGTCAGTTGCATCTCGCCGACGACGAGGTCGATCACGATTTCGGCCTCGTCGCGGTGGATCCGGCACAGGATCTCTACGCCCTGCGGGTGACCGATACTGCCGCCGATCGGATCGCGGCCGCCGCCTCCGGCACCGCGGAGGTCTTCGCCGACCCGCGCATCACTCCCGCGGCGGATTCCGGATCGGCACCTCCCGACGACGCCGTGGGCGGCCCGCTCCGCTGATCAGCTCACCGGAGCCGCCGCGGATCCAATCGAATCCCCGCGCCGATCCCGTCTCGCCGACGCGATGGCCGCCGGCCGAAGCGGATTTCACCCGGAACGTGTGACGAGTAGTGGGACCGCCACTGGTTACCGTGCGGGCAACGGGCTCGTCCGGCGGCGGCGGGCCGCGACCGATCCCGGCAGGAGGGCACAGTGGCGGCACGCTGGGTGTTCGAATCCTTCGCGGGATATCGCCCGCAATGGCTGCGTGCCGATGTCGTCGCCGGGCTGACGGTCTGGGCGGTACTGGTGCCCGAGGCGCTGGCCTACGCTTCGATCGCCGGAGTGCCGCCGGTGGTCGGGCTCTACGCGGCGGTGCCGGCGCTGGTTCTCTACGCGCTCGCGGGTAGTTCCCGGCATCTGGTGGTGGGGCCGATGTCGGCCACCGCCGCCTTGTCGGCGGCGATCGTGACGCCGCTGGCCGGCGCCGACGGTGGCCGCTACATCGGATTGTCGGTGGCCCTGGCGATCGTGACGGGGGTGGCGGGGTTGATAGCCGGGGTGATCCGGCTGGGATTCGTCGCGGCGTTCATTTCCGAACCGGTGCTCAAGGGATTCATCATCGGCCTGGCGCTGACCATCATCATCGGCCAGGTGCCCAAACTGTTCGGCATCGACAAACACGAGGGCGATTTCTTCGAGCAGGCGTGGGGCGTGCTGAGTCACCTGGGCGACACCCAGTGGCGCACACTGGTCGTCGGTGTGCTGAGCCTGGCGATCGTGCTGGTGGTCAAGCGCTGGCTGCCACTGGTGCCGGGGTCGCTGCTGGCGGTGCTGGTCGGCATCGTGGCGGTGGCGGTATTCGATCTGGACGACAAGGGGGTCGCGATCGTCGGCCACATCGATTCCGGGCTCCCGGTGCTCGGGTTGCCCGCTGGCGTGGATTTCTCCGATTACATCGATCTGCTCGGACCCGCGGTCGGAGTGCTGCTGATCGGCTTCGCCGAGGGGCTGGGCGCGGCGAAAACCTATGCGGCCAAGGCGGGTTACCAGGTCGACGCCAACCGTGAACTCCTGGGTTTGGGCGCCGCCAATGTCGGCGCGGGGCTGGCCTCGGGGATGGTGGTCAACGGAAGTCTGTCCAAGACGGCGGTCAACGGCTCGGCGGGTGCCAAATCGCAGGCCAGCGGTTTGGTGGTCGCGGTGCTGACCGTACTGACCCTGCTGTTCCTGACGGGGCTGTTCGAGAAGCTGCCGGAGGCGACCCTGGCGGGTGTGGTGATCGCGGCGGTGATCGAGCTGGTCGACGTCGCCGCGCTGCGCCGGTTGTATCGAGTCTGGACCGAGCGGCTGGGCGGCATCTACGGCAAAGCGGCCCGGGCCGATTTCGCCGCGGCGATGGCCGCGATGCTGGGCGTGCTGTTCTTCGATACGCTTCCGGGCCTGCTGATCGGGATCGGCATCTCCATGCTGTTGCTGGTGTATCGCACCTCGCGGCCGCATGTGGCACAGGTGGTCCGGTCCGGCACCCTGTGGCTGGACGTGGACCGGCATCCGGATCTGCGGCAGCGTCCGGATCTGGTGGTGGTGCGGGTGGAGTCGGGCTTGTTCTTCGTCAACGCGGATTACGTGCGCGAGCGCATCGAGCGGTTGTGCACCGATCGCACCCGGTTGGTGGTGCTCGACGCCGAGACCTCGCCGAGTATCGATGTGACGGCCGCGGCGATGCTGGCGGATCTGCGAAACGAGTTGGGCCGCAGGAGAATCGACTTCCGCATCGCTCGCTCGATCGGTCAGTTCGGGGACGAGCTGGGAACCGCGGAGCGGGGGGCGACACCGGTGGGGTTGTACCCAACCGTCACCGCGGCGGTGGCGGATCTGCCCGACAACGGTGCCGCGGCGGAGGACGGGACCTCGAACGAGGGCGGTAGCGGGGGAGCGCAGACATCGTGAGCCGCTGCCCAGAAGTTACTGTAACTCGAAGTTACACCTACATTGTCCCACCCGAGTATGTGATGCGTTCACTATACCGATTGCCGGAACCGGCCGAAACTCGGGTGGCTCACGCCGACCGGAGCCCGGTCGTTCCCGGGCCGGACACCATCGAGTGATTGTTGTAGCCGGCGATCGACTCGGTCAGCGCCACACCGGCGCGGCGGGCCCGTCCGAGGCGAGAGCTCGTCGATGATCGCGTGCAGCGTCGCGATCCACTCCGGATGGAAGCGATTTTCGGTGTCACGCTCACCTCGGTCGCCGAGATGCGCAATGAATACGGACCCGTCCCGGCGCAGATCAGGCACGCCGGGCAATGGAGCCGTTGCGGCGCCGGATCGGGGTCGACACTCCGGGATGGCGCCGAGTGCGTCGTAGCATCGATCCGATCGATGACGTTCGAAAGGGGTGTCGAGCCGTGCGACAGGCGGCCGGCGCCGTGCGAGGTGGGCGAGGACTCCGGCTCGAAAGCGGCCGTGGCCATCGGTCCACCGGGTAGCGTGTCGCCCCGCAACACCGCTACCGGAACAACTCTGGTGTGTCGCGAGTGCCGATGGTTCATCATTTCGAAAGGGATTGTATGCCAAGGGATTTGACGCAGTTGCAGTTGCTCACCGAACTGGAGCCGGTGGTCGCCACGACCCTGGACCGGCACCTCGCCACGGCGAAGGAGTGGAACCCGCACGACTATGTGCCGTGGGATGAGGGGCGCAACTTCGCCGCGATGGGCGGGGTCGACTGGGAGCCCGAACAGTCCCGCTTGTCCGAAGTGGCGAAGGTCGCCATGATCACGAACCTGCTCACCGAGGACAATCTGCCGTCCTATCATCGGACCATCTCCGAGAACTTCTCCAGCGATGGCGCCTGGGGCACCTGGGTCGGCCGCTGGACGGCCGAGGAGAACCGCCACGCCATCGCGATGCGCGACTATCTCGTCGTCACGCGCGGGGTGGATCCGGTGGCCCTGGAACACGACCGGATGGTGCACATGACCCGCGGCGTCCACGCACCCGATGATTTCGGTGGCGTCCTCGACCAGGTCGCCTACGTGACGTTCCAGGAACTGGCGACCCGCATCAGCCATCGCTCCACCGGCCGGGTCTGCGGTGACCCGATCGCCGACAAGATGCTCGCGCGGATCGCGGCCGACGAGAACCTGCACATGATCTTCTATCGGACACTCACCGCGGCGGCATTCGATCTGGCGCCTGATCAGACGATGGAGTCGGTCACCACGGTGGTCCGGAATTTCGCCATGCCGGGAACCGGGATGCCGAACTGGCGGCGCAACGGTGTGCTGATGGTCAAGCACGGGATCTACGATCTGCGCCAGCATCTCGACGAGGTACTCAATCCGGTGCTGCGGACCTGGAATGTCTTCGACCGCAACGATTTCACCGCGCGTGGTGAGCGGGCTCGCGAGGAACTCGCCGAGTATCTCGAGAAGCTGGGCCGCGATGTCGTCCGTTTCGAGGAGCAGCGCGCGCGCATCCTGGCCCGCGAGGCCGCCAAGGCCGAAGGCCGGGACCCGGTCGAGGTGTAGCCGGCGCGATCGGAGGAGGGGTGTGCGGGCGGCCGGGTCGCGGCGGTCCGCACACACCACTGAACCGTGGCGCGCGTCACATCCTGGCATGTCATATTTCGGCCGCGCGCGGTGTCTTGGGGGCATGAGCGAACAGCACACACACCACAGGGTCCTCGTCATCGGCGGCGGCTACGCCGGAACGGTCGCGGCCAACCACCTGCGAATGCGACCGGATATCGACATCGCGGTGGTCAACCCCCGTCCGCATTTCGTGGACAGGGTCCGGCTGCATCAGCTCGTCGCGGGCACCGGGGAGGCGACCCTCGACTACGGCACTCTGCTCGGCGAGGGCATCCGGCTGATCGTCGATACGGCCTCCCGGATCGATACCGCGGCCCGCACCGTGCGGCTCGAATCGGGCCGCGTACTCGATTACGACCATGTCGTCTACGCGGTCGGCAGCACCGCCGCGATACCGTCGGTGCCGGGGGCGGCCGAATTCGCTGTCGCCCTCGCCGAATTCGAGAACGCCCGGACAATCCGCTCCCGCTTGGAAGAGCTTTCCCCCGATGCGCCGATCACCGTGGTCGGCGGGGGGCCGACCGGTATCGAGACCGCCGCGGAACTGACCGAACAGGGACGGTCGGTGACCTTGGTCTGCGGCTCGACGCTGATGCCGTCGCTGAGTCCGGCGGGCCGTCGCTATGTCGCGAAATGGCTTTCGCGGCACAATGTCACGGTGCTCGAGGGCGATGTGGTGACCGAGGTCCGGCCGGATGCGGTGGTCCTCGGCGGGGGTGCGGTGTGTCCCAGCGCGCTCACCATCTGGACGACCGGTTTCGGCGTGCCGAGGTTGGCGGCGGCGAGCGGATTGCGCACCGATGCCGTGGGCCGGCTGCTGACCGACGAGACCCTGACCAGTATCGACGACAGCCGAGTCGTCGCGACCGGCGACGCCGCGGCGCCGTCGGGGCAGCCGTTGCGGATGTGCTCACAGGCCGCGGGCGCACTCGGGGCACAGGCCGCCGACACCGTGCTGAGCCGGATCGCGGGGACCCAGCCCGCGGTGATCGATCAGGCCCTCGTCGGAACATGTGTCAGTCTCGGCCGTCGTGCCGGTATCCGGCAGCTCGCCCGCAAGGACGACACCGCCGTCAACCTCTACATCGGCGGCCGCATGGGTGCCAGGATCAAGGAGATGACCTGCACGTTCGGTGTGGGGAAGATCCGCAGGGAGGCCCGCAAACCCGGTTCGATGTTCTGGCCGAAGGGCGGCCCGCGGCCCGCGCAGGCGGCGCCCGCATCGGCGGGCGCACCCTCGTGACGGCCGACGAGCATGCCGCGCGGTTCACGCTGCTGCGGCCGCTGCTGTTCACCATCGTCTACGAAATCCTCGGCTCGGCAACCGAATCCGACGATGTGCTGCAGGAGAGCTACCTGCGGTGGTCGACGGTCGACCTGACGACCGTGCGCGACACCAGGTCCTATCTGGCGCGGCTGGTGACGCGCCAGGCGCTCAACACCCTGCGGGCCGGAGCTCGCCGCCGTGAGGACTACATCGGCCCCTGGCTGCCGGAGCCGCTGCTGATCGACGAGCAGGACGCATCGGCGGATATGGTGCTGGCCGAATCGGTGTCGATGGCGATGCTCGTCGTGCTGGAAACCCTCGGCCCCGACGAACGCGTGGTGTTCGTCCTGCGCGAGGTGTTCGGATTCGACTACGACGAGATCGCCGCGGCCGTCGGCAAATCGGTGACGACGGTGCGGCAGGTGGCGCACCGTGCCCGCGGGCACGTACAGGCGCGGCGCCGGCGCTTCGAACCGGTCGACGCCGGCGCGATCACGCGGATCACCGAACAGTTCATGGCGGCGACGACCACCGGCGATGTGGACGGCCTGCTCTCGATGCTGGCGCCGGACGCCATGTTCATCGCCGACAGCGGCGGCAAGGCCCTCGCCGCGCGCCGGCCGGTGGTCGGCGCCGAGCGGGTAGCCCGGTACCTGCTGGATCTGTTCCGCAAGTCGACGCCGGACCTGCGGATCGAGATGGTCAACTGCAACCATGCGCCGGCCCTGGCGGTCTATCGCGAGGGCCGTCCGGCCGGGGTCTACCTGATCGAGATCGCGGATGGGAAGATCGCCACCCTCTACGCCATCCGCAATCCCGACAAACTGCTCACCGTGGCGGTGCCGCGGCGAATCAGCCGTTAGGTGAGCGCCGCGCTACTGGACCGCTCGATCCGCGGGAAGGGATGTTCGGCCTCGAGCAGATACGCCAGTTCGATCAGTGTGCGTTCATCTCCGTACGCGCCGGACAGCTGCACACCGACCGGCAGTCCGTCGTCGGTGCGGCCCATCGGCAGCGAGACCGCCGGGGTACCGGCGATGTTGTTCAGTGGCGTATAGGCCACGTAGTTGGTGAGCCGGTCGATCAACTCGGGGAACGGCACGGTCGGCGCGATGAAGCCGAGTTTCGGAGCCGAGTGCGAAAGTACCGGCGAGACAACGACTTCGTGCCGTGCGAACATACGCGCATAGGTGTCGGGGATGCGGCGCAGCCGGCGCAGCGCACCCGGGGTGCGCTGCCAGGTGCGGCGGTGATGGGCGCGCAGGCCCTGGGTCAGGCCGTCGGTGGCGGCGGCCCGGAAGGATCGGTCGAGGATGAGTTTGCCGGTGCTGACCGCGAGTTCGGCCAGCAACGCCCAGTACTGGACGAAGTCGGTGGCGAACTGCCCGGTCACCGGTAGCGCGATCGGCTCGACGATATGCCCGGCCTGCTCCAGTAGCGCCGCGGTGCGCTCGACCGCGGCGCGGGTGGGGTCGTCGACCCGGGCGCCGGTCACGCTGTCCATCACCAGTCCCACCCGCAGGCGGCGGCGGGCGGGCCCGCACACGTCGCCGATGGGCGCGAGTTTCGGGTTGCGCCAATAGTTCTCGGCCGCGGCGACGAAGGCGGCTGTGTCGCGGACGGTGCGGGTGAGCACGCCCTCGGAGATCATGTGAATCGGCACGTGGGCGACTTGTTCACCATCGATGTGGCGGCCGCGACTCGGTTTGAGTCCGACGAGCCCGCCGCAGGCGGCCGGGATGCGGATCGACCCACCACCGTCGTTGGCATGGGCGATCGGGACGACACCCGCCGCGACGAGTGCAGCCGATCCGCCCGAGGACGCGCCGATCGAATGATCCGGATTCCACGGGTTTCGCGTCGGCGGTTCGGTCATGAACTCGGTGGTGGCGTTGAAACCGAACTCCGGCAGGCGGGATTTGCCGATGAGGGTGAGGCCGGTGCCGAGAAACTGTGCGGTGTAGGCGCCGTCCTTGCCGGCGGGCCGGGCGCGGAAGGCCTCGCTGCCGTGGTTGGTCGGCATGCCCGCGACATCGGTGTTGTCCTTGATGAACGTCGGTACGCCGTGGAGGGCGGCCTCGGACCGGGCGCCGTAGCGGGGAGCGTCGAAAGCCGGGTGCGCGACCGCGTGCAACCGGGCGTCGACCAGGCGGGCCCGGTCGATAGCGGCGGCGGCGAGTTCCCGGGGACTCACCGCGCCGTCGCGAACCAGTTCGGCGAGGGCGACCGCATCGTGCTCGCCGAGTGCGTCGTCGCGGAAGGCGTGGATGGACGTCATGCCGGTCAAGACTAGAAGAACTTACAGACTTTGCCCAGAGCGATTCTGTAAGAGTTTCCAGATCTGCTCTAGGGTGGTCGGCGTGACCACGCGCCGCCACCGTCCGAGCGCCATGGCTCGGCGCGAAGCCCTGCTGAAGGCCGCCGTCGAAGTGGCCGCTGCCGTCGGCGCCTCCGGGGTGACCCATCGCGCGGTGACCGAGCAGGCCGGTCTGCCACTGACCACCGTCGGCTATTTCTTCGACTCGATCGACGCGCTCACCGAGGAAGCGTTGCGCGTGCACACCGAAGCCGATGCCGATGCCCAGGTCGCCCTCGCGGAGACCCTCGCCATGGCGCGGAGCACGCCCGACGAGGTCGCGGCGGCCCTGGCCGCCACCGCCGCGCCGCGCACTCCGGAAACGCTCGCCCTGTTCGAGGCGTACCTGCACGCCGCGCGTCATCCGGAGTTCGGCGATGCCGCCGCCCGCGCTCTGACCGCCGCCCGGCGGGTGGCCGCCGCGGGTGTGCGGGCGGCAGGCGGGCCCGAACCCGACACCGCGGCACCGGCTTTCACCGCGTTGGCGCACGGGCTGGCGCTCCACGAACTGGCCGTGCCGGGCGCACTGCCGGCCGAGTCCGTGCACGCGGCCTTCCGGGCACTGTTCCTGGGATTTCTGCTAGACAACGGGCATGTCGAACTCGCTCTCGCCCTACGGCAGCAGCCGCACGGGGACGAGATCGGCACCGGGTAGGCCACTGCGGGGTGCCGGCGGCCGCGATTGCGCTTCCGCGGGACGGTCCGCCGCACCGTATCGCCCGGTCTTCGGTCAGTCGGCGAGTCGGGCGGCGCGGGCAATGAGGTCCTCGGCTACCGGCCGGGACCGCCTGCCGAGTCCACACGGAGCGGCGACGCCGTCGACGGGTGCGCCCAGCGCGGCCTCGATATCGGCCAGCGTCGCCTGTTGCTGCGCGACCGTGGGCGCATCGTGCACCAGACCCGGGTAGAACCGGGTGCCCACCGGCAGCGACAGATCGGCCAGCCGCCGGTAGAACCGGGCGCCGGTCGGCGGTGCGTGGTCGCCCGCGGCGAACGGTGCGTGCACGTACTCCAGCGTTCGGTTCTCGGGCCAGTGCCGGACCAGCGAATTGGCCAGTTCCACGACCGGCCGGGCGTGTGCGGCGGCGGCTGCTTTGTTGCGCAGACTCCCCAGGCACAGATGGACGCCGATCCGGGTGCCCGCGGGCGTCGCGGCGGCCAGCTCGGCGATACCGGCGCCGAGGCGCAACGCCCGTTCCACCGAGCGGCTCAGCGGGCCGCCGCGGGCGGTGAGCACGAGTTCGGCGGTGGCCTCCAACTGGATGACGACATCGTCGCCGGCCAGCTCGCGAATCGCGGCCACATCCCGCACCGTCGCCTCCAGAAACGCCTGCCGACGCGATATCGCGCCCTTCGGTCCCAGCGCGATGGCCGCGAGCGTGAGAGCGGTGGGCATCCCGAGTTGGAGCGCCAGATCGGGCCGGTCGTACTCCGCTCGCAACCGCTCGAAGATCGGCCAGGCCTCCTCGGCCTCGCGCAGATAGCCGAGATCGATGTCGTCACCACGGAATTCGACACCGCGCGGGACCCGGTAGACCGTCCGGTCGATGAGCGAGCGCCACTGACCCGGGCGTACGACCTCCAGCTTTCCCTGCGTCACCAGATCGTCCAGAATGGGCACGACATAGAGTTCGTAGCGCCGAGTTTCACCGGTCGGCAGGGTCCGGAGCCGACCAGCGCTACCGTCCAGCATCGCGCGCATAGCGGTTTCCGTGCCGTCGGCGGGGAAGCTGCCGACGAAATGCACTGCACGAGAACTCATTCCATCATGGTAAGCGCGGCGGGCGCGGTCCGGGGCGCGCCGGTTAGCCGCGCTCGCCGGGCCGGTGGGTCCGTACCGTCGCCCGCCGACGGCGACTTTTCCGGGAGTCCGAGATCTGCCCGCTCCGACCCGGCAGCTCGGTGATCTGCGGTTCGCCCTCCGCGGCGAGCGGCCGCAGACGACGCTCCCGGCAGAGTTCAGCGAATTCCGAGTAAACCGATCAGCCGCCCGGTGCGCGAGTAATGTTGATCACTACGTGGCGATCGACGATCCCGGCTGACGGAGGAATCGAGATATCGCATGCACGAGTTGGCGATCGCCGAGGCGATCATCGGCGGAATAGAGCGCAACGCGGCGGGACGGCGAGTTCACAGCGTGACCGTCGCGGTGGGGGATCTGTGCGCGGTCGTCCCCGATGCGCTGCGATTCTGCTTCGACCTGGCCGCCGAGGGCACGGTGGCCGAGGGCGCGCGGCTGTCGATCGAGCCGGTACCGGGCCGGGCGCGCTGCCGACGCTGCGGCGCCGATTTCACCCTGCGCGACCCGATCCTGCTGTGTGGATGCGGCAGCGCCGACGTCGAACTCGTCGCGGGCCGCGAACTGCGAATCCGTTCGATGGAGGTGAGTGATCCATGTGCGCAACCTGCGGATGCGGAGACGACACTGCCGTGATCACCGTCCCGCACGACCACGACCACGACCACGACCACGAAGTCGGCCATGTGCACGACCACGGGCCGGGCGGTCACAGCCACGCCGGCGGCGATGAACATATCCACCTTCCGGTGACCGAGACCGTCACCCTCGAGGAGAAGGTGCTGGCCAAGAACGATGAACTGGCACAGCGAAATCGGCAGTGGCTGGCCGCGCAGAACATCGTGGCGCTCAATATGACCAGCTCGCCCGGGGCGGGGAAGACCACCCTGCTGGAGCGGACCGTGCGCGATTGCGCCGATATCCCGATCGCGGTGATAGAGGGTGATCAGGAGACCCTGCTCGACGCGGACCGGATCCGGGCCACCGGTTGCCGGGTGGTGCAGATCAATACCGGCGCGGGATGCCACCTGGACGCGCAGATGGTGCGGCAGGCGCTCGATACGCTGGATCCGCCCGCGGGATCGGTCGTCTTCATCGAGAACGTCGGAAATCTGGTGTGCCCGGCTCTGTTCGATCTCGGTGAGCGGGCCAAAGTGGTCATCGTCTCTGTTACCGAGGGAACCGACAAACCGCTGAAGTATCCGCACATGTTCGCCGCGGCGGGCCTGGTTCTGATCAACAAGGTGGATCTGCTGCCCTATGTCGATTTCGATCTGGATCGGTGCTCGGAGTACGCGCGTTCGGTCAATCCCGATGTGACGATCCTGCCGGTCTCGGCCGCGACGGGAACAGGAATGTCGGACTGGTACCGGTGGCTGCGCGAGCAGTACCGATCGAATGAAGCGTCAACAGCTGTTGTCGCAACAAACCGACCGGCCTAAACTGATGTGGTCTGTATCACAGATCGTGACGGCTTCGAGCCGGATCGGCCAGCCCCCGCCCGGTTCGGGAAGGCGGCAAACTCATGCCCACGAAGGAAGCAGTTCGGGCCGAGGAAACGCTGATACACGTCTTGTGGATCAACGCCGGCCTCAGTTGTGACGGCGATTCGGTGGCGCTGACTGCCGCCACCCAGCCCAGTGTCGAAGAAATCGCACTGGGCGCCCTGCCCGGTCTACCCAAGATCGCCGTACATTGGCCGCTCATCGATTTCGAGTGCGGCCCGACCGGGGGAGCCGACGACTTCCTCGAATGGTTCTTCAAGGCCGATCGCGGCGAACTCGAGCCGTTCGTCCTGGTCGTCGAAGGATCGATACCGAACGAGAAGTTGCACACCGAGGGATACTGGTGCGGATTCGGCAACAACCCGGACACCGATCAGCCGATGACCACCAGTGAATGGCTGGACCGGCTGGCGCCGAAAGCGACCGCGGTCGTCGCGGTGGGCACCTGCGCCACCTACGGCGGTATCCACGCGATGGCCGGTAATCCGACCGGGGCGATGGGAGTCCCGGACTATCTGGGCTGGGACTGGAAATCCAAGGCCGACATTCCCATCGTCTGCGTTCCCGGATGCCCGATCCAGCCGGACAATCTGTCGGAAACGCTGACCTATCTGCTCTACATGGCGACCGGTCAGGCGCCGATGATCCCGCTCGACGAGGTCCTGCGTCCCAAATGGCTCTTCGGCGCGACCGTGCACGAGGGCTGCGATCGCGCGGGCTATTACGAGCAGGGTGACTTCGCCGACGAATACGGTTCACCCAAATGCATCGTGAAACTGGGCTGCTGGGGTCCGGTGGTGAAATGCAATGTGCCCAAACGCGGTTGGATCAACGGCGTGGGTGGGTGCCCGAATGTGGGCGGTATCTGCATCGGATGCACCATGCCGGGATTCCCGGACAAATTCATGCCGTTCATGGACGAGCCGCCCGGGGGAAAGCTGTCCTCGACGGCGTCGGGACTGTACGGCTCGGTGATTCGCAGCCTGCGCCACATCACCGGCCGCACCGTGGACAAGGAGCCGCACTGGCGGCACAAGAGCGCGACATTGGATACGGGCGCGACACGCACCTGGTAGGAGGGTCGCTCGATGACACAGATCATCCCGGAGCCGTCACACAAGAAGATCGACCCGGATTCGCTCGTCGAAATGGCGTGGGACCCGATCACCCGGATCGTCGGCAGCCTCGGCATATACACCAAGATCGACTTCGAGAATCGCGAAGTGGTCGAATGTCACAGCACGTCGTCCATCTTCCGCGGCTACTCGATATTCATGCGCGGCAAGGATCCGCGCGACGCGCATTTCATCACCAGCCGGATCTGCGGCATCTGCGGTGACAACCACGCCACCTGCTCGTGCTACACGCAGAACATGGCCTACGGGGTCAAGCCACCCCATCTGGGCGAGTGGCTGGTGAATCTCGGCGAAGCCGCGGAATACATGTTCGACCACAACATCTTCCAGGAGAATCTGGTCGGCGTGGATTTCTGCGAGAAGATGGTGTCGGAGACCAATCCGGGCGTCCTGGCGCAGGCGGAGAAGACCTCCGCACCGCACGCCGACGCGCACGGCTATCGCACCATTGCCGACATCATGCGCGCGCTCAACCCGTTCACCGGCGAGTTCTACCGCGAGGCCCTGCAGGTGAGCCGGTACACCCGCGAGATGTTCTGCCTGATGGAAGGGCGCCACGTCCATCCGTCGACGCTGTATCCCGGCGGGATCGGCACGGTCGCGACAGTGCAGCTGATGACCGATTACACCAGCCGGCTGATGCGCTATGTGGAATTCATGAAGAAGGTCGTGCCGATGCACGACGATCTGTTCGATTTCTTCTACGAGGCCGTTCCCGGCTACGAGAAGGTCGGCCTGCGCCGGACCCTGCTCGGCTGCTGGGGTTCCTTCCAGGATCCCGAGGTCTGCAATTTCGACTACAAGGATATGGAGCAGTGGGGTCGCGCGATGTTCGTGACGCCCGGCGTCGTGGTCGATGGGAAACTCCTGACTACCTCGCTGGTGGATATCAATCTCGGCATCCGAATCCTGCTGGGCAGTTCGTATTACGAGGACTGGACCGATCAGGAGATGTTCGTCACCCAGGATCCGCTGGGCAATCCGGTGGATCGACGCCATCCCTGGAATCAGCACACCAACCCGAAACCGCAGAAGCGGGATATGGACGACAAGTACAGCTGGGTGATGTCACCGCGCTGGTTCGACGGCGAGAACCATCTGGCGCTCGATACCGGCGGCGGTCCGCTGGCCCGATTGTGGTCCACGGCCCTGGCCGGACTCGTCGATATCGGCTACGTGAAGGCGACCGGGCACAGTGTGCAGATCAATCTGCCCAAGACCGCCCTGAAACCGCCGGTGGAGCTGGAATGGAAAATTCCCGTTCACGGCAGCAACACCATCGAGCGGGATCGCGCGCGCACCTACTTCCAGGCCTATGCCGCGGCCTGTGCCCTGCATTTCGCCGAACAGGCGCTCGCCGAGATCCGGGCCGGTCGCACGAAGACCTGGGAGAAGTTCGAGGTGCCCGACAGCGGAATCGGCTGCGGATTCACCGAAGCGGTGCGCGGCGTGCTGTCGCACCACATGGTGATCCGCGACGGGAAGATCGCCAACTACCACCCCTATCCACCGACCCCGTGGAACGCGAATCCGCGCGACAGCTTCGGCACGCCGGGCCCGTACGAGGACGCGGTGCAGGGGCAGCCGATCTTCGAGGAGAACGATCGCGAACATTTCAAGGGCATCGACATCATGCGCACGGTGCGCAGTTTCGATCCGTGCCTGCCGTGCGGCGTGCACATGTACCTCGGTAAGGGCAAAACCCTCGAGACGGTGCATTCACCGACCCAGACGTTGACCGCCGAATAGGCAACGGGCCCGCCCGACCGGCGGGCCCGGAACGCGAAGAGGAGGCGGTAGACGCGGTGCCCGAACACTCCGAGACCGGCCACATCGCGGTGGACCAACAGCGGTGGCGTGGCGCGGGCGAACGAATAGACACCTTGCTCGATGCCATGTCCACCGGTGGCGCGGCAGCACGCGACCGTGCCGAACAACTTGTCGGAGAGGTCGTCGATCTCTACGGTGCCGGTCTCGGCCGGATCATCGAACAGCTCGACCGCGATACCGTGCGGCGCCTGCTCGACGACGATCTGATCGCCAGTCTGCTGCTGGTCCACGGCCTGCACCCCGACGATGTGGACACGCGGGTGGCGACCGCACTGGATTCGGTGCGGCCGTATCTGGGATCGCACGGCGGCGATGTGCGATTACTCGATGTCACCGGCGCCGTGGTGCACTTGGAGCTCACCGGCAGTTGCCGCGGCTGCCCCTCCTCCGCGGTGACCCTGGAGCTGGCGGTGGAGGATGCGGTGCGCGCCGCGGCGCCCGAGATCGACGCCATCGAGGTCGTCACGGCCCGGACCGATGACCACGGCGCGGTGATCGCACCAGATTCGCTGTTCGCACATGTTCGTTCGGCCGGAAGCTGGGTCGCGGTACCCGAACTGGACGCTCTCGCCGCGGGTGAGGTGGGCGGATTCGAGGTGGCCGGATCTGCCGTGCTGGCCTGCCGGGTCGGCGACGAGATCTACGTCTACCGCGATCACTGTCCGGCGTGCGCGCGATCACTGTCCGGCGCGGTCCTGCATCGGGGAGCCGGCCGAGCCGAGCCGGTGCTGCGGTGCCCGGCGTGCCGCGCCCATTACGACGTCGTGCATGCCGGAGCGCGCCTCGACGGTGAAGGGCATCTCGAACCGCTGCCCGTGCTCGTTCGTGACGGGCAACTGTCGGTCGCCGTGCCGGTGGGGGTGAGCGGATGACCGGGACCGCCCGCACACTGCGCCGCCTGGCGGCGGATCGCCCGCCGCCCGCGCCGCCCGGCGAGCGGTGTGAGATGTGCGCGGAATCCATCGCCGAGCAGCATCAGCATGTCGTCGACGTCGAGGCCCGGCAATTGATGTGCGTCTGCCGGGGCTGCTATCTCCTGTTCACCGATCAGCGGGCCGCGCTGCGCTACCGCGCGGTGCCGCAACGCTATACGGCGTTTCCGGATTTCACCATGAGCCAGGCGGAATGGGACGGTCTCGAGTTCCCGGTCGGCCTGGTTTTCCTGTTCCGCAGTTCGGCGGTGGGACGGATGGTCGCGTTCTACCCGGGTCCGGCCGGGGCCATCGAATCGGAACTGCCGCTGGAGAACTGGCGGTCCATCCTGGATCGGCACCCTGCCCTGGACACCCTCGCCGAGGATGTGGAGGCGCTGCTGCTGCGCGTCCCCGATCGGGATGGCGCCGGGGCGAGCTGTCTGCTCCTGCCGATCGACGCGTGCTACGAGTTCGTGGGCCGAATCCGGCTGCTGTGGCGCGGTTTCGACGGTGGAAGTGAGGTACGCGACTACATCGAGGAATTCTTCGCCGCGGTATCGGCGCGCGCGGGGATGGCGAGCGGAGCCGGCGGATGAGCCCCGCGTACTCCACGACCTTCGCCGTCCTCGACATCCGGCCCGAGCCGTATGCGGTGACCCCGATTCTGTCCGCGCGGATCGGCATCGCGTCGGTCGGCGACGAACCGGTGCACGCGATCGCCCTGCGGGCGCAGGTTCGCATCGAACCGCACCGCCGCGGCTACTCCGACGAGGAGGCCGCGGGCCTGCTGGATCTGTTCGGCCCGCGTGAGAGGTGGGCCGACACCCAGCGATCGTTTCTGTGGATGCATTGCGCGACCACGATTCCCGGATTCACCGGTGGCGCCGAAGTGGATCTGCCGATGTCGTGCACCTACGACTTCGAGGTCGCCGGTTCGAAGTATCTGCACGCCCTGCGCGACGGCACGGTGCCGCTGGTATTCCTGTTCAGTGGCACCGTATTCATCCGCGGCAGTCACGGTTTCGCGATCCAGCAGATCCCGTGGGACCGCGACGACACCTACCGGATGCCGGTGTCGGTGTGGCGGGATCTGATGGGCGCGCATTTTCCCCATATGGGCTGGGTGCGACTGAACCAGGAGACCCTGACGGCGTTGGCGGCCTTCAAATCGGGACACGGCCTGCTCGGCTTCGACGAGGCCGTCGACCGCCTGCTCGCGGCCGCCGAGGAGCGGTCGTGACCGCGGCACAGGATGCCGGCCGGGCCCGCGCCCGGGCGGTCGCCGACGCCGTGCTGTACGAGGGCTACCTGCTCTATCCGTATCGCGCCGATGCCGCGAAGAACCGATCGCGCTGGCAGTTCGGGGTATTGGGCCCCGAGGGAGCCGCCGCGGCGGGAACCGGTGAGGACTCGTGTCTGCGGGGGCAGGTGCTGATCACCCCCGACGCCGGTGCCGTGCTCCGGATCGCGGTTCGTTTCCTGCAGCTGCAACATCGCGGACTACGCGACGGCGCCGGAGCGGAAATCGACGAACTCACGATCGGGCCGCAATCGTTCCGGGCCTGGGACGAAGCCGTCGAACAGGAGATTTCGATCGGCCCGGCGGCGCCCGGGGCGACCACTGTGCCGTTCCGCATTCCAGCGGCCACCGAGACCGAACCCCTGGGCTCGTCCGCGACGGTGGTGCGCGTCCGCGCCGCAGTGAGCGGCGAGGTCGAACTGGGCCTCGACGAGGCCGGCGGATATCGGCGCCTGACCGTGACGGTACGCAACACCGGAGCGCCGGCCACCGATGCCCGCGATGCCATCACCCGCTCGCTGATCGGCGCCCATGTGATCGCGGAGATCGCCGGCGCGCAATTCGTGTCGCTGCTCGAACCGCCCGCGCGGGCCGAGCGCGCCGTCGAACAGTGCGCCCACCACCGGTGTTTCCCGGTCCTGGCCGGACCACCCGGCGATCACAGCCTGATGCTGTTCTCGCCGATCATCCTCTACGACCACCCGCAGATCGCGGAGCAGAGCCGGGAGCCGCTCTACGATTCGACCGAAATCGACGAGATCCTGTCCCTGCGTGTGATGACCATGACCGATGCGGAGAAGGCCGCCGCCCGCGCCACCGATGCCCGCGCCGCCCGCATCGTGGACCGATGCGACGCCATGACCGCCGAGGATCTCGCCCGGCTGCACGGCGTACTGCGCGACCCGCACGCCGAGGCGCCGCATCCGATTCCGGAGATCCCGTTCGGGATGAACTGGTGGGATCCCGAGGCCGACGGCGCGGTCAGCCCGGACTCCGATGCCGTGGCCATCGCCGGAACCCTGGTGCGCAAGGGCAGCCGGGTGCGGCTGCGCCCGACCCGGCGCGCCGACATCCACGACATGTTCTTCGACGGCCGCGAAGCCCGCGTCACCTCGGTGCACGCCGATGTCGACGGCCGCACCCACGTGGGCGTCGTCATCACCGATGATCCCGGCGCCGATCTGCACGAATCGTACGGGCGCTACCTGTATTTCGATCCCGATGAGCTCGAACCGCTCGACGGACCGGACAACTGAACAGCGAAATCCGCGACAGCACAGCGGGAAAGGAGAGACCTCTCATGGAGATTGTGGGAATGGTTGCGTTGGCGGTCGTCGCCGTGGCAGTGGCGGTAGCGGCGGTCGTCGGCCTGCGCTCGATCCCGGATATGCGCCGCTATCTGCGAATCCGGCGGATGTGAACGTCGGGGACACGACACGGCCCGGCGATCCGCGATGACCGGGCGCGTACTCGTCGCGGGAATCGGCAACATCTTTCTCGGCGACGACGGCTTCGGCCCCGAGGTGGTGCGGCGGATGCCGCCGGGCCCCGATCCGCGCGTGCGCATCGTCGACTACGGCATCCGCGGTATGCATCTGGCCTACGACCTGCTCGAGCCCTGGGACGCCTTGGTCCTGGTCGACGCGCTGCCGGACCGGGGACAACCGGGCCGGCTGGAGATCCTGCGCGCCGAGCCGGACCCGGACCACCCGGCCGCGCTGGACGCGCACGGGATGGACCCGGCGGCGGTGTTCGCCGGTGTGCGGGCGTTGGGGGCGACACCACCGCCGACGGTGGTCGTCGGCTGTCAGGTGGCCTCGACCGCGGAGGAGATCGGCCTGTCGGAGCCCGTCGCCGCGGCGGTGGCACCGGCGGTGGACGCGGTCGGCCGGGTCGTCGCCGGATTGCTGGTACAGCGGACGGAGGTCTGAACATGTGTCTGGGAATTCCCGGCCGAGTCGTCGAAATCCTGGACGGCTACGGCGGCCAGCTCGCCCTCGTCGACGTCGCCGGTGAGAAACGAAAGGTGAATATCGGCCTGCTGGAGGAGGATCCGGTGCAGTCGGGGGACTGGGTGATCATCCACATGGGTCTGGCCGTCGAACGCACCGACGAGGCCGGCGCCACCCAGGCGATGGCGGGCCTGCGATTGCTGGGCCGAGGCGAGGGGCCGTGAACGGCGACCGTGGCCGGTGCCGGCTGCTGGTGCGCGGTGTCGTGCAGGGCGTCGGGTTCCGGCCGTTCGTCTACACCACCGCGGCCGAGCTGGCGCTCACCGGCAGCGTCGCCAACGACAGTGCCGGGGTCACCATCGATGTGGAGGGCACGCCCGCGGCCCTGACCGAATTCGCCGACCGCCTGCGCCTGCGTCCTCCGCCGCTGGCGGTGATCGAATCCGTCGAACGCGTCGAACTACCACCGCGCGGCGGCACCGGATTCCGCATCGCCGACACCACCCGCGGCACGGGACGCACCTTCGCCTCCCCGGATGTGGCGGTATGCGCCGATTGCGTCCGGGAACTGCGTGATCCGGCCGACCGGCGGTATCGGCACCCGTTCGTCAACTGCACCAACTGCGGGCCGCGATTCACCATCATCGCCGCCCTGCCCTACGACCGCGCGCAGACCTCGATGGCCGATTTCGAGATGTGTGATCGGTGCGCCCGCGAATACCGAGATCCGGCCGACCGGCGCTTCCACGCGCAGCCGATCGCCTGCCCGGACTGTGGCCCGACCCTGCGCTACGCCGGTCCGGGCTCCGGCGATCCGCTGTCGGACGCGCGAAAGCTGTTGCGCGCGGGCGGGATTCTCGCGATCAAGGGGATCGGCGGCTATCACCTGGCCTGCGACGGCGCTGACGAGATCGCGGTCGCGCGATTGCGCCGCCGCAAGCGGCGCGGAGACAAACCGTTCGCCGTGATGGTCCCGGATCTGGCCACCGCGCGCGCGATCGCGCGCGTCGACACCGCGGCAGCGGCACTGCTGAGCGGACCGCAGCGGCCCATCGTGCTGTTGCCGCGCGGACAGCGCGCGGTGGCCGCCGCCGTCGCCCCCGGCAATCCCGATCTCGGTGTGCTGCTGGCCTACACCCCGCTGCATCTGCTGCTGTTCGGATTGCCGGGTGACCCGCCCGGCCCGGCCACCCTGGTGATGACATCGGCGAACCTGGGCGGCGAGCCGATCTGCTACGAGGACGACGACGCGGCCCGGCGCCTGGCCGACCTGGCCGACGGCAGGCTCTGGCACGACCGCCGAATCCTGGTGCCCTGCGACGATTCGGTGGTCCGCCTCGTCGACGGCGCCGAACTGCCGATCCGGCGCTCGCGCGGCTACGCGCCGCTGCCGCTTGCGATGCCGGTCGCCGCCGCGGCCACGGTCGCCGTCGGCGCCGATGTGAAGAACACCTGCGCCGTCGCCGACGGTGCGTACGCGTGGCTGAGCCAGCACATCGGAGATATGGACGATGTGGCGACCCTGCGCGCCTTCGACGCCGCCGAACACCACCTCGAGCAACTGACCGGGGTGCGGCCGGTCCGGCTGGCCGCCGACGCGCATCCGGGATACCGGTCGACGGCGTGGGCGCACCGCAATGCGGCCGGACGGCCGGTGCGCACGGTTCAGCACCACCACGCGCATATCGCGGCGGTAATGGGAGAGCACGGCCTGCCCGATACCGCCACCGTCACCGGAATCGCCTTCGACGGCACCGGATTCGGGCCCGACGGCGCGATCTGGGGCGGTGAGGTGCTCGAGGCCGGCTACAAGGGGTTCCGGCGGCTCGCGCATCTGAAGTACGTTCCGCTGGCCGGTGGCGACACCAGCGTGCGACGGCCCTACCGGATGGCGCTGGCACATCTGCACGCCGCCGGAATCGGCTGGCCGGAATCGATCCCGTCGGTGGCGGCCTGCCCGGAGATCGAGCGCGGGGTGCTGCGCCACCAATTCGAGACCGGACTCGGATGCGCCGCGACCTCCAGTATGGGCAGGCTGTTCGACGCCGTCGCCTCGCTGGCGGGAGTGCGGCAGGTGGTGGACTTCGAGGCGCAGGCCGCCATCGAGCTGGAGGGGCTGTCCCGTGGCGCCGACCCCGGCGACCGGGTCTACCACTTCGAGATCACCGACAGCCCCGGTGCGGCCGAAGCGGCGACGGTGATCGATCCCGGGGGTGTGCTGGCCGCGGTGGTCTCCGATGTCACCGCCGGCCTCGATGCGGCCGTGGTCGGCGCTCGGTTCCACCGGGCGGTGGCGAATCTGATCCTCGAACTGGCCCGTCGCTTCGCCGGTCCGGACACCACGGTGGCGCTGTCGGGCGGTGTCTTCCAGAACGCGTTGTTGCTCTCGGCGGCGCGCACGTTGCTGCGAGACAACGGCTTCCACGTCATCACCCATCACCGGCTGCCGCCCAACGACGGCGGCCTGGCATTCGGGCAGCTGCTGGCTGCCGGGGCGGAATGAAAGGAGAATTCCATGTGCCTGGCGGTACCGGGGAAAGTGCTCGACCTCTACGAACGCGACGGCACCCTGATGTCGGTCGTGGATTTCGGCGGCGTCCACAAAGACGTCTGCCTGCAATACATTCCGGACGCGGCGGTCGGCGACTACGTGGTTGTCCACGTCGGTTTCGCCATTCAGCGGCTCGACGAGGAATCGGCCTTGCGCACACTGGCCGAATTCGAACATCTCGGAGTGCTGAACGAGGAGTTCGGTGACGGCTTCGCCATCGCCGCCCGTCAATCCGGGTTGCCCGATCCCACCGCACACGGCGCGGGTGTCGCGCCCGCCGACGACAGCGAGGTGCAGCGATGAAATATCTGGACGAATTCAGCAATCCGGATCTGGCACGGCTACTGCTGGACCGGATCCGCGCCACCACCACCCGGCGCTGGGCGATCATGGAAGTCTGTGGCGGCCAGACACATTCGATCATCCGCCACGGCATCGACCAGCTGCTGCCGGATCAGATCGAGATGATCCACGGCCCCGGCTGCCCGGTATGCGTCACCCCGCTGGAAGTGATCGACAAGGCGCTCGAGATCGCCGCCCGCCCCGGCGTGATCTTCTGCTCGTTCGGCGACATGCTGCGCGTGCCCGGCAGTGACAAGGACCTGTTCCGGGTCAAGAGCGAGGGCGGTGACGTGCGGGTGGTGTACTCGCCATTGGACGCGCTCAACCTCGCCAAGGAGAACCCGGACAAGCAGGTGGTGTTCTTCGGCATCGGATTCGAGACCACCGCCCCCGCCAATGCGATGACCGTCTACCAGGCCCAGCGCCTGGGCATCCGGAACTTCTCCCTGCTGGTCTCCCACGTGCTGGTACCGCCGGCGATCGCGGCGATCATGGAATCGCCGGACTGCCGGGTGCAGGCGTTCCTGGCCGCCGGGCACGTGTGCTCGGTCATGGGCACGAGCGAGTATCCGCCGCTGGCACAGAAGTACCGGGTACCGATGGTGGTCACCGGCTTCGAACCGCTCGACATCCTGGAAGGCATCCGCCGTGCGGTCGGCCAGCTCGAGCGCGGTGCCCACGAGGTCGAGAACGCCTATCCGCGCGCGGTTCCCGCGGCGGGCAATCCGGCCGCCAAGGCGATGCTCGACGATGTGTTCGACGTGACCGATCGCGGCTGGCGCGGGATCGGGGTCATACCGCGCAGCGGATGGCGGCTTTCGGAGCGCTACCGCGACTACGATGCCGAATACCGGTTCTCGGTGGGCGATCTGCACACGGCCGAATCCTCGATCTGCCGGTCCGGCGAGGTATTGCAGGGCCTGATCAAACCCAACGAATGCGAGGCCTTCGGTACCCGGTGTACACCGCGCAACCCGCTGGGCGCGACCATGGTCTCCTCCGAGGGCGCCTGCGCGGCCTACTACCTGTATCGCCGGCTGGAGCTGCCGCCGGAGGTGGCACATGCTTGAGGACACCGAAACCTCGCCCGTGGCGCCGACTATCGACCCGGAAGGCTGGGTCTGCCCACTGCCACTGCGGGATTCGCCGACCATCGTGATGGCCCACGGTGGTGGCGGGGCGATGTCGGGCGAACTGATCGAGCATCTGTTCCTGCCCGCATTCGGCGCCGCCGCCGAAGCCGGTCTCGGTGACGCCGCGGTGATCGGTGTCGGCGGGACCCGGCTGGCCTTCTCGACCGACTCGTTCGTGGTGAAGCCGATCGTGTTTCCCGGCGGCTCGATCGGGGAGTTGGCCGTCAACGGCACCGTGAACGATCTCGCCATGTCGGGTGCCCGGCCGTTGGTGCTGTCGACCGCGTTCATCCTGGAGGAGGGCACCGAACTCGCCGAGATCGCCCGGGTGGCCCAGGCGGTCGGCACCGCCGCCACGGCGGCGGGAGTGAAGCTGGTGACCGGTGATACCAAGGTGGTCGATTCCGGGCACGGGGACGGGATCTTCATCAACACCGCCGGCATCGGCGTCCTCGACGACGGTGTCGACATCCGCCCGGAGCGCGCCCGGCCCGGTGACGTGGTTCTGATCAGCGGTGATATCGGCGTCCACGGCGTGGCCGTGATGAGTTGCCGGGCGGGCCTGGAATTCGGCACCACCGTGCGCAGCGATACCGCCCCGCTCAACGGTCTGGTCGCGGCGATGCTGGCCACCGGCGCCGATGTCCACGCCCTGCGCGACCCCACGCGCGGTGGCGTTGCGGCGACACTGAACGAGATCGCGAGGCTCGCGAAAGTCGGTGTTACCGTTGACGAGCGGAAGTTGCCCATCCCCGATGCCGTGCGCGACGCCTGCGGGCTGCTCGGGCTCGACCCGCTGTATGTGGCGAACGAGGGCAAGGCAGTGGCTTTCGTCGCGCCGGAGGACGCGGACATGGTGCTGGCGGCGATGCGGGCCCACCCATTGGGTGCGCACGCGGAGGCCATCGGCGTGTGTGTCGCCGATCATCCGGGCATGGTGGTGGCCCGCACCGCCCTCGGCGGCACCCGTGTGGTGGATCTGCCGGCGGGTGAGCAACTGCCGCGGATCTGCTGAGCACGAGGCGGATCCGCCGAGGACGCACATCGGCGCTGGGACCGCCGGGTGCCCGACCACGAGGATCGACCATGGTGCGGATCGGTACGGTCGCCGCGAGAGCCCGGCGCGCGTGGTCGGAGTGGGATCGCGGCCAGCGCCGCAGCGTGGTGTCGATGGTCGCGGCCGTCGTGGCACTGCACCTGATCGGCTGGGGTGTGCTGGTGCTGCTCGTCGCGCCGGGCGGGTACACCGTGCAGGGCGCGGCCTTCGGCGTCGGTCTGGGCGCGACCGCCTACACCCTGGGCATGCGACACGCGTTCGATGCCGACCATATCGCCGCGATCGACAACACCACGCGGAAACTGGTGGCGGAGAAGAAGAAACCGATGTCGGTCGGATTCTGGTTCTCGCTGGGACATTCCACCGTCGTGTTCGCGATCGTGGCCTTGGTCGCGATCGGGATCCGCGCGCTCGCTGCCGGGGTCGAGAACCCGGATTCGGGTCTGCAACGCTGGACGGGTGTTTTCGGGACGGGAGTATCGGGGACCTTCCTGATCCTCATCGGTCTGCTCAATCTGGTGTCGCTGGTCGGCATCTGGCGGGTACTGCGCCGGATGCGCCAGGGTGAATACGATGAGCGCGCGCTGGAACAGCAACTGGATTCGCGGGGCGCCCTCACCCGATTCCTGGGACCGCTGTTGCGGGCGGTGCGCTCGCCGTGGCAGATGTATCCGATCGGATTGCTGTTCGGCCTGGGCTTCGACACCGTCACCGAGGTCAGCCTGCTCGTCCTGGCCGGTGGTGCCGCCGCCACCGATCTGCCCTGGTACGCGATCATCGTGCTGCCGGTGCTGTTCTCGGCGGGGATGTCGCTGTTCGACTCCCTCGACGGCGCGTACATGAACTACGCCTACGGCTGGGCCTTCGCCGAACCGGTGCGCAAGATCTACTACAACGTCGTCGTGACCGGACTGTCGGTGACGGTGGCCCTGCTGATCGGAGCGCAGGAGATCATCTCGATTCTCGCCGACAAACTCGATATCGCCGCGGGGCCGCTGGCCTGGATCGGCAATCTGGATCTGGGGGCGATGGGTTTCATCATCGTCGCGTTGTTCGTGGGCACCTGGGCGGTCGCGGTGGCGGTGTGGCGGTACGGCGATGTGGAGCGCCGCTGGCGGGCGGGATTGCATTCGGCCGCAACGAATTCGGAAGCGCCACCGTGAACCGGCGCAGCGACGGGGTCGAGATGTTCGCCCGGTACGCCTACGCACCCAATGCGCTGGGCTATTGCGGGCCGACGGACAGCACGGCACTGGCCACGGGCACCGAATCCGAAATCCGGGACGCCGCCCGGGAGTTCTCCGGCGCCTGGCCGTACCTGCGGATCATGGCCTCGATGACCGGTGTCGACGACCCATTGGACCGGCGGCTGGTCGAATCGTATTGGCTCGGTGGGGGACTCGGCGCCCGGCTCGACTCCGCCGCATTCCTCTCACACCTGCTGGCCCTCATCGGTCCACTGGCCCAGGGGTACTGGCGGCACCTGACCCCGGCGCTGGCCGCGGAGGCGAACGCGAACCACAGCTTTCACGTCTTCGGTGTCTATCCGTGGTCGTGGCTGCTGGGGCGCGGCCCGGCCGAGCAGCCGTTGCGCGTTCTGGACGGCTGCCGGATCTCGTGGGCGCGGGTGTGCGATCGAAACTCCTGCGAGGTGACGGTGCGCTCACGGCAGTTGCGCTGGGACGGCCGCCGGCTGAGTCTGTCGCCGAATACCGTTCGCGCACTTGATATCACCGGCGGTGCCGCGTGGCCGGGCCTCGAGCGAATCGGCGTCGGCGATCATGTCGCACTGCACTGGGACCACATCTGTGGTCGGCTCGATCTCGCCCAGCTCCGCACTCTCGCCGCGGCCACCGTGCGGCAGCTGAGGGTCACCAACCGCCGGCTGGCCGCGCGGCTCGACGGTGAGCCGGTGCGGAGTTGACCTTGACGCTGCGTCAGGGTCGGAGTCTGCTTCCATGACGAACAACAGCACATCCGCGGCCCGGCTGGATCCGCCGGTCGCGGGGTTTCAGGACATCGACGGCAGACGGATTTTCGTCCATCGGGCGGGCAGCGGGGGACCGGCGGTCGTGTTCCTGCCGGGCGCGGGCGCTGTCGGACTCGATTATTTCACTGTCCAGCAAGGGGTTTCGGAATTCACCACCGCCGTGGTGTACGACCGCGGCGGCACGGGGTACAGCGATCCGGTCCCGCTGCCGCGGACGGCCGCCGCGGTCGCCACCGAACTGCGCGACGTCCTGCGCGCCGAGGGCCTCGCCGGACCGTACGTGCTCGCCCCACACTCGCTCGGCGGTTTGTACGCGCATCGGTTCGCGCAGTTGTATCCGCGAGAGGTGGCCGGGCTGGTGTGGCTCGACGGTCTGCACCGCGACTGGGACTCGTTCATGCCGTCGGCGGCGAGTCTGGCGGCGACCGAGCGGATGACACCGGATCCGGACCGGCTTCGCGAGCTGCGCGCGGCCGTGCGCGCGATGAGCACCGAGCTGTACGCGCGGTACCCGGAGCACATCCGGCAGCCGCTGATCGACGCCAAGGCCGGCGATGATTGGCTGCGCGCCGGGCTCGCCGAACGCCGCGCGCTCGTCGAACTCGCCACCGAACTGCGGTCCGGGCCGGATATCCCCGATGTCCCGGTGGTCGCCCTCACCGTCCTGGGCGAGGACCCCGATGGGAACCGGATCTCGCGGGAGATCCAGGAGGGCAGAAGAGCGATGGATGCCGCTCTGGCCGGCTCGGTCTCGTGCGGGCAGCAGCGCATCGTGTCCGGCACCGTCCACCACCGGCTCTGCTTCGATCGTCCCGACGCCGTGATCCGGGCGATCCGTGATGTTCTCGACCGGGCCGCATCCGTTTAGAATCGTCGAAGTTCGGGTGTCGCGGCGACCGAGGAGGACGGTGCTCACCATCGGTCGGCTCGCCGCGGCGGCGGGCGTCACCGTGCGCACCGTGCGCCACTACCATCACGTCGGCCTGCTGCCCGAGCCCGAACGTGACGAGTCCGGCTATCGCCGCTACAGCGCCCGAACGGTGGTGGACCTCCTCCGGATCAGGACCCTCGCCGATGCCGGTGTTCCCCTGGCCCGGATCGAGGCCCTGCTGCACGCGCAACCGAGCGAGTTCGCCGCCGCGCTGGCCGATATCGATACCGAACTACAACGCAGAATCGACCGGCTCGGCGAGTACCGCCGCCGGATCGCGCAATTGGACAGCGGTGAACGGCTCGTGCTGCCGACCGAGGTGGTCGCGCTCCTGGACCGGATGCGCGACCTGGGCGTCAGCGAACGGCGAGTCGGCCTCGAACGCGACGCGTGGATCCTCATGCGGGCACTGGAACCCGGCC